>NZ_DAMDFR010000001.1:0-202523 GCF_032103445.1 Stenotrophomonas sp.
TTTTGACGAGCCTACAGGGATGTATTCACGGCGTGTCCCGCAAACCCACCCCGGTACGCCCAAATTCGGAACCGATGAACACCGGCTTTTCGCACAAATCCAACAGCAGCCGGGCAGAGCCCGGCGTTACGTAGCGTGTGCAATCACCGGGACGACGTCACCGGGTGTGCGCGACAGGATCGAACTCGTCGCCGCTGAGGCCCAGATCCCAGGCGAGGCCGGCGTAGGCGGGGTCTGCCGTGGGGGAGGGCGAGGGTGCGGGCTGCGCGGCAATCAGGCGGGCCAGTTCCTGCTGGGCCAGCTGCTCCAGCACCGGCAGCAGTGCGCGGCCGTTCGGCGGTGGGGCCGAAGTGACAGGCAGGCGCGTGGCGTCGACCGGGAGTTCGGTGACGGTGCTGGCGATCAGTGCTGCGTTGGGGGCGTTCAACAGCATGAGGTGTCATCTACAAAGCTGGGGGGAGCTGTGCATGCACAACGGCCCCGGGAGTGGCGGGGCCGTTGGGGTTGCCGTTGCCGGCAGGGTGCATCCGGTCAGAACAGTTCGACCGCGCCGGCCGACATGTTCTGCTGCGCCACCGCCTTGTGCGGCGGGCGCTCCCACTCCACGCGCATGTCGCGCAGGCGGTTGCCGGTACGCTGCAGCGCGCTGACGATTTCTTCGTCGAACACGCCGCCGTTACGGTGCAGCAGCTCCTGCAGGGCCAGCGCTTCGCGGTTGATCGAAGTCAGGCGGTCCAGGTGGGTGTGCACGCCGCCCAGGGCCTGGGTGGCGATGTCTTCGAACTGCAGGGCGCGCACCGCTTCGGCCACGCTGCTGTCGATCGCACGACCGCATTCGGAGATCTCACGCATGCCGTCACCCAGCGACGCATTGATCTGGGCCACGTTGTCCAGCATAGCCGCCGCTTCGTGACGCGCTTCGCGGGAGCGGTCCATGTCGCGCGAGGCCATGTGCGAGACGGTTTCGCGGACCTTGGCGATGGCGTCCTTGGAGCTGTGCGCCAGCTTGCGGATCTGTTCGTTGAAAGTGGTCGAGCGCTCGGACAGGTTGCGGACTTCGTCAGCCACCACCGCAAAGCCGCGACCGGCTTCGCCAGCACGGGCCGCTTCAATGGCGGCGTTCAGGGCCAGCAGGTTGGTCTGGTCGGCAATCGACTTCACGTCTTCCAGCAGTGCGAAGATGCCGTCCAGGTGCTGCGCCATCTGGTCGATGTGCTGAACCGTGGTGCTGCTCTGGCCGCTGACCTGTTCCAGCGCTTCCACCAGCTGTTCCATGCGGTGGCTGGCGTGCTGGGCGAAACGGGCCACGTCGACGCCGGCACCGCCATCTTCACCGGCGCGGTCGACGATGCGGGCCAGGGCCTGGCTCTGCTGGCGGGACTTGCGGTTCATCGCGTCGAAGCTGCTGCCCAGGCCGCCCACCGCGTGGCGGATCAGGTCACGGGCGCGTTCCACTTCACCGCGCGAACCTTCGATTTCATTGCCGACGAACTGGCGCAGTTCGGTCAGCAGCTGGTCCTGTTCACGCAGGATGCGGGCATGCTCGGGGGAGCGCTGCGCCTGGGCGCGGGTGGTCCACCAGGCAAAGCCCAGCCAGCTGAGCGTCATCGTGGTCAGGATCGCCCAGCGCAGAGCGGCGGGCCAGTCCAGGCCGATGGCCAGGGGGAGCAGGAGGGTCAGGACCAGGGGGGCGGCCAGACGGATGAAAATGCGTGAGTACATGGACGTTCTCGGGAGGTGCACGGTGAATGTATCGGCCGTACCCCCCGGAGCTTTAGCGGCAGTGCACAAATTGCCGCGGGTCAACGCAAATGGCGGTCCACGGCCTCGACCATCGCCTTGCGCGAGATCAGGAAGTCCCAGTACTGCCCACCGGTCTGCCGCCACAGCACCGCCGAACGCACCGCGGCCAGCAGCAGGGCGCGGATCTCGGCAATGACCCCGGCCTGGCCCAGGTAGTGCGGGTTGCCCTGGACCATCACCCGCGGCTTGAGGTGACTGATGGTGTCGGCATACAGCGCTCCCAGCGCCGCCAGCACGTCCGGGTGTGCGCTGTCGCCCAGTTCGGCGGCCTGGCGCTGGGCGCGGGCGATGCCCTCGCTGACCGCGCCAACCACGTCACCATTGCGCACGAAGGTGCGCTCCAGCTGCAGCACGGCCAGCGCCAGGCGCGGCAGGATCTCGTCCTGGCCCTGGTTGCGGAAGTAGTTGTGCAGCAGGCGCAGGCCGGGGGCCAGCTGGGCGGCGTTGCCGTAAATGGCCTGCGGGCTGTCGGCATCGATCCGGAACACACTGTCGATGGCGGTGCGGACCACGCCGGCCTCCGAATGCCCGGTTTCGGCGATACGGCGCACCTGCTGCAGGGCCTGGGCAATACCGGCCAGCGCAAGCACACGGTCGTCGACGGAAAAACTCATGCAGCAGTTACCTCAAAAGGAGAAGGGGTGGTCCGCAGCCGCTGCTCCAGCGGCGCGTCGGTGGCGGCGATCACCGCGCCACCCAGGCAGACCTCGTTGTCATACAGCACCAGGGATTGACCGGGGGTGACGGCCCGCTGCGGCTGGGCGAAACGGACGTCCAGCGTGCCATCATCGCGCACCGCCACCGTGCAAGGCTCGTCCGGCTGACGGTAACGGGTCTGCGCGGTGCATTCGAACGTCCGGGCCGGCGGCGCGCCGGCAATCCAGTGGGCCACCTCTGAATGCAGACGGGTGGACTGCATCCACGGACTCTCACGGTCCTGGTCCACGTACAGCACGTTGCTGGCCACGTCCTTGCCGACGACATACCAGGGTGCGGCCGGGCGACCGCGCACGCCGCCGATGTTCAGGCCCTCGCGCTGTCCGAGGGTGAAGTAGAAGACGCCGGGGTGCTGGGCGATCACGTTGCCCTGCGGGTCGTGGATCTCGCCGCTGCGCGCTGGCAGGTAACGGCCGAGGAACTCGCGGAAATCACGCTCGCCGATGAAGCAGATGCCGGTGGAGTCCTTCTTGGCGTGGGTCGGCAGCCGCGCATCGCGGGCGATCCGGCGCAGGTCGTTCTTCTGCAGGTCGCCGATCGGGAACAGGGTGGCGGCCAGCTGGGTCTGGCCCAGTTGATGCAGGAAGTAGCTCTGGTCCTTGCTGCGATCGGCACCGCGCAGCAACGCCCAGCGCCCACCCACCTGGGCGACCCGCGCATAGTGGCCGGTGGCTATGCGTTCGGCCCCCAGTTCGCGGGCCGCGTCCAGGAAGTGCTTGAACTTCACTTCGCGGTTGCACAGCACGTCCGGGTTGGGGGTGCGGCCGGCCGCGTATTCGGCCAGGAAGTGCTCGAACACGCCCTGCCAGTATTCGCTGGAAAAATCGCGGAAGTGGAACGGAATGTCGAGCAGGCCGCACACTGCCACGGCATCGCGGCGGTCGTCCTCGGCGCGGCACTCGCCGCTGCCGTCATCGGCCCAGTTCTGCATGAACAACCCGGCCACCGGCTCGCCCTGCTGGACCAGCCGCCACGCGGCGACCGAGGAATCCACGCCGCCAGACACGCCGACCATGATGCGGGGCGTACTCATGCCGCTTCCTTCACCAGTGAAAGGGGGTAGCGCTGGCCAGCGAGGTAGTCGCTAACGACCTGCTGCACCAGCGGGCTGCGCAGTCGCGCGGGTTCGGCCTGCAGTTCGGCGGGCGTCAGCCACAGCGCGCGCAGGATGCCTGCGTCCAGTGGCAGGGCCGGATCATGGGCGACCGGGTCGCCGGCAAAGGCGAAGCGCAGGAAGGCGGTTCCGTCCGGAGCGGTCCACTGGTAGCAGCCGACGAAGGCGGTCAGTTCGACCTGCCAGCCGGTTTCCTCCAGCACCTCGCGCACCGCGGCAGCGGCCAGGCTTTCACCCGGTTCCAAGTGGCCGGCCGGTTGGTTCAGCACGGCGCGGCCGTCGATGGACTCCTCGACCAGCAGCAAGCGGCCGTCACGGACCACCACGGTGGCCACGGTGACATGGGGAGCCCAGCGCTGTTCAATGGCGGTGCTCACGTCAGTACTCGTCCTGCCCGGTCAAGGCGCGTTCCATCTCGTCGGCCGTATGCGTGGCCGCATCGATTGCATCGGCCAGGACCGGGCCGTCGGCATCGGCGTCGACCTTGACCACGAACATGGCCAGTTGCTGCTGTTTGACCCAGCCGCCCAGCTTGGCGCTTTGGGCATCTTCCAGCAGGCGGTTGGCAATTTCGGCGCTGAACTGCTCCGTGGGTGCGTTGTAACCGGGCGACCAGATCTCGCGGATGCGGTGGCTGCCATAGTCTTCGACCGCCGAGCGCACGAATACCAGCTGGGTACGGTCGTTTTCGACATCAAAGACCATCTTGTAGTCGCCGTCCTCGTCCACCTCGTACGGGTAGCCGAGTGCGTCCAGCGCGTTGGCAACGGTTGGATCGGGCGTGGCGGCGTGTGCGCCGAAGGCCGAAGCCATCAGCAGCAGGGCGAGGGTGGTCTTCATGAAAGCCCCGTGAAAGTCCTATGCATGAGCGAATTGTGACGGGCGCGGCCAGCGGCGTCCAATCCGGCGGGGCCGCGTTTATACTAGGCGGATGCCTCGCGAGCCTTCCCAAGAACCCCATCACGACCACGGTGTTGCCCTTGAACCGGCACGTCCGGAGGTTGCGCCGCCGCCTTTCTATCAGGTGATGCTGCTGAACGACGACTACACCCCGATGGATTTCGTGGTGACGGTACTGCAGCACTTCTTCTCCATGGACCTGGACAAGGCCACCCAGGTGATGCTCCACGTGCACACCCGGGGCCGCGGCGTGTGCGGGGTGTTCACCCGCGAAGTGGCCGAATCGAAGGTCGCCCAGGTCAACGAATTCTCGCGCATGAACCAGCATCCGCTGCTGTGCACGATGGAGAAAGCGGGGTAAACCCCGCCGCGCGTGGCCGCTTCGCGGCCCGGCGCACGTCCTTTCCTGAAACAGCGCCAGGGAGCCGCCGGGGGGGCGGAGGGCGCGCGAAGGGGCCATGACATTCTCATCACAGCCGGACGGCCAATGCTGGGCGCAGGTCCGGGCATCGGGCTGCGAGTGCCAACACTGTCTGAACGCACCCTTCCATCAGGGTGATGGAATTTCCGCCGCTAGGCCGCATATTGTTCTCAACTGCCGCCGGAGTAGAACATGTTCAGCAAAGACCTCGAACACACCATCGGACAGTGCTACAAGCGCGCCCGTGAGGCCCGGCATGAGTTCATGACGGTGGAACACCTGCTGCTGGCACTGTTGGACAACCCGTCCGCCCAGGCCGTACTCAAGGCCTGCGGGGCCGATGCCGAGCGCCTGCGCCAGGAGCTGGAGCAGGCCATTGAAGCCTCGGTGTCCCGCCTGGCCGACGATGACGGCCGCGACACCCAGCCGACCCTGGGCTTCCAGCGCGTGCTGCAGCGGGCCGTTTACCACGTGCAGTCCTCGGGCAAGAAGGAGGTCACCGGTGCCAACGTGCTGGTCGCCATCTTCGGCGAGAAGGACTCGCACGCGGTGTACTACCTCAACCAGCAGGACGTGACCCGGCTGGACATCGTCAACTACCTCTCCCATGGCATCGCCAAGATGGGCGAGGAGGGCGAGGTGCCGCCGTCGGGCGAAGCCGAAGGGCGCGCCGAAGGCGGGGAAGGCGAAGGCAAGGGGGATGCCCTGGCGGAATTCGCCAGCAATCTGAACGATGCGGCCCGAAGTGGCCGGATCGACCCGCTGGTCGGGCGTCGCGACGAGATCGAGCGCACCATCCAGGTTCTGTGCCGCCGCCGCAAGAACAACCCGCTGTACGTGGGCGAGGCGGGCGTGGGCAAGACCGCCATTGCCGAAGGCCTGGCCAAGCGCATCGTCGAAGGCTCGGTGCCCGAGGTGCTGGCCGACGCCGTGATCTACTCGCTCGACCTGGGTGCGCTGGTGGCCGGCACCAAGTACCGCGGCGACTTCGAGAAGCGCCTGAAGGGTGTACTGACCGCGCTGAAGAAGATGCCCAATGCGGTGCTGTTTATCGACGAGATCCATACCATCATCGGGGCCGGCTCGGCCTCGGGTGGCACCATGGACGCCTCCAACCTGATCAAGCCGGCGCTGGCGTCCGGTGAGCTGCGCTGCATCGGCTCGACCACGTTCCAGGAGTACCGCGGCATCTTCGAGAAGGACCGTGCGCTCGCCCGTCGCTTCCAGAAGATCGACATCGTCGAGCCGACCGTGGGCGAAACCTACGAGATCCTGCAGGGGCTCAAGCCCAAGTACGAGGCGCACCACGGCGTGACCTATGCCGACGACGCGCTGCAGGCGGCGGTGGACCTCTCGGTCAAGCACATCGGCGACCGCCTGTTGCCGGACAAGGCCATCGACGTGATCGACGAGGCCGGCGCCCGCCAGCGGCTGCTGCCGGAGGGTGAGCGCAAGGAACTCATCGATATCGAGGAAATCGAGACCATCATCGCCAAGATGGCGCGCATCCCGGCCAAGCAGGTCAGCGCCACCGACAAGGACGTGCTGCAGCATCTGGAGCGCAACCTGAAGATGGTGATCTTTGGTCAGGACCCGGCCATCGAGACGCTGTCGTCGGCGATCAAGCTGGCCCGTTCAGGCCTGGGCAACCCCGACAAGCCGATCGGCAACTTCCTGTTCGCCGGTCCCACCGGCGTGGGCAAGACCGAGGTGACCAAGCAGCTGGCGCTGCAGCTGGGCATCGAGCTGGTGCGCTTCGACATGAGCGAATACATGGAGCCGCATTCGATCAGTCGCCTGATCGGTGCCCCTCCGGGCTATGTCGGTTTCGACCAGGGTGGCCTGCTGACCGAGAAGATCGTCAAGACCCCGCACTGCGTGCTGCTGCTGGACGAGGTGGAAAAGGCCCACCCGGACATCTTCAACATTCTGCTGCAGGTCATGGACCGCGGCATCCTCACCGACACCAACGGACGCGAAGCCAACTTCAAGAACGTGGTGCTGGTGATGACCACCAACGCCGGCGCGGCGCAGGCCTCGCGTCGTTCGATCGGCTTCACCCGCCAGGACCATGCCACTGACGCGATGGAAGTAATCCGCAAGAGCTTCACGCCGGAATTCCGCAACCGCCTCGATGCGGTGGTGCAGTTCCAGCCGCTGGGCTTCGAGCACATCCTGCGCGTGGTGGACAAGTTCCTGATCGAGCTGGAAATGCTGCTGCAGGAAAAGCACGTCAGCCTGTCGGCCACGCCGACCGCGCGCGACTGGCTGGCCCGCCACGGCTTCGACCCGCTGATGGGCGCGCGCCCGATGGCCCGGGTCATCCAGGACAAGGTCAAGCGTCCGCTGGCCGACGAACTGCTGTTCGGCAAGCTGGTCAACGGCGGCCGGGTCAGCATCGACGTCCGCGACGACGAGCTGTTCGTCGAAGCCCAGGCTGAGCCGGAACGACGGTTGCCGGCCACGGTAGAGTAAGACAAAGGCCCCGGAACTCCCGGGGCCTTTTCTTTGCCAGGTCAGCGGCGTGCGCGTGTGGCGAAGGCTTCCGCCGTGATCGGTTCCAGTGTGGTTACGTCGCAGCTGGCAGAGTCGGTGCGCAGCTTGCTGGCGCGGCCACCGCACAGCTGGCCTTCGTTGCCGCGGGTGACGAAATCGAGCTTCTTCGAGAAGCCCGCACTGCTGCAGGAGCTGGCAAAGTGCACGATGTAGTGGTCGCTGCCGTTACGCAGCAGGATGGAACGGTCTGCACCCTTGCGGACCAATTGCTGGTCACTGGACAACGTAATGCAGTCGCTGCCGGCTGCAGCCGGGGCAGGGGTCTGCGCCATGGCAGTGCCGGTGAGAGCGGCGGAGGCAAGCAGACACAGGGTAAACAGGCTCTTCATGTCGGGGGCCATTCGGGTGGCGGTCCGGAGTGGACCGGGTGCCAAGATGACGCTGTTCAGGCCCGTGCGAATCTGCTTCAAGGCAGCCTGACCGATGTCAGGGTGAGGGCGGTCACAGTGACCAATGACCCAATGAGCTGAATTGCGCCCACGCAAAAAGGCCAGCGCAAGGCCGGCCTTCTGTCGCAACCCCCGCAGGAGTTACGCCAACCGCTTACTTCATGCGGTAGGTGATGCGACCCTTGGTCAGGTCGTACGGCGTCATTTCAACTTTGACGCGGTCGCCCGTCAGGATGCGGATGTAGTTCTTGCGCATGCGGCCGGAGATGTGGGCGATGATTTCATGCCCGTTTTCCAGTCGAACGCGGAAAGTGGTGTTCGGCAGCGTTTCGCTAACGGTGCCTTCGAACTCGATGGAGTCGTCTTTCGACATGTAGTCCTGTGCAGTTCTGTAAACGGCCGATCTGGCCTCAAGGGCGGGCATTTTACGCGTCTGGGCCGGATGATGCAAAGGTATCGTTAAGCTGTCGCGCGGGGATCACCCCAAACCGCTGCCGCCACGAGCCCACGAACCCCTCTTCACGCACCTGACGCCGGACCAGGGTCAGGAACTGCTCCCGGGGCCAGTGCTCGGCCCCCATGCGCAGCAGGTGGTCGTTCTCCACCTGGGCGTCCAGCAACGGCCAGCCCCAACCGTGCAGGCAGCGGGCCAGGCCGGCGAGGGCGACCTTGGAGCCCCCGCTGACCGCGCTGAACATGCTTTCGCCGAAGAACATGCGACCGATCGCCACCCCGTAGATGCCGCCGACCAGGGTGTCGCCATCGAACACTTCCACCGAGTGCGCATGACCCAGCGCATGCAGGGCTTCATAGGCCAGCACCATGTCGTCGCTGATCCAGGTGCCGTCCTGGCCCGGTCGCGGGCTGGTCGAGCAGGATCGGATCACGGTGCCAAAGCACGTATCGGCGCGCAGGATCCAAGGGCTGTGGCGCAGGCTGCGGCGGAACCTGCTCGACAGGTGCACGCCATCGGTACGGAACACCATGCGCGGGTCTGGCGACCACCACAGCGGCGGCTGGCCCTCCGAGAACCACGGAAAGATGCCGCCCGCATAGGCGTTGAGCAGGCGCACCGGCGACAGGTCGCCGCCCACGGCCAGCAGGCCGTCCGGTTCGCGCAGGGCGGTCTGCGCCGGCGGGAACGGCGCGTCAGGCCGTGGATCCAGTTGCCACGGGTAGCGACGGCTCATGCCGGCTCCCGCGCCTTGAACGGGCTGTGCTCGGACAGCGCCACGGCATAGCGGTCGACGTCGGCGCGCTCCTGGTCGCACCAGCCAGCCAGTGCACCGGCGAAGTCCGGTTCGGCCAGCCAGTGCCGGCTGCGCACCCGCTGCGGCAGGAAGCCACGGGCGAGCTTGTGTTCTCCCTGCGCCCCGGGCTCGAAGCGCGCCAGCCCTTCACGCAGGCAGTAGTCGATGCCCTGGTAGTAGCAGGTCTCGAAATGCAGGCCCGCCAGCGGCGCGCCGCCCCAATAGCGACCGTAGAGGGTGTCACCGCCGCGTAGGCACAGGGCTCCGGCCACGGCTTCGCCGTCGGCCATGGCCAGGAAGATGACCAGCTGCCTGGGCATCGTGGTGGCGAGGTGCTGCAGGAAGGGCAGGGTGAGGGCGGGTGCGTTGCCGTACTCGGCAAAGGTCTGCAGGTAGAACCCATGCATGGTCTGCAGGTCATCGGTGCTCGCTTCGTCGCCGTGCACGATGCGGTAGCGGATGCCGGTGCGGGCAAGCTTGGCGCGCTCCTGACGGATGTTCTTGCGGTGCTTGTGGTTCATGTCGGCCAGGAAGCCATCGAAATCCATCCAGTGGCCAGGGTTGTGCCACTGGAACTGGATGTCCTCGCGCAGCAGCCAGTGCGCATCGAATGCCGGGTCTTCGTCCTGCAGGTGAAAATTGACGTGGGCAGAGGACCAGCCCATGCGTTCCACGTCATCGCGCAATGCGCGTACCAGCGCGGCGCGATGGCGGCTGTCGCGCGCCAGCAGGCGCGGGCCGGTGACCGGCGAGTACGGCACCGCGCCCAGCCACTTGGGGTAGTAGTCCAATCCGTGCCGCGCGTAGGCGTTGGCCCAGGCGTGGTCGAACACGAATTCGCCGTGCGAGTTGTCCTTCAGGTAGCCCGGCACAGCGCCGACCAGGGTGTCGCCCTCCCATAAGGTGAAGTGACGTGGACGCCAACCCCACTCCGGGCGCAGGCAGCCGTGCGCTTCCAGCCCCGCCAGGAAGGCATGACTGACGAACGGGTTGGTGCCGTCGTGCAGGGCATCCCAGTCCGCGGCAGGGAGGTCGGTCAGGCGGTGCAGAAAACGTGACTCGGTCATGCCCGAAGGATAGGGCAGCCGTGGCGAAAAGGGGTGATCCCACCGCACCCCGAGCCATCCACGACATTCCGTACGGACACGCCATGCGTGTCCAGCGCGATCCAACCGCCGCCATTGCCCATGCAAAGCGCATAAGAGGCGAGTTGCGCCATCTGTGATGTCGTCGGTCCGCAGCGGAACGTCAAGGCCGGGGCATGGTTTCAGGCGCTGTTTGCAAGTTCGACGCAGAAAAACGTTGACAGCTTCAGAGGTCTGTTCCCGGCGAGGAAAAGCTCATTTTCAGCGCCCTGAAAAAGAGCGACGCAGTGCTCACTTTTGGCGCATCGCGAAGAGCAGAGTCCGCCGGCGCATCGCCCGATGCGCGAACGACATTCAAGGAGCATCAACATGGTCGAAAACATCCCGCGTCTCACATCGGGAAACCGCGCACTCATCCTGGGCATCGCAATGGCGCTTCCACATGCGGCGAACGCGCAGACCTTCGGATTCGAGGAATCAGATGCCGTGGCAGGGTTGGAGACGAACAGCTCACCACAGATCGCCACGGAGCGGCCCAGTTCGATAGGTAGTGCAGCGCAGACGCCGGTGCCGATTCACCCGCAACCGAGGAGTGATGCTGATTCGGACGCGCCGTGGTACGTGGATCCAGAGCTGATTCACGTGCTTGAGAAGGAAGCGTCAAGGAGGGTCTCCGCGCATGTCCAGCACCGAGGTGAACTGCGCGTGGTCGATGTGAGCGTGTCCATCGATCTGTCGACGATGAGAATCCTGGCGGACGTAAAGGATGGCTACCGACCAGAACCGGACGGTGACGAAATGTTCCTGCAGGAGCTGGCAGTGACACTTCGACACTACGCCGAACAAGCTGGGCTTCCGATCAGTGACGTGGACATCCATTTCCAGGGGCATCCGCTCAAGTACTACTACCCGGAAGAGCTGGAGGTGCCGCCTCGCGCCAGGAACAATCCCGCGAACCAGACCGCGATGGTTTCCGCGGGTCACGGATTGGTCCGAGTGCACCCCGCGCTCAGCTGGGACTTCCAACGACCGGTCGCTTTCGGATTTCGTGAGGACATGATCACCCCCGCCTTCGGGGACGCCCTGCAGCGGCTGCTTGAGGAGCGCAGCACGCTGACGGTTCATCGGGCAAGGAGTCGATCGATGGAGCTTCACCCGAATTCGAATCGGCCATGGGAGCAGATGTCGTCCAGGTATCACATCAAGGCGCTGCTTCCGGATCGCCGTGATCTATGGAACTCGCTCCCGAATCTGGCCACCAACGACCGGGAGGTGAAAGAGGACATTCGTGTGCGCCCCTTGTACGCCAATCATGTGGATGCAGGCACGATGATCAGCCTTCACACGAACGGAAATGACTCAAGCATGGTTCGCGGCGTCGAGGTCTACTACCACGTTGACAAGCCCGGGGATCGTCCGCTGGCTACAAGCGTGCTGTGCGGAATGCGGGAGCTGATTCGTGCGCAGCCCGGATACGAGAATTTCCCGGTGCGGGACGGGGCGAACGCCGGGAACCATGGCGAGAATCGCCTTGGCACGATGCCCTCAGTGCTGGTCGAAATCGCCTACCACTCCAATCCGGAGGATTCGGCCGCCTTGCAGGACCCGATCTTCCGCACTGCCTCCATGAAAGGTGTGGAAAAGGGCATCCGCCTGTTCCGTGAAGGAAAGACCTGTGAGCCGTTCGTGTTGGCCCCGCTGCCGGATGTCTCGCTGCCCACGGGTAGTTCAAAAGAGCAGCCCATGGTGTTCGCCGGCAATCCGCAGTTCCCGGTCACCATGGAGTTCACCACCGCCAATTGCAGCAAACCCGGGGCGTGCAAGCCGAGCAAGACGACCTTCGACGATCCGAACGCGCCGATCAAGGCGAACATGCGCTGCCACGGCACCCTGACCGGCACCGCCCGCTGGAGCGTCGTCCTGCGCGACGTCGACGGCGTCGCCACCGACCCGGTGGAGTTCCAGCAGACCTGCCACAAGCCCGGAGCCGCGTAGCGACGCGCCATGCGCGTCGGCAGGTGCCGCAGAAACAAAAAGGGGACGCGCCAGGCGCGTCCCCCAGATGGCCAGAGGCCAATCGGAACCTCAGGCCAGCGCGCCCTTGGCATCCAGGTAACGCTCCGCATCCAGCGCGGCCATGCAGCCGAAGCCAGCCGAGGTGATCGCCTGGCGGTAGTGCTGGTCGGCCACGTCGCCGGCGGCGAACACGCCTTCCACCGAGGTCTGGGTGGCGTTGCCGCCCAGGCCCGAGCGGATTTCCAGATAGCCGTTGTTCATGGCCAGCTGGCCGTCGAACAGGGCGGTGTTGGGGTGGTGGCCGATGGCCACGAAGAAGCCATGCGCGCTGATGTCGCGGGTGCTGCCGTCCTGGGTGGACTTCACGCGCACGCCGGTGACACCGGCGTCGTCGCCCAGCACTTCTTCGATGGTGTGGTGCCACACGGTCTCGATCTTGCCGGCCGCGACCTTGGCGAACAGCTTGTCCTGCATGATCTTTTCCGCCTTCAGGGTGTCGCGGCGGTGCACGAGATAGACCTTGCGGGCAATGTTGGACAGGTACAGCGCCTCTTCCACGGCAGTGTTGCCGCCGCCGACCACCACCACGTCCTGGTCGCGGTAGAAGAAGCCGTCGCAGGTGGCGCAGGCCGACACGCCGCGGCCCTTGAAGGTTTCCTCGGTCGGAATGCCCAGGTACTTGGCGGTGGCACCAGTGGCGACAATCAGTGCGTCACAGGTGTACTCGGCGCTGTCGCCGATCAGCTTGAACGGGCGCTGCGACAGGTCGGCGGTGTGGATGTGGTCGAAGATGACCTCGGTCTCGAAGCGCTCGGCATGGGCCTGCATGCGGGTCATCAGGTCCGGACCCATCAGGCCGTGGGCGTCGCCCGGCCAGTTGTCCACTTCCGTGGTGGTCATCAGCTGGCCGCCCTGCTGCAGGCCGGTGATCACCACCGGCTTCAGGTTGGCGCGGGCGGCGTACACGGCGGCGGTCCAGCCGGCCGGGCCGGAGCCCAGGATGACCAGCTTCTGATGACGGGAAGGCTTGGAATTGCTCATGTAGACTCGCGTAAAGAAGAGTGGGGCGGGGTGCCGGGGGTGATTGCCGGTGCCCATGTTCACGCCATAGAGTGGCGGCACGGGCGAGGTGATTCAAGGCGACCAATGGAACGCGGCAACCTGTGGGGGACAGGGCCGGGTCTACCAGGGTGCCCAGGCAGGGCTTGCAGGGCCTTGCCTGAAAACTGCGCCGCAGTCGTTTATTATCAAGCACTAACAGAGTATTCCCAAGGTCTGGTCTAAGGTGGCGAAACAGGTCCCGGAGCGATCCAAGTCAACCGACAGCAAGGCGTCCTCGCGCCGGGCTGCGCCAGCGCCGGCCGCGGACAATCCGCGCCGCCAGCGGCTGTGGCGTGATCTGGGGCTGATCGCCATTGCCCCGGCGCTGCTGTATCTGGTGGCCAGTCTGTTCACCTATTCGGCGACCGACCCGGGCTGGTCGCATACCGGCAGCGTGGTGGCCCCCATCCACAACATGGGCGGCCGGGTCGGTGCCTGGGTGGCCGACGTGCTGCTGCAGCTGTTTGGCTACATGGCCTTCGTGCTGCCGATCGTGCTCGGCGCGTTGGCCTGGTTTGCGATGTTCGGCCTGAAGCGTGGCGAGAACGCCTCGGAACATGACCTCGACCCGGCGCTGCGGCTGGTCGGGTTGGTGGGCTTCCTGATTGCCGGCACCGGCTTCCTGCACGTGCGTCTGTTTACCGGCGATGTCGCCCACGCGGGTGGCATTCTGGGGCGGCTGGTCGGCAATTCGCTCAGTGCGGGCTTTGGCGCACTGGGCGCGAACCTGTTCGTGCTGGTGCTGCTGCTGGCCTCGATCACCCTGGCCACCGGGCTGTCCTGGTTTGCGGTGATGGAAAAGATCGGTCGCGCCATTCTGGCCATTCCGCCGCTGCTGGAACGCAAGAAGGAGCAGGCTACTGACTGGCAGCAGACCCGCGCCATGCGGGTGGAACGCCAGGAAGTGCGCAAGGTCGACGCCGAGGTCCGTGCGAAGCGCGAGCCGGTGAAGATCGAGCCGCGCCCCGAACCGGTGCTGGAAAAGAGCGACCGCGCCAAGCGCGAAACCCAGATTCCGATGTTCCGTGGCGTGAACGGCGATGGCTCGGACCTGCCGCCGCTGGCGCTGCTGGATGATCCCAAGCCGCAGCCCAAGGGCTATGACGAAGAAACGCTGGAGACCCTGTCACGGCAGATCGAGTTCAAGCTCAAGGACTTCCGCATCGAGGCACAGGTGGTCGGTGCCTATCCGGGCCCGGTGATCACGCGCTTCGAGATCGAGCCGGCGCCGGGCGTGAAGGTCAGCCAGATCAGCTCGCTGGACAAGGACATCGCACGCGGCCTGTCGGTGAAGTCGGTCCGCGTGGTCGACGTGATTCCAGGCAAGTCGGTGGTGGGGCTGGAGATCCCCAACGTCACCCGCGAGATGATCTATCTGTCCGAGCTGCTGCGCTCGAAGGAATACGACAAATCCGCCAGCGTGCTGACCCTGGCGCTGGGCAAGGACATCGCCGGCCGGCCGACCGTGGCCGACCTGGCGCGCATGCCGCACCTGCTGGTGGCCGGTACCACCGGCTCGGGTAAATCCGTGGCGGTGAACGCGATGGTGCTGAGCCTGCTGTACAAGGCCTCGCCGAAAGACCTGCGCATGCTGATGATCGACCCGAAGATGCTCGAACTGAGTGTCTACCAGGGCATTCCGCATCTGCTGGCGCCGGTGGTCACCGACATGAAGGAGGCCGCCAACGGCCTGCGCTGGTGCGTGGCGGAGATGGAGCGCCGCTACAAGCTGATGAGCGCGGTCGGCGTGCGCAACCTGGCCGGCTTCAACAAGAAGGTGAAGGACGCCGAGGATGCCGGCCAGCCGCTGATGGACCCGCTGTTCAAGCCCAACCCGGAGCTGGGCGAAGCGCCGCGTCCGCTGGAGGCGCTGCCGTTCATCGTCATCTTCATCGACGAATTCGCCGACATGATGATGATCGTCGGCAAGAAGGTCGAAGAGCTGATTGCGCGTCTGGCGCAGAAGGCCCGTGCCGCCGGCATCCATCTCATCCTGGCCACCCAGCGCCCGTCGGTGGACGTGATCACCGGCCTGATCAAGGCCAATATTCCGACCCGCATCGGCTTCCAGGTGAGCTCGAAGATCGATTCGCGCACCATCCTCGACCAGTCCGGCGCGGAAACCCTGCTGGGCCACGGCGATATGTTGTACCTGCCGCCGGGTACCGCACTGCCGGACCGCGTGCACGGCGCGTTCGTGTCCGATGAGGAAGTCCACCGCGTGGTGGAACACCTCAAGGCCAGCGGTCCGGCCGATTACATCAGCGGCGTGCTCGACGAAGTGCAGGTGATGGGCGATGGCGTGGTGGTCGGCCCGGGCGGCCTGCCCGAGGCCAGTGCCGGTGCCGGCGACGAGTCCGACCCGCTGTACGACGAGGCGCTGCGCATCGTCACCGAAACCCGTCGGGCGTCCATTTCCGGCGTGCAGCGCCGGTTGAAGATCGGCTACAACCGCGCCGCACGGCTGATCGAGGCCATGGAAATGGCCGGCGTGGTCAGTCCACCCGAGCACAACGGCGACCGCAGCGTGCTGGCCCCGCCACCGCCCAAATAAGCAGCCGGTTGCGCCCCATCGCAACCGACCTCTCCGGTAGCGCCGGCCGTTGGCCGGCTCTCGGCACCCCAAGGAACCCCGATGACGCTGAAGCAATGGATGATGCTGGCTGCTTTCTTTCTGCCCGTGGGGGCGAATGCCCAGGTACCGGCCCCATCCCCGGCCGCACCCACGCAGCCGTCCAGCGCACCCGCCAGCGACGCCCAGGCCAGCAACAACTACAGCTTCGTCCGCTACCGCGCCGACTACGTGGTGCGCCCCGACGCCGGCAATGTGCAGACCGAGGAATACGAGATCCTGCTCAAGACCAAGGCGGCGGTGGAGCAGTTCAGCCAGGTGCGCCTGAGCTACAGCGAGAAAATGGAAACGCTGGAGGTGCTGTCGGCTTACACCATCACCGCCGACGGGCAGCGCCGCGAGGTACCGGCCGAACGCATCTACACCCAGGAAAGCTATTCCAGCGCGGCTGCGGCAATGTATGCCGACCGCAAGGTGCGGGTGGTGGTGTTTCCCAATCTGGCCCCGGGCACGCGGCTGGTGTACCAGACCCGTCGCACCCAGACCCAGCCGTACTTCCCGGGCTACTTTGGCTTGTGGGAAACCTTCAGTGTGTTCAACCAGTACGACGACGCACGGGTGACCCTGACCGCGCCGGCCAGCCTGCCGATGTTCGTGGAGCAGCGGGGCGTGCAGGGCAGCACCCGCCCGAAGCGGCGCGGTGACCTGGCGCAATGGGAGTGGCGCTACCAGCGCAGCACGCCGATGCCGGTACAGAACTGGACGGCGGCCGCCTGGGAATTCAGCCCCACCATCATGGCCAGCACCTATCGGGACTGGTCCGAGCTGGCGCACGCCTACCAGGCCAAGGCAGGCGTGGCCGCGCAGGTGACCCCGGGCATCCAGAGGCTGGCCGACCAGATCACCCACGGCATCGACGACCGTCGCGCGCAGGCGGACGCGCTGTATCGCTGGGTGGCACAGAACATCCGCTACGTGGCAGTGTACCTGGGCAATGGTGGGCTGGAGCCGAACCCGGCGCAGAGCATCCTCGACAACCACTACGGCGACTGCAAGGACCATGTGGTGATCCTGGAGGCGCTGCTGGCCGCCCGTGGTATCGACAGCACGCCGGTGCTGATCGGGGCCGGTGGTGGTCCGACCTTGCCGGCGGTACCGATGCTGGGGCGGTTCAACCACGCCATCACCTACGTGCCCGAGTTCGATCTGTATCTGGATTCCACCAGCACCTATGCCCGCTTCGGGCAGTTGCCCGAGGGCGATCTCGGCGTCCCGGTGCTGCACACCCGCACCGCGGCGCTGGCGCGCACGCCGGCCAATGACAGCGCGCGCAATGGGGCCGGCTTTGCGGTGAGTTTCCAGTTCGACCGGGACGGGAACCTGCAGGGACGCACCGAACAGGACCTGCGCGAGGTCGGCGAAATCGGGCTGCGCGCCGCGTTCGCACGCCTCAATGCACAGAACCGCAGCCGGGTCGAGGAGTCGATCATGGCCTCGTCCGGGTTTGACGGCAGCGGGCAGCTCACCCTGCTCGGCGACCCGCAGGACCTCGGCCAGCGCTTCAACTATCGCTACGACTTCCACGCCCGCGACTATGTCGACTTCAGTGTGGTGGGCGGCATGCCGCTGCCGGATGCACCGGGCGGTGAGTCGTTCCGTGACATCTACAGCAACACCTCGGCCGAGCAGAACGCCACACCGTTCTACTGCAATGACAACCTGCGCGAGGAGCGCTACCGGCTGGAGTTTCCGGCCGGCGTACCGATCGTGGCGATTCCGCGCGATCTCGACTTCCGTAATGCCGCGGGCGAGTACCAGCTGCGCTGGAGCCGGGAAGGGCAGGTGATCGTGGCCCAGCATCGTCTGCACCAGCGCGCCGTGCGCGGGGCGCAGGCGCTGTGCCAGCCCGCCGATTACCCGGCGTTCCGCGAGTTGTACCAGCAGGTGCGACGCGGTTTCCGCGGGCAGGTGTTGTACGGCGACCTGCGCACGGTGCAGGCCGATCTATAATGCCGGCTGTCTGGTGGCAGCCGCTGCACCGCCCATTCAGCTTGAGCCGGGCACACTGCTTCCATCTTTCAATTCCGCCTGGATTACGCGCATGCAGACCTCTTTCCGTCGCCACCTTGTTGCTGCTGCCCTGGTCTGTGCCAGCGCCGTATCGGCCAGCGCCTGGGCCGGCGGGCGCGATGAGCTCAACCGCTTCACCCAGGGCCTGAAGGGCCTGGACGGTCAGTTCAGCCAGCAGGTGTTCGACAAGAACGGCAAGGTCAAGGAGAACACCAGTGGCCGTGTCGCGTTGTCGGCTCCGAGCCAGTTGCGCTGGGAGTATCAGAAGCCGCACGTGCAGCTGATCGTGGCCGATGGAAAAACCGTCTGGGTGTACGAGCCGGACCTGGAACAGGCGACCAAGCGCGTGCAGGGCCCGGAGGAGCAGAACAGCCCGCTGGTGGCGCTGGTCACCCCGGCGCTGCTGGACAAGCAGTACGACGTCAGTGAAGAAGCTGCGCCGCGGGATGGCCTGCAGTGGCTGTCGCTGAGCCCCAAACGTGAAACCGAAACCGCCTTCCAGTACGCCGCGCTGGGCTTCAATGCGCAGGGCCTGGCCCGGATGGAAGTGCTGGACGCGGTCGGCCAGCGCACGGTGATCAAGTTCAGCGGCTGGAAGCGCAATCCTTCCTTCAGCAAGGACACCTTCACCTTCACCCCGCCGAAGGGCACCGACGTCATCGGCGAATGACCCCGCGCTACGTCCATCCCGTAGAGCCGGGCTCTGCCCGGCTGCCATGTGCCGTCATACAATAAGGGCGTGGCCAGAAACCGAACGACATTCAATGGTCCCGATCTGCTGACCGTGGATCGTGACCACCTGCGCCCGCTCGCTGAGCGGATGCGCCCCCAGACCCTGGATGAAATGGTCGGGCAGAAGCGCCTGCTCGCACCGGGCAGTGCGCTGCGCCGCGCGGTGGAATCGGGGCACGTGCACTCGATGATCCTGTGGGGACCGCCCGGCTGCGGCAAGACCACGCTGTCGCTGCTGCTGGCGCATTACGCCGACGCCGAGTTCCGCGCGATCTCGGCCGTGCTGTCCGGCCTGCCCGAGGTACGCCAGGTGCTGGCGGAGGCGGCGCAGCGCTTTGCCGAAGGCCGCCGCACCGTTCTGTTCGTCGACGAGGTGCACCGTTTCAACAAGGCCCAGCAGGATGCGTTCCTGCCGCATATCGAGCGCGGCACCATCGTGTTCGTTGGGGCCACCACGGAAAATCCCTCGTTTGAATTGAACTCCGCATTGCTGTCACGCTGCCGCGTGCACGTGCTGGAGGCGGTTTCGCCGGCCGATGTGGTCGAGGCGCTGGAGCGGGCGCTGCACGACCCGGAGCGGGGGCTGGGTGCGGAACCGGTGCAGGTGAGTGCGGAGGCGCTGCTGGAAATCGCCACCGCCGCCGACGGCGACGTGCGCCGGGCGCTGACCCTGCTGGAGATCGCGGCGGAACTGGCGGGCGGCGACAACGGCGTGATCACCCCGGAGATGCTGCAGCAGGTGCTGGCCGACCGCACCCGCCGCTTCGACAAGGGCGGCGAGCAGTTCTACGACCAGATCTCGGCGCTGCACAAGTCGGTGCGCAGCTCCAATCCCGATGCCGCGCTGTACTGGTTGACCCGGATGCTGGACGGCGGCTGTGACCCGTCCTATCTGGCACGCCGCCTGACCCGCATGGCGATCGAGGATATCGGCCTGGCGGACCCGCGCGCGCAGAGCATGGCGCTGGAAGCGTGGGACATCTACGAACGGCTGGGCAGCCCGGAAGGCGAACTCGCCTTCGCGCAGCTGGTGCTGTATCTGGCCAGCACCGCCAAGTCCAATGCCGGCTATGCCGCCTTCAATATGGCCAAGGCCGAAGTGCGCGAAACCGGCACCCAGGAGGTGCCGCTGCACCTGCGCAACGCGCCGACCAAGCTGATGAAAGAGCTCGGCTACGGCAAGACCTACCAGTACGACCACGATGCCGAGGGCGGCATCGCGCTGGACCAGACCGGCTTCCCGGATGCCATGGGCGAACGCGTGTACTACGAACCGGTTCCGCGTGGGCTGGAGATCAAGCTGAAAGAGAAGCTGGACCGCCTGCGTGCAGAACGTGCGCAGGCCCGCGCCGCCAAGGGGCGGGGATGAGCCTGCTGCCGGGCGCGTGGTGGCAGCAGCTCGGGCTGGTCATGCTGGGCGGCGCGCTGGGCGCGTCGCTGCGTTTCATCATCGGCGACGCGATGCTGCGCCAGTTCGGCGCGGGTTTCCCGTGGGGCACGCTGACGGTGAACCTGATCGGGGCTTTCGCGGTCGGTTACGTGATGGTCTGGTTGCAGACCAAGGGCGCGGCGGCTCCGTACTGGCGGGCCTTCATCATCGTCGGCATCATCGGCGGGCTGACCACGTTTTCGTCGATGATGCTCGAGGCGGTGCTGCTGGTGCGCAATGGCCACGGCTGGGTCATGCCGGTGTATCTGGCGGTCAGCCTGCTGGCGGGCTTCGTGCTGGTCTGGGTGGGGGCCCGGGTGGCCGAATCCAGTGCCTGACGTGGTATCTTTCGCGCCCCCGTTTTTCCTCCCGATCCGTCATGCGTGATGAAGATGACCCCGGCACCCTGGAGCTGATGCTGCCGCGCAAGCGCGGTCGGCCGCCCACGTTCGGATACGCAATGACCGATGCCCAGCGGGCGGCCCGCTACCGTGCGCGCCGGGCCGGGCAGGCCGGGCACGCTGACGTGCGCACCTGCAGCGACATGGTGCTGCTGGACAAGATCCGCGCATCGATCACGGCCAAGGATCCGGAACTGACCGGGTTTCTGGTCCATGTACTGTGGCAGCGCTACCCGTTGCAGCTGAAGTAGGGCAGCTGCGCGTCAGCAGCGCCAGCGCCGGGCGCAGATAGCCCAGCAGGCGCTCCACCTCCAGCCAGTCGGCGGGTTCCTCAAGGTCCAGTTCGTGCAGGTCGGAGGCGATGCCCGCCAGCGACAGCTGCCCGAGCATGCGCAACACCCCGGCCAGGCGATGGGCGTGGTGGCGTAGACGGTTGCCATCGTGGGCACGCAGCGCTTCATTGATGGCCTGCTGCTCTTCCAGCACGGCCTGCAGATAGTGCAGCCACATCGGATCATCGTTGGCGGTCGGCGACGGGTCCGCAACGCCGGCGGCAGCGCTGCCCAGCCCCAGCAGTGACAGCAGCTGGCGCGTATCCAGGGGCTTGTACAGCACCGCATCCATGCCGCAGTCGCGACAGCGTTGCACGTGCGCCGGTGCGTCATTGGCCGACAGCGCGATCAGCATGGCGGGCGGGCGTTGTTGCTCCAGTTCCTGCCGGCGCAGCAGCCGGGCCAGGTCGTAGCCATTGATGTCGCCCAGCACGCAGTCCAGCAGCACCACCCCGCAGGGCTCGCTGGCCTGGACCTGCAGCGCGGCGGCCGCGTCGGCGGCGGTGCTGACCGATGCGCCCAGCGTCGCCAGCTGCCGGCTGACCACCGTGCGGTTCAGCGCATGGTCTTCGACCAGCAGCAGCGAACGTCCCGCCAGCGGCTGGCCAACCGGCCCGCTGCCGGGGGCTTCAATGACCACCGGCAGCAGGACCTCGAAGCTGCTGCCCTGGCCGGGCACGCTGCACAGGCTCACCTGGCCGCCCAGCGCTTTCACCAGGTCATTGCAGATCGCCAGACCCAGTCCCGAGCCGCCCACCCGGTGGGCCTGCGCGTCGTGCACCTGGGCAAACGGCTTGAACGCGGCGTGCTGCTGATCGAGCGCGATGCCGATGCCGGTGTCATGGACGCCCAGCAGCAAGGTGGCGCGCTCGGGTTCCAGCTTCAGCTCCAGCAGGATCTCCACGCTGCCGCGATCGGTGAATTTGAGCGCATTGCCGAGCAGGTTGTTCAGCACCTGGCGCAGCGCGTCGGCGTCCACCCACATGCGGGGCAGCGGGTCGGTGAGCTGCCGCACGGTGAGGGTCAGCCCTTTGTCCTCCGCGCTGGGGCGGTGGGTTGCCGCGCACTCCAGCGCCAGCTGCCGCATGTCCTGCCAGGCGAGGCGTGGCTGGTATTCGCCGGCGGCAAGACGTGAGTAGTCCAGTGCATGTCCCAGCAGCTGGCGCAGTCCGGTGCCGGCGACCCGTGCGGCATCGGCCAGCTGCTGCTGGCCTTTGTCCAGGCCGGACTGATGCAGCAGGTCCACCGAGGACACCAGCGTCTGCGCGGCGTTGCGGACTTCATGGCTCATCGTGGCGATGAACTGGGCCTGCTGGCGCTCGCTGCGCTGTGCGGCCAACTGCATGCGGCGCAGCCAGAACCCGGCCGCCAGCAGCGACAGCACGGTCAGGCCCATGGTCGCCAGTTCCCAGCGGAAATGCTGTGACAGCACGGCAAGCGAGGGGCCACTGAAGTAGGTGGCGCGGGTCCAGCGCTGCATCAACATCGCATGTTCCTGCGGGCTGATTGACCGCATCGCCTGATGGATCTGGTCCAGCAGCGCGTGGTCCTGCTGCCGCACCACCAGATGCAGGCTGCCGGGCAGATTGCCGGGCGCGCCGTGCAGCAGCAGGCTGTCGCCGTGATCGCGGCGCACCAGCGGCCGCATGGCCACGTCCAGCTCCAGCGCCACATCGGCAACGCCGGTTTCCACCGCCGCCAACGCCTCGCGCAGCGTGGGTACCGACATCGTCTGCAGGTTCGGGTGATGGCTGGCCAGCCACTCGGCGTAGCGGCTTCCGCCGATCACCGCGATGCGGCGCAGATGCGAAAGCTCGGGTGGGTTGGGGTGGGTGTGGCGGCTGGCCAGCAGGGCCTGGCCACGGTAGTACGCGGGCGAGGCGACCAGCGTGTTGCAGGGCGCGCCCTCCAGACCACCCAGCAGCAGCATCAGGTCGGCCTGGCCATCACACAACGCCTGCAGTGCGGCGCGCGCCGATTCCACCCGCTGCTCACGGAAGCTGAGCCCGGTTTCCTGGCTCACCAGCTGGGCGTAGCTGCTGACCAGATTCGCATCGCGCGCCGCCCGGGTTTCCGGGGTGAGCAGACGATGTTGTGACGGGTCGGCCGCCACGCGGATCAGGCGTGGACCGTCAGCAGCATGCGCGGACAGCGCCAGCAGCCAGGCCGTCAGCAGCGCTGCGGCGTAGCAGCGAACCGTGCTCACAACACCGCCAGCTGATGGCGCAGCGTGAACAGGTCGCGGTCGGTGCGCAGGCCCAGCTTGCGGAAGGCGGCGTGCTTCTGTGTGCTGATGGTCTTGATGCTGCGGTTGCGGACGGCGGCGATCTCGGTGACGGTCATGCCGCTCAGGCACAACTGCAGTACTTCACGTTCGCTGGGGGTCAGCCGGTGTTCTGCGTGCTCATCGCGATAGCCCTCCGGCAGGTGGATGTGGCCGGCGGCCACCCGGCCGACGGCGCGGGCCAGTTCCTCCAGTGACTGGCTCTTTGACACCACACCGGCGGCACCCGCCGCAATGGTGTTGGAGATCATCACATGGTGCACGTTGGCCGAGAACATCAGCAGCCGCACCCGCGGGAAGCGCCGGCGCAACATGCGCAGCAGCTCCATGCCCTGCAGGTCGCCTTCGGCCAGCGCGTAATCGATGACCGCCACATCGACGTGGCAGCGTGCCAGCGTGGCAATCAGTGCGCTGCTGCGTGCATGATTGCCGACCACCTCAAGCCGGTTGTGGTTGGACAGATGGACGCAACTGCCATGGCGGACCACATCGTGGTCGTCGAGAAGGGCAATCTTGAGAACGGACGGAAGACATTTTCCGCACACGGGACCTGGATGGCGCTTGGACAAGGGAGGCACGCAATCGTGGGATTTGCGCCATTCTTACTGCTTGAACGCGTCACAAGGCTCTTCTGACATCAGATTAGGATGATTCCTATAAGCGGGACAGGCGTGAGCGGCGCTGGACCGTCATCTGCCAGAACGTCGCTTTTTCAACCAACCGCGCTCAGCGCTGGCCGCGATCCAGCAGACGCGCGAACTGCGCGGCGAGATCCACGATGATCGGCTCGGCGGCCGGTCGATGCAGCAGCGCCACCTCGAAGCTGTCCATGGGCAAGAACCCCTGGCGTGCGCCGAGCACGCGATGGTCGCGGGTGACAGCGCGGGCGGGCAGCAGGCTGATACCCATGCCATCGGCCACCGCCCCCTGGATGCCGCTGAGGCTGGAACTGGTGAAGCTGATCCGCCAGCGCTTCCCCTGGCTTTCCATTGCCGCAATCAGCTCATCGCGGTACAGGCCACGCGGCGGGAAGGTCACCAGCGGCACCGGGTCTTCCTGCAGGCGCGGCGTGCGCGCACTGTCCACCCAGCGCATCGGCTCGGGCCAGCAGGCCATCGCAGGCCGGCTGGCGCGTCGCTGCTTGACCACGGCCAGGTCCAGCTCACCGTGGTCGAAGGCCTGTGCCAGGTCGCGACTCAAGCCGCTGGTCACTTCCAGTTTCACGTGCGGGTGACGGCGGTTGAAGCGGCCGAGCAGGGTGCTGGTGCGGCGGCTGACAAAATCCTCCGGTACGCCCAGGCGCACGGTGACCGCCACGGTGGCACCGGCCAGTACCTCGCGCATCTGGTCGTTGAGCGCCAGCATCTGGCGGGCGATGCCGAGCAGCGCATGGCCGGCATCGGTGGGATGCACATCACGATTGGCGCGCACCAGCAATGGACGCCCGGCGATGTCCTCCAGACGCCGGATCTGCTGGCTGACCGTGCTCTGGGTGGAGTGCAGCCGCGCCGCCGCCGTGGTGAAACTGCCGCAGTCGGCGACCATGACCATGGCACGCAGCAGGTCCAGGTCAAACAGCGTGCGTGGGGAATTGGCGCGGGCAGTCATCGCCGCTCAGCATACGCCACCCCGCGCAGCAGGCGCGCACTCGTGTCACGCAGATGCTGCTGCAGCTCCGGTGGGCCCAACACCTCGAATTCCACCTCCAGCATGATCAGCCAGATTTCCAGCAGCCCGGGGCTGTACTCGGCGCAGCGCAGCAGGCAGCTGTCCGCGTCGCGCGGCTCCAGTGCCCCGAGGCTGGGCGGCACCCGCTGTCGCATGGCGGCCAGCGGGGCACGCAGCACGACCTGCGCTTCAACGGCGTGACTGGGCAGCGCGAGAATCTGTTTGACGTAACGGCCAAGGTCGCCGTCGCCGGGTGACGGTCGTGGCCGGAAATGCACGCCGACCTGCGGTGCGGCGGTAATGCGGTCAATGCGGAAGGTGCGCCAGTCCTGGCGCGACGTGTCCCAGGCGACCAGATACCAGCGGCGTTCGGCCTGGACCACGCCTTGCGGTTCGACCTGCCGATGACTGCCGACGCCGTTGCGGTCGGCGTAGTCAAAGCGTAGCTGCAACTGGTCGCGGCAGGCGGCCGCCAGGGTGCCGAGCAGACCGGCATCGACCACCGGACCGCCGGGATGGGTCGGCACGATCGCGGTGCGCAACGCATCCAGGCGCCGTCGCAGGCGCAAGGGCATCACCTGTTCCAGCTTGACCAGCGCGGTGATCGCGGTCTGTTCGATGCCGCTGATGGTGCCGGTCACCGCGGTGCGCAGGGCCAGCGCGGCGGCCAAAGCCTCTTCGTCGTCCAGCAGCAGGGGCGGCAACGCCCTGCCCGCACGGAACGCATAGCCACCGGCGACGCCACTGCTGGCCTGGATCGGGTAGCCGAGCTCGCGCAGTCGATCGATGTCGCGGCGCAGTGTGCGCGCATGCACGCCCATCTCGGTGGCCAGTGCCGGGCCGGACCAGTGCGGCCGCGACTGCAGCAATGACAACAGGCGAAGCAGTCGGGACGAGGTGGTCAGCATGAGCGCAGGATCGCCACAATCGAGGACAGGAACTGTCCGCAATGGTCGCTAGCCTGTGTCCATGGTGCAAGCCCCGCTGGCGGCACCGCGACGTCCCTCAACACAAAGGAATGCACATGTCTTTGGTCTTCTATTGGCACCCAATGTCCAGCGCCACACCGATTGCCTGTGCGCTGGCGGAACTGGCCGTCCCCCACGACCGCGTCCGCATCGACATCCGCAATGGTGAACAGCGCACCCCCGAGTACCTGGCGATCAACCCGAACGGCAAGGTGCCCTGCCTGGTGGTGGACGGCACGCCCATCTTCGAAGCACTTGCCATCCACCTGTGGCTGGGCGCGCGCTTCGGCGTGGCCCAGGGCCTATGGCCGGCCGAGGGCACGCCCGAGCGCCTGCAGGCGATGTCGTGGTGCGCGTGGTCGTATGTGACCTACGGGCCGGCCATCAATCGACTGCGGCTGGCCAGCACGGAAGGTGAACTTGAAAACGCGGCGCACGCCACGGCCGCCCGTGCGCTGCTGCAGGAACTGCTGGACATCCTCGAGGCGCGGCTCAGCGCGCAGGACTGGATGGTGGGCGAGGCCTATTCCCTGGTCGATCTGGTTGTGGCGCAGGTGGTGGGCTACGGCGTTTACGTCGGTGCCCAGGTTGACGGCCATCCGGCGGTGGCGCGCTGGCTGGGCCAGGTGATGGCGCGGCCGGCCATGCAGGCAGACGCCTGAAGCGCATTTACACAATGAATGCATGGCATGGTGAAATTTAACTGGTGAATGTGTGCCCCTGCGCCGTAAGGTGCAGGGGTCTTCCCATTGCGACCTGCCATGAAGCGTTCCGTAGTGCTGCTGTCCCTGTTGCTGGCGATGTCGCCGGCGGTCTCCGCTGCCGAGCGGGCCGACCTGATCATCCGCCATGCCACCGTGGTCGACGTGGAACAGGCGACCACACAGGCTGACCAGGCGGTGGTGGTACGCGGCGATGCCATCGTGGCGGTGGGCGACGATGCTGCGATTGCAAAGGCCTGGAGCGCCAAGCGCCGGATTGACGGCAGCGGCCGCTACCTTATTCCCGGCCTGTGGGACATGCACGTGCATTTTGGCGGCGGGCCCGAGCTGGTGGAGGAGAACAAGGCGCTGCTGCCGTTGTACATCGCCTACGGCATCACCACCATCCGTGACTGTTCCGGCGACCTGCCTGGCCAGGTGCTGCAGTGGCGTGACGAGATCGCGCAAGGCACGCTGGAAGGCCCGCGCCTGTTCACCTCCGGAGCCAAGATCGAGGGCATCAAGCCGGTCTGGAAGGGCACCATCGAGGTTGGCAGCCGCGACGATCTGGATGCCGCCTTCAAGCGCCTGCGCGATGACCGGGTTGACTTCGTCAAAATCACCGACAGCACACTGACCCCGGACCTGTTCCTGCAGGCTGTGAGTGGTGCGCGTGCCAACGGGCTGCGTGCGTCGGGCCACATTCCGATGGCGTTGACCGTGCAGCAGGCGGTCGATGCCGGCATCAGCTCGATTGAGCACCTGGATTACGCCTACAAAGCCGGGGTCAAGGATGAAGCCGCGATTGCCGCCGATTTTGCTGCCGGGCGGATCAACCGCGCAGAAGCAAACCAGCGCCTGGATGCGGGCTTTGATGGCGACACCGCACTCACGGCGTATCGCGGTTTCGCCGCCAAGGGCGTGTACGTGACGCCCACGCTCAACGGCGGACGCATCCTGGACTTCCTGGACCAGGACGATCACGCCAATGATCCGTACCTGCAGTACATCGGGCCCAAGCTGCAGGGCACCTACGCATGGCGGGTCGAGCGTGCCGCCAAGGCCACGCCGGCGCAGATTGAAGCGCGCCATCAGCAGTATCACCAGGTGGCGGCGGTGCTGCCGCTGCTGCAGCAGGCGGGTGTCACGATCATGGCCGGTACCGATGCCGGCTTCCTCAACTCATTCAACTATCCCGGCATCGGGCTGCACGACGAACTGAGTCTGTTCGTCAAAGAGGGCTTGACCCCGGCGCAGGCGCTGTCAGCCGCCACCCGTGCCGGCCCCGCGTGGTTTGGCCAGCTCGACCGCTATGGCAGCGTGCGCCAGGGACACGCGGCGGACCTGGTGCTGCTGGATGCCAATCCGTTGCAGGACATCCAGGCCACCCGCCGCATCAATACCGTGGTGATGCGCGGGCAGGTTTATGACCGCCAGGCACTGGATGCCTTGCTGGAACGTACGCGTGCCCAGGTAGCGGCATGGCGCACGGCCGCGACGCCCTGATCTACTCCATGATGCATCTGCACAACGCCCCGTCTGACGGGGCGTTGTGCGTATCGGTTGCACATTCTGCAAGGATTCCTACGCCGCCTTGAAACAAGTTGCATAGGGTGGAGCGGGTGCGCGCGCCTAATCTGCGCGTCCTGTTTGGTGTGCGGCGACGACAGCTGCATGCAGAGCGCTCCGCCGTGGGATCTGTTGTGATGAAACGACTGCTGTGGCCGTTGCTGTTGTCTTTCGGATTGCCGCTCATCGGCAATGCCGCCGCCCCGGACATCCAGGTGGGGGCGATGTATGAGTACCTTGAGTCCGACCAGGCCAGTCTGCTCAAGCGGGTAAGCAACCGGGGAACGGCTACCGCTTTCGTCCGGGTCATGATCAGCGAGGTCGTCTATGACCAGGACCTGCGTGCGCACGAGCATGTGGTGGATGCCAGCGCAGAAGGCGGGGACGGGCTGATCGCCAGCCCGGCGCGCCTGATCATTCCTGCCCAGGGACAGCAGGCCGCGCGTCTGGTGTTCCTGGGCGATCGCAGCCGCGAACGTTACTACCGCGTTCGCTTTATCCCTGTGCTGCCGAAGGCGGCGGATGAGTTCGCGCTCAGCAACGAAGAAGCACGGGACTACGACGCGCAGTTGTCCGCCGGGGTCAACGTGCTGGCCGGCTACGGCGTGTTCGTGATTGTCCATCCGGGCAGCGCGCACTACGAGGTGCACACCGAGCACGGACCGGACCATGTGCTGCTGCACAACGTCGGCAACAGTACCGCCGTGCTGGATGACCTGCGCACCTGCACCGTCAGCGGCCGTGCGGAAACCTGCAGTCCGGCCCAGCGCATCCACCTGCTGCCGCAGCGGCAACAGCGTCTCGATCATGACCAGGGCCAGCGCCATCGACTGCAGCTGGTGGAAGGCGAACGCCGCCGGCCACTGCAGCTGCCCTGACGTCTTCCGTTGTTCAAGCCCGGCCGCGCGGGTTCCGTGACGCGGCATCCGTTCCAACCTTCTGTGGAGATGACGTTATGCGTTTGATGATGATCCCGCGTGCCCTGACGGGTGCGCTGCTGCTGGCCCCGCTGGGCGCGATGGCGGCGGTTGAGCAGTATCCCCTACAGGTGACCGTGGAGGCCGTGGTGCCTTCGCCCACCGGCTTGCAGATCTCGCCGGTGGGAGACTGGGCCGGCCGCGTGCAGAGCATGCGCTGGAACCTGGCCACCGAGCGGCTGGATCCGATCCGCCAGCAGCTCGACATGAAAAGCGGGCTTGGCGCTATTGTCGCCTACCTGAGCAGCGAGGCGCTGTTGACCAGTGCCGGCAACCAGATTGGCCTGACTGTCAGCGTGGCGGGCCAGGAACTCGGGGTCGGTGCAGCGGCCGCCGCCGAGGTGGCCAGTGCCACCGAAGCAGCGGCCAGCAAGCGCGCAGCAGTGGAGATTCTGGCAGCGGCTCCCACCGCCGGCGGCTACGCGCAGGGCAACTACCAGGGCAACGTCTTCATGATGTTCGAAAGCGGCACGCCCTGATTCTTTCCCACGCTGTGCCGGTGCCGTGCGGCACCCAGCCGCACGGCACCTGTCCGCGTGTGCCGCTTCCGATTCAACTCTGCTGGATATCTCATGTCGCGCCTGCTTCCGTTGTCGACGGCGATGCTGCTGTCCTGTCTGCCTGCGTCCGCCAAGGCGGCACCCGTGGCGCTGGACAGCCTGCACCTGCTGGAACAGGCCGGCCAGTTGCCGGATGATTTCCAGCATCACTTCTTCGACGCACCGCTGATCCTTCGGGTAGAAGCAGATGGCCGCTATCTCGGCGATGCGCGGGCGGTGCTGTCGCGAGACAACGCGGTGTCGTTGCTGGAGTTCGTGGAGCACGCAGGCAGCCGTTTACCGGAGGCCGAGCGGGCACGCTGGCAGAACGCGCTGGCGATGCCGCAACCGCTGGGTCCGTGCACGCGCAACTGTCCCGCCGGGATGACCCGGCTGCACTACAGCCTGGAACGTTCGCTGCTGTCGATTGCCAGTGCCGCTGCCGATGCGGCAGGTGTCGCCGCGCCACGCCATCACACGTTGCCGCAGGGGGGAAGCCGGGGGCTGATCCTGCACCACCAGCTCAACGCCTACGCCAGCGAGGGTGCGACCCATGCGGGCCGCTACGCGCTGGACGCCCAGGCCAGCCTCGGCAACTGGAGCGTGGACGGACACTACCAGGTGGACCGGGGCAGCGATGTCGACAGCGGGCTCCGTCACGTCGTGCAGAGCCTGTACGCGCAGCGGGAATTCAACGACCACTTCTTCCGCGCAGGCTACTTCATGCCAAATTTCCAGGGCGTCACCCGGCAGCCGCGTGCCGCCAGCAGTCGGGTGTTCACCACCGCCGGCATCATGGCCGGGTCTTCCGACAGCCTGCGCGTGGACGGGCAGGCGTCCAGTCTGTATCCGGTGTACGTCACCGCCAACCGCGAAGGTCGGGTGGAGGTGTACCGCGACGGCGCGCTGATCCAGAGCCAGCCGGTGCGCCCGGGACTGCAGCGGCTGGACACGCAGCGACTTCCCGGCGGCATCTACGAGGTGGAACTGCGGGTGATCGAGGATGGCCGCGAAACCAGCCGCGAAACCGCGGTGATCCACAAGCCGATGCATTGGCGGGACCCCAGCCGACGATGGCGTTACAGCGCCTTCGCCGGTGTGCAGCGCAGCCTGCTGGACAGTGTGGACGACCCGCAGGCCGGTGAACTGGGTGCAGGCGGGGTGATCAACTACCTGGCCCACGCCCGTGCCGTACTGGGCGTGGCCGTGCAGCAGATCGGGCATGCGCGGGCCGCTGCCGGATCGCTGGACTGGCAGCTCAACGACCGCGCCAGCCTGTACACCAATGCGTACACCTCCAGCGCCGATGGACACGGTGTCGACCTGCAGGGATTGATGCGCTATCGGCATGGCAGCGTGATGGTGTCGCACAACCGCAGCTGGCAGGAGCGGCAACCGCTCGATGCTCCCTGGTATGAAGCGAACGAGGTGACCGACCTTCGCGCCGGTTGGCTGCAGACCAGCGCGATCGGACTCAACCACCGGGTGGGCGACAGCGGTCACCTGGCCGCGCGTGTTTCGCACCAGCGCGGTATCAGTCGCGGCGTCGGTGTCGACCTCGCTTTCAGTCGTCGGCAGCGGCTGTGGGGCAGTGATGCCAGCTGGCGCGTGTCGCTGTTCGACCGACCGGGCAGCGCCAGCACCGGCCTGCGGCGCAATCGTGGCGTCGACCTCAGCCTGAACATCGCGCTCGGACGCGACCCGCGACGCGTCAGTGGCAGTCTGGGTTCGCGCGCGGGCCGGCAGGGCGGACGTGACCTGTACGCCAGTCTGGGCGTGCAGCGGGAATTCGAGCAGGGCCTGCTGCAGGGCGTCGGCGTGCAGGCAACCGCAGACCGGGACGGCGTCGGGGTCAGCGGCAACGCGCAGTTTGAGCATCCGGCGTTGCGCGGCGATGCGTATCTGCAGCGGTCGTCGCTGCATGGCGAGCGCAGCGGGGGTGTGAACCTGGAAAGCACGCTGGCCGTGGGAGGCGGGCGGATGGCGATGACCGGGGCCGGTCACCTGGGCGGTACGCGCACCGGGATGATCGTCGATGTGCGTTCGGACGTCCCCGACGTCGCGCTGCGTGCACATGACCGCCAAGGCGGCAGCTATGTTCTACGCCCGGGTCGCAACCTGCTGCCGGTGCCCGCGTACCGGGCCGGCGCGTTGCAGATCGACTTCGAGGGTCGCCGTGCGCCGGCGGCCAGCATCCAGCCTTCGGTGCTGCCGTACCACCTGAACCGTGGCGGCGTACTGCATGGCGAGGTCGAGGTGCTGCAGACAGTCACCGTGCTGGGGCAGGTCCGCGATGCGCAGGGACGCCCCTTGACCGGTGCCCGCGTGGTCAACCATGCCGGACGCAGCGTGACGGAAGCGGACGGCTTCTTCGCGCTGGAGGTCAGTCGGCGCGCGCCGACGCTCGAGGTGCAGCACCCAGAGGTGAACCAGTGCCAGTTCGCGCTGGATGGCAAGGTCACGCGGTCGCAAGGGGATGTATGGATGGCGGGGGTGCTGAAGTGTCCGCCGACAGGCCTTGCACAGCGCCCGGCGGCAGCGGCGGGAGAAGCCCCATGACCGCCAGAACGTTGTGCGCAACATTGCTGGGGCTGATCCTGGCAGGCACCGCCGGCGCGGCGGACGTGCACATCACGGCTGAATTCAAGCCCGATCTGAATGACCCCAGCATGCGCACCTTCACCAACACCACGCCGTGGACCGGTGTGTGCGCGCAGGGGCACATGGAGCGCTGCCGGCAGAGCAACTGGTGGAGCATCGACACCACGCTGCGCGGCAGCAAGGACGCCGTGCGCGTGACCGACTGGGGGCGGGATGGGTTCTACATCCGCATGCCGCCACCGCGGACGGTGCAGGTCACCTCGGAAGACGGGGCCAGCACCTTCGACCTCGAGCTGCGCATCATCGGTGCGGCGATGCGGTACACCGACGAAGAGCGTGATGGCGCGGAGCACATCGCCTCCAGCGGCGGCGCGCTGGGATGCGACTTCGGCATCATCGGGCACGGACCCTACACCCTGATGCGCATGCTGTTGCGCCGGGACGGGGGGCAGGGCTCGGCGGTGTGCTCGCTGCACTGGGTGAACACCAACAACTACGCCATTCCCATGCTGGATTTCGTATACGCACTGGACACGCCCGCACCGCTGGACATGCGCAGTGGCATCTACACCGGCTCCACCGTTTACAGCTTCGGGGGGACGGGGGAGGGCACCGACTTCGATCTCGGCAACGGAATAGCACTGACTGACCGCCTGGTGCATGTGCACTTCCGGCTGGATGTGCGGCATGCGTTCCGGCTGGACATTCCGCCTGGAAGCGACCGGGCGCTGCTGGTGCCGAAGGGCGGCTGGCGGGCGTGGACCGAGCAGGGCATCGTGCCGGCGGCACTGGAGCGGGAGCTGGCCTTCGGTGTGAGCAGCAGCGGCCGCTTCAGTGTTTCGCTGCAGTGCCAGTATCCGCAGCCGGACGGGCGCTGTGGCATCCGCAACACCACGGTCGATGCCGAGGATGCGCCGCTGGATGTCAGCGTGACCCTGCCGGGCTTCCGCGATGTTGCCAGTGGCGCGGCCGCCGTGGCGGTGGCGCTGAACAGCCTGGGCGCGCCGCCGGTGTTCGGTGCGGACTCGGTGGTGATCGGGCGGCCGGCCCGGTTGCGTTTCGCGGTGCAGGGGGCAGCGGTGCAGGCGATGCTGGCGCACCCGGGCACGCGCTATCGGGGCGATGTGACCGTGGTGTTTGACGCGGATCCGTGAAAAGCAGCCGGGCAAGCCCGGCTCTACAAGTGATACCCATTCGCATTTGAGCTACACTGGGTGGATTGTGAACCCCGGTGTTGCATTTGTGTCCAGCCGCTTACCTTCCTTTTTCGCCGTCGTGGTCATGCTGTGCATGCTGGCCATGAGCAGCGTCCACGCCCAGCAGCGCAATCCGCTGCAGAAGATCGGCCAGACCGTGCTGGATGAGCCGGCGCAGTCCTACCGGTTTGAACGTTTCGTGATCGACAGCGCCGACCATTCGCGCCGCTGGCGGGTGAACGTCGGTGTTCCGGTCACGCCCGGCAAGACCCCGGCCCCGGTGCTGTACATGCTGGACGGCAATGCTGCGGCGATGGTACTGGACCAGCCGATGCTCGCCGAACTGGCCGCCAAGGCCGCCCCGGTGCTGGTGTTCATCGGTTACGACAACGACCTGCGGGTGGACTCCGCGGCCCGCACCCAGGATTACACCGCGTGGATCGACGTTGCCGACGATGAAAGCGGCAAAACCGTGTCCAGCGGCGGCGGTGCATTCCAGTTCCTGGACATGATCGAGCGTCAGATCAAGCCCGAGGTGGAAAAGCGCGCCCGCATCGACCCGATGCAGCAGTCGTTATGGGGGCACTCGCTGGGCGGCTTGTTCGTGCTCAGCACCCTGTACACCCGCCCGGCGGCGTTCCAGCACTACATCGCGGCCAGTCCGTCGCTGTGGTGGAGCCAGGGCGCACCCCAGCGTGATCTTGAGAAGCAGTTCATCGACAACCGTCGTGGCCAGCCGGCGCAGCTGACGGTGATGCTGGGCGGCGACGAACGCAGCGGCAACCGCGGCGTGCGGGACATGAACAACCCCCGCGTGGTGGCGCACCTGCGCCGCATCGGTGGAGCCACCCCGGATGCCGCGTGGAAGCTGAGCCAGCGCCTGGGCGAGCTGCCCGGCCTGCAGGTCGGCTACCGTGAGTTTCCCGGCCTGGGCCACGGCCCGATGCTGCCGGCCTCGCTGAAAGCCACGCTGAGCCAGCTGTATGGCATTGCCGACCGCAGTGCCACGCCGACGGCAGCGGACCGTAGCGCCGATTGATCAGTTTTTCGCTTACCCAGGCAGGGCGTGGCAGACCGCCACCGCCGCGTTACAGCGGCCATGCCAAGGCAACCCATGTGACACCGCGCGGCAACGCGCGTCCCCAACAGAAGGAGTCTGACATGACCCGTTTCACCGCACTGACCCGTACCGCGCTCGCGGTGGCCCTTGCCGTCGCCAGCAGCAGCGCGCTGGCCGAACCGGTGTTCGATACCCCGGCTAACGGTTTCCGCGGCCAGGTGAGCGCCCGCAATGAAAACGTGGTGCCGGGCAGCGACGCCCAGGTCACCGGCCGCCAGTTCGTGCCCGGCCAGCAGATCACCCTGCTGCGCGGTGACACCGTGCTCAACGCCACCCCGGTGGTGGTCGACGCGCAGGGCAACTTCAAGGCCACCGTGACCGTGCCGGCCGACGCCGTGCCGGGCCAGCATCCGGTGGTGGTGCGTGCCAGCCAGCCGGCCGCCGCTGCGGTGGCGACCCTGCGGGTGTCGCCGAACCTGCCGCTGAGCGGCGAAAAGGCGTTCAACCTGACGTCCGGCAAGCTGGTCCAGGGCCTGTACCAGAGCGCCTACAGCCCGGCTGCCAATGCCCTGTATGTCACGTCCGCGGTCGGCCGCCCGCCGGTCACCCAGTCGCAGTTGCTGAAGGTGGACCCGAAGTCGCTGAAGGTGGTCAAGGCGATCACCCCGGCGCAGGTGCCGGATGCCAAGGGCGGCAGCGTCTACGCGGTGTACGGCGTGGGCGTGGACGACGCCAATGGCAACGTGTGGGTAAGCAACACCCGCCAGGACACCGTGGCGGTATACCGCCAGTCCGATCTGGGCCTGGTGCATCAGTTCCCGGTCGGCACTGTGCCGCATGCCCGCGACGTGGTGATCGACAGCCAGCGCGGCAAGGTGTTCGCGTCGGCCACCGGTGAAGACCACCTGTCGGTGTTTGATGCGAAGACGCTGAAGGCACTGGAGCCGATCACCCTGGAATCGGGCGTGGACGACGGCAAGTTCGTGCCGATGAGCCTGACCCTGGATGCGGCCGGCGGCAAGCTCTACACCGTCAGCATGGGTACCCCGGAAGCGGCGGTGATCGACGTGACCAGCGGCAAGGTCGAGAAGGTGATCGACCTCGGCAACGCGGTCAGCGCTTCGGGCGTGGCCGTGGATGCAAAGAACAACCGTCTGTACGTGGCCTCGCAGGGCAGCGACAACCTGCTCATCGTGGACATCGCCAGCGGCAAGGTGCTGCACGACGTGGGTGCGGGTGCGCTGAACGTGGCGTTCGAGCCGGTGTCCGGCCTGGCCTATGTGACCAATCGCGGTGCAGGCACCGTGACCGTGGTCGATGGCAATGGCCAGGTGGTCGGCAACCTGGACGGCGGCACCTTCCCCAACCACGTCAGTGAAGATGGCAAGGGCAACGTGTTCGCGGTCAACAAGTCGCGCGGGGCCGAAGACCCCAAGGGCGACCGCGTGACCCGCATCGCCAAGCGCCGCTGAGTAGAACCCGCGCACGGGGCAGCTGCCCCGTGCGCTCATCTGGAGAATCGTGATGCGTCTTTCGATCGACCTGCCGCACTCGCTGCTGGCGCTGGCCCTGGTGGGTGCGCTGAGCGCCTGCGGCGACAAGCCGGCCTCACCTGAAAGCGCGTCGTCCGCGCCGGCGACGGCCGCGGCACCGGCGGAGGCGAAGGCCGATGCACTGCCGGCAGGCTGGCAGCGTGTGGCAGGGACCGACGTGCCAAGTGTCGAGGGAATCACGCCGGTGCTGCCGGTGACCCTCACCTCCGACGACGGTGCCTCGGTCACGGTGACCGATACCTCGAAGATCGTCGCTGGTGGCGACGACGTCATCGCGGTGATTGAAGCGCTGGGCATGGGCTCGCAGGTGTATGCCGCGCCGCTGCGCTCGGCCACCGCGTCCGGGCGCAACGCACCGAAGCAGTTCCTGTTCAACCGCACCACGGGCGTGGAGGGTGTGCTGAGCCTCGAAGGCTCCCTGTTCCTCGGCAACAGCCTGCGCCGGCATACCGAGCTGGCGAAGAAGCTGCGCGGTGCAGGTGAGGCGGCCGTGGTCGTGGACGACCTGCAGCCGGCCCCCGACAAAGTGCGCAAGGTCGCCGCTGCACTGGGTGCGGCGGAGGCCGGCGAGACGCTGGCAACGCAGGTGCAGGCGCAGCTGGATGAAGCCGCCGCCGTGGCAAAGGCCAGTGCGAAACATCCGCGGGTGATCCACCTGTCGGCCACGGGGGCCGGCGGCGCGCCGACGGTGGCCGGGGCGGACAGTGCGTCGGGCAAGCTGATTGCGCTGGCTGGCGGGGTGAACATCGGCACCGAAGCCGGCGTGCAGAACTATTCGGCGCTCAGCAATGAAGGCGTGGTCGCGGCCGCACCGGATGTGATCCTGGTAACCGAGAACGACCTGCAGCTGTTCGGCGGCGAAGCGGGGCTGTGGAAGGCGTATCCGACCCTGAAGCAGACGCCGGCGGGTGCCGCCAATCGCGTGTGGGTGATGCCCGATGTGCAGCTGAAATCGACCAGCGTGGGCTCGGGCAGTGGCGCGCTGGCGCTGGCCAAGGCGTTGGCGGCGTTGCCGGCACCGTGATGACCGGTCGTACCCGACGCACAGCCGGTGGCTGGGTGCTGCTGGCGATGGCGCTGGCGTTGCTGGGCGCGATCCTGGCGTCGTTTGCGGTCGGCCCGTTGCGCCTGCCGCCGCTGGAGGTGGTGCAGGCGATCGGGGTCAAGCTGGGCTGGGTGGATCCGGCGCAGGTGAGCACGCGTGACCTGGCGGTGGTGTGGAATCTGCGGATTCCGCGTGCGCTGCTGGGTGCGCTGGTGGGGGCATCGCTGGCGATGGCCGGTGCCAGTCTGCAGGGCCTGTTCGGTAATCCGCTGGCCGACCCGGGCATCGTGGGGGTGACCCAGGGTGCGGCGTTGGGCGCTGTGGCGGCGATCGTGCTGGGCGCAGGCAGTGTCGGCGGCTGGACCCTGCCGCTGGCGGCGTTTGCCGGCGGTGCGGCGGCGATCAGCCTGACCTATGCGCTGGCGCGGCCGGGCCGCAACAGTGGCACGGCCACGCTGCTGCTGGTGGGCATCGCGATGGCGGCGTTCTGTTCGGCGGCGATTGGATTTCTGACCTACATCGCCAGCGAGAGCGAACTGCAGTCGCTGGTGTTCTGGCAGATGGGCTCGCTGGCGCAGGCGGACTGGGCGGACGTGGCGGCGGCAACGCCGGTGTTCGTGCTGGGCACGCTGGCGCTGCTGCGTCTGGCCACACCGCTGGACATGCTGGCGCTGGGGGAGCGTCAGGCACAGCACCTGGGGTTGGATGTGCAGCGCACGCGCTTGAAGTTGATCGCGTTCAGCGCACTGCTGGTGGGGGCGGCGGTGGCGTTTGCGGGGTCGATCGGCTTTGTGGGCCTGGTGGTGCCGCACGTGGTGCGGATGCTGGTGGGCCCGGGACATCGCTGGCTGCTGCCGGTGTCGGCGGTGACGGGGGCGCTGCTGATCGTGGTGGCTGACACCGCGGCGCGTACGCTGGATCCGCCGGCGGAGATTCCGCTGGGCCTGTTCTCGGCAGCGCTGGGTGCGCCGTTCTTCCTGTGGCTGGTGCTGCACCAGCGGCGGAGCGAGGCGGTATGAGCGCGCCATTCCTGCACCTGCAGAAGGTGGGCCTGCGCTATGGGGAGCGCGCGATCCTGCATGACATCACGCTGGGCTTTGCGCCGGGGACGCTGACGGCGTTGGTGGGGCCGAACGGGGCGGGGAAGTCGACGTTGCTGGCGGTGGCGGCGGGGGACGTGGCCGCAGATGCAGGGCAGGTGATCCTGCATGACCAGCCGATCGCGCACTGGAAGGCAAAGGCATTGGCCCGCGAGCGGGCGGTGATGCCGCAGGACCATGCGGTGCGTTTCGCGTTCACGGTGGACGAGGTGGTGGCGATGGGGCGGCTGCCGCACCCAGCGGACCCGGCGCGTGATGCGGCGCTGATCGAATCGGCGCTGGACAAGGCGGAGATGCAGGGATTGCGCGCGCGCGAAGTGCGCACATTGTCAGGTGGCGAGGCCGCGCGTGCGACCTTCGCGCGCGTGCTGACCCAGGACACGCCATTGCTGTTGCTGGACGAGCCAACGGCGGCACTGGACCTGCGCCACCAGGAACGCACCCTGCGTGCGGTGCGCGAACTGGCGAACAACGGTGCGTGCGTGATCGTGGTGGTGCACGACCTCAATCTGGCGGCCGGCTACGCCGACCGCATCGTGCTGCTGGAGCAGGGCCGGGTCGCGGCGGACGGCACACCCGACGAAGTGCTTACCCGCGAGCACATCGAACGCGTGTATCACCAGCACGTACTGGTGCTGCGCCATCCCCAACGCGATGTGCCGCTGGTGGTGGTGGCGGACAGCTGATCGCTGGCATTGTGCCAACTGCTCGGATTGCATGATCCGCGCCAACAACTCGGATTGCATGGTGCACGCCAACAACTCGGATTGCATGGTGCACGTAGAGCCGGGCTTGCCCGGCTGCTGTTGGATTCAGGCGAACAACCGGCAGTCATCGGTTCTCTGGTTTGGCGGCTCGGGATGGGCGTTCCGGGGGACGCCGCAAGTACGTCCGTGTAGGCTCAGTCGCCGCATCCATGCGGCTCATGCCCCCTCCAGCCCACCCCGAGCCGCCACGACAGTGTGTCGGTGGCCATCGAAGATCAAGATCAACGGCAGCTCTGATCCATTGTCATGCGTTGCCGACCGGTGGCAATCTCACTGCCGTCGTCTGTCGAGCGACGCTACCGGAACTACGTGCTTTTGATCTTCCATGGCCACCGGCCAACTGTCTGGGGCGTGCCGGGGTGGGTTTGCGGGACCGTCAAAAACATGGATGTTTTTGACGAGCCTACAGGGATGTATTCACGGCGTGTCCCGCAAACCCACCCCGGTGCGCCCAAACACGGATGCACGTGACCACCGGCTGTTCGCCAAAAACCAACAGCAGCCGGGCAAGCCCGGCTCTACGTAGTGCATGCAATTGCAGCGGGTACGTCCGCCGCAATCACGCGATCAGATCACCAACCGAACGTCGCCGTCGCCATCACCGTGCGGCCGCTGCCGTAGTAGCAGGACGAGACGCCGGTGCAGGTGGAGACGTAGCGTTTGTCGGAGAGATTGCTGGCGTTGAGGGCCAGCTGTACGTGGGTGCTGCCCAGCTGGCCCAGGTCGTAGCGGATGGCCGCGTCGAACAGGGTGTAGGAGGGAATGCGGTACAGGTTGGCGCTGTCGCCGTAGCTTTCGCCGTTGTAGCGCGCGCCGGCGGCCAGGCTCAACCCGCGCAGTGCGCCGGCCTGGAAGGTGTAGTCAGCCCAGAACGAGGCCGTGTAGTCTGGCACCATCGCCAGCTGCTTGCCGGCGTAGGCGCTGGAACGGATCATTTCCGAATCCATCCGCGAGGCTGCGCCGATCAGGCTGAAGCCCTCGAACGGCGTGATGCGACCTTCCAGTTCGATGCCGCGTACACGGCCTTCGTCGCCCTGGATCGAACAGACCGTCGTGCCCGTGCTGCCGCAGTTGCGGTGCGCCGGATTTGGGTCGTCCACGATCATGTTCTGCTGGCGCAGGTCGTATACCGCCAGCGTCAGCAGGCCGTCCACGTTGGCAGGCTGGTATTTCAGCCCCGCTTCCCACTGTTCGCCGGTGACCGGGTCGAACGCGTTGCGGGTGAAGCTGTCCAGCGGTGACTTGGTTGACGGCTGGAACGACTCGGCGTAACTCACGTACGGCGTCAGCCCGTTCTCGAACACATACAGCACGCCCGCACGGCCGGTGAACGCCTCGTTCTTGATCACATTGTGCGGGCCCGGCTGGGAAATGCCGGTGGCAATATTGCGGGTCGCGCTCAGCGTGTCGTCCTTGGTCCAGTCATACCGACCGCCCAGGGTGAAACGCCAGTTCGCCACCGCCAGCTGGTCCTGCAGGTACACGCCGCTCTGGCGGTTCACGCCCGCCGTCGGTGTCTCCGTGCTCACCGTCGGCTGGTAGTTGTAGTACACCGGATTGAACACATCGATCGCGCGCGGGTTGCTCATCGCGCTGCGCACGCCTTCCCAGTCGGCCCGCTGCCAGTCCCAGCCCAGCAGCAGGGTGTGATCCACCGCGCCGGTGGTGAAGCGCGCCTGCAGGCGCGTGTCGAAGGTGTCGCCGTCGGAATCGCCGGTGCCCTGCACGCCGCGGCGGTTCTGGGTGCGGCCGTCGGCGTTGAGCGCACCGAAGGTCACCACGCCCCGGTACAGAGAATCGACGTGCGTGCGGCGCGCATTCTGGATCAGGGTCAGATGATCATTGAACGCGTGCTCGAACATCCAGCCTGCCGTCCACAGGGTACGGTCGAAGGTGTTCCAGCCCGGCTCGCCGATGAAGGTGGTGTTCTTCATGTAGCCGTACTGCGTCGGCTTCAGCGTGCTGGCCATCGGCAGGAACTGATACGTCGAGCCGCCGTCATCCTTCTGGTACATGCCCAGCAGGGTCAGGCGCGTGCGCTCGGCAATCTGCCAGGTGTAGCTGGGGGCCAGGAACCAGTGTTCCTGCTCGGTGTGTTTGATCTGCGTGTCGCCATTGCGGTACAGACCGACCAGCCGGCCGAGGTGGGTATTGTCGGCAGTGCCGGCACCCACGTCGAAGGCCGCGCTGTACTGCCCGTTGGCATCCAGGCCCAGGCGCAGCAGCTGTTCCTGGTCCGGTGTCGGGGTCTTGCTGACCTGGTTGACCATGCCGCCGGGTGCCATCTGCCCGTACATCACCGCCGACGGACCCTTCAGCACTTCCACGCGGGCCAGGTTCCAGCTGTCGAACATGCTGCGGTTCCACTGACTGCCCTGCGGCGCGCGCATGCCGTCCAGGGTGACATTGTTGGCCCAGCTGCCCGCATCGAAACCGCGGATGCGGAAGTCGTCGACGCGGTTGTCGATGCCGCTGCTTTCCAGGCTGACACCGGCTACATAGCGCATGGCGTCATTGAGCGACTGCACGCCGCGCGCGTCCAGTTCCGCACGTTCGATCACCGACACCGACTGCGCGGTTTCCGCAATCGCGGTGCTGGTTTTGGTCGCACCGCTGGTGCTGTTGGTGGTGCGGTAGGCGTTGACCTGGACGCTGTCGAGTTCGGTGGCGTTCTGGGCGAAGGCGGCCGGTGCGGCTACGGCCAGCACGCAGGCAAGGGCAAGCCGGCTGGGGGTCAACCGAGAGGAACGGGCAGGGGAGAAGGACATGGGGCACTCGATATTCGGAAGGGGCGCAGGCGCTGGCCTGTGCGCGCGAACCGAAGCGGCTACCAGCGTCGAAACCGTCGTGGGTACGACGTTGCGTGACGCATTTTAGAAGTTAAACCTGCATGATGCAATTGCGACCTATTCGCATATACAAAAAGCTGGCACGCGACGGTTGTTGCACATGCCGTGCCGGCCGCCCGAATTGATCGCCTGTGTTCCATAAATGAGGGCAATGTTCGCTTGCATCCGGCAATCAGAGGTCTAGAATGCGCCCCATACCCCGGACCTGAACCGAAATGACCTTGATGCCGCTCCTGACGTTTTTTACCCAGAACCGCGTTCGCGCGGAACGGGCGCGTCTGCCTTGCGGCTCAGGCGGTTGACCGGATTCCCGGTCACCTCTCAGATCCCAGACAGAGCGCCCACCGGGCGCTCTTTTCGTTTCAGCCACCGCAACCCGCAGATGACCAAGGAGAACGTGCCATGCACCTGATCGCCGAGCCCCAAATCTGGCCGCACGCCCGTTAGCCAATGACGGCGTGCGGCTCTCTCAACGTTGGCAACGAGATCGCATTCCATGAACACCCAGAACACCCTCAACCTCCGGCGCAACCTCGGCATCATTGCCCATATCGACGCCGGCAAGACCACGCTCACCGAACGCCTGCTTTGGAAAACCGGCGAGATCCACCGCGTGGGCGAAGTCCACGACGGCGCGACCACCACCGATTTCTCGGCGATCGAGCGCGAGCGTGGCATTACCATCGGTGCCGCCGCCGTGCAGGCGCATTGGGCACCGCGTGACCAGCCGCTGCATCACCTGACCCTGATCGACACCCCGGGCCATATCGACTTCGCCATCGAAGTGGAGCGCTCGCTGCGCGTGCTGGATGGCGCGGTGGCGGTGTTCTCCGCGGTCGACGGCGTGCAGCCGCAATCGGAAACGGTGTGGCACCAGGCGCGTCGGCACGGCGTGCCGCTGATTGCGTTCGTCAACAAGATGGATCGCATCGGCGCGTCGTTCGAACGCGTGCTGGATCAGCTGCAGGACAAGCTGCAGGCGCGACCGTGGGCGCTGGGCGTTCCGATCGGTGCCGAAGCGGCCTTCAGCGGCTGGGTCGACCTGGTGGATCGCAGCGTGGTGCGCTGGGACGAGGCCGGTACGCCGACCCGTACCAGCTGGAGTCCGGACGAACAGGCGCAGTGGGAGCCCGAGCGCGCCCGCCTGGTCGAGTCGGTTGCCGACCGCGACGAACTGCTGGCGGATCTGTGGCTGGGTGGCGGTGACATCGGTGCGCCGGCCCTGCGCGCAGCGCTGCGACGGGCCACGCTGGCCGGTGCCGGCGTGCCTGTGCTGGCGGGTGCGGCGTTCAAGAGCAAGGGCATTGAAACCCTGCTCGACGCTATCGTCGATTACCTGTCGGCACCGGAAGATCGGCCGGCGGTGGTCGCTGAAGACGCCCAGGGTGAGGTGGTGCTGCCGCCGGAGGCATCTGGTCCGTTGGCGGCGCTGCTGTTCAAGATCACCCACCAGCATCACGGTGCGCTGAGCTTCGTGCGCCTGTACTCGGGCACGCTGCGGGTGGGCGATACGCTGGCCAGTTCGCAGCATCCGCAGGGACGGCGGGTCAGCCGGCTGGTGCGCGTGCAGGCCGACCAGACCCACGACATCCAGCAGGCCGTGGCCGGTGACATCGTGGCCGTGCTTGGCTGGAAGGACGCGGTGAGCGGTGAAACGCTCAGCGCACCGGCACATCCGTTGCGTCTGGACGCGATCCAGGCGCAGCAGGCGGTGCTGGCGTGGCGGCTGACCGCGGAGAAGGCATCCGACCTGATCCGCATCAGCCAGGGCCTGGCCAGCCTTGCCCAGGAAGACCCGTCGTTCCGCGTCGATACCGATGCGGACACCGGTGAAACCCTGGTCTGGGGCATGGGCGAGCTGCACCTGGAGGTGATGGTCGAACGCCTGCGTACGGAGTGGAACGTCAACGTACGTACCGGCGCGCCACGCGTGGCCTACCAGGAAACGCCGAAGCAGGCCGCGCGTGCGGTGGAAGGCAAGGTGGTCAAGCAGACCGGCGGTTCGGGTCAGTTTGCCCGCGTGGTGATCGATGTGACCCCGCGCGACGATGGCGAGGTCAGCTTCGAGGATCGCACCGTGGGCGGGGTGATTCCACGTGGGTTTGTGGCGGCGGTGGAGAAGGGCGTACGTGCAGCGCTGTCGGAAGGTCCGCAGGGCCATCCGGTGGTGGGCCTTACGGTCACCCTCACCGATGGCCAGACCCATGCCAAGGACTCCTCCGACATGGCCTTCCATCGCGCGGGTGCGGAGGCGGTGAAAGCCGCGCTGGCCCAGGGCGGTACGCGTCTGCTGGAGCCGGTGATGGAGATCGCCATCCATGTGCCGTCGGTGCATGTGGGCGACGTGGTGGGCGACCTCAACCGTCGCCACGGGCGGGTGTCGTCCATTGATGACCTGGGCGGTCGTGCCGAGGTGGTCGGACTGGCACCGCTGGCGCAGCTGTCCGGTTACACCACGGCGCTGCGCTCGTTGACCCAGGGACGGGCATCGAGTGACATGCGTTTCACCGGGTATGAAGAGGTGCAGGCCGCATGAAGCGGGGAGGGGAGCCGGGGTGCCGGCTCCCCTTTTTGTTTGGGGTTCCGACGACACGCATGGCGTGTCGCTACAATGGTGGCGAACGAAACTGGAAATCTGCGCCATGACGACTTCACACTTCTATCCGGTCGGTTCGCCCGGCCAGCCTTGGGGCGATGAAGAACGCACGCAGTGGCGTCAGCGCCAGATCGTGCAGCGCAGCCACGCGCGTGATGTGGTTGAGGTGCTGCAGGATCTGCCGGCCACGCTTGAGGTGGTTCAGTACGGTGAGCTGGAAACCGGTCCTGATCGTTACCCGCTGCTGGCCGTGGTCAGCCGCGACTGGAATGTCGCGTTGCCGACCGCGCTGGTCACTGGTGGCGTGCACGGCTATGAAACCAGTGGCGTGCATGGTGCACTGCAGTTTCTGCAGCAGCATGCGGCTGATTACGCAGGCCGGCTCAACCTGGTCGTGGTGCCCTGCGTGTGTCCCTGGGGCTATGAGCGCATCCAACGCTGGAATCATGATGCGGTGGACCCCAACCGCAGTTTCCGCAATGGCGGCCTGATCGTCGAATCCGCCGCACTGATGAACTGGATCAGCGCGCAGGGCATCACGCCGCTGGTGCACCTGGACCTGCACGAGACCACCGACAGTGACGCGCACGAATTTGATCCTGCGCTGGCCTCGCGTGATGGCAAGGCCTGGGTGCCGGAAACCATTCCGGACGGGTTCTACGTCATCGGCAACAGCGAGAACCCCGAGCATGCGTTCCAGAAGGCGCTGATTGCTGCGGTGGAGCCCATTACCCACATCGCACCGGCGGACGCGCAGGGGCATCTGGTGGGGCTGCCGCTGCAGTCGCACGGCGTGGTCTGGGGTGAATCGCGCTCGATCGGGGCCTGCGCCGGCTTCACCGATGCGCGCTTTGCCACCACCACTGAAGTCTATCCGGACAGCCCACGCACCGATGCGGCCGAATGCAATGCGGCGCAGGTGGCGGCGGTGCGTGCCGGACTGGATTTCGCGCTGGCGGCGCGCTGATTCGTGACCGCACGCACTGCAACCGGTGCCACCCCGAATCCGGCGGCGGCCGACGACGGTGACGCCCTGCATTTCTGCAGCACCTGTGCCTTTTCCGAAGCCTGCATGTCGCAGGGGTACGACAAGCAGGCGCTCGGCGAACTGCACGTACTGGTGGACCACGTCGGCCCGTTCAAGGCCGGTGAGTATCTGTTCCGCGCCGGTGATCCCTTTGACGCCATTGCCGCCGTGCGTGCGGGCATGGTCAAGACTTTTCTAGTTGACAGCCAGGGGGTGGAGCAGGTGCTCGGCTTCAGCCTGCCGGGGGAGGTGATCGGGCTCAATGCGATTCATGGTGCCCGCTATCCGTGCAACGCCGTCGCCCTGGATACGGTGTACCTGTGCCGGTTCTCGTTCCCGAAGATGAGCGTGCTGGCCAGCCGCATGCCGGGGTTGCAGGCAAAGTTGTTCAGCCTGCTCAGCGCGGAGATCGGCAAGGTCACCATGCTGGCGGCCAATCACCGGTCAGATGCGCGCCTGGCGGCGTTCCTGCTGGACCTGTCCGGGCGTTATGCCCAGCGCGGTTTTTCGGCAACGCGTTTCAACCTGACCATGACCAAGCTGGACATCGCCAACTACCTGCGCATGGCTCCGGAAACCACCAGCCGGGTGCTGCGTCGGTTCAGTGACGAGCAACTGATTGTGATGAATCAGCGCGAGATCGTGCTGCTGCAGCCTGAGCGCCTGCAGGCGCTGGCGGACGTGGACCCTCCGCCGTCGGCAACAGCAACCCCGTAGAGCGGGGCTTGCCCCGCTGCTTTTCGCGGTACCGCCGAAAGCAGCCGGGCAAGCCCGGCTCTACATGTCTTCGCCATCATCGCCAGCCCGTTGGCAGTTGCGCAGGTCAGTAAAGCTCACAGTGCAATCGGCCCTGCTCACGCAGCAGGCTCCACGCATCCGCCTGCCCGAACGCCGCCGCACCCAACTGATTGATGGCCTGCTGCAACGCGCCGTCCAGATGCCGCTTGTTACCACACAGATACAGGTGTGCCCCACGAGCAATCAGATCCACCACCGATCCGGCCTGCTCTGCCAATGCATGTTGCACGTAATACTTCTCACTGCCATCGCGCGAGAATGCGGTGTGCAGCCGGGTGATCCAGCCCTGTTCCTGCCAGGCCTGCAACTGCGACTGGTACAGGAAGTCCCGCGCACGATGCTTCTCACCAAACACCAGATGCACTTCACGCGGTGTCCCGGCGCTTGCCAGTTCCTGCACCAGCCCCATCAGTGGCGCGATGCCCGTGCCGGTGCCGACCATCAGCAAGGGGGCTGTGCTGTCGGCCGCCAGGTGGAAGCCCGGATTGGAACGGCAATACACCTTCGCCGTCGCGCCACCGTGCAGGAGGCCGGAGGTAGCGGTGCCCACACGCTCGCGCCCGTTGCGCAGATAACGCACTTCGCGGATGCACAGACTGACGCTGTCGCCGCCGGACGAGGCAATGGAGTAGGCACGCGGCAGACACGGCGACAGCCGTTCCAGCAGTGCCGGCAGCGGTACGCTGTCGGGGGTGGCATGGTCGCTCAGCACGTCCAGCAGGTCGGCACCGTGCAGATAGCTTTCCAATGCGGGTCGCTGGCTGGACTTGAGGAGGTCCTTCAGGGGCTCGCTGCCGCTCATCCGAGCCAGATCGCGCAGCAATCCCTTGCCCAGTTGCCGCAGTTCACGATGGCGCAGCAGTTCAACAGCGGCGGGGTCGCCATACCAGTCCGCAATCGCCTGCAGCAACGCCGGGTCGTTCTGCGGCACCACATGCAGGGTGTCACCAGCACGCCACTGCATGCCGCTGCCGCGCAGGTCCAGCTGCACCTGCCACGCGGCGGGTTCACTGAGACTGAGCCGCCGGCGTTCGATGACCGGCGCAATGAACGCGTCATCCGCACTGTAGGCGCTGACCTGCAGGCGCAGGTCGCGACCCGCATCCGGGGCTCCGTTCAGCACCTCGCCCAGCACCGGTGCCCATTTCGCGAAGAAGCCTTCATACCCGGCATCCGCATCCACGCGCTGCAGCAGCGGCTGTGCCTGTTTCTCGCCGAGCAGCGCATCGAGTGCCTTGGTGAAGCCGCAGAACCGGGGGTAGCCGGTGTCGCCCAGGCCGAACACCGCATAGCGCAGCCCGGGCAGCGCGGGGTGCTGGCGCAGTGCGTCGGCGAAGCGTTCGGCATTGGCCGGTGGCTCGCCGTCGCCAAAGGAGCTCGACAGCGCCAACAGCACGTCGCCGGCGCCCAACCCGGCGACATCGATATCGTTGAAGGGCAGCACCTGCGGTGCGTGCGCGGTCAAGGCCGGAAACGTGCCCAGACGCAGCGCCAGGGCACGGGCCGTGCCGGACTCGGAGCCGTAGCCCACCAGTACGCGGCGGATCGGAGACATGCTCAGGCGGCCTCGTAGAAGTCGTCGAACTTTTCCTTGCTGAACTCCACCGCATCGAACTGCGTCATCAGGTCGTTCACCACCCGGCGGATGCTGATATAGCCGTTGATCTGTCCCGCGTCGTCGAACAACGGCTGCACCGTGGTGTCCACGACATACAGCACGCCGCCCTTGCCGAGGTTCGGCACGATGCCGGTCCAGGTCTTCCCGACCTTGATGGTGTCCCACATGTCCTTGTACACGGCCTTGGGCACATCCGGATGGCGCACCAGGCTGTGCGGCTGGCCGATCAGTTCCTCACGCTTGAAGCCGGTCAGCGTGCAGAACAGGTCGTTGGCATAGGTGATGTTGCCCTGCAGGTCGGTGGTGGAGATGACCATCACGTTCTGAACGGCATCAAGCAGTTGTGCGGTGCTGGGCTGGTAGGACATTGGATCTTCCTCGGGGTGTGGACGGTGATTTCGGTGGCCCCAGCATGCGCAGCCCAGCGGAAGGGCGACATGACATTGGTCAAGCCGAGGCCAGCGCGGCCTGCGGCAGGGTGTCGCAGCCGCGCTACCGTAATTTCCTGCGTAGAACTACTGACGCCGGGCGGGGAGGGTTCCTGCATGATCGGCAGGACGTCCTTGCTGAATACCGGTGGCTGCCATGAATTCCACTGTCGTCAAGATGACGCGCGCCCAGCTCACTGCCATGGTGGTGGGGGGCATGATCGGCGCGGGTATCTTCTCCCTGCCGCGTACCTTCGCCGGCGCGACCGGACCACTGGGTGCCGTGGTGGCCTGGCTGATCGCCGGTCTGGGCATGTACACACTGGCCCGGGTGTTCCAGATGCTGGCCGAACGCAAGCCGGCACTGGATGCCGGCGTGTTCGCCTATGCCAAGGAAGGATTTGGCGACTACCCGGGCTTTCTGTCCGCTTTCGGCTACTGGATAGGCAGCTGCATCGGCAACGTGTCCTACTGGGTGCTGATCAAATCCACACTGGGCGCGTTCTTTCCGGTGTTCGGCGACGGCAACACCGTCGTGGCCATTCTGGTGGCCTCCGCCGGCATCTGGCTGTTCCATTTCATGATCCTGCGCGGGGTGCAGCAGGCGGCGGCGATCAACAAGATCGTCACCATCGCCAAGGTGATCCCCATCCTGGTGTTCCTGGCGATCATGGCGTTCGCCTTCAAGATGGACATGTTCCAGTTCAATTTCTACGGCGGCGACCTGACCGGCAGCATCTTCGAGCAGGTCCGCGCCACCATGCTGGTTACGGTCTTCGTGTTCCTCGGCATCGAGGGGGCAAGCGTGTACTCGCGCTATGCGAAAGACCGCTCCGACGTAGGCGCGGCCACCGTCACCGGCTTCCTGGTGGTGACCACGCTGATGGTACTGGTCACCTTGCTGCCATATGCGGTGGTTCCGCGGGCGGATATCGCCGCCATGCGGCAGCCCTCGATGGCGGCGCTGCTGGAGGCGGTGGTCGGGCACTGGGGTGCGGTGTTCGTCAGCGTGGGCCTGCTGGTCTCGGTGCTGGGGGCCTACCTGACCTGGTCGCTGATCTGCGCGGAGGTGTTATCGGCGGCTGCGCGTACCCGTGACATGCCCAAGGTGTTCGCGCGTGAGAACGCCAACGGGGTGCCCTCGGCCGCACTGTGGGCGACCAACATCATCATCCAGCTGATTGTGATCAGTACTTACTGGTCGCGCGATGCCTTCTCGCTGATGCTCAACCTGACCAGCGCGATGTCGCTGATTCCGTTCCTGCTGGTGGCCGCGTACGGCCTGCAGGTGACACGACGGGGCGAGACCTACGACGTGCGTCCGCAGGAACGCAACCGCGACCTGATACTGGCCGTTGTGGCCACGATTTATACCGTGTTCCTGCTGTATGCCGGAGGCATCGAGTTCATCGTGCTGTCGGCCGTGCTGTATGCACCGGGCAGCCTGCTGTACCTGTGGGCGCGGCGGGAACAGGGCGCGAGGGTGTTCAACAAACCGTCCGACGTGGTGATTCTGGCGCTGGCGGTGATCGCGGCAGCCGTGGGCATCTACTGGATCGCCACCGGCTACATCCAGATCTGACCCCGCTCACCGGTCCCTGCCACGGCGATGAGTCCGCCCTCCGACCGCCGCACGTTGAGCCTGCTCGAGCTGACCGCACTGGTGGTCGGCTCGATGATCGGGTCGGGCATCTTCGCGCTGCCGGCCGCATTCGCCACCCGCACCGGCATCTACGGAGCGCTGCTGGCGTGGGCGATTGCCGGCACCGGCATGCTGATGCTGGCGCTGGTGTTCCAGTCGCTGTCGCGGCTGAAGCCGGAACTGGATACGGGCATCTATGCGTACGCGCGGGCCGGCTTTGGTGACTTCGCCGGGCTGCTGTCCGCGGTGGGTTACTGGCTGGGCTGCTGCCTGGCGGATGTGGCCTGCCTGATTCTGATCAAGGCCACGCTGGGGCTGTTCTTTCCGGTGTTTGGCGACGGCAGCAATGCGCTGTCGATCGTGTGCGCGTCGGTGCTGCTGTGGGGGTTTCACTTCCTGATTCTGCGCGGAATCAAGGAAGCCGCATTCCTGAACACCATCGCGACGGTGGCCAAACTGGTACCGCTGGCGGTGTTCGTGGTGTTCGTGGTGCAGGGCGTCCGCGCCGATGTGTTCGCTTGGAACCTGTGGGGCGGGGACGCGCCCGGGGCGGACACCCTGCTGCGACAGGTGCGTGGCACGCTGTTGCTGACGGTGTTCGTATTTGTCGGTATCGAAGGGGCCAGCGTTTACTCACGCTACGCGCGACGTCGCGAGGATGTGGGCATTGCCACGGTAGCCGGGTTCCTGGGCGTGCTGTGCCTGTTGGTGATGGTGACGGTTCTGTCTTACGGCATCCTGCTGCGCCCGGATCTGGCCGCGCTGCGTAATCCATCGATGGCCGGGGTGATGGAGGCAGTAGCGGGGCGATGGGGCGCGGTGTTCATCAGCATCGGGTTGCTGGTCTCGGTGCTGGGCAACTACCTGTCGTGGTCGTTGCTCGCAGCGGAGGTGCTGCATTCGGCTGCGCTCAACGACGCCATGCCGCGCGCACTGGCCGGTGAGAACCGGGCCGGGGTGCCGAGCACCGCGTTGTGGCTGACCAACGGAGTGATCCAGCTGTTCCTGCTGGTGAGCTGGTTCGCCGAGTACGCATTCACCCTGGCCTTGATGATGACCAGTGCGATGACGCTGGTGCCTTACCTGCTGGTGGCGGCGTATCAGTTGAAGCTTTCCGCGTCCGCCTCCCGCATGCGCTGGATCGCCGGCGGCGCGACCTTCTACACCGCGGCCATGCTGCTGGCCGGGGGCAGCCGCTACCTGCTGCTGTCCAGCCTGCTGTATCTGCCGGGCGCGCTGCTGTTCTGGGCGTGGCAGCGGCATCGCGGCATTGCATTCCGTCCTGCTGAGACCTTGGTGCTCGGCCTGCTGGCCGGTATGGCGGCGGTGGCGGTGTACGGGTTGGTCAGCGGACGGTTGCAGCTGTGAACGCGCTGGCGCGGCCGCGCGTGCCCTCCTGGCTGGTAAACGCGGTGCGGCCGTGGCGCGGCCCGCTATGCCGTACCGGAGAGGTGCTTGGTGCCTTCTGTTTCATGGCTTCATTGACCCCCAGCCTGGTGCCGCGCGGCTACATTGCCCAGGGGCTGCTGAGCGGCGTGTGTTTCGCGCTGGGTTATCTGCTGGGTGTGGGTCTTTCAGGTGGTTGGCACCTGCTGCAGCTGCCGGAGCTGGGTCGGGGTCGATTGCAGCAGGTATTGCGCTGGTTGCCGCTGGTCTGCCTGCTCGGCTGCGCGGTGCTGGTGTGGTGGGTGCGCCCGTGGCAGGACGCGGTGCGTGCGGTGATGGGGCTGGCCCCCATGGAGCAGACCTACTCGCTGCGGCTGCTGCTGATCGCGCTGGTTACCTTCGCGGTGCTGTTGGCAGTGGGGCGGGCCTTTGTCTGGGTGGCGCGCCGTGTCGGCAGGTCCGCGCGCCGGCGCGTTCCCGCCCCAGTGGCCGGCGTACTGGGCGTCAGCGTGGCGGCGGTGCTGTTCTTCTTCCTGGCCAATGGCGTGCTGTTGCGTGGGGCGCTGCATCTGGCCGATGCCTCCTTTCGCCAGGCCGATGCGTTGATTCCCCCCGATCCGCGTGCCCCGACCGATGCGCTGCAGACCGGCGGACCGGGTTCCTGGGTGAGCTGGGAGCAGATGGGGCGCGCCGGCCGCGACTACGCGAGTAGTGGCCCCTCGGCGTCGGAGATTTCTTCCTTGATGGGTCGGCCGGCACTGCGCCCGCTGCGGGTTTACGTGGGCCTGCCTGCGGCGGACACGGCGCAGGCGCGGGCGCGGTTGGCGTTGCGCGAGCTGCAGCGGCAGGGTGGGTTCCAGCGCAGCACTCTGGTGGTGATTACCCCGACGGGCACCGGCTGGGTCGACCCGGCCGCGGTGGACAGCCTGGAGGTGCTCCTGCGCGGCGACGTGGCCAGCGTGGCGGTGCAGTACTCGTATCTGTCCAGCCCGCTGTCGCTGCTGGTGGAGCCGGAGTACGGCCAGGAGAGCGCGCAGGCGCTGTTCGCGGAGATCTACAGCTACTGGCGCACCCTGCCGGAGCAGCAGCGGCCGCGCCTGTACGTGCATGGCTTGAGCCTGGGGGCGATGAACTCCGAGCGCTCGGTGAACCTGTTCGACATGATCGATACGCCCATCCACGGCGCGCTGTGGAGCGGACCGCCGTTCGCCACGCGCTACTGGCGGCAGGTCACCGACAGCCGGGTGGAAGGCTCGCCAGAATGGCGGCCGGTGTTCCGTGACAGCCGCAGCGTGCGCTTCATGAACCAGGACGGCAGCGCAGTGCCGGCGGCTGCACCGTGGGGGCGCATGCGGGTGGTGTACCTGCAGTATGGAAGCGATGCAATCACCTTCTTCCGGGCGCAGGATGCGTGGCGTGAGCCGGAATGGATGGACGCGCCGCGGGCCTCGGACGTCGCTCCCGCGGTGCGCTGGTATCCGCTGGTGACCATGCTGCAGCTGGCGCTGGACATGCTGCTCGCGGACCGTACCCCGATGGGCTACGGACACGTGTTCGCACCCGCGCACTATGTGCTGGGCTGGCAGGCCGTGCTGGGTCTGGAGGACATGGATGCCGACGCGGTCACGCGGTTGCAGCAGCAGCTGGATGCGCGGCGGCGCGCACAGCGCGATCAGACCGGGGGCGGGGGCTGAGTGGGTGCATCACGGTGCGTGCCGGGCAGGCGTGCCAGACGGTCGGTGACCGACAGCACCACCGCGGACAGCAGCAGCACGCAGTGCAGGATTGCCATCCAGCGCAGCACCTCCGGGTCCACCGGCTTGCCTTCCTCCAGCTTCATGAAGATGCGCAACAGCGCGATCGCGGAAATGGCGGTGATCGAGCCCATCAGCTTCATCTTCATGCCGCTGAAGTCGACCGTGCCCATCCAGGCCGGGCGCCGCTCATGGCCGGATTCGATGCGGGCCACGAAGTTCTCGTAGCCCGCCAGGATGACAATCAGGAGCAGGTTGGCGATCAACGACAGGTCGATCAGTGCCAGGGCCAGCAGCACGGCGTCTACCGGCCCGAGCGACGCGATCCGAACCAGATGTTCGTAGAGTTCGCGCAAGAACACCCACAGCAGCAGCAACAGGGCGACCACCAGCCCGAAGTAGAACGGTGCCATGATCCAGCGCGCATCGAACAGGCTGCGCGACATGGACCGGGCCGCCAGCTGTCGGAAGGCCCGTCTCATGGCTCCTGCGAGGGCAGGTAGTCGCCGGGACGATCACTGACCTCCGGACCGGTATCCTCGACCACATCGGCGGCACGATCCGAGCGCACGGTCGCACGCATTTCCCGTCGCGCGTCACGCAGGCCGGTGCCGTCCAGCGGGCGGATGCGCATGATGCGACACGACTGTGGCATCGCGACGCTCACCGTCCGCGGGATCACGCTGTCCCATCGCGCGCTTACCGTTCCGAACGAGTTGGTGATCTGCACGGTGTGTGCAATCGCCAGGCCGGTGCAGCGCCCGCGCAGCTGCAGCAGATAGCCACGGCTCTGGCTGATCCACACTGCCAATGCGCGGTCGCCGAGTGGCGTCCACTGCGTATGCCGGACGAACCGGGTCAGGCGGAAGGACTGCACCGGCGGACCCGCATGCTCGAAGTACAGCGCGATACGCTGGTCGGTGGTCATTGTGGGCGTCGTCGAGCACCCGGCCAAGGCGAGGCTCACACCCAGCATCAACATACGCAGGCGCATGGCGGCGACTCCTTTCAGCGACTGACGCGCGTGGTCACACCATCACTGGAAACGCGCACGCGGTCGCCCACGCGGTAGTCGGCGGAGGTGCCGTCCTGGGCCACGGCAACGGTGCGACCGTTCTCCAGTTGAACCGTGATCTCGACGCCATTACGAGCCGAACGGGACAGCGCGTTGCCGGCTGCGCCGCCCGCAGCGGCACCGGCAATGGCACCCACCGCGTTGGCACGGCGCCCGCCACCGATCGTGCTGCCGGCGATGCCGCCAATGGCCGCACCGGTGACCGTGGCCACGCCGCGCGAATCGTTCTGGATCTGAACGTCGCGGATGGACTGGATGGTGCCCCATTCCACGGTCTGCGCACGACCCACTTCGGATCGGTTGAAGGTGCTGGGGGTGGTGTGGGTGGAGCATGCGCCGGCCAGCAATGCGGCGGCCAGCAGCGCGGGAAGCGTGATGGGGCGAAGTTTCATGATGCATCTCCTGAAGCAGGGGAGAAAATGCGCGGTGCGTACACCGGGCTGCCTTGGTGAAGGAGTATGCGCGTGGATCGGGCAGTGCGAATTCAGTGTTTCAGGCAGCCGCTCTCGGTATTTCTACTGCTTTCTACGTAAGCGCGCTCGTTTGCCTGTCTTCGGCGACTAGGATCAATTCATCTACCGTCGCGGAGAAGCTCCCATGTCCAACGCCCCCGTTTATGGCGTCCACTCCGAAGTTGGAACCCTGCGCAAGGTCATGGTGTGTGCGCCGGGGCTGGCGCACATGCGACTGACGCCGCGCAACAAGGACGAATTGTTGTTTGACGATGTGATCTGGGTCGACAACGCCAAGCGTGACCATTTCGATTTCATGTCGAAGATGCGCGACCGCGGTGTCGAGGTGGTGGAGATGCACAATCTTCTTGCCGAAACCGTCGAGATCGAGGAAGCCCGCAACTGGATCCTGGATCACCAGATCAACGCCAATGAAGTGGGCGTGGAGTTCATGTCCGAAGTCCGCTCCTACCTGCAGGGGTTGCCCGCGCGAAAGCTGGCCGAAGTGCTGATCGGCGGTCTCAGTGTGGTGGATCTGCCCGAGGATTTCAGTGGTCCCACACTGCAGGCCGTGCGCGAGGTGCCGGATCTGGTCGGTTACCTGCTGCCACCGCTGCCGAACACGCTGTACACCCGCGACACCACCTGCTGGATCTACCAGGGGGTGACGCTGAATCCGTTGTACTGGCCGGCGCGGCATGAAGAGACCATTCTCACCACGTCGATCTACAAGTTCCATCCGGACTTCGCCTCGGCCGATTTCCCGATCTGGTTCGGTGACCCTACCCAGGACCATGGCAACGCCACCCTGGAAGGCGGCGACGTACTGATTGCCGGCAATGGCATCGTGCTGATCGGCATGAGTGAACGCACCTCGCGCACCGCCATCACCCAGTTGGCGCAGTCGCTGTTCAAAAACAAGGCGGCCACCCGGGTGATCGTCGCGGTGATGCCGAAGCTGCGCTCGGCGATGCATCTGGATACGGTGTTCACCTTCGCTGACCGCGATGTGGTCACCGTGTTTCCGGGAATCGTCGACCAGATCCACCCGATCTCGCTGTACCCCAGTGACAAGGAACCCGGATTCGAGATCGTGTTCGAGAAAGCCCACTTCAACGATGTGGTCGCACAGGCACTGGGCTTCAAGAAGCTGCGCATCGTGGAATCCGGCGGCGACCGCTACGCCGCCGAGCGTTCGCAGTGGGACAGCGGCAACAATCTGGTGGCAATGTCGCCCGGCGTCGTGGTGGCCTACGACCGCAGCACCGCGACCAACACCGGCCTGCGCAAGGAAGGCATCGAGGTGATCAGCATTGTGGGTGCCGAGCTTGGGCGCGGGCGTGGTGGCGGGCACTGCATGACCTGCCCGTTGATCCGCGACGCGGTGGCCTTCTAACAGCGCGGAGGTGCCTGCGATGGGTATCCGTCGATCCAGGGCAGGTAGCTGGCCGTGGTGGATCGTGTTGACCGTGGCGCTGGCCGGTTGCGGAAGTGAGGACGGGCCAGCCGCTGGTCAGCGCCCCCCTGTTCGGGTGGATGTGGAAACCGTGACCGCGCAGGCGGTGCCCAACCTGGTGGAGCTGCCTGGCCGGGTGGAGGCCGCGCGCTCGGCCGAGGTGCGTGCGCGCGCCGACGGCATCGTCGAGCGCCAGCTTTACGTGGACGGCACCGATGTCGCTGCCAATGCGCCTCTGTTCCGGATCGACCCGCGTGACCTGCAGGCACGGCTGCAACAGGCGCGTGCCTCGCTGGCGTCGGCCAAGGCCGCACGCGCGCAGACCGCCGCCTTGCGTGCGCGCTTGTCGGCGCTGGTGCAGCGCAAGGCCGTGAGCGTGCAGGAGTACGAGTCGGCACAGGCGTCGTTCCGGCAGGCGGATGCGGCACTGCTGGAGGCCCAGGCCGCCGTCGATCGCGCCACCCTGCAGCTGGACCACGCCACCGTGCGTGCGCCGATTGCCGGGCGTGCGGGTCGTGCGCAGGTCAGCGAGGGCGCGCTGGTCAGTGCCGCCGGGGCCACGCTGTTGACCCGGATCGACCAGCTCGACCCGGTCTTCGTGATCTTCAATCCCTCGCATATCGCCATGAATGAGCTCGAGCGGGGAATCACGGCCGGACGCGTGGTGCTGGCCGATGACCGCAAGGTGGCGGTGACCGTGCTGCTGGATGACGGCACGCCCGTGTCTACCCCGGGCGTGCTGGACTTCAGCGAAACCGCGATCGATCCGGCCACCGGTAGTCGCACGTTGCGTGCCCGCCTGCCCAATGCGGAGGGGCGCCTGCTGCCGGGCCAGTTCGTGCGCGGCATCCTGACCGTTGGCACGGTACCGAATGGCATCAGCCTGCCCGAGCGTGCCATCCAGGTGGGCGAAGACGAATCCAGCGTGATGGTGGTCAACGACGATGGCATCGCCATGCGCCGGCCGGTGATGCTGGCCGGGCAGTCAGGTGGACGCTGGGTGGTGCAGTCAGGGCTGAAGCCCGGTGAGCGGGTCATCGTGGATGGCTGGCACAAGATCCAGCCGGGGCAACCGGTCAGCGTGGCATCGCCCAAGGATGCGCCGCGATGAACCGCTATTTCGTTGACCGCCCGGTACTGGCCTGGGTGATCGCGCTGTTTGCGATCCTGTTCGGTGCCATCGCGCTGAGCCGCCTGCCGGTGGAGCAGTACCCGGATGTGGCCCCGCCGTCCCTGAGCATTTCGGCCACCTTCGTGGGTGCCGATGCACAGACCCTGGACCGCACCGTGACCTCGGTGATCGAGAACGAACTCAATGGCGTGGACGACTTTCTGTTCATGTCGTCCACCAGCCGCGCCAACGGCACCGCGCAGATCCGGGTCACCTACCGCAGCGGCACCGACCTCGATGTGGCACGCGCGCAATTGCAGGACCGCCTGGCGCGGGTGGAGCCGCGTCTGCCCGACGAAGTCCGGCAGATGGGGGTGCGCGTCACCCAGGCCAGCAATGGGTTCCTGATGCTGATCGCGCTGCAGTCCGAGGGCGACCAGTACTCGGCCCTCGAGCTGGGCGACTTCGCCGCCAACAATGTGGCCGATGAACTGCGCCGCCTGCATGGGGTGGGGGACGTTTCGCTGTTTGGCTCCAGCTATGCCATGCGGATCTGGCTGGACCGCGAGAAACTGCTGAGTTACGGCATTGCCCCGGGCGAGGTGATGGCCGCGATCCGCGAGCAGAACGCCCAGACCGCCGGTGGCGGGCTGGGCCTGCAGCCCACCACGGCCGAGACCGAAACCACCGCGCAGATCGTGCTGCGTGGCCGCTTCAGCACGCCCGAGCAGTTCCGCCAGGTGATCCTGCGCTCCACCCCAGGTGCCGCCACGGTTCGTGTGGGCGACGTGGCCCGGGTCGAGCTGGGGCAGGACACCTACGCGTTCAACCTCAGTCTCAATGGCCGTCCTACCGCCGGCCTGGCGGTGTCGCTGGCGTCCGGGGCCAATGCGCTGGCGACCGCGACCGCCGTGCGCGAGCGCCTGCAGCAGCTGGAGGCCAGTTTTCCCGAAGGCATGGTGTGGGTGACCCCGTTTGACACCACGCCCTTCATCACCGAATCGGTACGCGGCGTCGCCCTGACCATGGTGCAGTCGATGCTGCTGGTGTCGGTGGTGGTGCTGCTGTTCCTGCAGAGCTGGCGGGCGATGTTCCTGCCCACACTGGTGGTGCCGATCTCGCTGCTGGGGGCCTGCGTCGGTCTGCTGGCGCTGGGCGTATCGATCAACCTGCTGTCACTGTTCGCGATGGTGGTGGCGATCGGCATCCTCAACGACGATGCGATCGTCATCGTCGAGAACGTCGAGCGGATCATGCGCGAGGAAGATCTTCCCGCGCCCGATGCGACCGCCAAGGCGATGGGCCAGCTGAGCGGGGCGATCATCGCCACCACCCTGGTGCTGCTGGCGGTGTTCATTCCGATGGGGTTCTTCCCGGGTTCGGCCGGCGGCATCTACCGGCAGTTCGCGGTGACCCTGAGCGTGTCGCTGGTGGTATCGACGGTGCTGTCGCTGACCCTGGCCCCGGCGATCTGCGCGGCGATGCTGCGGCCGCGCGCCGAAACGGCGCGCAAAGGCCCGGTGCAGCGCGTGTTCGCATCGATCAACGCGGGCCTGGAGCGCAGCAGCCAGGGCTACGCCGGTGGCGTGGGGCGGATGCTGCTGAGGCCGTGGCTGTGGATCGCGGTGTTCGTGATCGTGGTGGCACTGACCGCCCTGTTGTACATGCGGTTGCCCGGGGGCTTCCTGCCGGATGAGGATCAGGGCTACCTGTTCGTGGCCTACAACGCGGCACCCGGTGCCACCATGGCGCGCACCCGCGCCGCCGCGGAGCAGGCCGAGGCGATCCTGCGTCGCCAGCCGGAAGTGCGCAACGTGGCCACGGTGGTGGGCTTCAGCTTCTTCGGCCAAGGCCAGGCGGTGGGCATGTCGTTTGTCGACCTGCACCCATGGGCAGAGCGCGGCGGCCGGGAGCAGGGCGCGATGGCGTTGGCGCAACGGATGAATGCCGCGTTCTCACAGATTCCGCAGGCCCAGGTATTCGCACTCAATCCGCCGGCGATCCAGGCACTGGGCAATGCATCGGGTTTCAGCATGAAGCTGGAGGATCGCGCCGGGGTGGGCAGCACCGGATTGAACGCTGCTGCGATGGCGATGACCGCGCAGGCGGCGGCCAGCCCGCTGCTCGCCGGGGTCCGTCCCGAAGGCATGCCACGCGCACCGCAGCTGTTCGTGGACATCGACCGCACCCAGGCGCGTGCGCTCGGTGTGCCCTTGAGCCAGGCCAACCAGGCGCTGGGCATTCTGTTCGGGTCGGCGTACGTGAACGATTTCGTCCGCCAGGGCAACGTGCTGCGCGTGTTCGTGCAGGCCGATGCCGCGCAGCGCATGCGCGCCGAAGATGTCAGCGACCTGCGCGTGATCGGCAGCCAAGGGCAGTCGGTTCCGTTCTCGGCGTTCGCGCGTACGCGCTGGACGGTGGGCGAGCAACAGGTGGAGCGCTACAACGGCTTCCTTTCGGCCACCGTATCAGGGCAGGGCGCACCGGGTGTATCCAGTGGCGCGGCGATGCGGGAGATGGAGCGGATAGCGGGCGACGTGCTGCCGGCGGGCGTGCGCTTTGAATGGACCGGTACCGCACGCGAGGAGCAGGAAGCGGCGGGGCAGGTCGGGCTGCTGCTGGGTCTGGCGTTCGTGGTGGCGTTCCTGCTGCTGGCCGCCCTGTACGAAAGCTGGATCACGCCGGTGATCGTGCTACTGGTGGTACCGCTGGGCATTCTGGGCGCGGTGCTGTTCACGGCCGCGCGTGGCATGTCGGCAGACGTGTACTTCACGGTCGGGCTGGTGACCATCATTGGCCTGGCGGCCAAGAACGCGATTCTGATCGTGCAGTTCGGGCTGGATGAGGAGGCGCAGGGCGTGCCACCGCGCGAAGCGATTCTGCGCGCGGCGCACCAGCGCCTGCGTCCGATTCTGATGACCAGCCTGACCTTCATCGTCGGCATGGTGCCGCTGGTGATCGCCACCGGTGCCGGTGCTGCCAGCCGCCAGGCGGTGGGTACCGGCGTGCTGGGCAGCATGCTCAGTGCGACCGTGCTGGGCATCTTCTTCACGCCGTTGTTCTACTACCTGCTGCGACGCAGGGCGGCGGAGAAGGCAGATGCGTAGCCGGCCTGCACGTGGGTGGGTACTTGCGCTGGTGGCAACCGCGCTGTGCGGCTGCAACCTTGCACCGCCGTATGTGCGTCCCGAGGTCGCGGTGCCGGCGTCCTACGTGACTTCGATCGACGCGCCCGTGCAGGACACCGGGGGGAGCGCGCCGGCCATTGGCTGGTCTGCCTATTTCCAGGATCCGGTGCTGCAGGGCTTGATTGAACAGGCGCTGCGTTACAACCGGGATCTGGCAGCGGCGACGGCGCGCATGGAACAGGCCCGCGCGCAGTTCCGTATCCAGCGCAGCCAGCGTTTGCCGGGGCTGGAGATCAGCGGGTCAGGCCAGCGCCTGCGCACGCCCGTAAGCGCGGCGGATGGTGCGGCAAGGGTGACCGTGGACAGCTATGCCGTGCAGGTGGGCATCCCGGCTTTCGAGCTCGACTTCTGGGGTCGCGTGGCCAATCTCAGCGAAGCCGCTCGCCGCCAATACCTGGCCACGGCCGAAGCACGAGACGCGGCTGCCCTGAGTTTGATCGCGACCGTCGCCGCCACCTACTACGCCGTGCGTGCCAGCGAAGCTGGCATTGTGCTGGCCGAACGCTCGCTGGCCAGCCGGCAGGAAACCCGCGAACTGGCGCAATTGCGCATGGATGCCGGGCTCACCTCGTCGGTGGACTTCAACCAGTCATATGCATTGGTGACCCAGGCCGAGGTGCAGTTGGCCGAGCTGCGACGCAGCCATGGCCAGGCGGTGCAGCTGCTGCAGTTCCTGGTGGGCACCCCGTTGCCGCCTACGCTGCCCGCAGGACGGCCGCTGGAACCGGATGCGCAACTGGCCCGGCTGCAACCCGGGTTGCCCTCGGAACTGCTGGAGGCGCGACCGGACGTGCGCCTGGCCGAACAGCAGCTGCGCGCCGCCAATGCCAACATCGGTGCGGCGCGCGCCCTGTATTTTCCCTTGATTGCGCTCACCGGGGCAGGGGGCTATGCCTCCAGCGATCTTTCCGGTCTGGTGTCGGACAGCAACCGGGTGTGGTCATTCGGGGCCGGTGCGGTGTTGCCGCTGCTGGACTGGGGCGCACGCCGGGCACGCGTTGACGCTGCGGTCGCCACCCGCGACGAACGCGAAGTGAGCTACCAGTCCACCGTGCAGAACGCCTTCCGCGAGGTGGCCAGCGGTTTGGTGGCCGCCGAACAGAACGACCGCCAGATCGCGGCGCAACTGCAGGCGGTGCAGGTGCAGCTGGCCTTGGTGGAAACCGCACAGGACCGCTACGAGGTGGGCCTGACCCCGTATCTGGAGGTGCTGGATGCCGAGCGCAACCACTTCACCGCCGAGCAGACCCTGCTGCAGCTGCGCGCCAGTGCGCTGCAGGACGCCGTGAACCTCTACGCCGCGCTGGGTGGCGGCCAACTGACGAGGAGCCCGTGATGCGCCTTCCCCTCTCGCTGCTGTGCCTGGCCAGCGTCGTCTTGCCAGGCACCGTTGCAGCCCAGACCCGCGATGCCGACCAGGATGCGGAAATCCAGCGCCTGCGCCAGACTGTTGAACAGCTCACAGCGCGCATCCAGGCGCTGGAAGGCGGGCAGGCCACGAGCACGCCACCGGCAGCACCGGTCGGCGTGGCTGCAACGCCCGGTGCCGTCAGCGCCCCAGCGGCTGTGCCGGCTGCTCCGGCGGCAGTGGCCACGCCGACGGTGTTGAACGTGACCCTCTCGCCTCTGCCCGCACGCGATTCGTTCGACGAGGATGACCAGGCTGCTGCCCGCATGGACAACGAGGTGCCACCGGGCGATGAGCTGGAAGGGTTCTTCGCGCTGCCGGGCACTTCCACCTGGTTGCGCCTGAGCGGCTACGCCAAACTGGATGCGATGTATGACACGGACGATGCCGGTGACAGTGACCAGTTCATCACCTCGGAAATCCCGGTGGATGGTGGGCGCAGCAAAGGGCGCTTCAACATGCATGCGCGGCAGACCCGCTTCACCATCGAAGCGCGCCGCGATACCGGTGCAGGGCCGCTGCGTTTCGTGCTGCAGAATGACTTCTTCGGCTCAGGCGGCAGCTATGGGTACCGCCTGCGCCATGCGTATGGACAACTGGGCAACACGTACGCCGGCTTTGGCTGGTCCGCTTTCATGGACCTGGACTCCGGTCCGGACACGATCGACTTTGCCGGCCCTGGCGCGTCTCCTTCGGCCCGGGTGGCCAGCATCCGTCAGTACATTCCGTTACGTGGCGGCAACCAGCTGATCGTCGCCGCCGAACACCGTGCGCCCGAGCTGCAGCTCGCCGGTGCCACGCAGGAATCACGCACCGCGGCCCCCAACCTGGTGTTGGCCGCGCGGCACGAAGCCGACTGGGGCAGTGTGCAGCTGGCCGGTGTGCTGCGCTACCTGGCGTTCGATTCGGCGCGCAACAGTGGCGAAGGCAGTGACAGCACCACCGCCGGCGGGCTGGCCTTCAGCGGCACCTGGGGCGGCAGCAGCGGCAGCTACTTCGTGTTCGGTGCAGTGGGCGGGCAGGGCATTGCCGCCTACCTCGGCGACCTGGGCGGACTGAACCTGGACGGCGTGGTGGACGCGGACAATCACCTGCAGACCCTGCAGCAGTATGGCGGCTGGGTGGGCTACACGCACCGCTGGTCGCAGCGCTGGCATTCCACCCTGACCTGGAGCCGGCTGTACCTGGAGCGCGATGCGCTGTTGGATCCTTCTGTGTTCCGGCGCAGCGACTATGCTGCGGCCAACCTGATCTGGCAGCCGGCACCGAGCTGGAGCTGGGGCGCGGAAGTGCTGTACGGCAAGCTGCAGGAACAAAGCGGAGCCAGTGCCGATGTGTTCCGCGTGCAGACCGCGTTGAAGTACGACTTCATCAAGTAGGAGGGTGCCATGAACCTGCAGCGCACAGGGACATGGCGGCTGCTGGCCGCCGCGATTGCGATGGCCTGCACAACGCCGGCGCTCGCCCAGGACGCCATGCTCGGCACGCTGCTGGAGGAACCCGGCAGTGCAGGACTGGGCTTTCTGATGCGGGTGGAGTCGTCACCGTACAAAGGGGCCGATGATCGCGTCGACCTGCTGCCGTTGTACCTGTATGAAGGTGAGCGCTTCTTCCTGCGCTCCAATGCAGCGGGTGTGCGGCTGGCAACCCAGGACGACCAGGGACTGGAGCTGTTCGTCGAGCGTCGACTGGAGGGCTACCCCGAAGACGAAACGCCAGAGATTCTCGAAGGGCTGCGCACCCGCAACGGCGAAGCCGACCTTGGTGCACGCTACTACTGGAAGCATCAAGGCCACACCTGGGACCTGAGCGTGCGCCAGGACATCTCAAGTACCTCCAAAGGCTCCGAAGTGCGCGCGGGCTATGGCTATCTGTGGCGGGGCCAGCGCTGGGACGTACAGCCGGTGCTGAGCCTGGAGTGGCGCAGCTCCAAGCTCAATGACTACTACTTCGGCGTGGAGCCGTATGAGGCCACGGCAGAGCGCCCCGCCTATGCCGCCGGATCCGGCCTGGATGTCACCGCCGGCCTGTACGCCCGATATCGCTTCCTGCAGCACTGGAGCCTGTTGGGCGGGGTGTACGCCACCCAGCAATCCAGTTCGGTGCGCAACAGCCCGCTGGTCGATGACCGCGTGCAATGGGGTGCGCTGCTGGGTGCCGCATACGACTTCGGCAACGGCCAGGTGCGCTGGGACGACGATACCAGCCCCACCTACGTCAAGGTGTTCTACGGCCGCGACTCGGCCGACGGCTGCCATATGGTCAAGATCATGACCTTCAGCTGCACCGACCTCAATGACGTCGACCCCACCGACATATGGGGCGTGCACGTGGGCAGGCCGTTTGTTTCAGAACTGAACGGCTGGCCGCTGGACCTGGTCGGCTATGTCGGCGTGCTGCGCCACGACGAGAAGGGCCATCAGCCCGATTCCTGGCAGATCGATGCCTACATGAAGGCGTTCTACTATGGCTTCCCGTGGTCGCATCGGGTCAAGACCCGGATCGGATTCGGCTTCGGGCTCTCCTATGCCGAGCGCGTGCCCTATGCCGAGGTGCAGTCGCAGGCACGCCGCGAGCGCAATACCTCCAAACTGCTGAACTATCTGGATCCCAGCATCGACGTCAGCCTGGGCGACATTTTCGGCAGCCGTCGCTGGCACGACCTGTATCTGGGCGTAGGCATCTCGCACCGGTCCGGCATCTTCGGCTCGGCGCAGATGCTGGGCACGGTGGACGGCGGCTCCAATTACATCTACGCCTATCTGGAGGCCGCACTCTAGCGCGGGTCGGAATCCGGCTTTTGGTCGCGCTCGTGGCGGGCCAGCAGGGCGATGGAGATGTAGGCCAATCCCATCGCCAGCATCGCCAACCCGACACCCCAGGAGGCGGCGGCCCGCCCTGCCCAGGCCACACCGGTGACACAGATCACCGCGGCGACCAGGGCGATCACCCCGGAGACCAGCGAGATCCAGCGTCGACCGCCGTCACTGAATCCAAAGGCGAGGCTGAACTGGGCCAGGGCCTGCACGGCCAGCACCGCGGCGACCGTGGTGGCCACCGCGTAGGCCGCCCATTCCGGGTGGGTATAGATGGCAATGCCGCCAATGATCTGTGCCGCGCCGAGTGCGATGGTCATGGCGAAGCTGGGCAGGCCGCGCAGCAGGAAGGCCTGCGACAGCTGCAGGGCACCGGCAATCACCAGCAGCGCGGCCACCAGCACGGTCATCGTGCGTACCAGCAGTGACGCGGCATACAAGCCCACGATGCCGACCAGAACCAGCAGCACGCCCAGAATCAGTAGACGACGCCAGTGCACCTTCATGGCCACGCCAATGGAACCGGGTTCGCGGCCGAGGCGGGAGAATACGGTCATGCCGGTACTCCAAGCGATGGACTGAGTGCCATTAGGGCGCTGCATCGCCGCCGCTGCAAGCGCGTTGCGTCATTCACTGGCGGTCAGCCGGTAGAAGTACTGAGTGATGGCCGTGCCTGGCGGCGGAAGTCGGGTATACCGTGAACGGGTCTGGATCGAGGCATTGCTGCCATGCCGAACCGTCTGCTTCGTCTGCTGGCCCCCGCACTGGCATGCATGGGTGTGCTGATCACGATGCCCGCTGTTGCACAGACACCCGTGGCGTCTGATCAAGCACGCGCCACGCTGTTTGCCAACGTGCGCATATTCGACGGAACCCACGCCCAGCTGTCGCCGCCGCGCCATGTGCTGGTGGAAGGGAGTCGTATCAGCCGCATTTCCGCCACGCCGCTGGACGCCCCCGGTGCCCGGCGTATCGACGGCAACGGGCGCACCCTGATGCCCGGCCTGATCGATGTGCACTGGCACAGCATGTTCGCGGCCGTTCCGATCCAGACAGCGATGACCGCGGACAATGGCTTTCTGAACATCACGGCAGCCGCCGAATCCCGCAGGACGCTGCTGCGTGGTTTCACCACGGTGCGCGACGTCGGCGGTGCGGTGTTTGGATTGAAGGCCGCCATCGATGCCGGGCAGGCGGAAGGACCGCGCATTTTTCCATCCGGGGCGATGATCACGGTCACCAGCGGCCATGGCGACTTCCGTGATGCCTCGGACTTGCCACGCGCGGTGGGGCAACCCGGTTCGCGCCACGACGTGGTCGGCGACAGCGCAATTGCCGATACCCCCAATGAAGTCCGGGTTCGCGTACGCGAAATGCTGATGCGGGGCGCAAGCCAGATCAAGCTGACCGCCGGTGGCGGCGTGTCATCGCCGCACAGTCCGCTGGACGTGGTGTCGTTCAGCGAGGCCGAACTGCGCGCCGCGCAGGATGCGGCGCGCGACTGGGGCACCTATGTGACCGTCCACGCCTATACACCGGAAGCCATCACACGTGCCATTCGCGCGGGCATACCGTGCATCGAGCACGCCAGCCTGATGGATGACACCACCGCGCGCCTGATGCGTGACAAGGGCATCTGGTTGAGCACGCAGCCGCTGCCACCGGAGCTGGCCAATGCGTTCCCACCCGACTCCGACCAGTGGCACAAGGCCCAGGAAGTGTTCGCCGGCACCGAGCAGACCTACACGCTGGCGAAGAAATACCGGTTGAAGACCGCATTCGGGACCGATGTGCTGTTCTCACAGGCCCTGGCGGCGCGGCAGAACCACATCCTGGCCAGCCTGACACGCTGGTACACGCCTGCCGAGACGCTGATCATGGCGACCGGCACCAACGCGCAACTGCTGACACTTTCAGGCAAGCGCAGCCCTTACACGGGACGTCTGGGCGTGGTGGAGGAGGGCGCGCTGGCCGACCTGCTGCTGGTCAACGGCGACCCCCTGAGCGACATCAATGTGATCACCGACCCGGAGCGCAACTTCGTGGTGATCATGAAAGACGGGGCACTGGTAAAGACGCTTCCGTGAACCGGTTCAGTTGCCCACCGTCATGCCGAAGCCGCCGCTGGCCTTGAAGCTGAGTACCAGCTGCGCCACCCGCCAGGAGATGAACGCGTACGTGCAGCACAGCGCGATCTGCAGGACCAGGTGCCATTTCAACCGGCTCAGGCGCCAGATGCCGTCCAGCAGGTTGAGCAGCAGTAGACAGGCTCCCAGCGCCGTCACTACATATCCCACGAGGGTGGGATGGGCCAGGTCGAGTTCGCCAGGCCCGGTTCGAACCACTTCCAGGCCTGCCGCAGTGACCAGCGAAGAGACGGCCAGGTTGCGGGTGTTCTCGAAGATCAAACGCAGTACGCCATCGTCGAAGAGAAGTGTCGCAATGCGGCGCAAGGGGGCAGGCAGCATGGGAAACGCCTCGGTGCAGGATCTGTTGGGAGGAGGGTTGCCCCGGTGGCATGAAGATGGCGTGCACTGTGGCTGCCTGCGTCGTTCACTGGCAGCCGATCCGTAGAAGTACTGACGCAGCCCATCGGGCCATTGCGCATGCTCAGGGACAGTCGAGACACGATTTCGCTCACCGCACGGGTGCTTTCATGGATATTCCGGCCAGCTATCCCACGCTGCCCCTCTGGTTGATCACCCTGTGTTTTTTTCTGGCGCTGCTGATTGCGCGTGAAATCGGCGCTGCCGTGGCGCGCTGGCAGCGTAAACGTCGCCCGGCACCCGCGGCCCCGGCCGTGGATGAAAAGGACAACGACGCGTTCGCGATGACGTCCGTGCTGGGGCTGTTGGCGCTGCTGATCGGTTTCACGTTCTCGCTGTCGCTCGGGCGCTATGACGAGCGCCGCCAGCTGGTGGTGCAGGAAGCCAATGCGCTCGGCACCACGTGGCTGCGGACCGATCTGCTGGACGGTGCTGACCGGACCCGGATGCAGGACGTGCTGCGGCGCTATGTGGATGCCCGGGTCGACTTCGCCAATGCACGCACGGCCGAGGAGGAGATCCAGCAGAACGCGCGTACCGTTGCGCTGCAGAACGAGCTTTGGCAGGCGCTGGTGGCAGGCACCCAGAGTTTCCGGGACACCCCGCGCGCCTCACTGCTGTTCACCACCACCAACGAGTCCATCGACCTGGCCGCGGAACGCTTCGCGGCCCGCCAGGACCACATTCCGCCCCGGATCCTGCGCATGCTGCTGCTGTTTGCGGTGCTGGCGGCGGGGCTTGTCGGGTACGAACGTCCGCACCAGCGACGCAGCACGCTGCTGCTGCTCCTGCTGCTGACCCTGGCGGTAGGACTGATCCTGGACCTTGACCGGCCGAGCACCGGCATCACCCAGGTGCCGCAGGAGCCGATGACCGACCTGCAGCGCAGTCTGCGCACGGAGCCAGTGCCATGAAACGCATCCTGCCCGTGCTTGTGTTTCTCGGGACTTTGGCGGCGCAGACCGCCTCGGCCCAGCAGCACGACGCCGACGAGCTGGCGAAGAAGCTGTCCAATCCGGTGGCGGCGCTGATCAGCGTGCCGTTCCAGTACAACTATGACCAGACCTATGGCGACGATGGCTATCGCCATAACCTCAACATCCAGCCGGTGGCACCGTTCCAGATCTCCGAGCACTGGAACGTCATCTCGCGCACCATTCTGCCGGTGACGTATCAGAAAGACGTGGTGCCGGGCACGGATCAGGCCGGCATCGGCGACATCACCCAGAGCTTCTTCTTCTCGCCACGCGAACCCGGCCCGTCCGGTGTGATCTGGGGCATCGGCCCGGCGCTTCTGCTGCCGACCGGTACGGATGACCTGGGAGCCGACACCTGGGCCGCCGGACCCACGTTCGTGGTGCTGAAACAGGATCATGGCTGGACCTACGGTGCCCTGGCCAACCACCTGGCGGATGTCGCCGGCACCGGAAGCCGTCGCGCGGACATCAGCTCGACGTTTCTGCAGCCGTTCGTGTCCAGGGCGTTCACTGGTGGCCGCACGTTGACCTTCAACGTGGAGTCCACCTATGACTGGAAGGGCAGTCAGTGGACCGTACCGCTCAATGTGCAGTACTCGAAGGTGAGCAAGCTGGGCAGCCAGATGCTGAGCTATCAGGGCGGCGTGCGGGTGTATCTGGAGACGCCCCACGGCGGGCCGGACTGGGGGCTGCGCTTCGGCATTACGCTGTTGTTCCCGAAGTAAAGGGCTTGCCGGTGCAGCCGGCGGATCACTTGTCCAGGAACAGCCACAGCGCGGTCAGTCCGCCGAGCAGCAGCAGCCCGACGCTGAATGCGATGGTCGCGCGGTGGCGGGGCACCATCACGCCGCGCTCGATGTCCTTGCCGACCTGCCAGTAGCGCAGCAGCGACCAGATCAGCAGTGCCAGACCCAGCACCACCATGCCCACCCCGGCGTTGCCTGCATCGCGCAGCAGCATGCGGCTGCCTTCGGGAGCCTGGTCGTTCTGCTGCAGGTACATGCTGAAGCGGTTGATGGTGATCCCGAAGCCGATCTGCGACACCGTGGTGCGCAGGAAGGCCAGATGGGTGCGCTCGTTGGCCATGTGGGTGCGTCCACGCGCCAGGTCGTTGGACAGCGAGGGGGCAGGTGGCGGGGTCTGTGAATCGCTCATGGGGCGTCTCGCGGCAGCGGCACCCCATGAATCTACGCAGTTGCAGCGCAGGCTTCCTGCGTAAATGTACCGGTCATCACACCCCTTCACACATGCGCCACCGGCGCGGGCCTAAAAAGACAGTCGACTGCCACAGAGGGCACCTGCCCATGCCACGACCGATCTGGACCGGCTCGCTTTCATTCGGGTTGCTGAACGTCCCCGTTTCGCTGATGTCCGGCGAGCGCCGCATGGACCTCAGCTTCCGCATGCTCGATTCCCGCGACAAGAAGCCGATCCGCTATGAGCGGGTCAACGCGGACACGGGCGAGGAGGTGCCCTGGAAGGATATCGTCAAGGCATTCGAGTACGACAAGGGCAGCTATGTCGTCATCGAAAAGGAGGACATTGCCGCCGCCGCGCCGGAAACCCACGAGTCGATCGATGTGGAAGCCTTTGTCGATGCCGACAGCATCGACCTGCGTTACTACGAGAAGCCCTACATCCTGATTCCCGGCAAAAAGGCCGAGAAAGGCTATGTCCTTCTACGCGAAACCCTGAAGGACACCGGCAAGGTCGGGATCGGCCGGGTGGTGATCCGCACCCGCGAATACATCTGCGCGGTGATGCCCGAGGAAGACGCGCTGGTGATGATCCTGCTGCGCTACCCGCAGGAGCTGGTGGCGCTGGACGAGTACAAGCTGCCCAAGGGCAGTGCCAAGGACTACCGGGTGGCCCCCAAAGAGCTTGAGATGGCCCGGAAGCTGATCGAAAGCATGACCTCCGACTGGGATCCGGCCGAGTACCAGGATGAGTTCCGCGAGCGTCTGTCGGACATCATCAAGAAGCGGATGAAGCAGGCCGGAGCCACCACGAAGTTCGAGGAGCCCGAGCATCACGAAGATGCCGCCACCAACGTGGTGGACTTCATGGCCCTGCTGCAGAAGAGCCTGGACAGCAACCGACGCACTCCCGCCAAGGCCAGCAAGGCCGCAAAGAAGTCGGCACCGGCCAAGAAAGCAACAAAGAAGGCGGCAGCGAAGAAGGCACCGACCAAGAAGGCGGCGACCAAGGCGCGCAAACGCGCGTGACTGGAAGCGTCGCATGAGTCTGAGTGAGTACCGTCGCAAACGCAGCTTCGACAAGACCCGTGAGCCCGAGCCGGGCAAAGCCGCGCCACGCGGCCATCGCGCCCTGTTCGTGGTCCAGCTGCACCATGCCAGCCGCCGGCATTACGACTTCCGCCTGCAGGTGGGGGACGCGCTGAAGAGCTGGGCGGTGCCGAAGGGGCCCAGTTACGATCCCAAGGTCAAGCGGATGGCCGTGGAGGTCGAGGACCATCCCCTGGACTACGCCGGGTTTGAAGGCGAGATACCCAAAGGCCAGTATGGCGGTGGTCACGTCGCCCAGTTCGACCATGGCGTGTGGTCAACCGAGGGAGACGCCGAAGCGCAGCTCGCCAAGGGGCATCTGCGGTTCGAGCTGTTCGGCGACAAGCTCAAGGGTGGCTGGCACCTGGTGCGCTCAGGCAAGCCGGCGCGTCAGCCGCAATGGCTGCTGTTCAAGGACAACGATGCCTTCGCCGGCCCCCTCGAGGCCGATGACCTGCTGGCCGATGTCACCTCGGCCCCGGAGGCGGATCGTAAGCGGGCGGGTACCGGCAAGACCCACAAGAAGCGGCTGACGACCGTGGTGCCGAAGGCGCGCACGCGCCGGGTCGATTGGGCGAAGAAGGCGCAGGCGTTGACCGGGTCCCGCAAGGCCGCCGCTCCGACTGGCCCCTTCGCGCCGCAACTTGCCAAACTCGGCGAAAGTCCGCCGCAGGGGGACGCTTGGGTACACGAGATCAAATGGGATGGTTATCGCATCCTGGCCACGGTCAACAAAGGCGCCGTATGGCTGTGGTCGAGAAACGCGCTGGAGTGGACCGACAAGGTGCCTGAGATCCGTGATGCGGTGGCCGCGCTGGGTCTGGAGTCGGCCGCGCTGGACGGCGAGCTGATCGCCGGCAAGGGCACCAAGCAGGATTTCAATCTGTTGCAGGCCACGCTGTCCGGCGAGCGCCAAGGTGCGCTGACCTTCGCCTTGTTTGACCTTCTGCATCTTGATGGCGTGGATGTTTCGGAGGCGCCCCTGCTGGAGCGGAAACAGCTTCTGCAGACGCTGCTGGAGGGTGCTTCCCGGCAGCTGGCCTACAGTTCGCACGTTGAAGGCGAGGGTGCGAAGGCCTTCGAGATGGCAGGCGAGCAGCACTTCGAGGGCATCATTTCCAAGCGTGCGGACCGTGCGTACCACGGCGGCCGCAGTGATGACTGGCGCAAGACCAAGCAGCTCGCCAGCGACGAATTCGCAGTGGTTGGATACACCGCGCCCAAAGGGAGCCGAACCGGCTTCGGCTCGCTGCTGCTTGCCAGACCCGACCCCGATCATGGCTGGCGCTTCGCCGGCCGGGTAGGCACCGGCTTCACCGACGCCCGGCTGCGCGAGATCAGCGCACTGATCGGCAAGGCCGGCAGCAAGACCCCCAGTGTCCATATCCCCGAGATGGACACCGACCTGCGCAGCGCCACCTGGTTCAAACCGCGTTTCGTGGTGGAGGTGTTCTACCGGGGCATAGGCGGGCAGCAACTGCTTCGCCAACCGTCATTGAAAGCGGTACGCGAGGACAAGCAGGTGAGCGATCTGAAAGACAGTGACCGGGGCACATCGACAGGCCCGCGGAAGAAGGCGGCCAAAAAGTCGGCAAGCCCGAAAAAGGCGGTCAAGGAGATGCCGTCCCTCTCATCGCCAACCAAGATCCTGTTCGCTGACGACGGCATCACCAAACAGGACGTCTGGGACTATTACAACGCCATCATGGACTACATCCTGCCCGAAGTCGTCGGGCGGCCGCTGTCGGTCATCCGCTGCCCAAGCGGCACCGCGAAAGCGTGCTTCTTCCAGAAGCACCATACGGCTGGAATGGATATCGTGGATACGGTGAGACTGAAAGAGGAGAGCGGCTCCCAAGGCGATTATCTTGTGGTGCGCGACGCCGCCGGGCTGATGGAGCTGGTGCAGTTCAACACGCTGGAGTTCCACCCCTGGGGCAGTCATGCCGAATCCCCGGACCGTGCCGACCGGGTGGTCTTTGACCTGGACCCCGGCCCGGGCGTGCCATTCTCCGAGGTCAAGAAGGCGGCCACAGACATTCGCAGCAAGCTGAAGCAGTTGAAGCTGGAGTCGTTTCTGCGCGTATCCGGTGGCAAGGGACTCCATGTCGTGGTGCCGCTGCGGCCGGGCTGCGACTGGGACCTGACAAAACGCTTCGCCAAAGGCTTTGCCGAGGCGCTGGCCGAGTCCGAGCCGGACCGCTTCCTTTCCAAGGCCACCAAGAGCCTGCGCAACAAGCGCATCTTCGTGGACTACCTGCGCAACGGCCGCGGTGCCACGGCGGTCGCGTCGTACTCCCTGCGCGCGCGTCCGGGGGCACCTGTGGCCATGCCGATCAGCTGGACCGAGCTGTCCAAACTGCAGCGTGCCGATACGTTCACCCTGAAGACGGTACCGGCCAAGCTCAAGCGGCGGCGCAAGGATCCCTGGGAAGGCATTGACACGTTGAAGCAGAACCTCTCGCGCTGGGCGCGCAAACCGTCAGGGCGGTGATCTCGATCAGTCCTCGTCCTCATCGAGGCCGTCACCGTCCCAGGCTGCGGTTCCCTCAGGATGAGGCTCATCCGGGCTTACAGGTTCCAGCAACGTGTACTCATCGTGCTTCAGGTCGCGCACGGCCTTGCTCACGTAATGGACTTCAAGCGCATCCGTGTGGGCACGGGCTTTCAGTCCTGCGGGGGTATTGATTGAACCGCTCAGCCAGTCCATTGCCACCTGCGGCGAGACGAAGACGGGGCCATCCTGCGAGAGCGGGGCAGGGATGTCCGGATTTGCATCGGTCAATACGGTAAAGCTGTCCAGCACCTGGCCGGCTTCGTCCTGCCAGCGCTCCCACAGTCCGGCCGCCAGCAGCGCGAGACCGTCCTGCCGCTGGACAAACATGGGCCACGGCAGTTTCCGCTCCCGGTCCCATTTGTAGTAGCCGGTCATCGGCACGATGCAGTGCCGGTGCTCCCAGGCACTGGTGAAGAGGCGGCTGGACGGTGCTTTGCCCAGGCGTGCGGTCACCGTGGTATAGGGTGTCGCGGGTTCCTTTGACCAGCGCGGGACCAGCCCCCACTGCATGTCCGTGATTGTCGGATCCTCGCCATCCGTCGTGAACAGAACCGCCGCCGGGCAGCCTTTGCCGATGTTGTAACGCTGCACCGCGCTGGCCAGAGCCAGCGCCAGGTAATCCGGAAGGCCGGGTGCAAAGGCATCCACGTCAACGAAGGCTTGGGCGAAACGGCGCATGGATACAGGTTACAGCGGCTCGGGTGATCCGCCTGTCATGTCGCCTTCATGCAGGAGGCAAACACGTCCTGCGTCGGGTCGTAGGCATGGGTGCTGACCTGCATCAGCCCCAGCAACGAGGAGAACAACACGTCATGGTCAGTCCGCTGACGGGCGCGCTGGGCAAGGCAGCTGGTGTCCAGGCCGCGCGAGCTGGCGAAGCGCTGCGAGAACCACATGATCATCGGCACCGAGGTCTGCTCGGCGGGGGCAATGGCGTATGGCACACCATGCAGATACAGGCCCTTCTCGCCCAGTGACTCGCCATGGTCGGATACGTACACGAGTGCGGTGTCGTAGTCGTTCATCGCCTGCAGTTCGTGGATGGTGCGGGCCAGGAAATGGTCGGTGTACAGCACGGCATTGTCGTAGGCGTTGGCGATCTGCTGCGGCGTGCAGTTGCCCAGCTCCGGGTTCTGGCAGGGTGGGGTGAACTTGCGGAAGTTGTCCGGGTAGCGCTGGAAGTAGCTGGGGCCATGGTTGCCCAGCTGGTGCAGCACCACCACGCGGTCGCCGGGGAGGGCACGCACCTTTGCGTCCAGGCCGGCCAGCAGTATCTCGTCCATGCAACGACCGTCCTTGCACAGCGACGGATCACGTGAATCGGTCAGCGATTCGAATGCGGTTCCCTCGCAGACGCCCTTGCAGCCGGACTGGTTGTCACGCCACAGCGAGTTGATACCGACGCGGTCAAACACGTTCAGCAACGACTGCTGCCCGCGGATGGCTTTTTCGTCATAGTTGCGTCGGCCGATCTGCGAGAACATGCAGGGCAGCGATACTTCGGTACTGGTACCGCAGGAGTGCATGTCCGGAAAGTTCACCACGCCGATCTGCGCCAGCTCTGGAGTGGTCTGGCGTGCGTAGCCATTCAGACCCCAGTTCTGGGCGCGCGCGGTCTCTCCCACCACAACCACCAGCAGGCGCGGACGGCTTCCGGCCGGGCGCGCAGCCACGACGGCGTCCTGCGCGATGGGGGTCTTGGGTGCTTTGGCGATGGGCGAGCTGCTGCGCAGGTTCTGCTTCAGCCCGATAACGTAGTTCATGGGCGTGGCCAGATACTTGATCTCGCGGTGATTGCGCAGCATGGAGGCGACGTCGGCAGACGCCAGCATCACCGAACCCGCGCCGATCACCAGCAGCCCCAGCATGAACACCGGGCGTACCCACAGGGTGCGGGTGAAAGCGCGCGGCACGATGCGAACCCGCCAGAGCAGCAGCGCAGGGAGCACGGCGGTGATCAGCAGTGGCAGGATCAGGCTGGGGGTCATCAGCTCGCGCGATTCCTTGACGTCGGTGGCCAGCACGTTGCGCACCATGTCGGCATCGAAGTAGACGCCGTAGCGCGTCATGTAATGCACCGCCATGGCGGTGACAAACAGCAGCACCGTGAGCGCTGTTTTCGCCGTCCAGCGCCAGACCAGCAGGGACAGCAACAAGCCATTGGCCGCAATCAGGACCCCGGCCAGCGATATCAGAAACAGCACGCTGCCCGGATGCAGGGCGTGGGCGGCATTCCAGAAGGGGCCGTTACTGACCAGCGCAAAGAACGCACTTGCCGCAAGGATCAACGTTTCCTGGTTCAGCGTCGGGCGAAACGCGGAGAGCCGGGCGAATACGCCCGTTTTCGGCACCGCGGTTGCGACCGATGCACCGAGCGTGATTGACGAGGAAGAGGGGGTTGCAGGAGCCATGCGGCCAGCCAGCTTTGAAGAGATGGCGGCGATTCTGGAAACTGCGAGGTCGGAATCCGGTCGGAGCCGGGCTAGAGATTCGTTAACTACGAATTTCCGACATTTTCCCGACACCCTCGCGCCATAGTCCCGCCGTCCAGGTGCGGGGATTGATCAGCGAAATGGGTGGGACCAAACGTCAGTGGCAAGGCAATGCGCAGCCGCCCACGCAGTTCTCCTTCCGGCTGCAGCGCTTCGCGGGCCTGATCGATTTCCGCGCAGGCTTTGGCTGCATGCTCGCGAAACACCGCACCCGCCTCAGTCAGCGCGGCTCCCCGGGTGGTCCGGGCAAGCAACTGGACGCCCAGCTCCGCCTCCAGGCGTGCCAGGGCACGGCTGGCGATGGATTTGGAGATGCCGAGCCGACGTGCACCGGGAGAGACGCCGCCTGCATCCGCCACTTCCACGAACGTCCGCAGATCTTCGATATCCATGCCGCGTCCTTCTGATGAATCTGCATCCTGCCACAGCCGGGCGGCAGACGTCGTTCCGCGTGGCGCGACACAGCTGCGGTCGGAGTGGATCTACCGGCGGTCGTCGCTGGGTGACAAGGTTTCAGCCTCACCCTTCATTGCAGCAAAGGATGCATTCATGGCTTTCCGTAATGGTCTTTCCTCGCTTCTTCGCCCTGAAGACTCGGTTGTGGTGCTGATCGACCATCAGCCGTACCAGCTGGCGAACCTCAACAGTCACGACCCGCAAGCCGTGGTGAACAACGCTACCGCGCTGGCGAAGGTGGCCAAGGTGTTCGAAGTTCCCACCATTCTTACCAGCGTCATTGCCGAGCGTGGTGGCTTGATCTTCCCCCACATCACCGACGTGTTCCCCGACCAGAAAGTGATCGACCGCACCTTCATCAACACCTGGGAAGACCCCGCCGTGGTCGACGTGGTGAAGCAAACCGGCCGCAAGCAGCTGATCATTGCCGGCCTCTGGACCGAGATCTGCGTTGCGATGCCGGTAATCCAGGCACTGGGCGAGGGCTGGGACGTGACTGTGGTCACCGACGCATGCGGTGCCGTTTCCACGGAGGCACACGAAGTGGCGATCCAGCGGATGATTGCCGCCGGTGCCAATGTAATGACATGGGTGGCGGTGGCGGCCGAATGGCACCGTGACTGGGCGCGGCTGGAGCATGTGGAAGCACTGACCGAGGTGTTCAAGTACCACGCGGCAGGCAGTGGCGTGGCCTATTTGTGGGAACAGCAGCTGCTCAACACGCCGGTCCCGGCAGCGGCAGGCTGAGTCTGGACGGGCGGCCCTTGGCGGAGCTCTTCCGTCGAGGGCCGCCCACGCACCCTGCATTGCCAACCAAGGGGTGATGGCGACAACCACAGTGGCGTCACCTGGACCGGGTGATAGTCTGGCGTGAGCTGTTCTGTGGGTGCGAGACAATGAAGATTCTGGTGACCGGCGCAACCGGGCTTGTGGGGCAGGGTGTGGTCATGGCCTGCCAGGCCTCAGCAGCGGTGGAGCGGTTGGCCGTGCTGGTACGCAAGGGCGGGGATGCACCCGCCGGCGTTGAGGAGATCGTACTGGCCGATTTCCTGCAGGCGCAGGGGGTAGTGCCGCTTCTGGGTGGGTTCGATGCCTGCTTCTATTGTGCCGGGGCACCGCCCGTTGGGACGCCAGAGGCCGAATACCGCCGGGCCACCCTGCACGCCACCGTAGCGGTTGCCCGCGCCTGGGCCCAGGCCAATCCGGGCGGGCGGTTCCTGTATGTGTCCGGTGCCTATGCGGATCCCGACAGCCGGGTAATGCCGCTGCGGATCAAGGGCGAGACCGAACGTGCGCTTGCCGCGCTGCCGATTGAAACGGTGATGCTGCGCCCGGGGGGCGTGCGGCCGGTTGAGGGCACCGGAACCCGCCATGGCGCGCTGAAGCCGCTGTATCAGTTCGGCGGACCGTTGATGAAACTTGCGGAACGCATGACGCCGGGCATGGCCACAAGCAACGAGGCAATTGGTCGCACCATGCTGGCCTTGGCAGCGATGCCTTCACCACCTAACGTGGTGGAGTGCGACCAGATCAACGCACTAGCGGCGAAGTAGGCGGTTCTGTCCGGGCATTTACGTGACGCGTCACGCTCGTGAACCCGCTCAATCCGAGGCATGCGATGTCGAAGCAGGAAGTAGGGGAGAGGGCACATGCCCTGGCGAGGCGGGAATGTGCTGCGATCCTGCAGGGACTGTCGGCCACCGATGCACCAGAGCCGGCCATCCATTCCGCGCGCAAGGCCATTCGCCGGTTGCGTGCTTTGCTGGCATTGTTGGAGCGTAGCGAGCTGGACCTGGATCGGGCAGACGCGTCGCTGCAGCGATTGGGGGACAGCCTTTCAGATATGCGCGACGCCCATGTGGTGGCGGAGGCTGCTCAGCGTCTGCGGGCGGACCACCCAGAGGTGCAGTTGGGGCCGGCATGCGAAGCTTTGCAGCGGCGAAGTGAGCGCGTTATGCGAAATGAGATGGGCAAGGATCCCTTGCTCGGTCGCCGGCGAAAGCAGCTCGCAGACGTAACCCTGTGGCTGGATGCGCTGCCCTGGCATGCAGTGAAGTCTTCTGACATCAAAGCTGGTTTACTGCATAGCGAACGTCGCGCCCGCAAAGCGCAGAAGCGCGCTGCTCACGACGATAGTCCTGAGAACGTCCATCGCTGGCGTCGCCGGGTACGCCGACTTCGCATGCAGCTTGAGGCATTGCCTGAGCTGGGTTTGAAGACCGCCGCCCTGGTCGATGCGTTGCATGGCACTGGCAAGACCAAGGCGCTGCACAAAGTGAGCGACCTGCTGGGATGGCAGCAGGATCTGCGGATGCTGCGGAACCTGGTTCGGCCGATGCCCGTTTGGGGTGGCAAGCCGGAGGTTCTGGGTTTGATTGATCGGTTGATGGCGGATGCTGGTGTCCGGGATGTGAGCCGGACCGGCGTAATTGGGTGACGAGAATTGCTTGAATTCTGAGGGCGCAGCAAGGGCTCAGTGCTGCAGATTTCAAGGAAATGGATACCGCCACGGGCTGGTTACAACGGTGGGAACCTAGATCGTCGTTGAAGCTATCATCCAGGTCTCAGGGGGTGGACATGGATATCCGCAGCAGGCTTTTGTTCCTAGCGCTTCTGGCAGCTTTGCCTGTCGGGGCCCAGATTCATACAGCAACCGGGCCGAAGTCGACGAAGCCCGTGCCGACAGTTCGTGCGCCAGCGCACAACTCGATGTCCAGGTCGACGACGCCGTTCAACTGCGAACAGTACAGGTGGCCAAAGCATCCGCGACCAGATATGAAGGCTTTCTGCGACGGGATGGAAGCCGACACACTGCGGGCAGAAGCGCGACGTGCAGGCCGACCCGGGCCGTCAGACGATGTTGTGCGTCTGCCGGCTTTGGGGAGTCCAGAAGCCACGCGGACAGGCTTGGCGTGTGTTGGCGGGCAGGCCATGCGGAAGATCCTGTTGCACGCGCAAAACTATGATTCTGTATCTCATTGATTAATCAATGGATCGATGCGGTGTTGCACCACAATCGCGCGCGCGCCAATGCTGTGTAGTTGGACATTGCACAACGCTAGTGCATGAATTTGGTGCGGCGCCAATGCACGGCTTCTAATTTGAGGCAAAGCCAATGGAGCGGCTGTGCCCGGCGGCGTAGTTCAAACGAGCGTAATCAATGCTGTGGGGACTGGAATGCTCTTGTCCGGCAGGCTATCGATGATTGTGGCCGAGCCGCTCTCGCAGCAGTCGAGGTGGCCATTGGAGGTTGCGAACCTCTTCCTTTAGGTCGGCCCCGCCACGTGGTCGAGGTGGGGCTCGGACTCGGACTCGGAGGAAGGGATAGTCGCGGCATCGCTAGAGATTCAGCCAGCCTCGCGCTGGCCCGCTGACGCTGATTGTGCACAAGCTAATCGCGCGACGCCCCAAGTTGAAACATCCGTGCTCCGGGCCGGAAGGCAGCGACCTCACTCGGTGCACCTCGAGCTGGGCACGAAGCGCGTGAAGCCTAGAGGCGTCTCCCTCAGGCAAGCTTCCTCGCTAAACAGCGCGGAGTACCCGGGCAGGCATGCCTCATGTCGCGCCCAACAGCTGCCATGACCAAGCCATCACTTCGTCAGCCACTGGCCGTAAGCCTCAACATCAATCATCGGTACGGTCCCACTGAACTGAAGTTGGGCGATGAGTTTGAAGAGGAACGCCGTCGCGGGCTTGTTCTCATTCACAAAGAGATAGCGATCCTTGGAATGGTCAAAGAAGAAGTGACCATGCGCAGCAACGCAGCCAAGGTCCAAGCGCCCGTCGCCGGGATTGGCGGTCAGTGCCCTTTCCAGGGAGGGCCCAAGCGCTGGACTCCAGTCACTTTCAAAGGTCAGCAGCCCGCCAAGAATTGGCATCAAGGCCTTTGGCGGATAGACCCCACCCGCGTGCGGGATTGGCAGGCTAGTGCGCTGCAACTGTCGAACGCTTGCCACCTTCTGCTGGGCGTACGCCACCAGCTCTGCATTCGCTGTCTGCTTGGCTTCGAACACCGCATAGACGCTCTCGGCAGGAACAATGATTTCACCCTCGTAGGTGAAAATAAACGGTGAATACTGCCGATCGAAAATCACCACATCAATCTGCTGGCTGAAATTTCCTTGACTATCCACCACGTGTGCCTTCGCAGCTTGATAGCGCTTTGGTAGGTAGGTATCCAGCAAGCTGATCCACACGTTCTCACTGGCATCCCCCTTGGACCCTGGGTGATTGAACGTCTTCCGGACAGTGGCAAGGCGCAGCTGAACATCCTCATGCAATGAAGAAAGCAGCTGTGAAAGTGACCATTGGGACATCTTGGGACCTCCATACACTCAGCAGCAGGCGCTTGCCTGGTCAACAATGTGAAATAGCAGCGACTGGGGTGGGGCAGCCAGCTGTGCCACACGAAACAGTGTCAGCGGCGCCCCGGCGCGTGCTGGGAAGGCATCTCAGCCATGATCCTGAAACGCCGGCGTTGGCTGCATTGGGCGAGCAATCTCAAGCGCGCGTTTGCTCTCAATCGATCGGTCTGGATAAGCATCTAGTACGATCGAGGGGATCAACCGCTGTGTGATGTCAGAGTAGGTGAAGCCGACCTCTTGTCCATCCTTCGCTCCAGTGGCCTCTACCAGCCCTTCGATCTGCACGGAGGATAGGCCCAGCGGTCGCAACTGGTGTTCCAGGACGTAGCGTCGCTGAGCTGAATCAGGACGGTTGAAGGTCAAAATGTCAGCGGCGCGACGGCGTACGGCCGGATCCAGCGCGTTGAGGCGATTGGTGCACATGATCACGGCGGCGGGCACCTTCGTCTGCGCCAGACGATCGATACCCCTGATGAAGGCATTGACCCCTGCTCGATCCTCATGGTGCATCTGCGCCGATTCCCGAGACTGGGTCAGCGCATCGGCCTCATCCACCAGCAAGATGACCCCTCCGGTGCTTTTTCCGCGACCTTGCAATTTGGTCGCTTCTGCCAGCGCGTAGTCGAACGCTGTGGTGAGTAGCTGGGTCATCTCGCCAACCTGTCCCTTGCCTCGGGTGGCCAGGCTGAGCGGGAACAAGGTGATATCAATCTTCTCCTGTCGCGCCACGGCATCACCGATAGTCTCTGCCAATTCGGTTTTGCCAGAGCCGACGTCACCGGAAAGAATGACCAAAGGAGGTCGGCGCAGTACGGAATCAAGCAGCGTTGCGGCACCTGGGTGATGGCGCTTGGCCCACAATTCCAGGCCAGCTGGGTGGACTAGCAGGCCGAGAATCTTCGACAAGCGAGCCTTCTGATCGTCCACGCCAATCAGCCGATCCAATCGGGTGCGGGCGTCGATGTCCGGATAGATGCGACGTTGATCAAACAACTCGTCAAGGGTTGGCTTTGAGTGCATTAGTAGCTTCTGACACTGAGGCGGTCGAGTGCCTTGCCACCCGCAGAGTAGCTGCGGTCAGACACCAGGCTTCCGCTGATACCAGGCTCGGCTGCCCCGGTACGCTGAAATGGAAGCGACTTTTCAAATGACTCCCGCTGAGGAGCCGACAGCGTGAACCAGGCAGAGGAATACGTCAGGTAGTTGTAGAAGCTCGCCCCGGATACATCTGCGCCTGGGCGGAGCTTGCCGGGATCGTCATCGATTCCGGACATGCCTGCAAGATCTTTTGCGGTGTAGCGCAGTGTGGGCTCGATCCAGTTATCACCCCGCTTGAAACCGTAGGTGACTGTGTCCAGATAGCCGGCCTTCAACAATTCAACCACTTCGGTCTCATAAGCGGCGATTCTGTCATCGCTGGGCGCCCCATAGAAGCGCTGCATACGCTTGAGGTCGGCGGCCAATTTCGCTGCCATGTGGCGGGCATGAGTGATCGTAAAGGTGCTGGTGCTTGATTGTGTGTAGCTGCCAGTCATAGGGCCCTCACGCTTGGAAGGAAGAGCCGAAGACCTTTTGCCAGTAGCGCACGGTCTCCTGCTTGGTCGGTGCAGCCAGTGCCGCATCAATCGCGTCGCCGGCATCCAATGCCGCCTCGACAATGGCATCGACCTGCGCGTGACCGTACAATTTGGCCACGTTGTTCTTCTCGTTCACCGGATCAATGATCTGCATAGGCTCGGAGAAGGCGGCGATAATGGCGGTAGGGTAGTAATCCTGGAATGCGATTTGTTCGCGAAGGCCGCTCTGCGCCACGTAGGTGAAGAAGTGCTGGAGCGCTTCGGGGTAGTTGGAGAAATCACGCCCCTCATCGCACAGCTTTGCCAGGATCATCTCGATCATGAAGGACTTGAAACGAAAGCCGGGAACTTCCGTCTTCATGCGCCTTGCCCAGAACTTGACCAAGCGCACCACCTGCACAAAATCCGAAGGCTGCAATTGTTTACGCCGCTTGGCAAACTCTAGGTGCCGGGGAATGCTGGTTCTCAAGAACGAGCCATCATCCTGACTGACTAGGTTGCCATACCAGTCAGGATCGCCGTCATAGAGGATCGGCACCACGTCCACATCCAGCCCAGAACCTTGGAACGAGACTGTTACGGAGTAAGTCTGGGGCTTGACTTGTTCGGGCTTGAAATTTGGATAAGCCTTTCGAAGCCGCTCTGCCAAGTACTCCAGCAGCCTCCCAATGTCCTTGGGGGCGTCTGCCCCACTGATGTAACAGGCCACGTCAATGTCGTTGAGCGACCGCAATGCGGTGCCTTTTGCCAGACTTCCCGAAAGGATCATCTTTCGAAGGGTGAAATCCGGGTGCTGCCCTAGGTAGGTCTCCAGACGCTCTCTCAGTCCACGCGCCTGCGCGCGTAGCTCATTGGCTTTATCGCGTGGCAGATTGACCCGATCGTCGGCAAAATTGACAAGCTCCCTATGGCCTACGTGCTGCGTTCCCATGCATCGATCTCCAAGCCGGGCGCGTGCCGACCGGCGGATAGGTGAGGTGGTACTGCGACTTCCCCGCTGCCAACTTGCCGGCTCGTTGTCGCAGGAACTGCGACTCTTCCCCGATCACGGGCCGGAAAGCTGATAGCTCCCGATCAACATTGGGATGGCTTTCACAGTTTCAAGGGCGTGGGTGGGTGCCGGGACGCGGCGCGCCTGGGACGGGCTCAATCCGCGTCGAGCAGCCGTGCGGCCGGGTTGTGCTGGGCGCCGCCCTGCTGGAAGTAGCCAGCCGCGCTGGCCACCGAGCGGTGATCGGTATTCGCCATCAGGGCGGGCAGCGCCAAGCCTTGGTGCGCCCCTTCGGTGATGAAGCCCGAGCGCAGGTTGTGTCCGCCGAAGTCCCCTCCAGGCCGGCGAGTGCGGCGCGGTGCTGGATGACCACGGCGGTGGTGTGGGGCGCCTATCGCCAAGTCAACCCGGGTGCCCGCACGCGGCAGGACAGCGCGTCATCGGTGATCCTAGCGGTGGGCAGTATCCGCAACTGACTGGCGCACAACGGCAGATGGTGCGCGAGGAGTACATGCGGGGCACCTAAGGTCTTCGGTTTGGGGTGGAAGTCCCGCTGGTCCAGTACGTCATTCAGGCCTATCGCGCGGCGCCGAACCCTCAGCGTCATCTTGCTCCTGACTATCTACTGATGGTAGACCAGCCAGAGTCTCTGCCCGATGGCGCCATCTGGCATTGACTGGTGCATCAGCATCACGGATTGAAGGCGCCTGGCCCTGGCGTGGATTCGATTGCTGTTGTTGGCAAATGCTACGAATAAATGGGTGCCGCCCATTTCCAGGTGCAAACAGGCGGCTTCTCTATCTCGGCAGCTGAGTTGTGCGTCAGAAGTTTAGGGTGGGGCGATCGATGCCTTTGCTTAGGGTTGCGTTATCCGAACGCCACGCGCAATTCGTGTGGATGGCTCGTATCCAAAAGCGCAATGGGACTGGGCGATCTATAACGCTCCGGAAGCGCGCTCAAGTTGCCCTCATGCTCCGAGAGGAGGATGCCGTCCGCGTAGCCCTGGGCGAGCACCGCTAGTCTCACTCGTAGTCCCAATCCCGAGTTGCTCACCCGCTGCGGGCTGGAATGGCTGAATTTGCCCAGGAGCTCATCTACGAAGTTCAAATAGTTGGGGTGAATCACTCGATAGCGCCCGCCTGGCCTGGTCGCGGCGTAGCTGCTCCATCCATCCGGAGCCGGTTGATCCCGAGCTCCGGCGACTCGCTCGCCTTGAGGGCTAAAGGCCTGATCTGATCGACCTCGTCGGGAACCTCTGGCTGCATTCTGGTCAATGTAACGGAGGATTGGGCCTGAGTCGTCCTCAGAGCCCGTATGGTTTGCACGTAGTGCTGTATCTGCGCCTGCTGGTGGTGATTGTTGATCTGGGTGTGTCGTGAGCCTGTACCTTTTAGCGTTGCAGACCCTCCTGGCCTGGCGTAGCGCCAGGCCAGGAGGAAGGTCCACAAGGCTGGAAATCCTGCTGGGATCAACGTGTACCCCTGGAGTTACGATCAGCCGACTTGTACGCCTTTGCTCCGCACACCAGTTGAGGTAGGCCTGTAGATACGCCGTGGCATTGGGGTGGGGGTGTCTCTGCAAGGCGGAAGCCGACTCATTCATAAGGTCAAAGCCGCACGCACAGGTGAGCAACTTCGTGGGCGTGCCAGCGACTGTCACCGGAAATCCATTGCATCGTGGGCAACTCTGGCGCAGGCGAACGCCATGCCAGGGACACGTGGAAATCCAGGGCAGCTGATGCAGTGTGGTGTGATACCCGAGTCTGATGCAAGGAAGGCAGTACCTCAACCTGAGATGGGAGGGCAGTCTCGGGTCGTCCGTCATGAACGGATACCACGCCGCCAAGTCCCACTCGGGCGGAGTCTCGATCCCAAGGGTTGTAGAGAGTGCCTCTTGTTGTACTTGCGAGGTCGTCAGGCTCAAGAGCAGGTTGATGTTTCTGTTTGGCTTGATTCCGAGGAGTTGTGAGTACTCCGTGACCCGCCTGGCCTGGTTCAGTCGCGATAGCCTCGCGACGCAGCCAAAAGCCGATTGGTATGGAACAAGTCGGAGGTTGCCGCCGACCAGCTGAGCGCCGCTCCTCATTTGCCTACGGCCCTATTTCTTGAGCTTTCGAAGCCGGCGTATGCGCTGCGCAGGAGAGCTTCATCAATGTGCTGGGTAGTAAGCCCTTCGAAATCGTTGCGCCCAGCAGCGATCTTGGTGAGTAGGTGGTAGACAAACTGGTTGAAGGAGGCCATGAGCCAATCCTTGGGAACGGGATAGTTGCCTTGATTGGCAAGGTTCTCAATTCGTTCGCGTATCGCTTCGGTCTCCTTCTCAAGGCGCCAGCCAACGCTGTAAGCATAGGGTGCGAATGCTTCGGTGTAGGTCTTTCCTCCCTCGTCCGGCCACCTCATAACTTGGTCAAGCTGGCGAAATGCCAAGGCGACATCACATGCGTCCTGCACGTCAGCGTCCTCCGTCGGGATGTCCCAGAGAAGCCCGGTAAAAGGATGGCTGTCGACAAAGAATCGGCCATACAGATGTGGCGGCGCCAGCTGACTAAGATCGTCTGCGCCTCCAATCACGCTGTTGCTCTGGTGGATGAAGAGAAAGAACGGTTGCACTGATGATCCGAGGAAGTGGTTCTGAAGCTTTGCAAGGTGGGCGTAGTCCTTGAGCGTGAGCTGCTCAGCCGTATCGATCGCAATCACGACCACGTCGGCCGATGCTCTAGCGGCTTCCTGCTCAATTGCCCGGATGATCCTGAGGAGGAGATCCTGTGGGCTGGCTACGGTTGTTGCCCTCATGCCCAGTCCAAGGATGACCTCGCGGAAGAAGTTGCCTTCGCTAGGGGTAGTCGGTTTTCCGACGACCATCCGGAGGAATCCAATAGGAAATGGTCGCCAAGAAGTGGTGGTTTCAAGTATTCGCGTGGCAGTTGACTTCCCACACCGGCCATCGCCAATGATCCTCAGGCTCGGCCGCCCATACTCCAGGCACGTGGCGAATCCAGATGCCATTCGCAGTAAGGGGAGAGTCTGGATATTGGGGCGATGTCGCGCGTGCATTGGGTGGTTCTCAAGGCTCGCCGGGGCCTTCATCAGCGGAGCCTCGTGTTGAACGTGGCCCTGCGGATTCCCATCAGTGGAGAGCCTTGCCCCTGACTGTTGGTCGTGGAAGGTGGCTTGGGCACATCGCCAGCTGCCATGAGCGAGGCGCTGTCCCTGACGCCAGCGGCCGCCGATCGGACGGCTGCGTGATAGGCCTCAATGTTGTCGGCTAAACAGTAGTTACCGGGCTCCCGTGACGCGTCGCTCTTCGCCCAGCGTGCCGCGCGCTTCCTGATCGACAGCGTGTGGGCCACGCTCGCATATGGGGCGAGAGCGTGAAGTGTGAGTACACGCTTACCGCCTCTCCAGAGGGTCAGCTTGCGAATGTCTCGCCAGTCTTCGTAGGTTGCGTCAAATGACTGCCCAATCAGGTGCCACTGTCCAGACAGTGTTGGTGACCTGTACCTAGCGTGGTCGAGATAGACGAGGGGAGGTACACCACTCCTTCTGGAGCCTCTGATGGTCACCTTCATCCGCCTAACGGTCATGTTTCTCACGTCATCTTCGGTGCCAGGTGCATGCCACACCCACTCCCCAGATGCCAGATGCTCATCAATGATTCGCTTGGGCGACCTGGGTTCGCGAGTGGACCGGCTCGTCACATTGTGCGAGGTAACATAGGTGTCAATGAGGTCTTTCAAGACCTCCAGGAGAATGGGGTGGTCTTTCCCGTCAAGCTTTGTAGTGACTTGACGCTCATTCACTTGCGTTGCGGGAGCAAAGCCGCCGGCGATGTGGCGCAGCAGGCCATTCTCAATCTTCTTGAATAGAGCCTCGATGTAGGGGCGACCTTCGCCCATCCCGGATCGTCCAAAGTGCAGGATTCCCTTGTGATGATCAATGAGATTTCGGACTGTCATCTTGGCGTGATGGGATGAGTCGTTGTCCATTGCGATCATTGCGCTTCTCATCACTACCTCATCCACTAGGTAGATCGACGGCATCCATGCACTAGTCGAGTAGCTCAAGTTCGACGTGCTCAGATCCCTTGGTTGCCAGGGGCTCATGATCTTCGCGAACAGGCTGACTACATCGTGTTGCTCGTACTTCCGGCCAAGCACCATTTCCCAACCAAGGATGGCGCCACTCCCGACATCAACAACTGCCAGTAGCCAGATCCGACTAATCTTCTCTAGCCGGAATGAGCCGTCCGCCATCGGCATGGCCAGCCATGCGTCGATGTCGACGGAATGCTCGTCGTACTCAACTCGATCAAATGGCCGAATGCTGAGTAGGTTCTCGATTCGGGTGGAAGTAGGCTCATCCGCAGCCAAGAGCATCTCATTTTCGCTCTTTGTGCCTCGGATGCGCTTTATGAGGGAGGTCAGTGCTCGTCTTCCCTTGTCACGGATGTTGAGCGGATACATGGCCTGAAAGCCCTTCCCAGTCAGCACCTTCACGAACTGGGAATGCAGCCTGTCGAACGCGGGGCTCCTTTTGGACTGTGTTGGCAAGGCGCCCTTGAATCTTGCGACTGCATCGCCGAGTTCGGGGATCGCTTGCAGGACAGCATCTATGGCGAACGGATGTGAACTATCGGGGACGACCGAGTTGTTGCGATCTGACACGCTGAATCGCGCATAGGGAATGCAGGCTCGGTATCCGACTCGATGACCGCTCTCGTCGAAGAGCAGTGCGGTCCGGATCATTCGAGAGAGGGTATTTCGCGGCACGCCCCATCGAAGGGCTGCGTCGACCAAGGTTGCCCCATCAAGGACGCTGGTGAGTGCTGACAGGCGGGCTTGAAATTCCGACTGTTGATCAGCTGGAAGTACGATCCCATTTGGCCTTGGAGTTGCCCGGATCGACTCGAGGTCGACGGCATTGAACTTGGAACTCATGGGTCGGCCCTCCAGATCCTTGATCGCCCCGTCATTCGAGGAAATGCATCGGTCGCCAGAAATCCGACGTGAAGCAACTCAGCCACGACCCCCTGAATGTGAGTTCGAGGGTGGTGCCTGAGCTCATGGATGAGTTCATCTGCACTGATGCTGCCGCTTCGCTCGATGGTCGCGGCGATTTCCTGTCGCAACGCCAGGCTGCTCCCCAGATCCTTGGCTGACTGGCAGAACCCGAGCAGTTGGTAGCAGAGCTCATTCCTGCCGCCGGGCGCCTTGAGTTCGTCCTCCGTGATTAGCCACAAAGAGATGCCTGCATCCTTGGCTGCTGAACGAAGCCGGTCCAGCTCGCGAGGACGACGCTTGCCATCCACGCCGGGTACTGTCTGCGAATTCGGAATGACGTTTGCATAGATCTCCTGGCCTCCGCGCCTCTGAAACCAGAAATGGAGTTCCATGCTGTCAAGTCCTACCGGGATGGACCGAGGCCTCTCGGTCACGGCCGCCACTGATGGATCAAACTCCAATTGCAGTCGAAGCGCGAGTTGCAGGGGGCCGTGTACGGTAACCGTCCGGTTCTCTTTCGGGCTAAAGAAGGTGAAGATGTCCCCCCTCTTGATCTGGCCAGCGGTTAGTTCACGGGGGGCCAGCGGTCGATCCTTCCCATTGTGGAGCGGGTCGGAGGCGCGTGCAGACGCTACGCCTTGGAACGGGCTCACGGGATTGGTCGCGTGGTTGCTCATGCTGCCTCCTTGTGGATGACTGCAGTTCGCATGGTCGAGGAGTGGCGCTGCGCAATCGCGATTGAGGGATGACTCAATGCATGGTCAGCTGAGTGTTGGATCTTCATCGATCGACTTCCCGGTTGGCCTCGGAGAATGAGGCTCGGTACTGGCGGCAATGGCCAGCAGGGTCATTGGGGATTTCGGGCATGGGGTGCCGTGCCGATTGCCATACGATGGCAGTCGGAGCGCGCAGATGCCCGCTCAAGCAGCTTTGCCGCTTGACACGAAGTCGGAATTGCGGGAGCCTACATACGTTATCGTAGAGCTTCACCCCCTCTCGCTCCGGCGAGAGGCTATCGCCCCCGTTGCTGCGGGGGCGATTTCATTTCCGGGGTCGGAGATTTGATGAACTGGGGGGCTAAATGCCTCCTTTGAAGCTGGAGTTTTGGCGTCAAGCCGTTCAGGGGCGCACTGTGCGCCTAGGTGAGTTTCAGCAGATCAGAAGTGGTGCGGGCCTTTTGGCTTCGGCCTCAGCTCGCGTGCTCAGGAATTACAGCGAGTTCAGCCACTCAGCGACATCTCGCGTTTTGGCGAACAACCCCCGCCGACCTGGCAGCGGAAAGGTGCGAACCGGCAAAAGTTCACGCTGGACGGCTCGGCCGAAGGTGCGGCCGTTTGGAAAGCCAAGGTTCCGCTGGAGGTCGCTGCCGCCCATGAGCTCCCCATGCCGCTCTAGCAGCTCGCGACTGAGTTCGGTGGAGACTGCTGCTTCTGGATTCTGGATAGGCATGACGCAACTCCTAGCTACCGTTGGACCCCATCATGCACAATTGCAGCCAGTTCTAGGGGATTCTTTAGTCCCGCTTCAGAAGATCCATAAGTATGCCTCGTGGCAAGATTCCAACAGACGTGGCGCTGGTCGTCCGCAATAGCGTGTGGGCCTGCGTTGTGCGAAGGCTGCATGGCGATCGACTGACCTGGGATGATCTTGATCAGTTGCTCTTGCCTAGAGTTGGGCTCGATATACACGCGCAAGCGGCCAACGGTCGTCCCCGATCCTTCTACCGGTTCTTCAGCAAGGGGCATCATCCAGGGAAGCTACGCGGTCCTGGTGGATACTTGATTGACTCGGTGCATGGGGATCCAGCGTTCGCGGCTGCAAAGGAGGCCTTCGAGCATCCGATCTGGATGATCTGCAGCACAGAGGCTCCCACTGCGGAGCAATTGCGGGGCGTACGTCGATCACTAATGGAGCGTCTTGGGCTACTGATGCCGTCCATCACCGAACGCCTGGTGGCTTCTCATCACAATCTCCCTGGCCTCAGCAGCTATGCGCCAAGTCGGGTAGATGCCTTGGAGTCCATGTTCAACGTGGCCGAAGGTGGCTCCTTGGACGCGATAGGCCTGTGTGCGTGTAACTATCTGTTAGCTATAGACAGCGGTAGGCTCGAGACTGCAGTAGATGTCCGGGATGCACTACGCTGGGCAATTATTCGTTTTTGTGCTGTTTGGGGATTGCGCCCCGACGCATGCACGGCAATCCAGCTGTTGATGGAGCAGCGGGTGGTCAGGCTTCGTAGGGGATCGCTGTTGCCAAAGGATGTTGGGTTTCCACTTGGCAATACGGATTCCAGCGCGTTTAGTAGCAATTCGGCGAAGGGGGTATTCTTCGCAGATGACTATCCGTGCATGCTTCCGGTGACTCCTCGCACAGGTGGGGTGGATACATTCTTCGCCCGGTTTCACTCGCACTATCTTGCTTTCGTGAATGATCTGACAAGGCAAGGAGCATTCGCGCAGCTGGCTGGGACTGAGCTCGGCGGATCTTTGCCGACTCAAGATGCAATTGACGACCTGTTTCTTGGGCTGCTGGACGTGCCGGAGGATGTTTGTCACGGCGAGGTTGCAACTCTCAAGCAGTTTGCGCCAATCAGTCCGGTAGCGGCATGCGTGGCGGAAGTCCTGCCCACTTCTAGCATCGGAAGCTCGCCTTACACCCGCATCAAGCCTCTGGGCGCAGTGCTTCTGAAGTTCATGCGTTCTGTCGACATGCTGGTTGACGTTGAGCATCCGCATCCCATGGTTGATGAGCCGTGAGATGCGCCTCCAGGATCTTTCGTTACCTTGAAGTGGCGTCAACAAGGGAGAGGTATCAACGCTAGCCGCGCGGTGGAGGTCACTGTTCTTGCGGGGAGATGCGCATGCTGGTTCTGCAATGCATGCCGAGCCTTTTAAGCTATGGTCAGTACGAAGAGGTCGCCCCAAAGGGATTTCCTTGAAGCGCTGAACCTCTTATTGCGAAGGAATCGTCAGTCAAGCGCGCCGACAGGGCTTATGAATGCTTTCCCTTCTAGCTCGGATGGTGCGCTGGAGGCCACCACTTGACCAGCCAGTCCTGTGTAGCCAGAACTGGCAAGAAGCCATTTGCTCAAAGTGGTCGCATGCTCGTTGAGCGGGATAGTGGGGTGGGCACTAGGCGTGAGCCTAGTGGTACGCATCTGAAGAAGACTGAGCCTTAGCTCAGTAAAGTCAGTCTTTGAGTCGCTTCTCAAAGTCGGCAATGAGCTTGCCCAGGGATAGGCCTGTCAGGCGCGCTATGTCCCTAAGCTCCACGACGTCAACCCTGCGCTTCCCTGTCTCAACATCGCTAATGAACGACTGGCTGCGCCCCAGCTTGCTGGACACTTGTACTTGGGTAAGGCCAGCAGCCAAGCGCGCGTCTCTGACGGTCTCAATCAGGGCGGCGTATTCCTTGCGATGGATTGTCTTGGCCACGGCCGCACCCTGGTTGAGCGGCTTCAGAAGCTATATCCAGTTCTCCGATATCTAAAAACCAGATATCCTGTGCTTCTCATTGACAGGGGAAGGGCATGATCAAAGAACAACGTCGACGCGACGCAGCTGGCTGGGGCAGGCAGGGCTTGCTGCTTGCTCTGACGGTCCTAGTTGCCGCCTGCAGCGGTCCAGTAGACAGGAAGTTGGTCACTGACGGCACGCAGGAGCAATACAGAGCGTCGATTGACGCAATTGACGCCGAGCTGAGTGCCCATGAGCGGGATGCCTTCAACTGGGCCGTTGCCGGCCTTGATCTGGCTGAGCTGAACAAGGCCTACCCGAATGCATCTATAAGACAGGTGGTTAGGGGGCACATCAAGCAGATTAGGGATGCCCATCCAAAAGAAATTCTTGCTCTGCAGGAGCAGGCCAACGCGCAGCGGCCGACGATCACCGAACTAGAAAGAGTGCGTGCGAGTGGCGCAACGTTACGGATCGAGGACAGCTTCTTTGGCCCGAAGCCGGTCATTGAGGCGCGAATTGCGAATAGCTCAACTTTGGCGCTCAGCCAGGCCAGCTGGGCGGCGACGCTCTACATCAATGGCGAAGCTCAGCCCACGGCAAAGTCGCGGGTGCACAGCGACTTCCGATCGATTGATGGCCTCAAGCCGAGCCGCGGCGTCACGGCGCGCTTCAATGTTGGCTTCGTAAAAGGTGATGATGCGTGGTCGACACTGGCAATTCGACAAGCGTCTTCAACGCGAGTCGAGCTCGAACTAATTCCTCAGACGGCTTTGGACTTCAATGACAAGCCCTACATAGCTGCCAACTATAGGGAAAAGATCCAGTCTCTGGAGAATCAGCTTAAGCAAGCCGAGAAGTTCTCAGATATCTGACTCATTGGCGTTCCGCAACTGCGTCCGATGACCAAGCGCAGCGCGGAACGCTCCAGATCCAAGTGTCCAACTGCTGATGAGGATCCTAGCGCTCAATGCGACCGACCATCCTTGCTCTCGATCTCGAGGGGACGCTGATCTCAAATGCTGTCAGCCAGATTCCACGCCCAGGGCTTTATCAGTTCCTTGAGGTCGCTCATGAACTCTTCGAGCATCTGGTCATCTACACCACGGTCCCTGAGGCAGCTTTCCGCAGGATTTCGCGGCTGCTGGTCGAGGAAGGGAGCGCGCCAGGCTGGTTCGCTGAGTTGCCATATACATTCTGGGGAGGGGCAACGAAGGACCTCCGGTATGTGTCTCCGATCCTGGGTGCAGCGCTGTTGCTGGACGATCACGCGGACTACATCCATCCGGGGCAGGAGCGCTATTGGATTGAGGTCTCTTTGTTCGGCGCTCCATATGACGCGGATGACGCCGGCCTGGAAGTGGCCCTTGAGATGCTGAAGGAACGATTGGTTGTTCCGTTGTAGTTGGTGTGCTTAGTGAGTGGGTTGGCGGGTGCAGCTCTTCCAGCCAGCAGCGCCGGTTGCTGCATAGGAATGGGCTGTCGTTCAGGAGATCCGACATGATTCGAACAAGTTTGACCCACCCTTTAGCTATCGCGGAACTCCCGGTTGGCGAAAGGGGAGGGGCAATTGGTGTGACCTTCGCGCCAGGTAAGTACCAAGAAGTTGCGATGACGGGGGCATGGGCGAGAGACATCGATGTGGATGTCTCTGTGATTCAGTGTTGGGGAGCCAGCCACCTGATCACGCTACTCGAGCCGTGGGAGTTCAGTGAGTTGCGGATCGAGTGCTTGCCTCAAGTGGTTGAAGGGCAGGGCATCTCATGGCATGGCCTTCCAATCACGGATGGCGCAGCACCTGACCAGAGGTTGCTCGAACGATGGCCAGTACTGGGGTCAATGCTCGTTCGGAGTTTGCATTCGGGCCTGCGCATTGTGGTCCACTGCAAGGGTGGGCTGGGGCGAGCCGGCACTGTCGCAGCGATGCTTCTACTGCAGTCAGGGGCTGAGCGAACAGCGCAGGCTGCCATTGGCTCGGTGCGACGTGTCAGGCCGGGTGCCATCGAGACCGCTGTCCAGGAGGATTTCCTGCAGCAATGGGCACAGGGACTGCGCTCGTAGTTGCCCTTCCAGATCAAACGCGTGGCGAGCTCATCAGTCGTTCAAGGCCAGCCCTGGCTATTGGCGCCACCGATACCTACGCGATCTAGTCGACCGCTGACACCGGATTCGCTGGGTCGCGCGCCCACTAGTGGACGCGGCGCGGAGAGTATCCGCTAAAGCCTCCAGTCGCTACTTGGCTGCAGCCAGTACTGTCTGCCCAGAGGGATAAACGTCTCCATTGCCACGTCCAAGATCAACGGCTGACGCCAGCCATGGCCTGGCACGAAGCAAAAGTCAGTCGGGCCAAGTGCTCCCGATTGAACTCGGCTAACGAGCCAAGTGCATCTCCTGCTGATCTCTCGATCAAGTACCCGACGGGCGGCCTCCTCGTCCAGATCAGCTTTCAGGAACTCCGACGCAACGTTGCGCATGCCGGCCCACAGTACATACCTCTTGCGTCCCAAGCTCAGTGCATTCCACTCCGGGAGCTGGGTCGATCTCAGGCCATTGCCCAGCGTGGGAGATAGCCGATACTTGCGTAGCAGGTTGGCCAGGTATGCACGGGCTTCGCTCTCTGCGAGCGAGGTTCCCAAGGTCCGTTTGGCAGTGGACGGGCATTCGGCAGCCCATCGGGTAAGCGTACTGGTCAACCTGGCCTCCAGACTCACGTCCTGACGTGACCAAGCGGCCTGATAGGTCCATGCCAGAGGCTCATACAAGGACCTCGCCCCGGAATTGGGGGCTGCGATGGGAATGCGCTGCAGTACGCGAAGTGAGGCAAGCGTATCGAGTGCGGCTGAGGCCAAGCCCTCGGCGGCAACAGGCCCGCTTACGGTCCTTGAGCGCTCCAGTGCGCACCAGGCGCAGGCTAAGAACGGGCCGATTGAACGAACGAAATCGTCCAACTCTGGCCAATGCGAAATGAGGGTCGGTTGGGTGACAACATAGGCCACTTGTCTCTCAGATCGCTCGCCTAGCTCACCAGCATAGCAGCGAGGCGAGTCCGCGTCTATCTGATCTTCAGATATCGCCACACTGCTGTCCGTGGCTGCGCTGGAGTTGTGAGTGAAAGTCCCGTCGCTTCCTCCAGCGGTGTTCTAGGTTCTTTGGGGAGCCGTGCTATGCCGAGGAGCGCGAGTAGGCCATTGAGCATGGACGAATCAGTGGTTCAAGTTCCATGTCGCGCGGCCGATACAGCCCTGTCCAGACTCCTGGCGGGTCGTCCCGGCCACGAATCCAGTCGATGGCATCCCGTTTGCCCAGGAGCTCCGGAGCGACGTTCTAAGTACCCTGCCATGTACTCAATTCAGAAGATCATCGACCTGCTGCTGCTATTGGGCGTTCCTTCGCTGCTCTTCATTGGCGCTTACGTTCTGCGCCGCCCCAAAAGAGAGCTCAGTTGGGAGCCGGTGCTGGATCAGCGAGTTCATTGCTGGAAATGGTGCGCCTATGGCTTCATTTTTCTCTTGTATGTTCCCGGGACGACGTTGTATCGAACGTTGATTCCTACGGGTTGTGATGGAGTTGTTTGCGTCCAGTTCTTCACCGCGAGTGGATACCGTATCGCCCCGAGCGAACTTCATGTTGTTCTCGTCGCAACTGCCGTTTTCGCGGGGTACTTCTTTGCGCGTGTTCGAGCTTCGTACTCACCGATTCCTACCAGGGCCCGGGGCTACGTCCTGAAGGTTGCCTATCATGGCAAGGGGGAGTACTCGCCACACTTGGAGATAGCCCGCCAAGTTCGCCGGCGTCAGCTCAGAGCGGAGCTTGCTGAAAGGCGTAGGCTTGAGCGGGAGGGCTTCCACCTATGGTTAAGATCCGTACGGCCGTGGGTTTGCACGTTGGCCAGAGGCTCTACTGTTGAGCTACTTAGCCCCATGCTGTCGGGAAGGGACCCACTCACTCTTGTCAGGTGGCTATCTCGTAGCGGCCCCATACATGATGTAGTCCTTCTTTCTAGGCGACTTCGTTGGTGTGAGGCGTTCTTCTACCACCTCACCGTGAATCATCGACTTTCCTTCAAGTCAGTTCGATCCGAAGGCATACGATTCAGGGTCGGCTGAAGGCCCCACTCATCACATCCTGTGTGTCTTAGGGCGATACACGATTCTGGGAGGCCGGGCGTATTGGCTAACTGATTGAGTCAAGTCGAGGGCCAGAGGCGGTGGCATTTGACCTTCGGCTTAGCTGAAGATAGTCCAGTGACATTCAGTTCATGAGTCGGCCGCCACCGAACCCACTCGCCCTTTCCGGGCTTTAGTTGAGCCCATTCTCCACTTCAGGCGAATGGGCGGCATATCACGCTCAATGATAGCTCGTGCTCGCACTCACCTTGCCGCGGAAAACGCGGTATGACCAGGCGGTGTAGCCCAGGATGACAGGAAGCATGACCGCCAAGCCGACCAGGCTGAAGCCAAGCGACGACACTGGCGCTGCTGCATCCCAGATCGTCAATGCCGGGGGGAGCAGGTACGGCCACATGCCGAGTACGAGGCCTAGGTAACCCAGGACAAACAACGACAGGCTCAGTAGGAAAGGGGCAAGATCATGAGTGGGGCGTTTCTCCGCGCGCCACAGCGCCACTGCCACGGCGAGCGTAAGAAGGGGGACGGGGGACAGCCACCAGAAATTCCCGTCACTGAACCAGCGAGTCATTAGTCGCAGATCAAGGAACGGCAGCCAGCTGCTCACGAGCCCCATGGCCACGATCACGGCGACCACCAGGGGGCGGGTCAGGCGCCTGGCAAGTGCGTGGGTTCGCCCCTCGGTCTTCAAGATTAGCCAGGTGCCTCCAAGCAAGGCGTAGCCGGCAACCAAGGCTGCTCCGGTAAGCATGGCAAAGGGGCTGAACCATAGGAATGGCCCGCCAGCGTAGGTGTCACCAGTCATTGGCACGCCTTGCACCACCGTGCCAAGAATCACTCCTTGAGAGAACGCGGCCAGAAGCGAGCCAAGGCCGAAAGCCACGCTCCAAAGCCTCTTGGAGCGATGGGCTTTGAACCTGAACTCAAAGGCGACCCCCCGGAAAACCAATGATACAAGCAGCAGAAGTACTGGAAGGTACAGGGCCGAAAGAAGCGCTGCATAGGCTGTTGGAAACGCTGCTAGCAATCCGGCTCCGCCGAGCACCAGCCAGGTTTCGTTGCCATCCCATATTGGGGCAGCGGTGTTCATCATCACATCGAGCTGCTCTTCATCCTCGGCAAAGGGCGCGAGAATGCCAATACCGAGTACGAAGCCGTCGAGGACGACGTACATCAGGACGCCGAAGCTGATGACGGCGAACCAGGCGATGGGCAACCAGGTCATCGAGTCCATGTCAGCGTTCCTCAGAGAGATTGATCAGCGGCCGAGATAGGCCGTGCAGGTGTGCGATCACCACCCTCTAGCGACGGACTTCCGTCTTGGGCATGTGGGCCATGTCGGAGGATCTTGACCAGATACCAGATGCCCCAACCAAATACGAACGCATATCCAGCGACATAGACCGCGAGTGAGATCGCTGTCATCCAGGCCGTTTGCGGTCCCACGGCATCAGCCGTTCGCAAAACGCCATAGACAATCCAAGGCTGGCGCCCCATCTCGGTGACAAACCAGCCGGCCACCAAAGCAACGAACCCACTTGGAAGCATCCAGTTCCAAGCGCGCAGCAGGGCCCCGGAATCGAACAGCTTACGGCGGGCCAGGGTGAAAGCAGAAAGCCAGGCGAGCAGTAGCATGAGGGTGCCTATCCCAACCATGATCCGGAATGCGAAGAACACAGGCGTGACCGGAGGTCGTTCGCTCGCCGGTACGGATGTCAGCGGTGCGAAGGTTCCATCCATGGAGTGAGTCAGGATGAGGCTGCCAACACGCGGAATCGCGATCTCAAGATCGTTCCGCTCTTCCTTCTCATTTGGTACAGCGAAGACGACCAGCGGAACTCCTTCACCTTCTTGGCCCTGATGCCAGTGAGCCTCTACCGCTGCGATCTTCATCGGCTGGTGCTTGAGGGTGTTCAGACCATGCATGTCACCCACGAAAATCTGAACAGGAACGGTAATGGCCGCAAATATCACAGCCGCCCCAAGCATCTTGCGGCCGGCTTCGACGTGCTCCTTACGCCGCAGGTACCAGGCGCCAACACCACCCACCACGAAGCAGGTTGTTATGAATGACCCTATTGCCATATGGGCCAGTCGATAGGGGAACGATGGATTGAACACAACCTCGAACCAGTCAACCGGATGGACCACTCCGTTGATCATTTCGTAGCCCGCAGGCGTATGCAACCAGCTGTTGGAGGCAAGAATCCAGAACGTTGAAAAGAGCGTTCCAAGTGCGACCATGCATGTGGAAAAGAAGTGCAGGCGTGGTGATACTCGCCCCCAGCCGAACATCATCACTCCGAGGAAACTTGCCTCCAGGAAGAAGGCTGTCAGGACCTCGTAAGTCAGTAGGGGGCCGATTACGGTTCCGGCGATCTGGCTCAAACGAGGCCAGTTTGTGCCGAACTGGAACGCCATGACGATACCGCTTACCACGCCCATGCCGAAGGACACGGCAAAGATCTTCTGCCAGAAGAAGAACAGATCCCGCCACACCGGGTTGCGGGTTCGAAGCCAGCGCCATTCCACGAAACCAAGCCAACTGGCCAAGCCAATGGTGAAGGCAGGGAAGAGCACATGGAAGCTGATGAGAAAGCCGAACTGAATTCGGGAAAGGAGGAGGGCGTCCATAACGATCCCAATAGGGGGTGGGTGGTGGCTAGCGGCTCAAGTTCCGATGGTGCCTAGCAATTTCATCGGCGGAGATCCTTGCTCATTGCACGGCAGGCGTCATCTGGCGTCATACGGCTGCTAGGTGTGCAGCTTCCAAATCGAGTAGGCGCTGGGGGTGTGAATAGATGTTGAAGCCATCCGAGCGCGCGAAACCGACAAGACAGATCCCTGCGGCCTTTGCGAGATCTATGGCTAAGGCTGTGGGTGCCGATACCGCTGCAACGATCGCCATGCCTGCATAGGCGGCCTTACTCACCATTTCGTAGCTAGCACGGCTAGATAGAAGCACGAGACCTTCGTTGGTTGAAGTCGATGAGCGCCTCATTGCACCAATGAGCTTATCTAGTGCGTTGTGCCTGCCCACGTCTTCGCGTACCACTTCGATAGCTCCGTCCGGGAGAACCCATGCTGCTGCGTGGGTTGAGCCGGCAGCCTCGTTCATTGGCTGTAGCCCTTTTAGCGAGGACAGTGCTACGCGTAGCGCCAAGGCGGAGTAGGTGGTGGGTCGGTCGATTGGCAAAGGCATTCTGAGCACTTGCTCCAGTCGACTAGCTCCACATAGCCCGCAACCGCTACGCCCGGGTAGGTTGCGGGTGGCGTCGTTGGGCATTGACACGATGGGCGCACTATCTGTGACTTCCATCGCCAGCTCAATGCCTTCCAGCGATGGCCTCACTTCAATCCGGAGAAGTTGGGAGGGATCAGAAATTGTTCCCTCCGTCATGGAAAAGCCCAGCGCAAAGTCTTCCAGATCCGTTGGGCTGGCCATCATCACCGAGAAAGGACTGTCGTTGTAGAGCATCGCGACAGGCACTTCTTCGGCAACGCTGTCCATGATTGAGCCGCGCTCGCCACCACGCCACCGAAGGGTTCTTCGATATGCGATGCCGCAGGGCTCGTTGGCAGGTACTGGGCTGGGCGCTTGCATGGAGATGAGGCCTGGCGGGGAGGGAAGCCGGTAACGATGATCTGGGCGTGCAGGGTCCCTCGGGTCGGGGACTTCTTAGTGGTTTGACAGTGCGGAGAGTATCCCAAGGCGTACACCCCGCTGCGGTCAAAATTTACAAATGTTCGCAGATGGACAGTTTGGCTGAGTTGATCCGACATTCTGTTCGAGGGGCTGTGGCCCGCCTGTCCGCTACATGTGCCTGTAGCTAGAAAACGCCCGATAAATTAGATAGTTACAATCGATGGCGGGTGGCGTGAAGACCTGTTCGTGGTGAGGGCCAGGATGAGCGCTTCGGGTCCGTTGAGGCACTCGTATCGGACACCAGTGCCTCGATTCGATCCCCGGCGTGTACGCCGGACGTCTTGTCTGGGCAGGGTGGACATACTGTCCGTGGAAGGGGAGGCCGTCGCGTGCTTAACTTTTCCCACTCCCAATTGCATGCTGCGAGTGCCTGTCATGTCAGAGCAGAAGATCCCCCGTTACAAAGCCTACGACCATCCTGCCGGTGGTTGGGGTGCCGCCGGTGCAACCGCCAAGGTTCTGATGCAGCAGAGCGTCATTGCCAAGGGATCTAAAGCGCTTTTGTCGATGAATCAGCCTGGGGGATTCAAGTGCCCCAGTTGCGCTTTCCCGGATGCAGATCACACCAAGAAGCTGGAGTTCTGCGAAAACGGTGCGAAGGCCTTGGCATGGGAGGCAACCAAGCATCGCGCCACGCGTGAGTTCTTCGCGGAGCACACTGTCCAGGAGCTGATGGCGCAGTCCGACTATTGGCTGGAGATGCAGGGTCGATTGACCGAGCCGATGCGATATGACCCGGTATCCGACCATTACGTTCCTTGTAGCTGGGATGAGGCCTTCGCGCTGATCGGGCGACACCTGCAGGCCCTGTCCAGCCCGCATGAGGCTGAGTTCTACACCTCGGGGAGGACGCCGAACGAAGCCGCGTTCCTGTACTCGATCTTCGTGCGCGAGTTCGGAACCAACAACTTCCCGGACTGCTCGAACATGTGCCACGAGCCGACCAGCCGGGGGTTGCCGCCGGCAATTGGTGTCGGCAAGGGCACTATCGTGCTCGATGACTTTGAGCATGCTGAGGCCATCTTCGTCATCGGCCAGAACACAGGCACCAACTCACCACGAATGATGTCCAACTTGGTGGAGGCGCGGAAGCGTAATGCTCCAATTGTCGCGGTCAATCCTATGCCGGAACGTGCGCTGATTCGCTTTGCCGAGCCCCAGGACGTCGTGCAGATGGCCACGTTTGGCTCCACCGAGATTTCCAGTGAATTTGTACACATTCGCATCGGCGGTGACCTGGCCCTGATCAAGGGCATCATGAAGGCTATGTTCGAGCGGGAAGCGGCCGGCGAGTCTGTTCTCGATCACGAATTCCTGACCGAGCACACCGTCGGGCTGGAGGCATTGCGTGAAGAAGTGATGTCCCTGGAGTGGAGCCAGATCGTCCAAGTGTCCGGGATCAAGAAGGAGCAGATTCTGCGTTGTGCAGAGATCTACATCCGTTCCCGTGCGACCATTATCTGCTATGGCATGGGCCTGACCCAGCACCAGCAAGGATCTCGCCTTTTGCAGCAGGTTGCCAATCTGCTGATGCTGCGCGGCAACTTCGGAAAGCCCGGGGCGGGCATTGCTCCTATTCGCGGCCATTCCAACGTGCAAGGCGACCGTACCGTCGGCATTGATGAGAAGCCGACGCAACGCTACCTGGACCAAGTTCGCGACGTGTTCGGGTTCGAACCGCCGCGCGAACATGGGCACCATGTGGTTGAGTCTATTGAGGCGATGCTGGCTGGAACCGCCAAGGTCTTCATCGGCATGGGCGGGAACTTCATCCATGCTGTTCCTGATACCGAAATTGCCTACAGGGCAATGCGTGGTCTTGAGCTTACGGTTGGCATCGCCACCAAACTCAACCGTGGCCACCTAGTGCATGGCAAGGAGGCGCTGATCCTACCGGTGGTGGCGCGCTCGGAGTGGATCCATACCCCGCTGGGTGAGCAGTTTGTCACCATTGAGGATGCCATGTCGAATGTCACCGCATCCCGTGGAGTACTGGAGCCTGTGAGTGAACATGTTCTTCCGGAAGTTGAGATCGTGTGCCGCATGGCAATGGCAACACTGCCGGACAGCAAGGTCGACTGGGCAGCTTGCATGCACGATTACAACCATGTTCGTGAGCTGATCGCGGCGGTCTATCCCAGCATCTACGCAGACTTCAATGAACGGATCCAGGCGCCGCGTGGCTTCCACTTGGACATTCCGCCGCGCCGCCGTGAGTGGCCGACACCTAACGGGAAGGCCAATATTCTGGTGTTGCCGGGTCTTGAAGTGAACGACCTGGTCGAGGATCCCACTATGCTTCGGCTGGCCACGGTTCGCTCCCATGACCAGTACAACACGACAATCTACAGCTACAACGATCGCTATCGCGGTGTGTATAACGATCGAATGATCCTCTTCATGAACCTGGAAGATCGAGTAGCACGAGGGATTGGGAAGGAGGAACAGGTGAGCCTCGAGACGATCTCCAGTGATGGCGTCTGCCGGCGGGTCGATGGGTTGACTGTGCTTGACTATCCGATGCCGCGTGGCGCGATTGCGGGCTACTACCCTGAACTCAATCCACTGCTACCTCTGGATTACTTCGATCGCATCAGTGGTACCCCCGCGGCGAAGTCGATCCCGGTCAGGGTGGTCATTTCACAGTGATTGCGCCGGCATGTCGTAGGGAGGACTAAGAATGTCAGCCGAGCTCATTCGGGCGCCAGAGCCGGTAGGTGAGGGCGCACTGGCAGATCATCCCCGCCAACTCACCGACGGTTTCGGACGCAGCTTTCCGTACCTGCGCCTTTCGTTGACCGAAGCCTGCAACTTCCGTTGCAGCTACTGCCTGCCCGACGGCTACCAGGCCGATGGCCGCCCGCGCTTCCTGCAGGTGGAAGAAATCGCGCGCCTGGTGCGTGCGTTTGCCGCGCTGGGCATGAGCAAGATCCGCCTGACCGGCGGCGAGCCCAGCCTGCGCAAGGACCTGGATGAGATCATCGCCACCGTGGCGGCGGTGCCGGGCATCCGCAAGGTGGCCATCACCACCAATGGCACGTTGCTACCGCGGCGCCTGCCGGGCTGGCACCGCGCCGGCCTGACCGCGCTGAACGTGAGCATGGACAGCCTGCAGCGCGAACGTTTCAAGACCATCACCGGGCATGACCGCCTGCCGGAGATCGAACAGGGCCTGGCCCTGGCGCAGGCGCTGGGCCTGCCGGCGATCAAGCTCAATGCGGTGCTGCTGCGTGGCCTGAACGACGACGAGCTGCCGCAGTGGATGGACTACCTGCGTGACCGCCCCTTCAGCGTGCGCTTCATCGAACTGATGCGCACCGGCGACAACGAAGCCTATTTCCAGCGCCACCACCTGCGCGCCGACGTGGTGATCGAGCAGCTGCTGGCGGCTGGCTGGCACGAACGGCCGCGCGCCGCCGATGCCGGCCCGGCGCGTGAGTACAGCCACCCGGACCATCGCGGCACGGTGGGCATCATCGCCCCGTATTCGCGTGACTTCTGCAAGGGCTGCAACCGCCTGCGGGTGACCGCCAAGGGTGACCTGCGGCTGTGCCTGTTCGGCGAGTTCGGCGTGCCGCTGCGCCCGCTGCTGCAGAGCGACGATGACCATGACGCGCTGCTGGCACGCATTACCACGCAGCTTGGCCTGAAAGCGGCCGGGCATGGACTGCACCAGGGCCAGACCGGGCTGACCCCGCACCTGGCCTCCATCGGAGGATGAGCAACACGATGAGTGGGGAATTGAATGCGGCCTTCCATATGGCCGATGTCCGCGACAAGCGCATCACCCGCCGACGTGCGGTGGCGGTGGGCGAGCTGCATGCCGGTCCAGTGGCCTATCCGCTGATCGTCGAGCGCCGCCTGCCCAAGGGCGATGCGCTGGTGATGGCCGAGATTGCCGGCCTGCAGGGCGCCAAGATGGCCTCGATGCTGATGCCACTGTGCCACCCGCTGCCGCTGGAACTGGTGCAGGTGTTCTGCGCGCCGGTACCGGAACGGCAGGCGATCCGCGTGTGGTGCGAGTGCGCCAGCGAGGCGCGCACCGGCGTGGAGATGGAGGCACTGGCCGGCGTCAACGCGGCGCTGCTTACCCTGTACGACCTGAGCAAGCCGGTGGAACCGGCCCTGCGCATCGAAGGTATCCGCCTGCTGTTCAAGGAAGGCGGCAAGCGCGGTGTCTGGCTGCACCCCGACGGCATGGACGATGCCGAGCGCACGCGTTTCAAGCCGCGTGCGCCGAAGGGCCTGGAGGGCGCGGCCTGCGCGGTGATCACGCTGAGCGATCGCGCCAGCGACGGCACCTATGAGGATATCTCTGGCCCGACCCTGGTGACCGGCCTGAAAAAGCTGGGCGGCGAGGTGGTGGCCGCTGAGGTGTTGCCCGATGGCATCGAGCCATTGGCGGGTCGCCTGCAGGCCTTGGCCGCCGAGGGCGTGCGCCTGTGCCTGTGTACCGGTGGTACCGGACTGGGCCCGCGTGACCTGACCCCGGAGGCGCTCCGTTCCCTGAACGCGCGGCCGGTACATGGCCTGGCGCAGATGGTGCGCGCGCTGAGTGCACAGCACACGCCGATGGCCTGGCTGAGCCGCGCCGAGGTGGTGCAGCTGGGCAACATGCTGGTGTTCGCGCTGCCCGGCAGCCCGAAGGCGGCGGCGCAGTGCCTGGATATCCTGGCGCCGGTACTGGGCCACGCCCTGGCGATGGTCGAGGGGGATGGCCACTCATGATTCCCTATTGCGAAGCCTTGCAGCACCTGCTGGACGCGGCCACGCCGCTGCCGGCCGAGCGCGTGCCGCTGCATGAAGCCGGCGGCCGTACCCTGGCCAGTGACATCCACAGCGGGCAGTCGTTGCCGCCGTTCGACAATTCGGCGATGGACGGCTTTGCGCTGCGCGCCAACGGCGCGACGTTCGAGGCCGGTACCGAATTCGCGGTGCAGGGCTGGCAGGCAGCCGGCGATGCCGGCGCCGAAGGCGGCGAGGGTGCCTGGGAAATCATGACCGGAGCGCGCATGCCGGTTGGCCTGGATACGGTGGTGCCGGTCGAGAACGTGGAGATCCTCGCCAGCGAGGACGGCCGCCCGACCCGCATCGCGCTGACCGCGACGGTGAAGCCGGGCCAGAACGTGCGCCTGCGCGGCCAGGACGTGCGCGAGGGTGAGCGCGTGCTGTGCGCCGGCCAGGTGCTGGATATCAATGCCCGCACCCTGCTGCACGCCCTGGGCGTGGGTGAGGTGGCGGTGGTGGCGCGGCCGAGGGCGGCGGTGATCGCCACCGGCAAGGAACTGGTGACCGAGGCGGCGCAGGCGCTGGAATCGGGCCAGATCCGTGACAGCAATCGCCCCTACCTGGTGGGCCGCCTGCAGGCGGCCGGTGCCGAGGTGGTCTGGCAGGGCACGGTGGGCGACGACGTGGCCGCGTTCAATGCGGTGCTGGATGAAGCGCTGGCCGCTGGCGCGCAGCTGCTGATCAGTACCGGCGCGGTGTCGGCCGGCCGCTACGACTTCGTTCCCGATGCGCTGCGTGGCCGTGGTGCGCGCATCGTCTTCCATAAGGTGGCGATCCGCCCCGGCAAGCCGTTGTTGTTCGCGGTGTTGCCCAATGGCGCGCTGTACTTCGGCCTGCCCGGCAACCCGGTTTCGGCTGCCGTGGGCCAGCGCTTCTTCGTCGAGCCGGTACTGCGCCGCCTGCTGGGGCTTGCACCGGAACCGGTGTTGCGGCTGCCGCTGCAGGCCGACGTGCGCAAGCCGCCCGGTCTGCGCTTCCACGCGCGGGCGCGGGTGGAAATGGACGGGCAGGGGCGCCTGAGTGCGCGCGTACTGTCCGGGCAGGAGTCGTTCCGTTTGATGTCCATGCTGCAGGCCAACGCCTGGGTGGTGCTGGAGGCCGAGGGAGACCTGGCCAGCGCTGGCACCTTCGTGCGCGTGCAGGGCTGGGGTCACCACGAACCGGTGCAGCTGGTGAGCCAGGAGTCATGATGAAACAGGTGAATCTGCAGTTGTTCGGTGCGTTTTCCGATCTGGATGCCAGCCGCGAAATCGCCGTCGATGTGGCCGGTGGCACCGTGGCCGATCTGCGCCAGGCGCTGCGCGAGCTGCTGCCGGTGCGTTGGCCGGGTTTCCGCGCGGGCCTGCTGGACTACTCGGCGTTTGCCGACCAGCAACGCGTGCTGCGCGACCACGAGGCGCTGCCCGACGATGGCCGCGTGGCGATCCTGCCACCAGTGAGCGGGGGCTGAGCGATGAGCGAGAAGATCATCGCGACGGTGGTGGACCGCGCGCAGGCGGCGATCGATCCGGCCGAAGGCATCGCGGCGGTATCTGATCCGGGCTTCGGCGGCATCGACGTGTTCATCGGCAAGGTGCGCGACGTCAACATCGGCCGGCCGGTGACCGGGATCACGTACGACCTGTTCGAACCTTTGGTGCTGAACGAGTTCAAGCGCCTGGCGGCAGAGGTCGAGGCGACGTTCGGTCCGAAGCTGAAGCTGTATGTGGCCCACGCCAAGGGCCGGTTGGGCATTGGCGATGTGGCGGTGGTGGTGGCCGCCGGCAGCCCGCATCGAGACGAGGCATTCCGGGCCTGCCGGCAGTTGATCGAGGTGGTCAAGCACCAGTGCCCGATCTGGAAGCAGGAGCATTACGAGGACGGCGACAGCGAGTGGACCGAAGGCTGCAGTCTCTGCCATGCGGATAACGAACCCACGCAAGCTCATGACAATGCCCATGAATGTGCACACGATCACGAACATTCCCACTGACGGCATCGTGCTGGCCGGTGGTCTTTCCAGCCGGATGGGCCGTGACAAGGCGCTGCTACCGTGGCACGGGCGAACCCTGCTAGAGCACATGCGTGGCCTGCTGCGACAGGCAGGTGCGGAAAGGGTATGGGTGAGTGGCAACTACCCGGCCTTCGGTGGCATTCCTGATCGCGTGGCACGCTGCGGCCCGTTGGGCGGGCTCTACAGTGTGGCCATGTGCATGCCGGACGCTGCCGCTCTGGTGCTTCCGGTGGATACGCCCAATGTGACCCCGGCGTTACTACAACGGTTACGTGATGCGCCTTCGGCTGCCTGTGTGCTGTTTGCGGAAGAACCCCTGCCGATGCGGTTGCAGATTGATGACCATTGCCGGCATGTGTTGCGGGAATTGATCGAGAATCCGGCGGCGCACCGCTCGCTACACGCCCTGCGAGAACGCTTGGGCGCAATCGAGCTGCCACTGGCGGATAGCGAATACGACCAGCTACTCAACTGCAACACCTCAACCGAGCTCGAGTTCATTGCATCATGAAAGTCCAGCTACAGCGGCAGGCAGTTCGTCTGCGCGTTGATGAAGAGGAGCTAGCGCAGTTGCTGGCCGGCGAATCGGTGGAGAACCTGACGCGGTTCGGCGGCGATCGCGGCTGGGGCATGGTGCTATCACTGCATGCAGGGCAACAGGCGGTGCTTCTGGAGGGGAGCGAGTACTGCCGGTTGATGCTTCCTCGCGAAGCGGTTCAGTCCTTGGCATTACGTTTGCCCTGTCGTGATGGTCTGGGTTTTGGCATTGCGCTGGATGATGACATCTCGCTGCAGCTTCAATTCGATGTGGATGTACGAGACAGCCTGCGCCAACGAGGTCCGCACCGTCGTGCACCCTCTACCTAGCTCTGGGCGGGCCAGCTATGTAGCGCCTGCGATGCCAAGGATAGGCGGTGAAACCGATCTAAACCCAACCAAACGGGGAAACCAATGATGAAACGAGTTGGACTGTTGTTGCTGGGACTGCTGGCCACGGTGCCGGCCTTGGCGGCCGACCTGACGGTGTCGGCGGCATCGAGCTTGACCGAGAGCTTCCGCGAACTGGGCACCGCCTATGAGAAGGCACACCCGGGAACCAAGGTCGATTTCAACTTCGCCGCGTCCGGCGTGCTGCTGCAGCAGATCAGCCGCGGCGCGCCGGTGGATGTGTTCGCGTCGGCCGATGAAACCACGATGGACCAGGCCCAGCAGCAGGACCTGCTGGCGGCCGGCACCCGCGAGGTGTTCGCGGTGAACGCGCTGTGGGTGGTGGTGCCGCCGCAGGCCAAGGCTGCGCCGCGTACCTTGAAGGACCTGGCCGGTGCCGGTGTGCAGCGCATCGCACTGGGCAACCCGGACAGCGTGCCGGTCGGCCGCTATGCCAAGGGCGCGCTGGAAGCGGCGGGCCTGTGGCCGTCGGTGCAGGGCAAGACCATCACCACGCAGAACGTTCGCCAGTCGCTGGACTACGTGGCGCGCGGTGAAGTGGATGCCGGCTTCGTCTATGCCACCGATGCGCAGGCGATGCCTGATCGGGTGCGCCGTGCCTTCGCGGTGCCGGTGGCGGGGCGCATTGCCTATCCGTTGGCGGTGACCAAGGCCAGTGCGCAACCGGTTGAAGCCAAGCGCTTCACCACCTTCGTGCGTTCGGCACAGGGCCAGGCGATCCTGGCCAAGCATGGGTTCGGCAAGCCCTGAGGCATGGATCTCGACTGGAGCGCACTGTGGTTGTCGCTGAAGGTGGCCGGCTGGGCCACCGCGATCAATCTGGTGCTGGGCGTGGCACTGGGCGCGCTGCTGGCACGTCGGCGATTTCCTGGCCGTGAGCTGCTGGATTCGCTGCTGACCCTGCCGATGGTGCTGCCGCCGACCGTGCTGGGGTATTACCTGCTGGTGCTGATCGGCCGCAACGGCCCGATCGGCGCGTGGCTGCAGTCGTGGTTCGGCATCAACCTGGTGTTCACCTGGCAGGCGGCGGTGATCGCTGCGGCGGTGGCCTCGCTGCCGCTGGTGTTCAAGCCGGCACGCGCGGCGTTCGAGGAAGTGGATGGACAGTTGGAGCAGGCCGCACGCACGCTCGGTGTGTCCGAAGCAGCGGTGTTCTTCCGCATCACGCTGCCGCTGGCGTGGCGCGGCATCCTCGCCGGCCTGCTGCTGGCGTTTGCACGCGCGATGGGCGAGTTCGGCGCGACGCTGATGGTGGCGGGCAGCATTCCCGGCCGCACGCAGACGCTGTCGATCGCCATCTACGAAGCGGTGCAGGCCGGCCAGGACGGCAAGGCCAATGCGCTGGTGATCCTGACCTCGGTGGTGTGCATCGTGATCCTGCTGCTGGCCGCGCGGCTGGTGGGCGGACGTCGCCGGGAGCTGCGTGATGTGGCTTGACCTGCAGGTGCAGCGTCGCCTGCAGGCGGCCGGCCAGGATTTCGTATTGGACGTGTCGCTGCAGTGCACGCAGCGGCAGGTGGTGCTGTTCGGGCCCTCGGGCGCGGGCAAGAGCCTGACCCTGAAGGCGGTGGCCGGGCTGCTGAGGCCGGGCCAGGGTCATGTGCGCCTACAGGGGCAGACCCTGTTCGATGCGGCCACCGGTGTGGATCTGCCGCCGCAGCACCGCCGGCTGGGCTACGTGTTCCAGGATTACGCGCTGTTCCCACACCTGAGCGTGCGCCAGAACGTGGCGTTCGGTCTGCAGAAGGGCTGGTTGAATCCGCGGGTCGGCCAGCGCTTCGATGCGGTGGAGCAGTGGTTGCACGCATTCCGCATCGATACGGTGGGTGATCTGCTGCCCTCGCAGGTGTCCGGCGGCCAGCGCCAGCGTACCGCCTTGGCACGCGCCTTGGTGACGCAGCCGCAGGCGCTGCTGCTGGATGAACCGTTCTCCGCGCTGGACCAGGATCTTCGCCAGCACTTGCGGCAGGAGCTGGAGGCCGTGCTGGACGGGGCCGGTATTCCACTGCTGCTGATCAGCCATGATCCCAACGACATTGAGATATTTGGGGGCCAGATCGCCTGCATCGAAAATGGGCGACTGATCTCTCCTCCCGGCTCGCGTCAGAGGCCGACCCGTCAGCCCCGCCTTCTACCATCCTTAGTCGGCTCCCCAACAAGCCCGGGTCTTGAGGGGAAGAGCAACCATCAGTCAGTCGGAGACTCAGAGAGTCCAAAGCCACGATACATCTGCCCGCGAGCCGCGCAAATGGGAGACGACCCTGGTGCATAGGCATCTCTATGCCGGTAGGCGAGCGGTAGGGCCTGGACCTTCTTGCAAGGCGGATCGACTCGCCCGCGCTTGGCCGCGCTGCGTGGCTCCGGCCGAGGCGGGGACAACGCGCACCCAGCGCTTCCCATATGGCCGAATTGGCGTAATGATCCGCTCGAAGGGAGCGAGACTTCTCCAGCCTCCCGTGGCGACCGACCGCCGAGGGGCTTGGAGGGGCACGGAGGCCATTGGCGCTCTGGGCAATATGGCGAGGAGCCCCCGGTCCGTTTGGCCACCAAGAGGTCGATACTAGGCTCGTAGGGCAAGAGTTCCGGATTGGCATATGACTGAGGTCGACAGCATTGAACGTCTCAGACTGGCCTTTGGTGCACAACGTCCTACGTCGTGAGAGGGGGTGTTTTGTTCGATATGTCACCCGTCATCTAGCGGTCGAAAGATCGAAATGAACTCGAACACGAATCGACGGAACTAGCCACGCTTCAATTGTACTGAGGGAAACATGACGCCAAAGAGCGCCAACCAATCTTCCGAAGAGCGCGCAAACGGCGATCTTGCATGGCCGGACCTTGCGCGCTCATCGATACTGATCGTTGACGACGAACCTGGCATGCGTAGCTTCTTGGTTCGTGCCTTGCGACCGCGATGCAAAGTTGTGGAAGCTGCAGCTGACACCATTGAAGCGGAGCAGCATCTGACGGAGCGCCACTTTGACATCGTGATTGTGGACAACGTGTTGCCAGGGAAGAGTGGCATCGCGTGGCTGGAGGACCAGCGCAGGGGAGGGGTCTTGGCCGACTTCATTCTGATTACTGCGTACGCAGACTTGGATTCCGCTATCGGCGCTATCCGCGCGGGAGCGGCTGATTTTCTTCTCAAGCCTTTCAGAACCAATCAGTTGCTGGCCGCTATATCGCGCTGCCTGGAACGCGGTCGCCTACGGCGGGAGAATGCCATTCTCCGTCACGAGCTACATGGCTCCGGTGCACCAGCTGCGCTTCGAGACAGGCTCACAGGTAGCTCGCGTGCGATTCAGGCCACCAAGGATCTGATCGCGAAGGTCGCACCACTGCCCAGTAGCGTGCTGTTCACTGGAGAATCCGGCTCTGGAAAGGAGGTTGCCGCAAGATCGCTGCACGCGTTGTCCGCACGGGCATCTCATCCTTTCATTCCAATAAATTGTGCAGCTGTTCCCAGCGAGTTGATTGACGTTGAACTGTTCGGGAGTCTCAAAGGAACGTTCAGTGGAGCGAACTCGTCTCGCCAAGGACTGGTCGCCTATGCAGAAGGCGGAACATTGCTGTTTGACGAAGTCGCTGATCTTCCCTTGGCTCTCCAAGGAAAGCTGCTAAGGATGCTTGAAGATAGACGGATACGACCAGTTGGCGCAGATCGGGAGATTCCGATCGATGTCAGATTCATCTTCTCAACCAACAAGAATTTGGTTGCGGAAGTGAAGAATGGAACATTCCGGTCGGATCTCTACTATCGCATCAACGTTCTCGAGGTGTCGCTTCCTCGCCTTCATGACCGCGGCGCTGATGTGTTGGAGCTGGCGGCGGGCTTCATGCGTGAGCTGGGGCTGCAGCTTGGCCTTCAACCGATTCCGATCGACGAAAGGATCCGGGCATATCTTCAGAGCTACTCGTGGCCCGGGAACGTCCGCGAGCTTCACAACTACGTTGAGCGTAGCCTGATACTCGGACACTTTCCGACTCAGCTTGAGCGGTTGGAGTCACTCTCTGACCCACGAAGCCGGCTGCTCTCGGAGGTCGAGCGCAGGCACATCCTTGCAGTGCTTCGTGAGACTGGCGGAGATCGCGAAAGAGCGGCCACGATCTTGGGCATATCGCGAAAGACGATTGATCGTAAGTGCTCCAGTTGGAATGTATCAGCCTAGGAATCTGCAATGAACCGAGCGCGCTCAGTTCGCTTCCGCCTGCTTCTAATCGCGATCCTTCCAATGTTTGTGATCCTGCCGGCTATCGTCGGCGGACTCATCTACCAATGGGATTTGCGCTTCGACCGACTGCTCGCCTCGAAGGTTGGCGGGGACCTGAAAGTTGCGGGACAGTACATGAACCAGCTGCTCGTCAACGACCGCGCGACGCTGGCTGCGATTGCTGATTCGCAGAGCTTCCATGGCGTCATTAGCCAGGGGGTCAACAAGAATGCAGAGCTTGGCAGCCTACTAGCGTCGAAAGCCCAAGGTGGTTCACTAGACTTCATCGCACTGTTGGATTCAAACGGTCGCTTGTTGGCTAGTAGTGAGCCGGCCTCGCCAGCTGAGCTTGACTTGGACTGGTCAGTCATCGAAAAGGCCCTGAAGGGAGCGTCCAGCGTGGAGGTGGGGGTGGTAAGCCGGGACGATCTGATGGAGATCTCCCCAAAGCTCGCCGCACGGGCCGAGGTCATTCGTCCGCATAACGCAAGGAATCCTGTCGATTCGGCCCAGAGTGAGAAGCGGGGCCTAATGATTCAAGCTGCAACGCCGGTTGCACTTCCAAACAATCAGGTTGGCGTCTTGATTGCGGGTACTCTGCTGAACCACAACACCGAGTTCATCAAGCAGATCACTGATCTTGTCTACCGAGATAAGGCCCTGCGTACTGGCGCAACAGGGATAGCCTCCATCTTCCTTGGTGATACCCGCATCAGCACCAACGCGTTGTTGGCGGGAGGGAACCCAGCGTCGGGGACACGGGTGTCTTCTGAAGTGGCCGAGGCCGTGCTGGGCCAGGGAAAGACCTGGCAGGCGAGAGCCTACGTAGTCAATGATTGGTACATTGCCGGCTATATGCCCATTCTCAATGGCCGGGGCGTACCTATTGGTATGCTCTTCGTGGGCTTTCTGGAGGAGCCATTCACCACCGCCCGTCGAAATTCCATCGGAGCGATCGTGTTCGGTTGCCTCCTTGTTGCAGTCATCACCGTACCCCTTTTTCTGTACATCGCTCGCGGCGTGTTCAAGCCACTTGAGCGGATGGATCAGGCAATTGGACGGGTCAAGGCGGGCGACCGCAGTGCTCGCTCCGGAGCAGGGGCATCCAATGATGAAATCGGACGTGTCGCTTCGCACTTGGACCAGCTGCTCTGTCAGCTGGAAGAGAAGGAACGGCAGCTGGTCGCCTGGAACGAGGAGCTCAATTCCAGGGTAGAGGAGCGAACTGCTGGTCTCGCACTAGCCAATAGACGGTTGGAAGAGACGACCCAGCACCTGATTGTCACTGAGAAGCTGGCAACAATTGGCGAGATCGCAGCAGGAATAGCGCACGAGATCAACAATCCGCTTGCCGTCATGCAGGGGAACCTCGAGCTTCTGCGTGACTCGATCAGGGAGCCCGAGGGTCAAGGGTTTGGAGAAGAGATTGACCTCATTGAGGATCAAATTGGGCGTATCAGCACCATTGTTTCCAAGTTGCTGCAGTTCTCCAAGCCCAGTGAGTACTCCGGTCATAGTGAGCTGTTAGAGCCTGCCACGCTGATGTTGGAGACGCTGCCCCTGATTCAACACCTCATCAAGCGCCATCCCGTGAAGATAGAGAAGAACTTCCTGTCCACACGGCTCGTAACGGGCAATCGGGGCGAGCTGCAGCAAATTCTTGTGAACCTCCTGATCAATGCAATCTATGTCATGCAGAAGGGCGGAACGCTGGGATTGGCGACGTTGGACGTTGACGACGTTCATGGTCACCCTGGCGTCGCTTTGCGAGTCTCAGATACTGGAAGCGGCATTCCTCAGGACATTCTGGTCCGAATTTTTGAGCCATTCTTTACGACCAAACATCGTCAAGGTACTGGGCTGGGTCTTTCCATCAGTCAGATGCTTGCCAACCGCCACGGTGGCAGCCTGTCGGTAGTGAGAACCGGCCTGACAGGGACGGTCATTGAACTATGGATGCCCGAGGCTGCCGACGATGAACTGCTTTAGACCTGCTGTAGCAGTGTCATGCGAACGGCGTGATGTCATTCGCATTTCGAACTCAAGTGGAAGGAATTTGTTGCCTAGGCGTATCGACGCCAGCAGTCGATCAATGAATCAGAGGTTGGCATGACACACCGTCTCCCAGATGTTGAAACGAGAATGCGAAGGCAGCCGACGTTGTGGGACGTTGCGTTTGCCGTCAGGGGTACCATCCTGCCCAGGATCGCATTGCATCTACTACTGATTAGCATTGTGACCGCAGGAGCGGTGCTCGCATCAACGGAGCATCCAGGAATCTTTGCTCGCTTCAGTGCCGTTCCGTTCACGCTCATTGGTATCGCACTTTCCGTATTCATGAGCTTTCGAAACAACGCTTGCTACTCCAGATGGTGGGAGGCGAGGCACCTTTGGGGTGACCTGGTCATAGCGTGTCGCTCAATAGCCAGGCAGACGTCCCTGCTGGATCCAAACAGCCGAGCACAGATCCTGCGAGGCCTGTGTGGCTTCAGTGCTGGCCTCTATTCTCGACTGCGCCGGGCCGACGAAGCCCATGCGATCGCACCTTGGTGGGATATTGGCAAGGCATCACAAGGCCCGAATCCGACGGACGCTGTGCTCCAGGGCATTGGCTTGAAGCTTGCCCATCTGGCTCATGAGGGAAGGATCGACTCGATTCAGTACTCGGTGATGGATAAGCAGCTTGCCAACTTGGCTCGTATCCAGGGGGGGTGCGAGAGGATACTCAATACTCCGATTCCATTCTCGTATTCGCTGCTGCTTCACCGGACTGCGATCGTATTCTGCACAACACTTCCTTTTGCGCTGGCAGGAACATTGGGGTGGTGGACCTTTTTACCGGTGCTCATTGTGGCGTACACGTTTTTTGGTCTCGATGCGCTGGGCCGTCAGCTGGAGGAGCCATTCAGTTCCGCGCCGAACGCGCTCCCGATCTACTCAATGCAGAGGACGATCGAGACAGAGCTAATGTCAACGCTGGCTCTGACTGCGGTCGATCAGGAGTCGGTACAGCAGCCAGGTAGGGAGGAGTGAGGCGTGAGCGGAGGGCGGCGGGTGCACTTCTGAGGCCGCTCCGGCATGTAACGACATGCCAGCTCACGCCCTAGCGCTAGTCAGGCATGGGTTGCCAGGCTCACCTGAAAGGAACTCGCCCAAAGATAGCATTCGTACAGCCCCCTTGGTTCCGCTCGCACATATGGGATGGAGTCTGTGAGACGGGAATAGTTCCTCTAACGATCAAGAATGAGCCAGTAGGAGCGTAAGTGATGTCAACAGATATGTTCGTAATGCATTCGGATCATACGCCGGCCGGGGATCAACCCGAAGCGATTGCCAGGCTAATTGCTGGCATCGAGGAGGGAGCAACACATCAGACCTTGAAGGGAATTACAGGGTCAGGGAAGACCTTCACGATGGCCAATGTGATCCATCGGCTGAAGCGACCCACGCTCATTCTTGCGCCAAACAAGACGTTGACTGCTCAGCTCTACGGGGAGATGAAGGCGCTGTTCCCCGAGAACGCCGTGGAGTATTTCGTTTCCTACTACGACTTCTTCCAGCCAGAGGTCTATATCCCAGGTAGCGATCGTTACATCCAGAAAGACTCAGCCATCAATGATCACCTTGAGAGGCTTCGACTATCGACTACGAAGTCTCTGATTGAGCGTAGAGACGTGATTGTTGTCGCTTCGGTGTCCTCAATCTATGGACTGGGAGACCCACAGAGCTACCGGGATCTGCAGGTTGAGCTTGCGCTTGGAATCGAACTGGATCAGAGGGACTTCCTGCGTCGGCTTGCATCGCTTCAGTACGACAGGACTGAGCGGACCCTGAAGCGTGGCACGTTCCGTGTGTCTGGCGATGTGGTCGATATTTTTCCCGCCGACTCTGAGTACAAGGCAATTAGAGTAGAGCTCACGGACGAGGGGAGAGTGCAGTCGCTCACCTGGATTGATGCGGTTACAGGGAAGAAGCTTGGCGATGAGACGCGCTACCTCGTTTCTCCAAAGACACTCTTCGCAAGCCCCAAAACAGAAATCAATGAGGCTACGAAGGCCATCCTCAAGGATTTGGAGGCCAGGGTGACGGAGCTCAACGCATCTGGTCGAATCGTTGAGGCAAATAGGCTTTACGAGAAGATCACGAACGACGTGGAGATGATGAGGGAGCTGGGATATTGCTCTGGCATGGAGAACTACTCCAGTTACCTGAACTCGAAGCCTTCAGGAGCTAGGCCGACGACACTCATGGACTACCTCCCGAAGGATGGCCTGCTATTTGTTGATGAGTCGCACGTCATGGTTCCTCAGATCGAGGCGATGTTCAGGAGCGATCAGAGCAGGAAGGATACTCTAATCGAGTACGGGTTCCGTCTACCTTCGGCGATGAACAACAGACCGCTTAGCTTCTCTGAGTTTGAAGCCATCAAGCCCCAGACGATCTTCGTTTCGGCTACGCCTGGCGCCTATGAGATTGGGAGATCCAAGGGAAGATTGATTGACCAGCTCATCAGGCCCACTGGCTTGCTCGATCCGCTGGTAGAGGTGAGGCCGAGGGAGGGCTACAGGCACGATCTTCTGTCAGAGATCGCCCGTTGTGTACGAGAGGGCGACAGGGTCTTGGTGACCACGCTGACAAAGGTGTCTGCTGAGGAGCTGTGCGAGTTCCTCGAGGATCAAGGGGTGCGTGCGAAGTACATGCACTCGGATATCAAGGCAGAGGATCGAGTTGAGATCATCAATGGGCTGAGGGCCGGCGAGTTCGATGTGCTAGTGGGTATCAGCCTGCTGAGAGAGGGGCTCGATATTCCTGAGGCCTCTCTGGTCGCTATCGTTGATGCGGACCAGGCGGGCTTCCTTCGGTCGAGCCAGGCCCTCATTCAGATGATTGGACGAGCCGCAAGAAACTCGCGCGGTAAGGCGATCATGTATGCCGATACGATCACTAGTGCGATGCGGCAGGCCATTTCTGAGACTGATGACAGGCGACAGCATCAGATCGCGTTCAATGAGGAGTTCGGCATCACCCCGTCAACGTCTCGCGGAATGTTGGGATCAACAGAGGCTCGACCTGACCGGTCGCAAGCCCATTCAGCGGAGTTCTGCGCCAACCTAAAAGACCTCTGTGATCGAATTACATCAAAGGAGCGACAGCTTCTGGAGCTCTCTGATGCCGGGGACGAGGAGGAGATCGAGTTCGTCAGGCTGGAGCTAGACAAGCTATACCGCCAATTCATCTACATGTAACCACTCTTTCGAGTGGTGGGGCGTGGCTCCTACAGGAGCCCGCCTTTTGTGGTGTGGGGGTGGGGCGGGAGGGGTCTGTCACTGGCCTCTGGCGGCGGCTCGAAATCAGGCGCAGACTCAGTTGACGGAGTTAAAGACCCTCGCAGATTGCTAGCTTGCATACTATCGGGGAGTATAGTATCGTTCCCTCATGTGATACGGACAGGTGCGCAATGCCTCACAGCCCTCGGGAGAAAAAGCAGGCCCTTACCCGCGTACGTCGGATCAGCGGACAGGTGGCTGCATTGGAGCAGGCTCTGGAGAGCGGGGCGGAATGTGCTGCAGTACTTCAGCAGCTTGCTGCTGTGCGCGGGGCGGTCAATGGTTTGATGGCGACGGTTCTGGAGAGCTATCTGCGTGAAGAGTTCCCGCATAGCGACACCCACACCGACTCTCAAAGGAAGTCGATTGACGAGACCATCTCTATTGTCCGCTCCTATCTCCGTTAGTCAGTTCGCGACATTGCTTGATGGCGCTAGTACTAAGTAGAGGAGGCAATCTATGGGTGTCCGAACTACTTCATTTCCAAGTAGAACCCGCCATTCCTAACCCCTTCGTGGGTTAGGGCGTCACGACTAGGACGTTGAGGCCTTTCCAGGAGGCTCCAAGGCATGCTGGATGATGTCAGTCGAGTTGCGCCTGTCTGTATTTCTTGGAGCGGGCAATCTCTGTCGGCATCGTTGCCTTCGGCATCTGACTGAGTCATGGGAGGCCCTTTGAAGTGAGCTTCCAGCCTCGTTGCGACTCCCATGCGGTCCGCGCCTGGCTGGAAGGTGGGAGAGCAAGGGCCTGCGATCTATGCGGTGCTGTCCTCCCAGCTTGTTGTGGTTCCCACTACCGCCCTACACCAGAGCCGGCTCCACCACACGACCTTTCGCTGAGCTATCGCACAAGCAAGTGATAGACCTCCCGTGAGCGGTGTTTAGAAGATCATCCATTCTTGAGGCTATGTATGAATGACCCATCCGGCCTGAGCCAAGCTGCAGGCACGCCAGCAGAAGGCTACGTATATGGGATGCCGGCGCACGCGGACCGCCGCGCCGCCGTTGAGGAAGTCCATGCGCGACCGCACCTTCTCACCCAGTCTCCGCGAAGCCTTCTCCAGCTCTCCTTCATGACAGAAGGGGACATGAGTCGAGATCGTGCCGCGATCGACGATCTTTCAGGTCGTATGGGGGCTGCAGTCGAGGATCACACCACACCTCATCACGCGCTTACGTGGAATGAGGGTGATCTGCACTGCGAGAAGCACACTGAGTTCTCTTCCTACCTCTGGAGCGCACCACTGAGCTCAGAAACAGGTGAGCCTTGTGGGGACAACCCGTTTAGACAGGGATTCAAGCCGCCAGGACCCGTGATCTCGGCTGTTAGCGTCAGGCTTTTGCCTTGGACCGCGGAGGCGGAGAAGGAAATAGATTGCTTTGATCCCGTCAGCCGCTGCTACTCGCTGGTTGAGAACGGTGCCGCGGCCATTGTGACCGACTTCCGTCAAGACGAGGAAGGGCTAACCCACATGCTCATCCTTGATCGCGACCTGACTCCGGCGCGGGCAGGAGCGCTGGCGCAACGACTGCTCGAGGTCGAGACATACCGAACGCTTGCCCTCCTAGCGCTACCGCTGACTCGTTCCATGACGTCGAATCTTCGTCGCATGGAGGCGCGTCTGGCTGCAATTACTGAAGAGATGCGCAGGGCCTCCGGCGGACGTCGTGACAGTGACGTGCTCCTCTCGGATTTGACCAGCCTGGCTGCAGAGTTGGAGGCGGACGCCGCGGCAAATCTCTATAGGTTTGGTGCAAGTCGGGCTTACTACGAAATTGTTGAAGAGCGACTGGATGCGTTGGCGGAGGATCAAGTTGCCGGCTATAGCACCTGGGCGGACTTCTTGTATCGAAGGATTGCACCGGCCATGCGAACTTGCCAGTCAGTGAAGGAGCGACAGGGGAAGCTCTCAGACAAGTTGACGCGCTCGATCTCGCTCCTCCGGTCGTGGATTGATGTTGAGCTCGAGCGGCAGAACCGCGACCTACTGGCGTCCATGAATGAACGGGCGAAGGTTCAGCTGCGCCTGCAGCAGACGGTGGAAGGTTTGTCGGTGGCCGCCATCTCGTACTACGTCGTGAGTCTTCTCGCATACCTGCTCAAGGGTTTGCCTGGGACGCATGACATCGCAGCAACCGTCACTGCGATCTTGGTTCCCGCTGTATTGCTGCTGATTTGGTGGATTGTCCGAAGGATCAGGCATGCACACGGTGACTCGGCAGTCGAGGACAAGGCCTAAAGCCTCGCTTAAGGCCACATTCGATTCGCGATAGATGGCCTATCAAATTCAACTCAGAGGAAAGAACAATGGAACGCATTGAGCGTCACGCAAGCTTCGGTGGATGGCAGGACGTCTACCAGCATGAATCATCCAGCCTTGGTTGCACCATGAAGTTTGGAGTCTATCTCCCTCCGCAGGCGTCCAGCGGCCCGGTACCTGTTCTCTACTGGCTCTCTGGCCTGACGTGCACAGAGCAGAACTTCATCACCAAGTCTGCAGTGCAGCAGCTCGCTGCTGAGCATGGCATTGCCATCGTTGCTCCGGATACAAGTCCGCGCGGAGAGTCCGTCGCGGATGATCCAGCTTACGATCTCGGCCAAGGTGCGGGGTTCTACGTCAATGCCACCGAGGCACCGTGGTCCGACCACTACCGCATGTATGACTACGTTGTAAGTGAGCTGCCTGCTCTCGTTGAGAAGAACTTCCCTGTTAGCCAGGCTCGCTCAATTAGCGGCCACTCAATGGGCGGCCACGGTGCCTTGGTCATCGCTTTGCGAAATCCAGGTCGCTATCGCAGCGTATCCGCCTTCTCTCCGATCGTGGCACCCACCCAGGCTCCTTGGGGCCAGAAGGCGTTTTCGGCCTACTTGGGGGGAGATCAGGAGCAGTGGCGGCAGTATGACGCCGTGGAGCTGATTGCAGATGCAAAGGAGCGCCTGCCCCTGCTCGTGGATCAAGGGCTCAGCGATGATTTCTTGCAGAATCAGCTCCGCCCCGAACTGCTTCAAGATGCATGCGCCAAGGTGAATCATCCGCTTTCGCTGAACCTTCGCGATGGTTACGACCATAGCTACTACTTCATCTCCAGCTTCATTGCCGATCATCTCAAGCACCACGCATCGGCGCTGAACACCTAACCAAGGAGTGCTGCCGTGATCAAGACCTCCAGAAATCGTCATCAAGTTGTGATCGTTGGGGCGGGCTTCGGCGGACTGGAGGCCGCCACGCACCTTGAAGGAGTGGATGTCGATGTAACAATCATTGACCGGCGGAACTATCACTTGTTCCAGCCGCTGCTCTACCAGGTGGCTGGTGCGTCACTGTCACCGTCGGAGATCGCATGGCCGATCCGCTATCTGTTCCGTGACCGCCCGGAGGTCAGAACCCTCATGGCGGAGGTCGAGGGTGTGGATAAAGCTGCCCGCCAAGTGATCCTTCAGGACGGCACTCGATACCCTTACGACACCCTTGTGCTCGCTACGGGAGCAACACATGCCTACTTTGGGCATGACGAATGGTCGAAGTACGCTCCAGGCCTGAAGAGCCTGGAGGATGCAACAACCATTCGAGGCAGGATCTTGAGCGCGTTCGAGCAAGCGGAGCTCTGCAATGATCCCGAGGTTCGAGAGGCCCTTCAAACCTTTGTGATCATTGGTGGTGGGCCTACAGGTGTCGAGCTTGCCGGAACCATCGCGGAGCTGGCGCGTGGCACGCTGCAGGATGACTTTCGGTCAGTTGATCCCAGCAAAACCCGGGTATTTCTCATTGAGGCGGGTCCGCGGCTGCTCCCCGTCTTTCCTGAAAAGCTCTCCGAGTACACGAGGCGCGCCCTCGAGAAGCTTGGGGTATCCGTTTTGTTGGGGGCCCCTGTCACCGAGTGCGCCTCTGATGGGGTGATGCTCAATGGCAAGAAGCTGGCGGCATCCACAATCGTCTGGGCAGCGGGAGTTCAGGCGTCTCCAGCCGCACGTTGGCTCGACACCGAATCAGATCGGGCGGGGCGCGCAATCGTCGGCCCTGATCTAACGGTGCCTGGTTCCCCCAACATTTTCGTGATCGGGGACACTGCTTCATCAGCCACTGCGGACGGAAAGACCGTTCCTGGAATCGCGCCGGCGGCCAAGCAGCAAGGCAAGTACGTCGCGGGCCAGATTGAAGGGCTGATAACAGGGGCGCGGAGGACCGCTGCATTCAAGTACCGGCACCAGGGCAACCTCGCCACGATTGGACGCAGCCTTGCAGTAATCGATATGGGGAAGCTAAAGCTGAGCGGAGGAATCGCATGGTGGATCTGGAAGCTCGCTCACATCTACTTCCTTATCGGAGTGCGAAATCGCCTGAGCGTCGCAATGAGCTGGGTATGGAATCACAGCGTTGGATACAGAGGGGCTCGCATCATCCTCCGTGAAAAAGCAAGCAATGCCACAAGCGGCTCATTGGATGGGAAGCTGAAATAGGGGCCAAGACGCTCTGAATGCACACTCGCAACTGACTTCCCGAAGGAGAACACCTTGGCAGATCTATTCACAGCGAAACCAAGGGCACCACTGGCCGAACTGCTACGACCGAAGTCTCTCGACGAGTTCGTTGGGCAGCAACACCTGCTGGGGCCGGGGAAGCCTTTGCGTCTTGCCTTTGAAGCAAGAAGTCTGCACTCCTTCATCATGTGGGGGCCCCCGGGCGTCGGTAAGACCACCCTGGGGCGCCTCGCAGCGATGGTGACTGACAGTCACTTCATTGCGATCTCCGCCGTACTCGCCGGGGTAAAGGACATCAGGCAGGCCATTGATGATGCGCGGGCCGAACTCGACGTCCGCGGTCGCTCCACGGTACTTTTCGTCGACGAAATTCACCGGTTCAACAAGGCCCAGCAGGATGCGCTGCTACCTCACGTTGAATCAGGGCTACTCACGCTGGTGGGCGGCACCACAGAGCATCCAGGACTGGCCGTTAACTCGGCGCTGCTTTCGCGCGCGCAGGTGTACACACTTGAGCCTCTGTCTGACGCAGATCTTGAGAAGCTCTACGAACGCGCCAGACCTCACTTGCGAGGCGTTGACCTCTCCGATCCCGCATTGCAGCTGCTGAAGGGCTTCGCTGATGGTGATGGCCGCAGATTCCTGAATCTTCTCGAGCAGGTCTCAACTGCGGCCTCTGAGAAGCGGGTGGAAGAGGTGGATCTTGAGTTTGCCAAGCGCTCCACCAGCCCGTCACTGCGTCGATTCGATAAGGGCGGGGACGAGTTCTATTGGCAGCTCTCCGCGTTTCACAAATCACTGCGTGGCTCTGATCCCGACGCCTCCCTCTACTGGCTAGCGCGCATTCTGGATGGGGGCGGGGACGTGAGCCAGGTCACACGTCGAATGATTGTTATGGCAAGCGAAGATATCGGAAATGCTGATCCGGGCGCTCTGCACTTGGCCATCCACGCTGCGCAGGCGTATGAGCGACTTGGCTCTCCTGAAGGTGAAATTGTCTTGGCCCAGGCTGCGACCTATCTGGCGCTCTCCCCCAAGTCGAATGCGTCCTATGCGGCTTGGGATCTAGCAAGGGCCTTCGTCAAGGAGCACGGATCATTACCAGTTCCCATGCATCTTCGGAATGCTCCAGCGAAGCTTATGAGGCAGATGGGGTATCGACAAGCATATCGCTACGCGCATCATGAGCCAGACGGCTACGCAGCTGGACAGACGTACCTGCCGGAGGGTGTGGAGAGGCCGAACTGGTATCGGCCCACTGATCGGGGAGCTGAGCGCGCCTTGGCTGAGAGACAGGCATGGCAGCGAGCCTTGGATGAAGAGGCATCGCAAACCGAAGCCGATCCCTCTTCGGGCCAGTGATCCAGCTGAACTTAACGTCTACAACCTACAGAGACATGCACATGCCAAACGCCACATTCGGTGAAGCTTCCTGCAGTGTCGCAGCAAGCGGCCTTGTAGAGGTGCGCGGTGCGCGTGAGAACAACCTTAGAGACGTTGATGTCTCAATTCCTCGCAACGCACTGGTCGTCTTTTCCGGTGTATCCGGTTCCGGGAAGTCATCTCTTGCATTCGGGACAATCTATGCGGAAGCTCAAAGGAGGTACTTTGAGTCCGTTGCTCCCTATGCTCGACGCCTAATCGATCAGGCAGGCGTCCCTGATGTTGACTCCATCGATGGACTCCCGCCGGCAGTAGCGCTGCAGCAGCAGCGTGGTGCCAGCAATGCGCGATCTTCGGTGGGTAGCGTCACCACGCTATCCAGCCTCATTCGTATGATGTATTCCCGCGCGGGAGCATATCCGGCTGATCAGCCTATGCTTTATGCCGAGGACTTCTCACCCAATACTCCCCAGGGCGCATGCGCGACCTGCCATGGCCTTGGCCATGTGTACGAGGTGACAGAGGCCCTCATGGTGCCGGATCCAAAGCTGAGCATCCGTGAGCGTGCCATTGCTTCGTGGCCACCTGCATGGCACGGGCAGAACCTTCGCGACATTCTGGTGACGCTGGGCTACGACATTGATAGGCCTTGGAAGGACCTTCCCAAGAAAGACCGCGATTGGATTCTGTTTACCGAGGAGTCGCCCACTGTGCCGGTCTATGCTGGGTTCACGCCGGCGGAGACGCGTGCGGCCCTGAAGCGTAAAACTGAGCCGAGCTACATGGGAACCTTCACTGGCGCCCGTAGGTATGTCCTGCACACGTTTGCTAACACGCAAAGTGCCCTGATGAGGCGCCGCGTATCGCGATACATGGAGGGTAAGCTTTGTCCCACCTGCCATGGCAAGCGCCTTAAGGCAGAGTCGCTGTCAGTGACATTTGCGGGTGTGGACATTGGTCAATTCATGCAGATGCCTCTTGACCAACTGGCTTCCCTGCTCGAGCCCATTTCTCAAGGAGACTTCAGTGCTCATGCTGGCGGGGGCAAGGCGAACAAGGAAGCCACCCGTCGTGATCGCGCCGATAGGGCGGCCAGTGGGCGGGCGGTCCACGCGGTGTCTCCTGACGTCCGCCGCACCTCAGCGCTGTCGGAGGAGAAGCGCCTGGCCGCGCAGCGCCTCGCTAGTGGAGTGATGAGCCGAATCAGTCAGTTGCGTGGCCTTGGGCTTGGCTATCTAACTTTGGATCGCGCTACGCCGACATTGTCCGCTGGCGAGCTGCAGCGATTGAGACTCGCCACGCAGTTGAGCTCGCTGCTCTTTGGCGTGGTGTACGTGTTGGACGAGCCGTCGGCAGGTCTTCATCCCTCCGACAGCCAGGCTCTCTATGACGCCTTGGACCGCCTCCGCGACGGTGGTAATTCCGTATTTGTTGTGGAGCACGATCTGGAGCTGATGCGCCGTGCCCAGTGGTTGGTGGATGTTGGGCCTGAGGCGGGAGAGCGGGGCGGCAAAGTGCTCTACAGCGGAGAGCCGGATGGTCTTCGTGACATCGACGAGTCACGTACCGCGTTGTACCTCTTTGACAAGGTCCCGCCCCCTAGTGGCCAAGAGCGTCAAGCGAGTGGTTGGCTGGAACTTCAGGGCATCCAGCGTCACAACCTGAAGCGCATTGATGCGAAGATACCTCTGGGCATCCTCACCGCGGTGACCGGGATTTCGGGATCGGGCAAGTCCAGCCTCGTCGCCCAAGCGTTGCCGGAGCTGATGATGCTTCAACTTGGACACGAGCCTGAAGACGACGCGGTGGAAACGGGGGCAGCAGACGGGCCAACCGTCATCGAGACGACAGGGGGACACCTCGGCGGAGATGTCGATGCTATTCAGCGTCTCGTCCAGGTTGATCAGAAGCCAATCGGACGGACGCCGCGATCGAATCTCGCGACTTACACCGGCCTTTTCGATCATGTTCGAAAGCTGTTTGCCGCAACACCAGATGCGCGGCGTCGACGTTACGACGCAGGTCGATTCTCCTTCAACGTGGCCAAGGGACGTTGTGAGACGTGCGAAGGGGAGGGGTTCGTGAGCGTCGAGCTGCTGTTTATGCCTAGCGTCTATGCACCGTGCCCAACGTGCCACGGTGCGCGATACAACGAAGCTACGCTGAAGGTGCTTTGGAACGGTAAGAACATTGCAGACGTTCTGCGGATGACTGTCGAGGATGCACGTGAATTCTTTGGCGATGAGGACGCGATCGCTCGCCCACTTCAGTTGCTGAAGGAGATTGGCCTTGGATACCTTCGACTGGGCCAGCCGGCTACCGAGCTATCGGGTGGTGAAGCGCAGCGCATCAAGCTGGCCACAGAGCTTCAACGAAGCCAGCGCGGGCGGACACTGTATGTCCTGGATGAACCCACTACGGGCCTCCATGCCTCGGACGCGGATAGGCTGCTTGTGCAGCTCCAGCGGCTCGTTGATGCCGGCAATACGGTGGTCATGATTGAGCACGACATGCGTGCCGTTGCTCAGGCGGATTGGGTAATCGACGTGGGTCCAGGTGCCGGTGATGCGGGCGGGCAGATCGTGGCGGCAGGAACTCCAAAACAGGTCGCTCGCGTGAAGAGAAGCCGTACCGCCCCCTTCTTGGCTGAGGAACTCGCCCGCGCGGGTTGACCCGACGCTCTTTTGGCCACCATGAGCGTCCCTGGCGCTCATGGCGGCCAGATCCCGTATCAGAGAGCGGCCAAGCGACTCGGCATTAGCGCTTCCCTGCTTTGGATGGCGTTAGGGCCGAGGTGGGGGAGGGCGCCATCTGCGTAAGGCTTGGTAGTGCTCCGACGGCGGAATGGAGTGCATCGAAAACTACTCTGACGCGAGGTGAGACTGGGCCGCGTTGAGGCCGATAGACGTACAAGCCCCACGGCGCAGGATCGAATTCTTCCATCACACGCTGCAGAACACCTGACTGAATGAGTGGGGCAGCCATGTAATCAGCAAGTTGGGCAAACCCCAAGCCCGCAATGACCCCTGCCATCTCCATGTCGGCATTGTCTGCAATGAAGACCGGTGCTGTCGGCGCCACCTGTACGCCTCCAGCCAGGTACCAGGGCCAGGGCCTGCCTGTATTGATGTCCACCGATGCAACCAGTGGAAACCGCGAGAGCTCGCTAGTCTCCGCTGGTGCTCCGATTCTCTCTACAAGTGCGGGGGAGCCAACGATGTGCAGTCGCATCTCTCCTGCCTTCTTCGCAATGAATCTGCTATCACGCATGAAGCCGACGCGGATTCCGACATCGATCCCTTCATCGACAGCGTCTGCAACCCGATCGCTTAAGCGAACGTCCAAGACAATTCCCGGGTGACTTTGGGTCACTGTATCCAAGGCGGCAAGAACTGCCCTGGAGCCCATGCTGTGAGGGGCACTAATTCGGACTGTGCCCACAATCTGTGAGGCCGTCGCCTTGGTTCGCGGGCGCCACAGCTTGTCTAAGCCCTCAAGCGCCGGCCGCAGCTGATGTAAGAGATCCTCCCCAAAGGCCGTGATGCGAACCTGGCGTGTGCTTCGGTGGAACAACAGCTCCCCGTAATGACTTTCAAGGGCCTGTATCGCTCGGGTGATGGCCTGAGGAGAGCTTCCCAGTCGAACAGCGGCCTCACGAAAGCTCGGCGCCTCAGCCGCGGCCCTAAACGTCTTTAGAAGATCCAGCTCGCTGTTCATCTCAAGGCCCCCATGGTCGTTGGGCTCATATTATTCCATTTCAGGGAATTATGAAATCCTATCAATTCCATATACAACAATTCTTCAGGTCTCCAGAATTCCTCCACACCCTCACCTGACCGGAGAACCTGATGAGCAAGTTCAACTACATCGAAGAGTACTACCAGGCATTCAACCGCGGTGATCGCGACGCGATGCTCTCGATGCTCACTGATGACGTTGTGCACGATCTAAATCAGGGGAGTCGCGAAGTAGGGATCGACGCATTCCGCGCGTTCCTGAGCCGCATGGATTCCTGCTACAGCGAGCAGCTTCACGACATCGTGGTGATGTACAGCAGCGATGGTGCGCGTGCCGGCGCGGAGTACGTGGTGCACGGACTCTACCACCACACGGACGAAGGTCTCCCTGCAGCGGCAGGGCAGATCTATGTTCTTCCCGGTGGCGCGTTCTTTGACATCCGTGATGGAAAGATTGCGCGCGTCACCAACTACTACAACCTGGAGGACTGGATTTCCCAGGTCCACAAGGCGCCCTGAAATGGCTACCAACGTGCGAGTAGAGGTACTGGTCGGCACCGAAATCGAGGACTGGCTCGATCGCGTCGCTCAGTTGCGGATCGAGATATTCAGTAGCTATCCCTACCTGTACGAAGGAGACATGGACTATGAGCGTCACTACCTCCGCAATTATGCGACGTCTGACGGGGGCATCGTTGTCCTGGCCAGGGATGGAAGGGACGTTGTAGGTGCATCGACTGGCCTTCCTTTGTTGAGCGCCGATGCCGCTTTCATTCGTCCCTTCCAGGAGCACGGTCCCCGGCCAGAAGAAGTCTTCTACTGCGGGGAGTCCGTACTGAGGCCGGAGTACAGAGGAGCTGGCTTGGGCCACGTCTTCTTTGATCGAAGAGAGGAGCAAGCCCGACGAAAGGGCTTCAAGTGGTCTTCTTTCGCGTCGGTGGTTCGGTCGGAGACTGATCCGCTTAGGCCACCTGGATATCGAAGCAATGAAGGCTTCTGGACTCGCCGTGGGTATGCACAACAGAGCGCGATGAAGGTCGCTCTTCCTTGGCGGCAGCATGGGGCCACGCACGAAACCGAGCAGACACTTTCACTTTGGCTCCGTTCCTTGGAGGACGTTACATGAAGATTGCAGCAGCTAAGTACGTGATCGGTCGTCCGAAGACCTTTGCCGAGTTCGCTGCGCGCCAGCGCCGAATTCTGAATGACGCACGGGAACAAGGAGTTGAGCTTGCAGTACTTCCGGAATACCTGTCGCTGGAACTGGGTTCGACTCTTCCAGAAGCTCTTCAGCTTAGCCTGAGGTCCACCCTGGAGTCGCTCCAGATCTATCAGAGCGCATGGTGTGAGCTCTATAGCACCTTGGCTGTCGAACTGGGAATGACCATCCAGGCAGGAACGTTCCTCACCGCAACATCCCATGGGATGTATCGCAACCGTGCCTGGTGGTTCACAGCTGATGGTCGCAGCGGATGGCAGGACAAGCTTCAGCTTACTGGCTTCGAGAAGCAGGCAGTTGTCATCGAGCCTGGCGATCGCATCGCGGCGTTTGAGCAGGACGGAAAGCGTGTCGGGATTGCGGTTTGCTATGACAGCGAATTTCCGCTTCCTGTTCGCCTCCAGCAGGAGGCAGGGGTGCGCTTGCTGTTGGTGCCAAGTTGCACCGACACCGACGCCGGTGCCACCCGTGTCGATGTTGGGTGCCGAGCGCGAGCGCTTGAGAATCGGATGTTCGTGGCAAAGGCGGTCACCGCTGGCGTCGCCGACTGGAGTGAAGCGCTTGATGTCAACACCGGTGAGGCAATGATCCTCTCACCGATGGACCATGGCTTCCCCAGTGACGGCGTGCTCGCAGCGACCTCCGACGATCAGGAGTGGGCGATTGCTGACATTGACTTCGCAGCGCTCGAAGCAAGCCGTGCACGAGCGCAGGTAGCCGTCGACAAGGATTGGGATGGTCAGCTCCGCTTCCATTCCGTTGAGGTCCTGAACTAACCAACGTCTAGATGCCTGGGCCATGAAGTGCTCGTGGGCGTCGCTGGCAACTCAAATACCTGGGGAATCAAAATGCATCGTATTGTCATTGTTGGTGGTGGGGCCGGAGGGCTGGAGCTGGCTACGCAGCTGGGCCGGAAGCTCGGGCGCTCAGGGCGAGCAAAAGTCACTCTTGTCGATGCTCGGATGACGCATCTGTGGAAGCCACTTCTTCACGAGGTTGCCTCAGGCGCGTTGGATGCCGCAGAAAGTGAGCTCAACTATCTCGCCCAGGCTAGCTGGAATCACTTCCAGTTTCAGTTGGGGCGGATGACGGGTTTGGATCAGAAGTCCAGAAAGATCGAGCTTGCCCCACTGTACGATGAGGAGGGCAACGTTATTGCGCCCCGTCGCTCGATCTCCTACGACACCCTGGTGATCAGCGTGGGTAGCGGAACGAACGACTTTGGAACTCCCGGTGCAGCGGATCATTGCCTGTTCCTGGACGATCCCGATGCCGCCATTGCTTTCCAGAAGCGGCTGCTGAGCGAGTACATGGGCGCGCAAGCGCGCGGCAAGTCAGAAACACTGGAGGTTGCGATCGTCGGCGCCGGCGCCACCGGTGTCGAGCTGGCGGCCGAGCTGCGTGATGCTGCAAGGCAATTTAGCGCTTATGGGCTGGACAAGATCTCTCCCGAGAATCTGAAAATCACGCTTATCGAGGCTGGTCCGCGAGTGCTGCCAGCTCTGCCAGAGCGCGTGAGCCTGCCGGTCGCCGAGCGACTTGTACATGAAGGCGTTCGTGTCATGTGTGGCTCGGCTGTGACCCTAGTGGATGAAGAGGGCCTGCAACTCGCCAATGGCATCAAGGTTGCTGCGAGGCTGAAGGTATGGGCGGCGGGCATCCGTGCTCCCGTCTTCCTTGCATCCCTCGGGAACCTAAAGACCAATCGCATCAACCAGCTCGAGGTATCTGAAACGCTGCAGACAACGCAGGATCCGAACATCTTCGCATTCGGGGATTGTGCAGCCTGCCCGAATGGACACAGCGGTACAAACGTTCCCCCCAGGGCACAGGCCGCTCATCAGCAGGCTCACTTCCTTGCGCAGGCGATTACCCGCCGTATCGAGGGACGCCCGCTGCCCAGCTTCACCTATCGAGACTATGGATCGCTGGTGTCCCTGTCGAGGGAGGGCGCCGTTGGCACGCTGATGGGTAACCTCATGGGGTCATTCAAGGTCGAGGGCTGGCTGGCCAGGATGTTCTACATCTCACTGTATCGCATGCACCAGAGGAGCCTGTTCGGTACACGCCGGGTGGTTGCGCGCATGCTGGCAGACGCATTGGGACGGAGTACGGAGCCTCGCCTCAAGTTGCATTGATGCGGGCGAGCTGAGGGGCGGAGCTGCGAGTCAACAATTCCAACGCAAGGAATTATGAAATCCAATCTGTTCCATATACAGCAATCCATCGAAGTCCAATACTTGGTCCCAACAGCTCGCCAAGAAGAATGCTGTAGGCGCATTCGACCTGATTGAAACGCGTTCTAGAGCCGGCGCCAGGGGCGGCGCGCCCGATGTACCACTGATCAAGCTCGCCCCAAAGACCGTTGTCGCACTTATCTCGTTACACCCAAGGAGAACTCACATGAAATCCCGTGCAGCCGTTGCATTCGGTCCCGGTCAACCGCTCGAGATCGTCGAAATCGATGTTGCTCCGCCGAAGAAGGGCGAAGTACTGGTGAAGATCACCAGCACTGGTGTCTGCCATACCGACGCATTCACCCTGTCGGGCAATGACCCTGAAGGCCTGTTCCCGGTGGTGCTGGGCCATGAAGGCGCCGGCATCGTTGTCGAAGTGGGCGAGGGCGTGACCAGTGTGAAGCCCGGCGATCACGTCATCCCGCTGTACACCGCAGAATGCGGTGAGTGTCTGTTCTGCAAGAGCGGCAAGACCAACCTGTGCGTTGCCGTACGCGCCACCCAGGGTAAGGGTGTGATGCCTGATGGCACCAGCCGCTTCAGCTACAACGGCCAGCCGCTGTATCACTACATGGGCTGCTCGACCTTCAGCGAGTACACCGTCGTGGCCGAAGTCTCTCTGGCCAAGATCAATCCGGAAGCGAATCCGGAGCACGTCTGCCTGCTCGGTTGCGGTGTCACCACTGGCATTGGTGCGGTGCACAACACGGCCAAGGTGCAGGAAGGTGACAGCGTGGCCGTGTTCGGCCTCGGTGGCATCGGCCTGGCGGTGATCCAGGGTGCTCGTCAGGCGAAGGCTGGTCGCATCATCGCAGTGGACACCAACCCGTCCAAGTTCGAGTTGGCCAAGCAGTTCGGCGCAACCGAATTCGTGAACCCGAAGGATTACGACCGTCCGGTTCAAGAAGTCATCGTTGAGATGACCGGCTGGGGCGTCGATCACAGCTTCGAGTGCATCGGCAACGTCAATGTGATGCGTTCGGCGCTGGAGTGTGCACACCGCGGCTGGGGCCAGAGCGTTGTCATCGGTGTGGCCGGTGCTGGTCAGGAGATCTCCACCCGTCCGTTCCAGCTCGTGACCGGTCGTCGCTGGATTGGCAGCGCCTTCGGTGGTGTGAAGGGCCGTAGCCAGCTGCCTGGCATGGTCGAAGACGCCATGCGGGGTGAGATCGATCTGGCTCCGTTCGTGACCCATACGATGGGCCTGGAAGCAATCAACGAAGCCTTCGAACTCATGCACGAAGGCAAGTCCATTCGTACTGTCATCAACTACTGATGCACCGCAGCACCGGGCAACCGGTGCTGCACTTCCAACAATAGGAGTTTAAGTCCATGCAACACCAAACTATCCATCCCTCGGTCGATTCCGGCGTCGTTGCCGGAACCGCCGGCTTCAAGGGCGGCACGCTGAAGTGCCTGTGCTCTGACAAGCCGGTTGAGATCTCCGTCGCAAGCAATGTGGCCCACAACCATGCCTGTGGTTGCACCAAGTGCTGGAAGCCGGAAGGCGCCATCTTCTCCGTGGTCGGTGTCGTTCCCCGCGATACCGTTTCGATCACGGCGAATGCCGACAAGCTGGCGATTGTCGATCCGGCTGCGACCATCCAGCGCCACGCGTGCAAGGACTGCGGTGTCCACATGTTTGGCCGCATCGAGAACAAGTCCCATGCCTTCTACGGCCTGGACTTCATTCACGTTGAACTGTCCGAACAGAAGGGCTGGGAAGAACCGCGCTTCGCCGCATTCGTGTCTTCGATCATCGAAGGCGGCGGCGCAAGGCCGGAACAGATGGACGGCGTCCGTAGCCGCCTGAAGGCTCTGTCCCTGGAGCCGTACGACGTGTTGAACCCGCCGCTCATGGATGCGCTGTCCGCGCATGCTGCACGACTCAGCGGCGTTCTCTCCTAAGCAGTGTAAATGCCGCCCCTTGCATGCAAGGGGCGGTACTTCCTGACAGTACGCCACCGGCGTATACATTTTCGCTCAGAGCCTGGAGTCTTCGACCATGTCCTTGCTTCCCCCCAACGCAATGCACGAGCGGACTCTGCAGGGCGTACAGAGCACCGGCAACGCACGGGCAATTACGAAGGCCGCGACTCTCACTGCGGTCATGATGTCCGTCGAAATTGCTGGAGGATGGGCCTTCAACTCGATGGCTCTTCTCGCAGATGGCTGGCACATGAGCTCTCACGTGCTGGTACTCCTGTTCGCACTTTCTATCGCTTGGTACGCTGAGCGGAATCAGAGCCGCCCAGAGCGCGCGGCTCGGGTGCTAGCGGTTGAGCTCATCGCGGCGAGCGTAAGCGCGATGATCATGCTTTGGATTGCCGCTTCGATGGCCTATGAATCGACGGAGCGTCTCCATGCGCCAGAGGCTGTTCAGTACTCAGAAGCGCTTGCCATCGCCGTTGCGGGTTTGATTACAAATATATTCTCAGCGCGGTGGCTACATTCTGCCTACCATCGCGAAGGTGCTGCGGTTGATCACTGCCACGTTCCGCATGAGCGCCATGCTGACGAGAAGGGGGCCGATGCGCGCAGGAGTCCCAATCTTCGTGCGGCCTATCTTCACGTCGCTACGGACACCGCTGTAACGGCACTCGCAATTACTGCACTTGTCGTGGGGATGATCTGGGACGTGACGTGGCTGGACTCAGTCACAGGCCTCATCGGAGCGTCGGTTGTCGCAGTCTGGGCCATTAGATTGCTTCGTAGCTCCATTTCGGCGTGGATAGGTCGGCGTAAGTAGCTAGTGCGGTGGTGCCTCCGTGCTCAGCACGGAGGCTAGCCCTGCGATTGGGAGCCTTCCACAAAACTCGCTGCGACCGGAGTCATTCCTGGACGCATCTGGCGAGCCCGCTGAGCGCATATGCCCCACCTCACATGATGCGGAGTTGCTGGCGGGGTGGCCATTCTCTCAGTCAGAGATCAACAAACTGACTGTGATTCTGAAACGTCCATCTTGAGCGGCTGACGTTGCTTCGCAGCGAGGTGACGTGCCCTTCAGTCTAGGTCAGTACCTGGGGCGCCGGCTGTTGCGGCACTAGGGGAGGGCCTGGACGATCTCTTGCTCAGGCGAACGTCTTGGCGAGCCCAAGAGCGCTAGATACTGCTGCAGGGATGCGCCGCCTTTGAAAGCAATTGGCGTGCGGCCGGCTGATGGCCTGGTGTATGGCTCAAACCCCTTCCTCCGGGTCTACTGCGACAGCGCATTAGATCTTCAATTGAACCTCACATTGAGTCAAATGGCAGCAAGCCCATGAAAAGACTGGCGCTTAGTCGGTTGTCTGTGATGGCGGCACTCGTGTTCCTGGCCGCTGCCCGAGCCCCGGTGGCCCAGGCGGCCGAACAATGTGGCCCGGACGCGATGCGCGATCACCCGCCGCAGATCAGCTTCCGCGTCGACAACGACCTGTTCGGTGGCCGCCACCAAGACCAGGGCTATACCAACGGCGCGCAGCTGACCCTGGTCTCGCCGAACCTGGTCGACTACACCGCCGACCCGTGCCTGCCGCGCATGGCGCGCTGGGTGAACCAGTACCTGGAAGGCCTGCACCCCGGCAGGTTCGAGCAGCAGAACATGATCTTCAGCATCGGCCAGGCCATCTTCACCCCCACCGACCCGACCCGCCGCGACCTGATCGAGGATGACCGGCCGTATGCCGGCGTGCTGCTGGCCAGCTTCGGCTTCAACGCACGCAGCGGCGACCGCCTGCAGACCACCCAGCTGGCCGTGGGCGTGGTCGGGCCCTGGGCCCAGGGCAGGCAGGTGCAGAACGCCGTGCACGACGCGCTAGGGGACGAGAAGTTCAAGGGTTGGGACAACCAGCTGCACAACGAGCCGGTGTTCATGCTGACCCACGAGCGCATGCGCCGCTGGCCGGCCGATGCCAGTGTCAATGCCGGCGGCTGGGGCTGGGATGCGATCAGTCACTATGGCGGTGCGATCGGCAACCTGGAAACCAAGGCCAACGCCGGTGGCGAAGTGCGCTTCGGCTGGAAGCTGCCCGACGACTTCGGCAGCACGCCGCTGCGCCCGGCCGGCGAGAACACCGCGCCGACCCGTGGTGGCCGCCTCAGCGGCTGGTCCTGGCACTTGTTTGCGACCACCGACGCGGCATGGGTAATCCGCGACATCACTCTGGACGGCAATACCTTCCGCAACAGCCACAGCGTGGACAAGCGCCACGTGGTCGCCCAAGGCGGCTACGGCATCGCGGTGATGCGCGGGCGCTGGAGATTCGCAATGGCGCGTTACCACAGCACCCGGGAGTTCTATGGCCAGCGCCAGTCGCCGGTGTTCGGAAGCTTCACTATTAGCCGCTCGCTATAGTAGGTGGCGACGATCGCGGGTGTTCGACCATGCAATGTCCTTGAGTGCAGTACCTCGCAGAGCGACTACAGAAGTAACGCGGGAGTGCATGATGGAGAGTACTGAATGATGCTAATCACCAAGCTCGTCGTAGTCATCGTCGCGCTTGCCGCTGGGATCAAGGTGATTGATTGCTGTGTCGTGTGGGCAGCGCGACGAAGGCTGGAGAAACTTCAGAAGCTAAAGGCGCCGGCCCCATCGAGATCTCCTTTACCCGATGCCCTGGTGGTCTACTACTCTCGCTCTGGGCACACCGCCTTAGCCTCTAGTTATCTGGCGAACCAGTTACACGCCGATCTGCGTGCTGTCGAAGCATTTGACTACTCATTGGGCTTGGCCGGGTGGGTGAATGCTATGGCTGATGGGGGTCTTGATGACGCGTGGATAAATCCCGCGTGGATGGATCTAGCTCCCTATGACGCTATCTATTTGGGAACACCCATCTGGCGTGGTTGCCCAGCGCCGCCGGCTTGGGAGTTTGTTAGGAGCAACATGTTCCCTGGGAAAAAGGTCGTACTAGTCACTACATCCAGAGGATCATGGAAGCAGTCAGCTATTGAGCTCCTTGGGCGAGAGATAGTTCGACGAGGTGCGCGATCATTCGAGCATCGGCCTTTGGCGCGCAAGCGTGCCTGGTTCAGAAGATCGGACCCAGATGATCTCAGAATTACGGATCTGATGTGACCGACCTACCATGAATGCCCCCGGCCAATGCTGCGTTTAGTCGGCACCCCTCGCCTTAGCTAGCGCTATGCCAATCGCCGCGTCGCCCCTTGCTGCACGCTCGTCAACGGCCTAGGGCCGTCCCGAGAGTTTCGTGAGGTGGTTTCATTCGCGATTGTCGAGCCGTCCGTTAGACAACGCATGCTGGAGAGCAATCGCAACCTGCGTCGCGGCGTAGACCCAATCGTTGTCTTCTTCGTACGGATCCACTTCCGAATCTTCTTTGCCACCATGGAAGAGGTTGTTGCGGACTTGCCGCATGGCTTCCACCAGCGCGACCGCATCCGATTCGGCATCCAATGGGCAGGGGCAAAAGCGGGCCACCAAGTTCCCGTTCTCTTCAATAATCATCTGCTTCATGGGGCGCTCATCGCGTTGACAGAGAAGGCGCGCACGCGCCGACTCAGGAACCTCTGACGCGAAATCGTCGCCCAACTTTCGGACGCGCTCTTGCACCTTGCGCCAAGCCACGTCGGACGTCGGTTGCCCCGTCCGGTCTTTCCGGAAGAAGTCCCCGTGCCGTCGGAGCTGGAATTCCAGTTTGCTCACGGTCTTGAGAAGGTCGTAGGCGAGATTGGCGCTTACCGGCATTTCAGCATTCTATGTGAGTAGTGTGAGGTCCGAATCGCAAACTGCCACAGCGAAGGCACAAGGACCACCAAGAAATGGCGCTACTTGAGAGCCGCCTAACACGCGGGAGGATGTCATCCTGTAGGCCGGGCGTCGCACCTCATCTAGATTCTTGACCTATAACCGCTTCGGGCTGGCAACGCAGGTCGGCAGTGACTTGGGACAACTTTGCCTAGACACCGCTAAGAATACTTGGATGGGGTTCGCGTGAAGGCCGCGCTTACGATTCGCCTCTCAGTAGTCGTCCATTGATTGCAGGTGAGTGCTGCGCTTCGACTTGGTGGCTGTCGAGTCTGGGTCGGGTTCATCTCCGTTCACCGTTACCCACTCGATGAGAGGGCCCAGGTCGGATTGGCGGCGGGCTTCCGCATACAGCTTGCTATAGGCGGCCATGGCGTATATCGGCGACAGCATGAGCTCCGCTGCCAAGGCGAAGACATCGGACTCGGGTGGCAGCGACACAGTGGTGAAGGCGCCGCTGTCGGCATCGGTGTGGCGCTCAGCCAGCGCATCCAGAAGACGCCGACGGAGTGCTTGCTGGAAGGGGCTATGGGTGGGATTAGGACACCTCAGGCCGTCTTCGACCGGAACCCAGGTGTCCAGTGACCAGGCGGGGGCGAGCACTTGCGGGGTTGCCGCGTCGTCAATCCCCTGTGCATTACCCTTCAGAGTGCCCATAGCCTGGTCAGAAAGCCGATTTCGCAACAACCAGCGGTCATCAACTGAACGCTGCCAGAGAGTCCATAGACTCCCACCGGACCGCCATTGGCCGATCTCCTCGAACAGTTCGGAGGCCAGTCCGCCTCGCGCCTCCAGCTTTGAGGCAAGGCTCCATGAGGCCGCCAGCGCGGGTGGGTTACGGAGCGGATGGGCCACGTTCGATAGGCCTAGCCATTGCGCGAGCACCGCAAAATCGGATAGACCCTCCCTGATTTCCTTAGGAACGGCTGCAACGCATTGTCCAACGGTATCGATGTGCTGCCCGCCCCGCTGGAAGGCAGCGAGGGCCGCGTACAAGGCCCACATCGGGCTGGCCATTGCTTGCTCGGTTGATGGCACCGCCACCTCCCGGCCGACTGTAAGCTGCGCTCGCGCCGCCTCCGTCGCAAGCCCGATCGGATCGAACAGCAGTGACGCACTTCCCATCCGGACCAGATGGATGGAGGCAGTCGCCAAGTCGAGCATTCGTGCGCCCTGAGTGTCCACCATCGGAGGGGTTGGCGGAGCTGAGGTACAGTCAAGGTAGATCTCGGTACGCCACCCCTTAATCACCGGGACGACCAGTCCGTCTTCATTCGACTCGTCCCAAGGGCTGGCCGTTCGCAGTGCGAGGCTGCCAGCTGTTGCTGCTAATTTGAGGTAGGCGTAGCCGAGCCTGTCGTCCGTACCACTGTGGATGAGGCGCTCCTCCAAGGTTGCCCCTACAAGGGAACTGAGGTGCCACTGCCGCCACGGTGGCGCGGGGTTTAGAGAGCCGTCGGGACTGAAACTGGAGTCGCGCGCGAAGACAAAGACCTCACCGATTTCGCTGAGATCGCGGCTTGGCTCCGTCGGAATCATCGAGTATTCAGCGGCATGAAGGGACTGATTTTGGTGCGTGGTTGACGTGCCGATGACGGGCGCAGCCGCGGAAAATTCGGGCCCGGGCAACCGCTGGTCGAGGGGCGCATCCGCAACAACGAACAGCGATTGCGCCGATTCGGCCCCGACGTGCACCAGGGCTTTGTAGAGTCCCGGAGCTAAGGACAGCGAGACCACTCCCGTACCGATGCTGACACGAGCGTAGCTAGCATCGAGCACCGTGATCTGCGCGTTGGGATTGTCCGTCCTCAACACCACCGGCTGCGCTGCAACCTCGTCGGTTCGCAAAGCGGGCATGTCGATAGGTGCAGCAACGGGAGGGGTGTTGCCTGCAGCTGGCAGCACCGGGTAGGGAACCTCGAAGGCGACGTCGGGTAGATTCCCTGGTGTAACGACGAGATGCAGACCCGGGGTCAGCTCCACGATGGGATGCTCGAGCTGGCGAAGCTGGCTACTGCGTAGCTGCCCATTTGGCGTCATGTCGGTGGGCGGCGCGGGTGGGTAAGGTGAGATGTCAGGATCCGGTTGCCGGTCGATGGCCGCGAATTTAGCAATGATGCGGCTCAGGTCGACGGCAACCCGGCGTGGGAGCGCGGAAGCTGGCGCCGACGCCGGGCGCTGATATATTCGAATCCGCTTCGTTGCGGGAGTCAGTGGTGGCGTGTATCCGGTTTCCTGTTCGTAGCGATCGGCCCATAGCACCTGGAAGTAGTCCGCGACGGCGCGATCCGTCACCCATCCGTCGGCGTCAGGCGGTGCGCTGCGCAGCGCGTCCAGTAGGACGCTAGTGAACAGGCCGCGAGACTGCCCGGCCGGGCCAATGTTGCGCTCAAAGGACTGACGTCCCCGCGGCGCTCCATACGCCTGGAACAATCGGACGTGTGCCGTTCGTTGCCGGTCCGGCGGGGTCCAAGTCGGCTCGAGCACCTGGCTCGCCTTGAGTACGTCCTGGCAGCAGTCCGTTACCAGGATGATTTCATCAAAGAAACCCGCGTTGGCGATTTTCGACGCATAACGCAGGACGGCGATATGCGCCGTGTCGCCGTTTTGCGCGACGGCCGAGAATAGTGCCGGGTCGTGAATCGCCGAACCGGCTGTGAACCCGTGTCCGGCGAAGAACAGATACAAGCGCTGTCCAATGCGGTCATGCCATCCGTTCGGGGTGCGCAGCCATAGATTAAGCGCCTTCTTGAGCTCCTTCTCGGTCGGGTTTGCGTCGTCCGGGGTCGCTGCCACGCCATAATCCTGCGACCGTATGACTTGGATACGTCGGGTGTCCAGGTCGCCGTACTCCGGATCGAGGAGCCATTGCCGGAACTCTTCGCCATCGTTCTCAGGTCCATGGAGGTCACTCAGGCCGGGATAACGGTTAATTGTCAGCACGATCGCGTAGTGATCATCTCGCGGCATGTCCACATCTCTCCCTGTTGCGTACACAAGGGCACCTTTGGCGTGCTCTCGAAGATGTCACCATCCGCCGAGGAGGCTCTCAACGCTGAGCAGCGTATCTTCGTCGTCGTCGAAAGCTCCGTGATCAATGCTTGTGCTGTTCAAGCCTGCTGTCTGTCCTTGGGACTTGGACCAGATCGTACGGTTCGGTGCAGCTCCGAGCCACGCGCGGACTGCACCTATTTCGGGAAACTTGCTATCTGAGTAGATGTGGTGCCAAGCGAAGAAGCGTTCCATGCCCAGCAGCGGCATGTCCGGTTCGTCGACGAGCGTTCCGTCGGAATTTGGGCGCGATTCGAGGACACCCGACACCAGATAGAGGAGGGAGCTGGGATAGATGAAGCGCTTCCAGTCCTGCCCATTGGGAAATTTAGAGTCGTCTCCGACGACCTGATCGTCCCGTTCGAATTCATCGCGCATGCCAAACAAGCGGAAGTGACGGATGCGATCGCCATGTTGGGTGATCGTGGCGGCAAAGCGCTCGTAGGTGATGGCGGGCGCCAGGAACACGACGTCGAATGCAATCTCGGCCGGCAGAAGCTCTGATGCCTTGTCAAGCCAATTGGCGATGTAGACGGCGCCAGTGCTGTGGCCGACTAGAGTGATCCTCGATAGCAGCCCTTCAGAGGCATGGGCGGCACGCAGCCGCTCCAGCAGCGCAGTTCCGGCATACAGGTCGGAGCCGTCGCCGAACGCATCGAGTGAGTCCTGCTTCATGCGGTTCCACTGGAGTGCCTTGCCCCATTCATTGAGTCCACTGCCACCAAAATGAACACCACGCAACACTTCCTCTACGACCGTTGCATACAGGCCGTGATCGCGTTGATCCGCGTACCGACGCAGAACACCCTGCAGGATGCGCTTCACCAGAAGGGAAACTTTGAACCAGACGATCAACCCGCGGCCTCCCTCGACCCCGGCGACCTGCGTTGATACCGCCTGCGAGAACGGGGTATCTCGAACGCTCGCTCCGCCCCCGATGAATGCATCGCGTGCTTCGTCTAACGCGGTTGGCAGGGTTTGCATGGCGACCACAAACTCGCTGTCGGTTTGCAAGTCGGCTTCGATCTCGGCGTCGTCGATCAGCGCACTCGCCGCACGCGCACCTGAGGGCCCCACTACAGGTTTGAAATCACGGTAGGGCACGTGATTGCGACTGGGATCGCTCCAATATGTATCAACTGCCTGGCGGACCTTCCCTGCATCGACGTTGCCCGGCGTGATGGTCCGGGCGCCGTTGCTACCTCCCAAGCGGCGGAGCGCGTACTCTAGCGCCTTGCGCACCAGATTCTTGAATACCGGCTCATCCGGCAGCTCGCGCAGGTTGTTGCGGATCGTTTCAACGAAACCCGACTCCCACACGGAAAAAACCGGATAGGCCGATTGAGAAAAGCGCCCCTCAAGTCGCTGGGCAATACCGATACCCGCGGCCTTGTCGACCAGGCCCCCGTGAAAGTAAAGCAGCAAATGACCACGCCCGTCCTTACGAAGCGCCGTGACGATAGCGTCGATATCCTCTGGCTTCGTATCGGTTCCGGCACCGATACGGCCGTTGCGACTGTGGATTTGATGCAGACTGCCCATACCTGGCCCCCTGTGACCAGAATGATGCCAACCCAGAGTGCCATGAGTTTATGAAGTGGGCAATCAGTAATCGCCTAGGTAGGGATTGGTCACCTCAATGCCGAGTAAGCGAAGGGCTAGAGTTGAATGCCCCGGACCATGCCGCAGCTGGGGCGGTAGTTTGCATTTGGCGCTCGATCGATAGGGACACGAGGGCACGGCTCATCGACCTGATCATTGAGGTACAGACGGAGAATTGGCTTTGAATGCCAATGGCGTCCATCTGATACGGTTCCTATGTAGGGTAGCTACCCAGGCAGGGGTAGCGCGGTATCCGTGCCGGGCCTCAAGTTTGGCTACGATCATGCCATCCGCTAATTCAGCTCGCCAAATAGCCACGGTTGGATCGCGGTTGGATCGTCGACGCAGAGGTGAAATTCGTTCGGCGGCTCCTTCTCTGCATCGGTGGCGCAGCGCAGTTCATGTAGTCGGTATTGGAGTAGTGCGGCACGGGTTCTTAACCTGTAGGCTGCCTTACCTCCGAAATACTCGATACGCACCATATCCTTCTGATCTGGTGTCAGATGCGGATGGGGGACGATCGACAGCTCTACCTGTGTCTGCCAGGCGGCGTCCTGGCTAGGCTCGGCCCGCTCTGGCCGAGGATCAGCCAGCTGTTTCAAGCCGCTCAGCCGATTTATAGACAGGTCCAGGAAGCGTCCGGCTTCCGCCTCGTCCTCGGCGATGACAAATGCGCGAACATGCCAGCGCCTGCCTGCCTGCACCAGCGCATGAGGGAACAGTCGTTTGGTGCGAGGTGCTGGGTTGCGCATGGACCGGTGCTCGCCAACGAGCCCCTTGCCCTCTCTGCAGGCACGATTAAGCAGTGCGAAGTGGCGTCGTTCAACGCCGCCGAGGATAAGCTGGGAGCTCTCGATAAAGCCTGTAGCTTCCTGGGGGCGCTCAAACGCAAGGTACTCTTCGATCAGCCCTTCGGTTAGGAGGGGTCTGAAGCCAGACATCGCCACGTATCCGCGCACATGGCTTCGGTACTCAAGGCCGCCTCCATTGAGTTCAGCATATTGGGTTAGCAATCGACTTACCGTGGTGATATGCAGATCAAACACTTGGCGTACTCGCTCATTGGTGACTTGCCCCTCCCAGAGGAGCAGCGTTTCGATGGCTCGAAGTGTTTCCGGACTTTTGTTTGGATTGGGGCGGGGGCGGGGCATGGGGCTGGGCCGGGGTCAGATGACACGCAGCTTAGCATTGATGCTAAGTTAGCGTTTATGATATGTTAGCGTTTATGCTAATGTGAAGTAGATAGCCCAACTTCTGTGGAGTTGCACAGTGTCCAGCTCTCTGTTTGAGGTACTGCCATCGCAACTCTTTCGCCCATTGGCCTCGGCAAATCGGGAGAACTACTGGCGGCTGCTCTTGGGTCTGTACGAAGAATTCTTCGGGCCAGAGGCTGAGGTTCCCCCGGCGACCGGCTGGGAACGGCGGCAGTTGACGCAGTTCATCGAGAACTACCTCGAACACGATGACGCTTGGCAGGCAGAAGAGGGGGTAGGCCAGCTCACTCCGCTCAACATTCGCGCCAACATGTACTTGAGCCATCTCACGGAGAATGGCTGGTTCGAAGAAGAGCAGGTGGGACTCACGCGCACTCTGTCCATGACTGCTGTGGTAAGCCGTTTCCTTGCCACCTTGCAGGTCTTCACAGAAGACACGCCGGCGATGGTGGGCGCGAAGATGCGTTCCATTGAAGACACATTACGTCGGGTGCTTGATCCTGCAAGCAATGTCTACGGTGACGACTTCGTAAACGCCGGCGACAGCGCCCATGCGCTTCTGTCCGGGATTGCCGCCATGAGTCTGAACGTGCGTACCCTGCAGCGCGAGATATTCAAGTCCGCGACCCCCGGGGCGGCTATCCGTCGGTTGTTTGAAGACTACATTTCCAAGCACGTCATGGCTGACTATGCGGACTTGGCTGGCGCCGATCACCCCCTCGCACGAAAGGCGCAGGTGTTGAGCCTAACTCAGGAAATCCATTACGGGGATCATCGGGAACGGATCATCGTGTGGTTGGCCGAGCGACGCTACAAAGGTGATAAAGGCACGGCTGAGGCTGTCTATGAGAAGGCGATCAGGCGATTGAGCAATGTCTATCGTCTGCAAGACTACTTCGATCGCTTGGGCCAGGATCAGCGCCATATCGAGCGTCGCATGCTGGCCATGATCGAGTACCAGCTTCGCGCGCCGGGCCAGCTCGAGAGACGGATCAAAAAGGCTATCGCCGGAGTCAATGCTGCGGAGAACTTCGACGCCTCCATGCCCGTTGGGCCCGGAGCATTGCTTTCCGGTGAACTCCTGTTTCAACCACGCATCGCCCGTCCGCCCATTCCCAGGACCGCGGATTCTCCGCGGCAGATGACAGCCGAGCAGGAGGCGCGGATGAACCTGCACAGGCGTGCGCGTGATGCGCGTACCGCCATGCCAACAGAGGTGAGGGTGTACTTGCAGGGTGTCATGGGAGGAGGTAGGCAGATCCGGGCGTCTCAGCTTCCCATCACCGGTATCAAGCAATTTCGAATGGTGCAGACGCTGTCCACCTACGCACAGGAAGCAATGACAGGCCTCGGAAAGAAGCACCATGAAGGAATTTCAAAGCGACTACCTGGATATCGCTTCCAAAGCGCCGGTGATGAACGAATTGCCGGGCCGTATTTGGACATGCCGGACTTCTACATCACCAAGGTGAAATGACATGGCACGCCACTGGGAAAAGGCGCTTAGCCGCGACACTATGTACGAAGAGCAGGACTACGAGCAGGCGGCCTATCGGCTAGTAACCCATCAGGTCTTGTCCGCCTCTGACCGGGCGACCCGGAAGGATTACGGCATTGTCAGCCGAAATATCAATGACTTTGAGCAGGCAGTTCGTCCCCTTGGCATCGAGCTGTTGCACGACACCAACTACCAGTACATCGTGGCGCGGCCCGTGCACGTACTGACCCAACAGCGAGCCAGCAAGGACGAAACCCTGCTGCTGTTGGTGCTCGCCGGCGTTCATCATCGCGTCCGTTTCGAGGGGCGCGAAGAGCCAAATGGCGAAACTTTCGTCGATTTGCCTGACTTGCAAGAGCACTACGAGAAGGAAACGGGCAGGGACTTTCCCTCGCCTGGGGACTTCCGCTCTTTGATGACCAAGTTCAAGCGCTGGGGGATTGCTGCCTTTGAGGACAAGGACGATGTACGGAATCAGCTCGCGAAGGTTCGCATCCATCCCGCGATCGGAGATCTGCTGCGGAAGGAATACTTGAGCCATCTGGAATCCTTCCGTAAGGAAGTGGCAGGTGAGGGGGATGCGGCTACTTTCGACGCAATGAATGAAGTCACGGAGGATGGCGATGTATCTGCTTGAGAAATTTCACTTGGTACAGTTTTTCCTATTCCGTGCCGAAACCCTGAGCTTTAGCCCTGCAACAGGCATTGTGGCGCCTAACGGATCTGGAAAATCTGCGATTCTGGATGCGATGCAGATCGTCTTGTACGGAGGGGATCAGAATCAAATCGATCTCAATGCGCAGTCAGGGGGGGTATCAGGCACTCGAGGGCGTTCAGTGCGCGAATACTGCCTCGGCTACTATCGCGGTGACGAGCATATTCGTGAGAATGCGACGTCCTATTTGACCATGGTGTTTCGCGACACTGAGGGCGAATTGCCGCCGGTTTCGGTTGGCCTGGCCCTGGGCGCGTCAGTGGGCGACCCAAAGCTGCACGTCTACGGGCGCTATGTGGTCCAAGGGGTTGCGCTCGCGTTAGATGATCATCTTGAAGCGAACGCCGAGGCGGAACTTTTGCCGTTGGCCTGGGGAACGTTCAATAAGCTGATGGAGGACGCAGTCAGTCGCGTGAATGGTAGGCTCGCAGTGCCTCCGTCGGCGGAGAAGCAGGTTGAAGCAATGTTGTTCGCCTTGCGCCCCAAAGGAGGGGGCAGCATCGACCCGAGAGCTTTTCGGCGAGCGATGAAGAATGCGCTTAATCTGCAGAAAGTTCCTGACACCAGCAGCTTTGTTCGAAATTACATTTTCGATGCCTATCCTATCGAGCTCAAGAACTTCCGCTCCCAGCTCGACAATCTGCGCTCGCTTCAAGCCAAGGTTCTGGAAACACTGGACAGGCTTGAGAACGTCAAAAGCTTGATCGCAGCCGGTCATAAGGCTACTCAGACTCGGATGCACGCAGCGACCTATAGGGCGCTGTTGGATGACTATGAGCGTGAACAACACATGGATGCTGTTGATGCGGCACAAACTACGCTGCATGAAGCGCGGGACAGGCATCAGGCAGCGCAGAATGCAGTCGACAGCGCCAAGGCGGAGCATGATCGACTCAACGGCGTGTACATCGAACTAGAGCTTCAATCAGCAGCAGATCCGGCGATCAGTGCCGCCCGTGACCTGGCCAGCGAACGAGAGAGATCACTTAGACCTATCAAAACCAACGTGGCCCAGGCCATTCGCGAGGTGGTGGCGGGCTTCGAGAAGGCCAACCGCGTGAAACCCGATCTCGGAGGCTGGCAGCATCTGGCGATGCCGTGGGTTGAGCTTCTTGATGCGGTTTCCAGTACATCCGTATCCGATGCGCTTGTGCTTGACGTTTCGCAGGCCTCGGCAGCATTGCGCGAGTCCAGCATGCGGGTTGCTCCGATCATCCAGTCGGCACGGCGTCAGCTAGACCATGACGAGCAGAGGCTGTCCAAGCTTGGAAATGAACTTAGGATCGCTAACGAGCAGATCAAACGCATCCAGGAAGGCAAAGCGGAACTCCCGCCGGCCGTCCAAGCAGTTGTGAACATACTTGGAGACAAAGGACTTCTGTGCACGCCCGTCTGCGATTTGGTTACAGTCACAGATGCCGACTGGGCACCCGTAATCGAGGGATTCCTTGGTCGTTCGCGCACTGCCCTGGTTGTCCGTAGCGGCAAGTTTGAGAATGCCTTGTCCGTTTTCAACAAGATTCCGTGGGATACAAAGCCGGATTCAGTACTGTTGGTGAACCCGGTGAAGTCGAAGGCGGATATGGGTGTGGTTCCGCCAATGGGTCTCGCGCACCTGATCGCGGGTGACAATCAAGTGGCGGTGGACTATATCCGTCTTCGACTCGGCCGGCTGGAGCGATTGGAGCGCGTCACCACGGATAGCCCAGAGGGCTTCACCCGTACTGGCGAGCAGGCTGGACGTGCTGATTTCGGCCGTCGACGCCCCTTGTCTGCAACGGAACTGGTGTTGGGACGCCAAGATGCGAGCCATCGCCTGGCGGTGCTTCGGCAGCAGCGCAGCACTTTGGGGCAGAACGCAGCCGAATGCGAGCAGGAGGCGAACCGGTCGCGCCAGTTGGTTGAAGCCCTTGAGAAGTTGGTGGGACTTGAAGGACGTATCCAGGACATTGAAAGATGGCTGAACTCGCACATTCAGGAGCAATCCGCGCTTGATGCAAAGGCGGCGATGCAAGAGATCGCAAGCGCACCTGATCTCCTTGCTCGTCAGCTGCTCATCACAGAGGCAAGGCGAGCTGCCCTGGCAGCACAGTCGAAGCTGGAAGAAAGCAGCAGAGACGTCGGAACTCATGGTGAGGCTTTCCGGCAAGCACAGAGACGGCTAGACGAGCTTGCGGATAGAACCAACGGAATCTGCTCAAAGGCGGCTCTCAGTCGCCGCAATGAATACGTGGGTGATGAGTGGTTCGAAACAAAACGCGATGAGTTTGATGGTTCCGGCCTATCGCTGCATACGATTGTGGCGAAGATTAGTGACGCTACGGTTAGAAGTGGCAATCAGCTGTCTTCCCAGGTGCAGGCCTTGGCAAGTGACATGTCTACATACGCAAACCAATTCGATCCGCAGATGGATATCGCGGTGGGCGACTTGGGTGCCATGTGCGAGACGATGGCTCAGGAGAAGCAACGGCTAGAGGAATCCGAGCTCCATCACTACCAAGTGCTTTCCGCGGAAGCTGCAGAAGCGGCAGAGCAAACGTTCAAGGTGCAGATCGCCGCCCGCCTGAGCGACCACTTCGCCAGCATGCGCAGCACGCTCAATGAGCTGAACAGTACGATGGAGCGCTTGCCGCCATTCTCGAACAACGAGAAGTATCACTTCGTCACCAATCTCAATAAAGATCATGAGTCGCTGTACAAATTCATACTGAAGGTGGCTGGTGCGGGACCGGAGGGGGATATCTTCTCTGGACAGGTGGATGCTCCTCCTGAGTTCAGGGCGATGCTTGAGGGAAAGGATGCAGAGGCCAACAGGCTTCTGGAGGACTATCGCAATTTCTTCAACTTCGAGATTGACGTTCGCAGCAATGGTGTGACGGTGACCGACTTCTCAAAGCGCATGGACAAGGGTTCCGGGGGCGAGCACCGCGCGCCTCTTTTCATCGTTGCTGCAGCGTCGATGGCGCGCGCATTGGGAAAGTTGCGCGGTGATCAAGGCGGCATGTCGCTGATAATTTTCGATGAGTTGGGTGACAAGATTGACTCAGTGAATACCCGTGCCGTCTTTGAGTACCTGAAGGCATTGGGCCTTCAGCCCATCGTCGCGGCACCGGACGATGCCTTGGGTAAGATCAACGAATCGGTGGATACCTACATCGAGATGTACCGTGACGACGATCTTATCTCCATCAAACACGTACGCATTGATGACGATGGTCATGTAATTCTGGATTCCGATAACTGGCGCAAGCATCCCGAGCTTTTCGAGGAGGAGCTCAAGCGTGTTGAAGCAAGTCGAATGCCCCATGGGGAAGGGGTCGTTGCATGACTATAGCCCGGGCCTTCCTTACGTCAATTTTCAATCGCTCCCAGAATGCAGTGAGTCGTGGCAAGGATGAGCGAATAGCTCTCAGGCTGACGGAGTCATCATGCCCAGAGTTCTTCAGCCTGCGCAGCATCGAGGATGCAAGAGCGTTTCGTTCCGAACTTGAACTGGCTGAGCGCTCTGGAGCCATCGAAATCAAGGCCAAGGTGATGGTGCAGCCGCCTCTAGATGTTGCGGGCGTTGCCGTACTGAACCTCGCAAAGCTGGCGAACTTCTTGGGCGCACGACTTCGTCGTGATTCCGTATCAGAGGCCCGTTCCATGCTGGACACTCACACCGGCCTTTTCCCCGTACTGACCGAGGTCATTGAGCGCTGGTCGCTGGGCCATAAGGTTCGCGGGCAAGAGGCTACCGATGCTTCTGTAGCGCAAATACTGGATGCAATCAGACTCATTTCAGCAAGGCGAGGTGTCGTCAGGGACGAACTGTTGCGCCGGGTTTCGGCCATGATGTTTGGTGACAGCAAGCGAGTGGAGGGCATCGTGAAATGGATCGATTTGCTTTGGTTCAACTCTATTGCACCATCTGGACTTGATAGTAGCGAGGTCTTCTCGGCCATAGGCCTGCACAAGGAACCATTGCCCGTACTGATCTCAGGTCCGCTTACGGTTGTTACGTCGACTACGGTGGTGGGAGTGGTTCATCCATATCTCGGCTTCGCTCCTGCCCACATCACTGGATTCGTGCCGAATCCAGCCGTGTTGAGTTGGCGTGTTCTCACCATAGAGAATCGACAGACATTCCATGAGTTTGCTGAAGCTGCATCTGATCAAGTCGGCCTCGTGCTGCTCTATACCGGTGGTATGCCGTCCCCATCCTGGAGACAGGTCTACATGCTGATCTTGAAATCACTTCCTTGCCAGACAACTCAGGCGTTTCATTTCGGCGACTTGGATGAGGGGGGGATGAGAATTGGCGCCGTCATCGCAGGATCTGCCGCCGAGGCGGGGTTCACCCTGAAGCCGTGGTTGATGGATCCCAGGGAGCTCATTGGTCTCGGTTACGCTCTCAAGCCAACGGCTGAATCGGTGTCTAGCGCAATATCTCGAACTTGTCGATCCATCGGGTGGAATGACTTGGCCATTCATGTGGAAACGCATCCGGGGACGCTGGAGCAGGAGGTTCTCCTTCCACAGTTTCCAGGCTCCTAGAATTCTGGGCAGTCTGACCTAGGCGACAAATTGCTTTGCGCCGTCTTTAATGCCTTGATGCGCGTGCCCCGATCATTGCGGGAAGGGAATCATGAGATTTTTTGAACTTGATGCTGTAGATATCACAGCGCTCAGTGCTGGCGATCTGCGTGAATTGGTTGCCCGTCTTTGCGAAGCGGAGGTAATCCAGCAGGGGCGTCGGCCGAAGAGCGTTATGTGGGGAGGTGCGCAGGAGGCACCTGATGGCGGTTTGGATGTCCGTATTGAGGCTATGGACTTGCCGTCCAACGACGGCTTTGTTCCTCGTGGGATCTGCGGTTTCCAGGTCAAGAAGCATGCTATGGGTGCGGCGGCATGCAGGGACGAGATGTTGGAGGGTGGCACCCCAAAGCTCGTACTTGCAGATCTTGCCGATCGAAATGGTGCCTACATTATCGTTAGTGGCAAGGACGATTGTTCAGACAGCATGTTGGCGAGTCGAGTGCGGGCGATGGAGGCGGTCGCGGAGACCCTTCCTGGAAAAGCGTCTCTGCGCGTTGACTTTTATGGTCGAGATCGATTGGCGACTTGGCTACGGCGGCATCCAAGCGTTGCGCTGTGGGTTCGTGCGCGCCTCGGCCGCCCCTTGTCCGGCTGGAGGCCTTTCGGGAGGTGGGCAGCTACTCCCCCAGCCCAGAACGACGCATTCCTTGTTGATGACCACCCCTGCGTGATTGACGCGAACTCGAGCGCAAAGACTCCTATGCCTGTTTCTGAGGGTATACATCTAGCTCGAGAACGGTTGCGCCGCCGCGGTAGTGCGGTGCGCATCACCGGCCTCTCCGGAGTGGGGAAGACGCGATTCGCGCAGGCCCTGTTTGAGGCGAACGTTGGTGAGGAGGCCTTGTCACCAGCTAGCGCAATCTACGCCGACCTGGGTGAGAACTTGACACCGACGGCATCCGAGCTAGTTTCATACATCGTTGCTAACGATCATGCGGTTCAATTGGTGCTGGACAACTGCCCGCCAGACGTGCATCGGCAGTTGCAGAAGCAGGTCTCCGCAAGTAGCGCGATGCTCAGCCTTCTGACAATCGAGTACGACATCTCGGACGATCGTCCTGAGGAAACCGAAGTGATCCACCTCGAGCCGTGCAGCGAGGAGACGGTCTCGATGCTGATCCAGCGGCGGCACCCAGACATCGGGAAGTTGAACGCGGGCAAAATCGCCGAATTTTCCGGCGGCAATTCGCGCATCGCGATCGCGCTGGCCAGCCGGGTAGATGCAGATGAGACGTTGACAAACTTCTCCGACGAGGACCTTTTCCATAGGTTGTTCAGTCAACGAAAAGGAGCGTCCAATGAACTTCTGGAATGCGCTGAAGCGCTATCGCTCGTCTATTCCTTCAATGTCTCCTCGTCCGAGTTCAATGATGAGCTTGGCGTCCTAAGTGCCATCGTTGGCCTCGATCGTCGTGGTCTGCATCGGGCTCAGGCTGAGTTGATGCGTCGTCAGCTCGCGCAGAGTCGTGGTGAGTGGAGAGCAGTTCTTCCTCATGCACTTGCCAATCGTTTGGCGAAGCGTGCGCTGGAGAACATCCCTGTCGATGCAATCAATGCCGAGCTGCTAAAGCCAGAGAACCTCCGACTTTTCGTCTCATGTGCGCATCGACTGGGATACCTGCACGATTTCGAGCCTGCGGTTCGGATGGCAAATAGTTGGGTGAGCCCCGGCGGACCGCTGCATGATATTGGATCGTGTAACGAAGGCACGCTGTCTGCATTGCTATACATAGCGCCGGTATTCCCGGAGACCGTGCTGCAGCTGATCGAGAACGCCGCAACCAAGCCAGGCTTTGCCTCGCGCGAGAACCGAAACTTCAGGTTGTTCGTGCGCCTGCTGCACCAGCTAGCTTACGACGACGATAAGTTTGATCGTGCTGCGACGGTCATGCTGAAGTTCTCCGAGGGCGAGAAGTCAGGTGAGAACAGGGACAGCATAGTTGGACAGATGCGGCATCTGTTCTCGTTGCACCTGTCAGGTACGCTGGCGCGACCAGAACGGCGGTGTGCGTTTGTCAGCAAGCTACTCGAGTCGGGCACCGAGAGGCATCGCGAGATCGCAGCCGAGCTGTTCCATGCTGCGTTCGAAGCGACGCACTGGACGTCTTTCTCTGCGTTCGACTTCGGTGCACGTAGACGTGATGCTGGCTGGCAGCCGCGAACGCGTGCCGAAGAGCTCGAGTGGTATATCGGCTTCTTGAACTTGCTGCGACCGGTGCTGACATGTGATGACTTGACTCTTCGCGACTGGGCGCGCTCACTTCTGGCAGGTCATTTCCGGGAACTATGGACGTTTGCGGGCTGTTTTGATGATCTCGAGGAGATAGTCAGAAGTCATGCTTCGAAAGGGGAATGGCCGCAGATGTGGGTCTCGGTAAAGAAGACGCTTGGCTTCGATGGCGACTCAGCTCATCCTGATCTACTGGCTCGGCTGGAGTCACTTTCGCGCGTTGCGGCACCATCCGACCTCTATTCTGAGATCGAGGCCTATGTGCTGTCCAATACTTGGGATCACATCGAGAGTAGGGGGGGGCAAGTAGCCTTCAGTGACGAGATGATCAAAGAGAAGGTCATCTCTCTTGGTGAGATGGCCGCAGCAGAGCTAGGTTGCTTAGAGCGATTGGGTCCAGGGCTTTGGTCGGGCGAGTTCGATGCACTGCATCCTTTCGGCATTGGGCTGGCGCAAGGCAGCGTCGACCTAATTGCCACTTATGAGCGTCTTTTGAGCCTGGTGCAACTGCAGGCGCCTGCGAAGCTCAATCCACAGGTGCTTCAAGGCTATATCAGCGCTGCAAACGATATCGACCCCCGCTTGGCCATGGTGATGTTGGAGCGGGTGCTAGATCATCCCTTGTTGCGGACCTTCTTCATCTACCTGCTCAGCGCCATCAAGATTGGCCCATGGGGGTTCAATATGCTGATTGAGTTGGCTCGAGGGGAAGAGTTCGAAGCGTGGCGGTTTGGACAGCTTGCCTATGGCCGCATGCACGAGTCCCTTACCGACAGCGAGCTCGCGGAACTGTTCACCATATTGAACCAGCGCCATGATGGCTTCTACACCACGCTTAGTGTGCTAGAAATGCGATTCTTCGCGGGGAGGGGCGGAAACTACGTGCCGAGTGAAGATCTCCTTTCGACAGGGCGCGACGCCATTCGCGCTCTACTCGGGGGGAAGCGCGGACAGACTGAATTGAATCGCATCCGAGGGACCAAGCGGATCGCCCAGCAGTGCCTATCTGAGTCTGCTCCAGAACAGGAAGTCGAGGAGATCGTGAGGTTGCTTTGCGAAGGGTTGGATGATCTTAGAATTCGCAGCTCTGATTTCGAAGTCCTCATGACAACGCTATTCCGCAACTTCCCGGAGATTGTCCTTGGAGAGATCTTCACGGGCGACGATAGGGAGCGTCGTTTGATTGATCGCGTTTTCAAGTGTCGTTTCGGAGGTGCTTCGCCGTCACTCAATAGTATGCCGGTGGATCGGTTGATTACCTGGTGTCGAGGTGATCAAGATCGGATCGTGGGTGTTGCCGCAGCGACCTGCGCCTACTCAACTGTAGAGGCAACCGATATACCACTAGAACATCCCAAACGCGTTGTCCTCAGTGCGTCCATCAAAGGCTTGCTGGAAGCCGCAGTGGACAAGCAATGCATCGTCGATGTGATGTTTGCCGGAATCCAGCCCATGAGTTGGTCTAGCTCGTTGGCTGACATCATAGAAATTCGGGCCAAAGCTTTTGCTGAGCTGCTGGAGCATCCATTGGCCGAAGTTAGGAATCTTGTGGCGGAGAGGCTTGAACGGATCGAGCTCACAGTGCGAAGAGAGCGACAGAGGGAGGCGGAAGATCACAGTCGACGGGAACAGCGCTTTGAATGATGCGTATGGGTGAGATGGAGCCGGCTAGTCATCTTGGTGTTGCGCCCCGCATAGATACTCGGTCCTGTTGGCTCATTGTGAATTCGATGTACATAGATGAAAGGACCCTGTGCACACTGATTGGTTCTACGCGGGCACAATCAGCTGTGGCCGAACAGCAACAGGGCGGCAACTCAGGCGGGACTGTCACTCAAGCAGCTTGGGACCCAGTAAGTCCTTGGTAGCAGGTCGCCGAAGAACCGCCGGATGAACGCTGTTCTTCGGCGTATCCCTGTGGTGACAGACGGCGCTTTGCGTGGTCCAGCCGATATGGGGCCAGCTGGCATCGCCAGGTGAGCCGCTCCAGGTTGTGACGCCTAACATGGCCCAGTCGGATCTGCTGGGCCGTGGGCGTATGCAGGCCGGCTACCTCAACGGGCAGCGGGGCAGCGTGGGTGCAGGCTGCGCTCAAAGATCTAGGAGAGATCTGGACCAATGGTGTCACTTCGACTAGCGCCAAGATTCGACTCTGCCTCTTTTCCAGGCTCCGCGCGAATCCTGGGAGTGACCGGCTAGAAGATATTGAAGTCTCTCCCGATTTATCCGATGCGCCCAGGAAGGATGGGCTTTAGGTTCAGCCTTGGCTCCAACAGCGATGGACCGAAGCAGGCTCAAGGCCAAACATGGATTCGGGGTGTCTATCGTGGTAGGGCAATGGCTGCTTCCGACGCATAGCGGTCGTTCCAGTTCTTACGCCAGAAGGGCTGCGTCAGCGATAACAGCCTGTAGTTTAGCGTCTAGGATCGAAGCGGAGTATGGATGGCCTTAGACCGAGTATCCGCCCTTCGCCGTTCTTAGGAGAGTTTGCCCGCAATTACTCGGCTGCTCTATATGCCTGCTTGCGAACACATTAACGGCTAAGGACTCTTTCCCATAAGCGGCGGTGAGTTGTTCCAGGCCAGCCGGCGTCACAACGAGGTAGCAACCCTCGCCCCACAGAGAATCCGCATCGATTCCAACCGGGCCAGCGTCACGCCACCAGTGAAGCTCTGCGACCACCGTTCCGCTCGCATCGAAGAATACGCTCGGTGTCTCGTCATGAGCGCGCCAGCGAAGCCCCTCAACCCAGTTTGGGCATAATGCAAACGGATTGGCCGCTGTGTCAAAGCCCATGTCCACGGAGCAGACAACTCGCCTTACCAGCGTTGGTGCCAGATCATTGTCGAGTGGGACGTACTGGCCTAGCCAAACAGCGATGGGCAGCTTGGCGTAACAATCGTCGAACTCTTCACTATCAGTCTCTGCCCAAGGTGCTCTAAAGCGGTAGAAGCGGTGCTCTGACAGTCGTGCCTTGTGGATATGGAAGCGAGACACCTCGGCCACGACTTGGCCGTCGCAGTGCGCCAGGAAAGGGGCAACATCGCCGTCAACCTCGTCAATCCACTTCTGCTCTCGCTCGGACCAACCGGCACTTCGGTCAATCAGCGGCCTTCGAATCCACTCGGGACGAACTCGCGGGAGCATCAATGGCCGAGGCGGAAGCGGGTAGCCCAATCTCTCCAACAGCATCGGACTGTCCCGGCTCTCCAACTTGCCGGCCAGGCGCAGCTCCCCTGCGACGTGGCGAAGGGCAGCAATGGCGATGTAGGCGTGTGGCTTCATGTAAGTGATCTGCATATCAAGGACACGAAGCTGAGCCTCAAGCTCTTTGACACCAGAGGGCCCGAAGGCCTCAAGTCCACCCCAATCCTGGATGAACATCGCCGCGCGACGGCGAACTGTCATCTCCTCGATGTCTGCCGCCTTTGCAATGTGACGTGCCGTCGAGCGCAACATACGAGTCCAGCCAAGCGGCGATTCGACGCGCATTGCACCAGTTCTCTCGTCCGTGAATGCCTGGTCGCTCTCTGGCAGGTCACTGAATTCGAGGAGATAGAAGAGCGGCAGTGGCGTCGCGTCAAAAGAGACAGCCAGCCCCCACCGATGCGACAAGAGCGTGGCTGACTCGGCTACTGCAATGTCACGGTGACTGACCATTGCAGCTACGGCGCGGCCCAATACGGGCTCGAGGTTCGCGCTGTCGGCAGCGAGCAGCGTTCCGAGTGCCTGCAAGGGGGCGTCCAAGTCACCGTCCATAAGTCGCCGGATAAGGGATGTGAACAAAGATTGACCCTGTCCGACTTGCCTTGCCAAGCTCAGGGCGCAATTGCGCGCGTGCCGCTGAACCTCTGCAATGGGAAGTCGATAGGCAAAGTGCAGCAACTCCTCCAAAAGGTCCGTGTCGCTGAGTGGTAGCTCGCTCGACTGGAAGGGTCGCCCCAACTGGAACTCGCGAGTGCAGGTCATCTGCTCCTCAATCAGCGACCAGATAGCCGGCCAATCTGGCGTCAAGCTGATGACCGGCAGTATCGAATCCAGCTCTGTGAGCAGTGCCTGGGTATTCTCCTGGCCCGTTGTCACTGAATCGACTATGTTCTCGAAGGCCGCAGGGCATGTGGATGATCCGTGCAGAAGCTTCTTCGCCTTAAAGTAGAAGAACTTGCCGCCACCCATCCCTTGGCTCCAGGAACTCCAGGGGTCGTTGCTTGTCTCGTAGCCTTGCATAAGCTTCTTGGCGTAATCGACCTCATCGGCTGCAGCAAACCGCTTCACCATCAGGAAACGGCAGCGTGCGTTGTCCTGCAATACCTGCCAGCGCTCAAAGACCCTTCGCGCCAGATGAATCGGAGCTGTGTCTGCCAGCTCTTCGAAACGGTCCGGGGCGTTGTGGTTCAGCTCGTCGCTATCTGCTTCAAACGCGAGTTCAAGATCCGCGAGAGTAGCTTCCGAGGCGTACTTGTTAGACGTATACGAGTGTCGAGGCTCCGGCGCTTCTGGCGTCCACCGGGCGATGGCGGCTTCGAGCTCAGGCGACGAGAATCCATGCTTTCCGGAAGCCTTGTGAATGCGCTGGAGCAGCGTGATTCTCTCGTGCGCTCTGCTGGCTACCTCGACCGCCCCAAGCAGCATCAGAGCGAGCGGTTCAATCTGGTCAGGGCCGGCTGCGTCCGCGGAGGCGTCGATGAAGTCACCAACATGGGACGGATCCCGGTAGTGCGGTTCCATATAGAATGGCAGGCAGAGACCGCACCAGACGGTCGCGCATGCCAAGACGAGTTCAGGGTTTCGCCTGACCATCCCCGTCATGAGCAGGTCGACACGATTCGGCCAGCCGATTAGATGCCAATCCGCCAGTGTCTTTGACACCTCGAAGCCGAAGCGAGGTCCAACCTGCATCGCTTCCTTAATCAGTGCCATGGTAAGGCGACGCGCGGCCGACGACCCTTCCGTTTTGGTCATGCCACCGACCTGACGCATCAGGTCTGAGACCCGCTTGACACGGTTTTCCGGGTCAGCCGCGTTCGCGAGAGCTAGAGTGTTTCGCCAGATCGCGTACTGCGGGTCTTTCTTGGGAGCCAAGGCATAGCCAAGGCATTGCTCAGGAACCGTCGCCAGCAACTGATTCGCCCGCTCTAACTCCCCGACCGCAGCCAACCCGATGGCTAGATTCGCTAGCCCGTCGATCTGCTCGCTTGGTGTACTTTCTTTAAGCTCCGCCACGAGGGCATTAAGCCGATCCGCCGCCGCCGCACGATCACCGTCAACGCGATATGCATCGACAGCCAATCTGCGTCGCAGGTAAGCAGTTCCCTTCGACGCCGATGAAGCGATGGCTGAGTCAACCTCCCGAAGTACCGCGCGATACTCAGTCTCACCGCGCTCGGCGCCGAGCCTCAGCAGCGCTTGCACGAGCGTGGGGATCGCTTTCAAAGACTGCTGGATACGGTATGACTCGCTGCCGCCTTCTGATGCGAGACGTAGGACATACCCAAGGGACGTGCGGGCTATGCCTTGGATGCCGCCTGCCGATAAGGACCCGTTGACGCCGGCAGCGCGAGCTAGAAGCACACCTATCGTCGAAGCGTGCTGTTGGAGTGGATGAAGGAAGGTGTGCTTCGACGGTGTCACGCTTGGCAGTGGCCTCTTGAGCAGCGTGCAAAGCCTCGCGTGATGCATCACTGCGCCGACCAGATTGCCCAGCCCAGCCAGGTCCGTCTTGTCGTCGCACATGGAGATCATCGGTGCGACCAGCTTGTCGAACAGGGCCTCGGCTAGGTCACGACGGCCAGCTTCGAATGCGATCAGCGCCATCCGTTGACGGTAGCCGTTTGGTACCTCCCCGAACCGGGGAAGAGCGACGGCACTATCAAACAGCGCAAGCGCTTGCCCAACGTCGCCACGTCGACTGGCCGCAAGCCCTGCGTGAACCATCACCGACGGCTTATCTTCGTTGGCTACTCCGAGCTTGCTACATAGTTCTTGAGGATCGGAGCCAACCTTCTGACCTAGCATCGCCTTTGCGGCTTCCCTCCTAAGATGCAGCCGCAGCGCTACGGCAGATTGCGGATCCACCGTTTCCGGCTCCCTTAGACCCTCTGCGGCGAGATGATCAATCGCTATCTGGATCTGCTCGGTGTCTCGGAAGTGGACGGCGCGCATTGCCCATCTTTCGAATTCCTTGATGTTGTGCTGGTGCCCGTAGTTTCTGAACTTGGGCGTATGGAGCTGCGATAGTGGTTCGAGGCTTTCAAACAGCTCCTTCGCGCGGTCGAAGTCGCCTCGCGCTAGTAGGGCGTCGACGACCTCGTAGCCCTGGCTGGGGAAGTCCTGCACGAGGGAGACAGCTGCTTCAATGTTCCCCACCGCCAGCATAGCCAGCGGGAGTTGGTTGGCGTACTCAAGGGCTGATTTGCGCCGATCCACTTCGTCACGACACAGCAGCAGTCGTGTAAAGGCGGTCGCGTCGTGCGTTTCACGCACTGCCAGCAGGGCGAGGCGGATGTCGGCGTGAATCTCGGCGATAGAACGCCCGTCAGCCAGCTGCTGCCTGAAGCGAGCGGGCATCGCCAATGCCAGTACATCGGCACCGTCGCCGGCACGCGCGCGGTAGCGCAGCTCAAGCCAGTACTGTGCCGATTCAGGTGGCGCGCTCTTCGCCAACTGGGCAAGGTTGCGGTATACGCGCTGCGAGTATTCAGCGTCGACGCTCCCGAGGCGGGTTCGCGGTTGAGCGATGACGAACAGCCTAAAGCTGTTGTGGAAGACGCTCCATCCCCGGGATGAACTGCGGAGCAGGTGCTGCGCAATGACCAGGGCGCGTTCAATCGAGGACTCCTTGACCATCGTGGCCAGCAGTCGCAGGTCCATGGGTGCCTCAGCCCGAGCGATGAAGCCCAGCACATCCATGGCATCGACATCGTTTGCGATCTCGCGCCAAGCAGCTGAATATACAGTCTCAATATCGCCGTCGAACGGCATCCCGCCGCTAAGAAGGTGCTTGCGACCAGCTTCGTCAGCGTGCAGCAGTGCCTGAATCAAGTAGCGCGTTGCCAGCGGGTGGCCATGCGTGAGATTGCTGAGATCCAATCTTGGAATCTCGGCAGGCAAGCCTAGCGCATCCGCCATCCAGGTGAGTTCCTCGCGACCGAGAGGCCCCATGAGAACCTGTCGCTCGCTCTTCTCCGCTTGCGCTCTTACGGCGGGCTTCAGATTAGCGAGATCCAACCGTTGCGTGCCGAGCACGAACACGACCCCATTTGGGATTGCCGCGGGAAGAGGCAGCTCTCCCAGAAACGAATTGGTCGGCCGTTCTTCGCGTGGCACATGGTCTAGCCCGTCGACAACGATGATTGTACGGATCCCTTCGCGAGTGAAGCGCTCACCAGCCTGCCGTAGCAGGACGCCGAACTGTTCGCGGCGCTCAGATAGCGAGTCATCGCGAAGACGAAGCCCAACTAAACCGCTGTTCCGCAGCTGCGTACCTACGTCGGTCAGGAAGTTGTCGGCCTCCCCACGACCCACGCCTTGAGCCGCGCCCGGCACGTACGCTAAGTAACGAACGAGCCGGACACTTGCTTCAGTGGCCAGCGCAACCTGCAGGAGAGTGGATTTTCCGGAGCCAGGTGGTCCTATGAGTGAGACGTAGCCGTGATTGGAGGCATGAAGCGCTGCTAGTAGCTTGACCTCAGTGTCCCGATTGCGCTGGACATAGGCGCCGACCGGGAACCGATGGATGAGCAAAGTCTTGGCGGGATCGCGCCATCCAAGCTCATGAAGCAGCTCGTCACGCGTCCACCTGTCCTTGTCGCGTTCATCGGCGACTAGCTTGGGCAGCACGCTGGCAATCTCGCATGCCTGTCTCGCCTGCTCCGCATTCAGCTTGTGCGACTGGATGAAGTTCGCTGCAGCTCCGCACACCACGCGCAGGGCATGCATGAACTGTTCGAAGTCGTCATCATTTAAGCCGGCTTCGCGGCGCAGGTGGTCGATCAGTCGGCTCCATCCTCGCGCGGACCAATCCGACAGCGACCGATTTGGATGCTGTTGGAACTCCTCGAGAAATGCAGCGCTGTGCCGTAGCCTGCCGTCGCCTGGCTTGTCGGTAACCGATGGAAAGTCGTTGACGACCAAGTGAATCTCGACGCGACTTCCTGGGTTGTCCTTGGACAGGCACTGCCAAGCTTGAACTAGGGGCTTCAAGAGACCATTGGCACCAGTAAACAGCGTCTCAACAGTGAAAGTGCCTGGGAACTTGGACGTCTTGAACTGGTGACCGACCACCAATCCATCGAATCCTAGTACCAGGTCGTCCGCAATGCCCGCGTTGCGGTCAGCGACGCCAATCCAAAGCAGCTCGTCGCGCTCAAGCGCGGCATAGATGGCAGCGCCCGCGCGCTCGTACTGGCCGACGTATCCACGAAGCGCTCGGCGTTCGCCCTCCGCCGGTGCCGTTGCGGGAGCTGTAGCAGCGGATGGCTGCGAATTTTTGGGCGCTTTCGAGGCCATAAATATGGATTGGGTAGTGGGTGCGAACCTGAGAAAAGGGAGCCGCTCCAGCATAACCCGGGGGCGTCGAGCACCAGCGGGTATGCCGTCGCCGCATCGAGCGGCATTGTGAATCGAAGTATATCCGTCGTCGATCACATCGGTCACTCGCACGGACGCGAGAACGGCTGTTCAGCCCATGGCTGACATTTGTCCGTAGGAGCTGATCGGACGCATGTGGCCGCAGGCGGACATCAACGGAACAAAGGGGGGGGCAGGGGGAATTATCGGGGGTGAAGCATGGCAGCTGTCGGCCCGAAACGGAGGCTCGACTTACACCTTCCAGACTTTGCTAATCACGGGCACATCAGCTTTATCGAGTCTAGGGAGATAGGCAATCAGTTTGTAGCCGCCAGGTCGAAAGTGGTCGAGACGAAGCTCCGCTTCTGCTTGCAATCTGGTGCCGTCCGGACCTTCGACCATGACCGCATAAACGGGATTCTTCTTGCCATGCGAGAGCGGCAAATCGGACGGCAGGGTCGAGTGGCCATTGCCTTTCGCACCGCCAAGCATCGCAGGATCTTTGGTGTAGCCGCGCGCGATTTACTGGAGACGGCCGACTCAAGCATCGGGCACAGATCACCCGATCTCCGTGACGTGAGGGCCGACTGCGACGGGAGATCATCAGAGACCGACAGTGATAGATCGCAGCGAAGCCGCGACGATCAAAGGATACTTCTACTAGTTTGACCGCACGATTGCCTAGGACTCAGCGCTCGTCGTGTCTCCATACCGCCCTATGGGGCGCTCGGCACTTGACCTTGCGGCAGCTTCCAGCATTCGAGCCGCCGGATTCGTTTCGGCCGCACCGGCCTGATAGTAGCCGATGACACTGACCACCGATCGGTGATCGGTCATTGCCATAATGGCTGGCAGGGCAATTCCTTGCCTAGCACCTTCCGTTACGAAACCCGATCGTAGGCTGTGACCGCCAAAGCTCCCCACCAATCCGGCAGCGCGGGCGCGATTCTGGATGATGGTGGCCACCGACTTGGGTGACAAGCCGGCCCCAACTTTCCCGCGTGTCAATTGGCGGAAGAGGGCACCCTCCTGCAGTCCAGCCGCTTCGATCCAGGTGCGAAGCGCTTCGGCCGGTGGACCTAACAAGGGCTTGTCCGGCGAGCCGCCTGCTTTGACGCCCTCCTGAAGCGTTTTGCCGACGTCCAGGTGGTAGAGGTAGCCGCCGTCGATCGGCGCAAGCTTGCTCAAGACGGCATGGGCCGTCTCGCTCCGACGGCGCCCACCACTGGCGAAGGCGAAGTAGAGCAGGGCACGATCACGTTTCCCAACAAGATCGTCCTCACAGGTCGCAATCATCGCCATCAATTCGGTCGCAGTGATCGCCGTCTTCTTGCTCGGCCGCTCGCCGCGCTTATGTGCGGCGCGACGGCCCTTGGCCAGCAGCTGCCGAACCTCGCTGCTTTCGCAGGGATTGGCCAGCTTGAGCAATTGATGGGCGCTGGAGAGCACCGCAACGCGGTGGACGATGGTCGACAGCTTGAGCGGTCCTTGGCGCTGCTTGAATTTGCCTTCCACCAAAAGCGCATCCAGTGTCGGCGGCAGCTCCCAGGTCAGGGCATCGCCTGAGCGCCGGGCCAGATGATCGATGATGAACTGGATCACGCAAGACGCGTCGACCGGCATGGCGATGACCGCTCCGTAGCGGCCTTGGTACCAGGCCGCCCAGTAGCGCAAGGCGGTGGCGTAACTGCGCGTGGTGTTGGCCGAGGCCGCTTCGGCGAAGACTTCGCGCACCGCGTCCGCCGAGGACTGCGAGAGCTGCGCCACAGTCGGATTGGCAGGAGCCGCGGTGGTCAGAGCTGGAAGAAGGTCGCTCATAAGTGGTTGAAAGTAGGGATTAAAAATAGCCTGAGTTCCGATAAATATATCTTATCGGAACCGTATATGTCGCACTTACTAAGATCACGGAGACACGTTCGGTGTCAGTCTCGAAGGATCGAAATGGCCGTCTATGTTGTCACCTGGAATTTGAACCGAGAAGCCAACTACGACGCAAAGAGGACTGCGTTCCTCAAGCACCTGGAGCGCTACCAGAACGTAGCAGATCCTGATCTGGAGTCGGTCCGCTGGGTGTCCGGGGATATGAGCGCTCACGATCTATCTGCCGATCTTCAACAGAAGCTCGATAAGAATGACGGGATTTTTGTATCCCAGCTTGTCCGTGGCGAGTACCAAGGCTACCTCAGCAAGGCGACATGGGAATGGATCAGTCAGCGCCTTGACTGACACCGCCGAAGTCCAAGGGGTTCTGACGTGGTTGGGGCTCGGGGACCGCGACACCGGAGCCAGCAAGTGAATTGTTCGCTTGGACTCTTCAAAATTGGAGGGTCCAAGCCGCTGAGCTAGCTCAGAAATGAAGCCGACGGTCATAGCCGTCTCCCAAATTAGATGCTCTCGAAAGCGCGTGGCTGCAACGCCTTGGCAACATCATTGGAGATGCAACAGATTCGCGACGCACCATTGGTGATGCACCAAGATCACAGCGAGTCATTGGGACTGCACGTAGCTCAGCGCATCAATTGCTACAAGTTGCCGCGCAAGCTGCCCCAAATTCGCAGCGCTCAACAGATCCCGAATGGGTGGCAACAGGTCAGTGCAAAGGGTGGTGGTTGGCAGAGGTGTCGTGAGGAGCCTGGGTTGTGAGGCCATGGCGGGCATCTTGGTAATAACATAATATACATTATGCGAAATACGAGATTGGGGCGTTACCGGCACAGAAGCCAGTTCTGAGCTTTCGTTCCCTTGCTTGATGTGTGGATGGATTGACGAAGCAGGTAAATCTGTTACCAAGCGCCATGTAAATCTGTTACTTGTTCGGCAATGACTGCTTGTGGCCTGATAAGGCGCTATAGATTGGCCATCTATTAAGGGTCAGTCGTCTGCGTCGTTCCCGGCGTCATATCCCACAAGCTTGCTCTCAGCGTCTCCAGGTCGGCTGCTCGTTGGTCAAGCTCGCGTTCCCTGGCGACCAGCTTCTCTAAAAGGTTGCCGGATCTTTCAAGCACATATCGAAAGAGCTCACCAATGTCTTGGTGAGGATCCGTCTTCAGCTGGGCCGTCATTGCCTCTAGACAAGATGCCACCTCACAGGCGCTCTCCTTCGCCATCAAGCTGGCGGGACCCGCTGAGGCTCTAAGAGACATCGCGGCACGCCCAAATTCTCGGAACCAGGAGTCAATGCCCCGGGATAGAGTTGGCCCAGAGCCCTTCCCGCCAAGCGCCCGCCTGACGTTAGCTTGGGTCGGCGGTAAGCCATCTCTCAAAAGCTGCTCGACAGCCAAATAGACGTCTTCGTTGCTGATAGGTCTAGCCACGATCACACCGTAAGACCGCACTTGAGCCTTGATTCTGCGCCTTTGCTTCTGATCTGCAAGTGTCATTGCGCATTCAGAAGTTCAAGTGTGGGCGGATGGCCCTCCCCGCCCGGCTTGACGCCAGCCTTACGGCCTGAAGAGTTCCCGTCGTTGATGCAGCCATCCCGCCCGCACTTTGCAGCCATAGCGCCCGCACGCCTGATCGGTCGATAGCAATTTTGATCGCCCAGAAAGCGGAAAAATGCGTCAGAATTCGCGCTGGGCTTGTAGACGCAGAGGCGAAGTAAGGCCCGCAGTAGCGCGTGCCGGTGGCTTGCTGCCGCATTCTCCCGCGAGGTATCCAATGAATTTCCTGGAAACGTTGTCCACCTTCCAACAGATGACTCTGTTCGCCGCAATCATCATTGTGTGGGCGGTAGCGATGACCGTGGGCGCTGTCATTGTTGCGCATCGACAGAACTTACGATTTCAGGGGCGCAAACGTCAGAAACGCCGGTTCTCTAATGGGCGCAATTATTGACACTTCGCCCAATCGTGCCTGCGCCTGGTGCGGCAGGAGCATGTGACTACGAGCAATGCAGCCATATCGCCCGCAGTAGTCGCTCATCCCAAATGATGGTGATTCATGGACATCTTGAACTCACTGACACTGTTCCAGCAAATGTCGATAGTTGCATTCATTTTTCTTGCCATTATCGCGTCTACGACAGCGACCGCGCTTTGGATCGCGTACCGTCACAATAGGAAATTTGACGAGATAGCGAGGCGTCGCCGGGCTCTGCGGACAACTCCAAGTAGCGTTCGTCGGGTGTGGGATCCTTCCGGTCTGCGGGCCACTTGGCAACTAGACCATGCCAAGCAATTGCCGGAGGAAACACCTGCATCTGCTGCAGCCCGGGCTGCCCTGTCAGCGAGTTGGCTGGATGCCACCGCGTTTGCGGATCTGCTGAGATTGCATGACCGCAATGGTCAGGCACTTTCCCGGCTGATGGCATCTGGCAGAGTTATCGGAGTCTGGCTCCCAGAGAAGGGAGCGTTTTTCTATCCAGCATGGCAGTTGACGCCTTCTAATGAGCCAGCACCAGTGCTTACTGAACTGCTTTCGCTTCTTCGCGGTCCATATGGAGTGGCAGAAGGCGGGCGGACATCGGGCTGGGAAGAGGTCGAGTGGTTGATGGCACCAGATTCACTACTGGGCGGTCGTTCGCCATCGACGATGCTGGCCACCAGCCCAGACCTTGTTCTTGACGTCGCCAGACAGCACTTCTCGTCTTGGAGTGCTAGCGCACGTTGGTAAGGTTCACGCTCGAAGCGTCCTAGCCCGCATCTGCGGGCCGAAGGATTCTCTCGGTATCTCGACCCGCCTCCCCCGCGTGGGCGATGTGATTGGGGTGAGTCATCCGCACACTGGTCGGATGAATGCCTTGAAGCCTGGGCCGGCAGCAGATTGCTGCTGCCGGATAAGAGCGGTGTGGGAAGTCGATTCTTCCCGGGATGCAGTTAGGACGAACTCAGGCGTTCGGGATGCAGTGCCGTGTCGCCTACCACCGACGAATGAAGCTGTGCTGTTGCGTGCTGCGAATGCAGCCATCGTGCCCGCACACTTCAGATATGTTGCGTCCGCAGCTGCCCTACCCTCATGTACCAGGAGCATCTCCGGGCTGGTTGAGCGAATCGCAATGCCTGGTGGCGGGCAACTCAATTGCGGCTGCTCGAGGTTGATTGCGGGAGCCCTTCAGCTTTGCGAGTTCGATTGCCGTCGAGAATGCGAACAATGTTGCACACATGACGATCAGGTACTGAGCAACACGCCAGGCCTTTTGCCATGCTGATAGGCCGCTCAAGTCGAGCCGATTCCGAAAGTAGACGACTACGCCGCATACCCCCATCCACACGCCGAGCGTAATGCACGTGATCGCGCCGGCCGCGCGAGTCAACGAACCGAGTTCGCTCGCGGCGACCACGTAAGATGCCGTGCACATGCCCGTTCCAAGCGACAGCACCTTCAGTAGTTCGATCTGATCCTTGAAGTTTGCGAAGGCCCGCTCGTTCCGCATTGCTGCATCTTGTGGCGCCCTCGGTTGTTCCGAATTCTGCTTGCTTGCTGCTGGTCCGATCGCCTTCTCTTTGGCCATGAGTGCATCTGCCTCTGATGGTTGAACAGTCACGTATCGGCGGGTGCGTCGTTGACTTGAGGCGGAACTCAACGCGATGGCTAACGTTTAATCCCGGAACGGTCCACGTCGTTGCCCTCGGATGTGATGCATCCCCCGGAGGGCATGCATCGCGACAGGGCAACTAGCGTTTCTGCGGGATCCTTGCCAGGATCTCTTCGGTCGAGTAGATCGCATGAGCATAGGTCGGGCCATTGACCGCGATCGCGTTGTGTTGCGCTTCCAGCGAGTACGCTGCCATTGCATCGGAGACCAGGGTGACATTGAACCCCTGCTCCGCACCGTACTTGCCTGTGGTTTCAATACACGTATTGGCAATCATCCCGATCAGGATGATGTTGCTCAAACCTCGCTGATTGAGTTGCATCGCCAGATCAGTGTTTGCGAACCCGCTCTGGTAGAAATGCTCGCTGACGACCAGATCACCTTCTTGCGGACCAAAGTACGGGTGGAATGTGCCGCCCCATGACCCCTTCGCAAAGAGCTGTTTGTCATTCGCCCTGATCTGGGAGTGAGTCGGGCTCTTCCACTGCCCCATCGTTCTACGCGCCAGCATGATCCGGCCAGACTCGCGACCGTTCGGTCGCCCCTCCCCTACCCCTTTTCGAGGTGGACCACGTGCGCATTGCTCCGCTACTGGATCGTCGCTGCCGCTAGCCGCTGGTTGTGGCGAACATCATGATGCTGTTGGCCATCACCTTGCATGATGCGGATCACATCCGCCAAGCTGCAAACTGGTGCTACACGATTACCGCGACGTTGTGGATCATCAACATCGCGGTCTATCTTCCAAGCCTGGCTGCATTGGCGCTAAGTCTCCGCCATCACCGCTTCGCGCCCCTCGCGACTTCAACCAGTGCACTGCTGATCGCCTTCCTGTTTGCGAAGGTGCACCTCTGGAAGCCGACATTCAACGCCTGGGGCATCTGGAACAAGACCTTCTTTGCGCTTGGGGCGGACTGGATCTCCTGGTCCGTGCTGACGCTGTTGGTCCTTGTTGGCGTGGGTGTGGCGATGACGGGCATGGGCAATGGGGCTGAGCAGTGCGGAGCGCCGGACTCACTGAAGTGGCGGCGCTGCGCTGGATCCAATGCAGCCATCGGTCCCGCAGGATTTAGCCATCTTGCCCGCAATGGCGTTCCAAGGTGACGTGTACTGACTGTTCTGCCCGTATCCTGGTCTGCGGCATTGGATGAGGTACCTGGCAGCGCTGTCGCTGTTTCAGCAGTGCTGTTTCATTCTGGCTGTCGTCGTATTCTCCAAGGGGGCAATTCCGGTAGGTTGCCCGCACAGCCCCGCTGAATTGCCTGCATCCGGCGCCCTGCCATCATCCGTGCTGCCTTTTGCACTTTCCCGACTCACCGAGTCTCTGCCCATAGTTCCGTGCGTTACGCCGCCCTCCTCGGTCTTGCAATGAGTACGCTATGCCCTGCTGGCGCGATGAGGTGAGCGGGCAGGCACAACAGGAGGGTTGATGAGCGAGCCAGGAATCGCGGTCCTGGCCGATTCTTTCGCTGATTATGGCTGGGCGGGTTCGCTACCGCAGGCACGGCTCTCGAATGCTCGTGCATTCGGGAGCTGGCCATTAACGACGCAACGAGGTCAGCGTCCAGCGGTAGTCATCGCGGAGCTGCTCGGCCAACGGCGCGTCCATGATCTGGCTGTACGCAAGAACGCGCCAGTCCTGCTCGACCTCGTGCTCGGCCCGCATGCGCGCCGCCCACGCCCGGTCCGGCACCACTACCCCTGCGCACGACTGATCGAAGTGCAGCTGCTCCGTCTGCAGGCGCCATTCGCGCTCCCAGGTAAAATCGATCGGCGGATCACGGTCCGGCTCATAGGTCATGTGTCGCCAGGCGTGGCTGGCAGGGAGGTCGTGAAATTCGGCGGCCGGCTGATAGATCACCGGGCGTGCGCCCTGTTCGAAAAGCCAACGTGAGGGTTGGCAGGGAATCGTTACGAACACGGCCAGATCTTCGCTAACCGATTGATGGATCGGTGAATTCTACCCTCGGCCGCCCTTGCAGGGTCGGACTGACGGGCCAACTAAGGCTGTACCTCTGCGCCAATTGAGTTTTTGCTTTTCTCTGTTCAATTCCGTCCTTGGCTATGTGATTTCGCTTGCCAGCGTCGTGTTCGTCTTGGCCAAGATGCCTTCCCGTCGCTCCAAATCAGATTCCCAGGCGTGTAGGACTATGAACAGTTGGTCGAGGGTTAGCCCAATTCTCTCAAATGCACTCGGCAGATTTGCAAGAACATTTCCTTGGGCATCTGGCTCCCCCAAGCTCTTAAGAGCTGCAATGACATCAGCAAGAGCCATGTCGGCAACTGAGCTCGGCCGACCTGCCAGCAATGCTGCTCGTTCTGCAAACCACGCGGCTACGAACCGGCTTAGTGTTGGCCCACTGCCGCGGCCTCCTAGGGCTGCGCGGACATTCAAATGATGAGGTGGCTTTCCGTTGGCGAGAAGCGACTCGATCGCTGCAAAAGCCTCGCCTTTCGTGACTGAGTCAGGCATGTGCGGGTACCAAAGGTGGCATGCAGTCCAATTGTGCGCCCCTAAGCCGAGCTCGCAAGCCCTCAGTGCGTATTCAGATGGCTGCATGCTGCTCGCCGAGGCTGCAAGAGATGGCAGAGCCCGGGGGTATCACTTGATAGTTCTCCAATGCAGCCATGCTGCCCGCACTTTCTGGCAATCATGCAGTGTGTGGCCAGGCAGTAGGAGGTGCTGGGCCCAACAGCTAGGGTTAGAATTCTTGAAAACACCTCAGGTTGCGACCTGCAGTGAGCTGCGTCGCGCACTGGCTTTGGACCGGCCAGACTTCCGTAGACATTCATGAGCCGCCTTGCGCGTAGCGCCGTTCAAACTCTACAGGGGCCAGGTTGCCAGCGGAACCGTGGCGTCGGATTGGGTTGTAAAACATCTCGATGTAATTGAATACATCCGAGCGCGCCTCGTCCCGGGTCGGGTAGATCCGTCGCTTGATCCGCTCCTTCTTCAGTGCACTGAAGAAGCTCTCAGCCACCGCATTGTCATGGCAGTTTCCACGCCGACTCATGCTTGGAACCATGCGATTCTGCTTCAGCAACGATAGCCAGTCGCTGCTCGTGAACTGGCTGCCTTGGTCAGAGTGGATGATCAGGCCCGCAGCAGGCTTTCGCTTCCACACCGCCGATACCAGTGCCTGCAGCACAAGGTCGGTGGTCATCTGGGACTGCATCGCCCAGCCAACCACTTGCCGTGAGTAAAGGTCGACGATCACTGCCAGGAAAGTCCAGCCCTCGTAGGTGCGGATGTATGTTATGTCAGTGACCCACACCTTGTTTGGTGCAGCGGGCGAAAAGTCGCGATTGACGACGTTTTCAACCATCCCAGGCGGACCGCCTCGATGGCGCGGCTTGGTGCCGTAGCCAATTTCTGCCCTTATGCCCTCTGCCTTCATCAGACGTCGAACACGATGGCGGCTGCAACGTTCACCGGCCTCACGAAGTTCCCGGGTGATCTTGCGGTAGCCGTACACCGTCCCGCTTGCCAACCACGCGTGCTTGATAAGGCCGCGCAGACGATCATCCTCACGACGACGCGGCCTGCCCGAATTGCCCGCCCATGCGTAGTAGCCACTGCGGTTAACCCCAAGCACTCGACACATGGCCGTCAGCCTGAACTCGCCCAAGTGCTCACGCATGAAAGCGTACTTCGCCGTCATCCCTTGGCGAAGTACGCCGCGGCTTTTTTTGGGTATCCGGATTTTAGTGTGGGAAGACCGCACTAGCCCTTCTTGTCTGACAGCTCTCGTTCGGTAGGTTTCTGGTATCGCAAGTCTTACGCGCTTTTAGCCTTCAGTGTGGGCTTTGTCTGGCGCATGTCGGTGCAAGGAAACAATCAGTGGCAGGTCACCTTGCCCCCGGCTCGAACTGGGGTTTGAGGCGCAGTGGAACGGAAAACCGGGTTAAGCCACGCGCCTAGCTCCCGTGCAGAGAATCGATCAGCGGGCACGACACAGTGCCTCGCTGCGCATGGCACTCGTTGACCAACCGTGACAGCACCGCTTCGATTCGCGTCAGGTCCGCCATCTTGGTGCGCACGTCGGTGAGCTGGAGCGCAGCCAGCTCGGCGGCTTCGCTGCAGTGAGTGCCGTCCTCAAGCTGTAGGAGTTGGCCGACTTCGTCCAGGTTGAACCCCAGCCGCTGGGCGGATTTCACGAAACGCACCCGCGCCACGTCCGCCGATCCGTAGCGGCGAATACTGCCGACGGGCCGACCTGGTTCTGGCAATAACCCCTTGCGCTGATAGAACCGGATGGTCTCCACGTTGACCCCAGCGGCCTTGGCGAAAGCCCCGATGGTCAGTGTTTGCGGATCGTTCACCATCGCGCTTGACTCCGTACTTGACTACGGAAGTAACCTTAGCGCATCACGCAACGTCTCGGAAGGAGATCCCTCACATGGCAGACCCCAGCAACGGCCGCGGTGCACTGGCCGCCGGTGGCCTCGCCGCCATCCTCGCCTCGACCTGCTGCCTCGGTCCGCTGGTGCTGATCACGCTGGGTTTCTCCGGCGCCTGGATCGGCAACTTGACCGCGCTGGAACCGTACCGGCCGATCTTCATTGGCGTGGCGCTCGTGGCGCTGTTCTTCGCGTGGCGTCGCATCTTCCGGCCGGCTCGCGCCTGCGCGCCGGACGACGCATGCGCCGTGCCCCAGGTGCGGACGGCCTACAAGGTGATCTTCTGGATCTTCACCGCCCTGGTGCTGATCGCGCTCGTGTTCCCCTACCTCATGCCCCTGTTCTACTGAAAGGAGATTGCCATGAAGAAACTCGTCGCATTGCTCGCTCTGACCGTTGCCCTCAGCGCTCCCGCCTGGGCCGCCACCAAAACCGTCACGCTGTCGGTGCCGAGCATGACCTGCGCCACCTGTCCGATCACGGTCAAGAAGGCGCTGACCAAGGTCGAAGGCGTCATCGAGGCCAAGGTGACCTGGGAGCCCAAGGAGGCGGTGGTAACCTACGACGATGCCAAGACCACTCCGGCCGCGTTGACCAAAGCCACCGAGAACGCCGGCTACCCGTCTACCGTCAAGAAGTGAGCACACGCTCATGACCGAGGCGATCACGCTGCACATCGATGGCATGACCTGCGGGTCGTGCGCCGAGCACGTCAAGCAGACCTTGGAAAAGGTGCCCGGCGTGCGTTCGGCCTCAGTGTCCTACCCACAGCGCCGGGCCGAGATTGAGGCCAGCGTAGGTACCGCCGCGGACGTGACCTCGCTGGTCGCGGCGGTATCCGCACTCGGTTACCGAGCGCAGCTTGCCGATGCGCCGGGGCAACCCAGCGACCTGCTGAACAATGCACAAGAGCGGCTGGGCGGCGAACCAAAGCGCGAGGACGATGAGGCTGCACTGCACGTGGCCGTGATCGGCAGCGGCGGCGCGGCGATGGCGGCGGCGTTGAAGGCCGTCGAGCAAGGGGCGCGTGTGACGCTGATCGAGCGCAGCACTCTCGGCGGCACCTGCGTCAACGTCGGATGTGTGCCGTCCAAGATCATGATCCGCGCTGCCCACATTGCGCATCTGCGTCGCGAGAGTCCGTTCGATGACGGCATTGCCGCCGCCTCGCCGAAGATTCTGCGCAAGCGCTTGCTGGCTCAGCAGCAGGGGCGCGTCGATGAACTGCGCCACGCCAAGTACGAAGGCATCCTGACGAGCACCCCGACCATCACCGTGCTGCGCGGCGATGCCCGATTCAAGGATGCGCACACGCTGACCGTGGCAACCGCTGACGACGGGATGCGCGAGGTGAGTTTCGACCGCTGCCTCATCGCCACCGGGGCCAGTCCGGCGATTCCACCGATCCCGGGCTTGAAAGACACGCCCTTCTGGACGTCGACCGAAGCGCTGGCCAGCGACACGATCCCCGATCGGCTGGCCGTGATCGGCTCGTCGGTGGTGGCCGTCGAACTCGCGCAGGCCTTTGCCCGGCTGGGCAGCAAGGTGACCATGCTGGCGCGCAGCACACTGTTCTTTCGCGAAGACCCCGCCATTGGCGAGGCCATCACGGCCGTGTTCCGCGCCGAAGGCATCGAAGTGCTGGACCACACCCAGGCCAGCCAGGTCGCCTATGAGGATGGGGAATTCGTGCTCACCACCGAACGCGGCGAACTGCATGCCGACCGGCTGTTGTTCGCCACCGGCCGCACCCCAAACACCCGCACGCTCAACCTCGACGCGGCCGGTGTGGTCGTCAATGCGCAAGGCGCCATCACCATCGACCACGCGATGCGCACTACCGTGCCGCACATCTATGCCGCCGGCGACTGCACTGACCAGCCGCAGTTCGTCTACGTCGCGGCGGCGGCCGGCACCCGCGCTGCAATCAACATGACGGGTGGCAACGCGACGCTGGATCTGACGGCGATGCCGGCGGTGGTGTTCACCGACCCGCAGGTCGCCACCGTGGGCTACAGCGAAGCCGAAGCGCACCACGACGGTATCGAGACCGACAGCCGCACGCTGACGCTCGACAACGTGCCCCGGGCGCTGGTCAACTTCGACACGCGCGGTTTCATCAAGCTGGTTTCGGAGGCCGGTTCGGGACGACTGATCGGCGTGCAAGCGGTAGCCCCGGAAGCAGGCGAGCTGATCCAAACCGCAGTACTGGCGATTCGCAACCGCATGACGGTGCGAGAGTTGGCCGACCAGTTATTCCCCTACCTGACGATGGTCGAGGGGCTGAAACTCGCGGCACAAACCTTCACCAAGGACGTAAAGCAACTGTCCTGTTGCGCGGGGTAGTGGCTGGGCCTCTTACCTATGCTTCATCGGCTGAATCACAAATTCAGGCTGAAGCGCCGCCTCTTGCACAATGGGTTGAGGACTATTCGAAATACCCCTCTTCGAGTAGCCGCGCCAGCGTCGGGAGATAGGGGCCGTACTCGACCACGCGCGTGATCTTCTTCTTGCGCGTTGCCGCCGTGGTCATCCGCTGGAACACGAAGTCCGTGGTCATTGGGTCGTCGTCATCGACCAACACGGTTTCGATAACCGAGCCATCCTTGCGCGCCTTCTTGTCGTAGAGCATGCGCGCCCGAAGCACCTCGAAGCTGTAACCCCTGCCCATGCGGTTCATGTCTTTGGCCACTCGGTTGACTGACTCAGTATAGGCATTGGTAATCGGCTGCTCGAAGTAGGCGAAGATTTCGTCGTGCCAGTTGTGCACGGCGGTGGTCAGGTCCTTGAACGTGGCCGCCAATTCGGTCGGAATATTGGCCTGCCACTTCGCGCAGGCGGCTTCTGCTGCTGGGCGGGTCTTCTGATCCCAGATCGACAGAAATCCTTCCTTGAGCGCGTGGGCTTCGCTTAGGAGCGGGAACTGTTGGAACCATTCCCGCATCCGGTCCATATCTCTCCCTGTCAGGTCGTGCTGCCGCTTGAGCAGCAGGAACCGCTCGTCCTTGAGTTTGAGGCGCTGCCGGGTGGACAAATCCTTGCGAATGCGCTTGCGCAGCTTCTCCAGCGCGTCGTTCGCCATGCGCTAGATATGGAATCGATCGACCACGATCCGGGCCTGTGGCAGCGTGGCGCGCACCACCTGCCGATAAACGTGGTACATGTCCATCGCCACCCACTCGACCGAGTCCTTGTCCCGCAGGTCGCGGAAATAGGGCATCAACTCGGCTTTGGCCCGGCTGGGGCGGATATCGAACACGGTCTTGCGCTCGACGTTGGTGATCATGGCCCGGTACTGGCCGATGATCTTGAGCTCGTCGATACCCAGCACCCGCGGCGTCCGGAACTGGGTCTTGGCCTCGACCTCCTCGATGAAATCGTCGAAGACGTGGCGGACCGTCTTTTCTTCCACGGCTACTTCCCGGGCAAGGGCCGCAAAGGTCTTGGAGAAGGACTGGTCGCGGATATAACGCACCAGACGCGCCGTGGCTTGGCGTTCTCCATCAAGGTCCGCCACAGGCTCAAACAAGGTCTTGGTGCAGCTTGTACAGCGATAGCGACGGCGCTGGATGAAGATCACGACGGGTTTGCCGTGCGTCGGTGTGTCCTGAAACGACTGTTCCTGTGAGCCGTGACCATGCAGGCATCCGGTCTTGCACAGCGGGCAGGTCACCCACTGATTGACGCCTTCGGCCTTGACGACGTAACTGTCCTCGCTGGTCAGGATTTCAAGCGTCTTCAGGCTTCGCAGCTGGAGAAAGTCCGTCACTCAGCACCTTGGGCGAACCCACACTGAAATCCGACTTTTACTCTAGCACATCCGCTCAGCCGTCCAACACCAAAATCCATTCTTTGAAAGTGATAGCTACAAAGACCCAAGGAGCCAGAACCCACACCAGATTCCGGATACCCCTTTTTTTAGGATGTCGCGCTCCTCAGTCAGGCGTTTCACCTCGGCCTTCAGGCGCCGCACCTCGGCTGAGTCCTTCGGCGTCGGCAACATCGACCCCTCAGGCGTGCCCGCCAAGGCCTCGCTCCTGGACTTGCGGAGCCATTGGTAAAGGCTGTGGGACGAGACCCCCAACCGCTTGGCAACCTCGGCTACCGCAAAGCCTCTTTCGGTAACCTGCTTGACCGCCTCGGCCTTGAACTCATCCGTGTACTGTTTGCTTGCCATTAGACACCTCTCTCGCTTCCATTGATTATGGCTCTGAGATGTCTACGAATTCCCGGCCGGTCCACTCTATCACCAATGGTTGGTTTCTAAGATGAACTTTTTAAACTCGTTGACCCTCTTACAGCAGATGAGCATTGTCGCCGGCGTTGCTGTCTTTTTAGTAGTATCCATAACTGTCGCTGCCGTATGGGTCGCTCACCGTCAGAACAACAAAGGCTGACTTTGGGATTGCGCGACCACCTCGACGGCCCCGCAGAAGTTCCGGTGCCCTACTCCGTTCTTGGCATGCCAAACGTGCGACGTCCCCCCGAGATTGAGTAGCGAAGCGGTTTGGAGTCCAATCCTCAATGACAAGGAGATTGGACGTGAAGAAGCGCTTTTCCGAAGAGCAGATCATCGGCTTCCTACGCGAAGCTGAGTCCGGCATGCCCATCAAGGACCTCTGCCGCCAGCATGGCTTCAGCGAGGCCTCGTACTACCTGTGGCGCAGCAAGTTCGGCGGCATGAGCGTGCCCGACGCCAAGCGGCACAAGGATCTGGAGGCGGAGAACACACGCCTGAAGAAGCTGCTGGCAGAACAGGTCTTCGAGAACGACGTCATCAAGGATGCGTTGCGAAAAAAGTGGTGACCGCGCCGGCGCGCAGGCTGCTGGTGCGGAGCATGGTCGAGAAGGGGTTGAGCGAGCGGCGAGCGCTGACGGTGGTGCGGATGAGCGCTAGCGCGCTGCGCTATGAGCCTCGGCCCGACAACAACGTTGAGCTGCGCGAGCAGATTGCTGCGCTGGCGCATCGGCACAGACGCTACGGGGTGGGCATGATCCATCTGAAGCTGCGGCAGAAAGGACTTGTCGTGAACTACAAGCGAGTGGAGCGGCTCTATCAGGAAGCGGGCCTGCAGGTGCGACGCAGAAAGCGTAAGAAGGTGCCGGTTAGCGAGCGCCAGCCCCTCCTGCGGCCGTCCGCTGCCAATGAGGTGTGGTCGATGGACTTCGTGTTCGAGCGTACCGCAGAAGGCCGGGTGGTCAAGTGCCTGACGATCGTCGACGACGCCACCCACGAGGCTGTGGCCATCGAAGTGGAGCGGGCAATATCCGGGCAAGGCGTGTCCAGGGTACTGGACAGGCTGGCCATGCAGCGCGGCTTGCCACGAGTGATCAGGACAGACAACGGCAAGGAGTTTTGCGGTAAGGCGATGGTGGCTTGGGCTCACGAAAAGGAAGTTGCCCTGCGTCTGATCGAACCGGGCAAGCCGAACCAAAATGCGTACATCGAGTCCTTCAACGGACGGCTGCGCGACGAATGCCTCAACGAGCACTGGTTCCCGACGTTGCTTCATGCCCGCACCAGTATCGAAAGCTGGCGGCGCGACTACAACGAAGAAAGACCAAAAAGAGCGCTTGGCGGTCTAACACCCGCCCAATACGCCGCGCAGTTGGCGGCGAAGAACGATAACATCAGCACCGGACTCTAAACCCGCCCACTACTCAAGCCGGGGGGACGTCGCGTGCGCAATTACATGGGCCGCAAGTGGCTCATGATCGATGCTAGGACTCCCAAGGAGTCACTACCAACTCCGCGAAGCGTGGCAGAGGCAAAGTTGCGCTGTAGCGGTAGCCCGAGGTAGTAGAGCCCCTTGATTGTGGTGGAAACCCCTTGGCTGTGTAGTGCCCGCCTGTCCGGATCCAAGGCTTCCCGTGGCAGGAATGACATGTTCGGCCGGAAGCCCGTCGCGAAGATCACAGCGTCGACCGCCTGTATTTCCGCATTCGGCCACACCACCCCATCGTTGGTAAACGCAGTGAACATCTCTCGACGGGAAATGGCACCCGTACTCAGGGCGTGTCGATAACGTCCATCATCCAGAACGGGCGTGCTCTGATCGCTCAGCCAACGGGAATTGCCCAGGCCGGTCCACTTGAGCCAGTCATGAAAATCGAAGCCGAGGAACCGTTGTGGCATGAACTTCACTGGCTCGCGGGTTGCCAGCACCACGGTGGCAGTGGAGTGCAGTTCGTGCGCGATCTGTACCGCTGAGTTGGCCGCACCGACGACGACGACGCGTTTGCCTTCGAAGCCGGTGGGTGTTCGGTAGGCCGAACTGTGCAGAATCGTCCCTTGGTATAGCTGCCTTCCAGGGATCCCCGGCAGGTGAGGTGTGTTGAAGCCACCGGTTGCCACCACTACTGCCTGGGCGGTAATGACCGCTCCATCGGCAAGTTTGACGCGATGTTGGCTTGCTTCGGAGATGACCTCCACAACCTCGCTGTTGGCGCGCACTGGCAGGTCGAAGGCGGACGCATACTGGCGCAGATACGCGGTGACCTCGTCCCGCTTGGGATAGCGCTTGGCTCCGCCGGGGAACTCGAGGCCAGGCAGCGAGGAATATCCTGCCGGGGAGAACAGGGTCAGGCTGTCGTAGTACGACGGCCAACTGCCACCAGCGGCCGGTTGTCGTTCGAGAATCAGGTGCGACACGCCTGCGTTCTTGAGCCGGTATGACATCGCCAAGCCTGCCCGCCCTGCCCCGATCACGACGACGTCGACATTCAACTTATTCATGCGTGTATGCGCCTATATGCATATATGTGAGTTGCGTTGATGAATCAAGAATTGCCTGCGGTATTACTTCAAATCACCGGGGCAGCAGTAAGGTGCCAGCGCCCTGACCTGCAGCAGGATCTGCTCCAAGCGTGCGACCATCGCGAGGCCATCGACCTGGTAGTACACCTGCCGGCTCACCCGCTCTGCGCGTAGGATCCCAGCATCGTGGAGTCCCTGCAGATGACGTGAGACCACGGATCGCTCCTGTGGAAGGCCGGCGGCAATCTCCGCGATATCTGCCCGTTCCACCTGAAGCACACGCTTGAGCACGGCCAAGCGCGACGGCTCAGCCAGCGCCCGAAAAATGGGGTCTGCCAGCACGCTTACTGCTTGCTCAATGGCGTTTGCCTTGGGGGTGCCCTTGCTCATGCATAAAGCATATATGCACACGCATGCATATTCAAGGGCTCACGCCCTGCGTCTTTGCAGGCAACCAACAGCTTCCAACCAAGGAAACAGTGGCAAGCAGCGCCAATAGGCAGATCAGCCAAACAGGCTCGGTTCGCTCGAGCGCAATGGCTGCAAGCGGCGGTGCTGCCGCCTGTGCCAGTAGCATGGGACGGGCAAGTTGGCCCATGGTCTTGCCGTAGTCCGCCGATCCGATCAACGCCAACGGGAGGGTGCCGCGGGCCACCGTGAGTATCCCGTTGCCGGCACCGTAGATGACGAATGCAATGATCGCTGCCCACGAGTATCCAGTGAGTAGCAGCAGTAGCGCTGCCAATGTCGCTGCAATTCCCACGCGTGCGGACCAGGTCGGATGCACGCCTCGCCCGAAGTACATATCCAGCAAACGAGCGATGACCTGCGCGGGGCCGATCACCATGCCAGCGAGCAGCGCAACCGATGGCGCCAGCCCGATGGCACCGAGCAGCGCAATCAGATGCACCGATAAGGTCGCCATGATCGCTGCCTGGCAGGTCAGCAACAGGCCAATGAGCACAAGCCAGTGTGCAGGCGGTGCTGCAGCTGAAACGGGTGCTGCAGTGCTGGTGTGGACGGCAGCGACCGCTGAGGGATGCGGACTTGCGCTAATACGGGGCTGATGCTTCGGAATAGCGAGCAAATGGATGGGCAATGCGACCAGCAGGTTGAATGCGGCAGCCACCCACAACGCGCCGCGCCATCCCATGGCCTCGTCAAGGTAGGTCAGCGCTGGCCAGCCGAGCGTGCTTGCAAAGCCGGCCACCAAGGTCAGGCCGGCAATGGATTGCTTCGCGTTTGCCCCGAGCAGCTGTCCCAGTGTCGTGAACGCAGCGTCATACAGGCCCGCAGACATGGCAACGCCCAGTACCACCCAGCCAAGGTAATAGGTAGTTGGGGAGTGTGACGTGGCCAGCGCCGCGAGGCCCATGGCAAACACTACGGAGCTGACCGCCAGTACGGTCCGCCCTCCCCGCCTGTCGATGGTCCGACCGGCCAGAGGAGCGACTAGTCCGGCTGTGACCAGCCCAGCGGAGAGGCCTCCGACCAACAGCCCCAGCGACCAGCCAGTGCTTCTGGACATGGGAAGCGCCAGAATGGCCAACAGGTAATAGCTGCTGGCCCACGCAATGATCTGGCCCACTCCTAGCGCAACGATCAGCCGGGGCAGCTTTTGCGGCTGCTTGGACGCGCTTTGCATGCTCGCGAACTCTCCCTGCCGCTTAGCAACTCAGCGGACGCGCTTGCCGTCCTGATCGATCACCACTTCGCCATCTTCCTTGGTAAAGGGCTCGTGCACTGCTGGCAGGATGTCCAGAACCACCTCAGAAGGCCGGCACAGGCGCGTGCCCATGGTGGTCTGGACGAAGGGGCGATTGATGAGAATAGGATTGGCCAGCATGGCATCCAGCAGTGCGTCCTCGCTCAACGCGGGATCGTGCAGCCCCAGTTCCAGATAGGGTGTGCCTTTCTGGCGGATTGCACCGCGAACATCCAATCCGGCGGCGGCAATCAGCTCGACAAGCCGCGTTCGGCTGGGTGGGTTGACCAGGTACTCAATGACTTCAGGCTCAATGCCGGCGTGGCGAATTAAAGCCAAGGTGTTCCGCGAGGTGCCGCACTTGGGGTTGTGATAGATGACAGCGTTCATGCGTTCTCCTTTTCATTCAATGCGGTCTCGACGACACCGGCCGCGGCAGTCAGCGCGGCCGCTTCGACAGCCCCCTTTCGTTCGCTGTAGCGATCAACCAGGTAGTCACTGCGTCCACGCACCAGGAGGGTGAACTTGACCAGCTCTTCCATCACATCCACGACGCGATCGTAGTAGGCGGAAGGCTTCATGCGCCCCTCGTCATCGAACTCCTGCCAGGCCTTGGCCACCGAGGACTGGTTCGGAATCGTGACCATCCGCATCCAGCGGCCGAGAACGCGCAACGCGTTGACCACGTTGAAGGACTGGGAGCCACCGCAGACCTGCATCACTGCCAGCGTGCGACCTTGGGTCGGGCGTACGCTGCCCTCTTCCAGCGGTAGCCAGTCAATCTGGTTCTTGAACACGGCAGTCAGCGTCCCATGCCGCTCCGGGCTGACCCACACGTGCCCCTCGGACCACAACGAGGCTTGGCGCAGCTCCTGCACCTTGGGGTGGGAGGCGGGCACCGAATCGAGCATCGGCAGCTCATGCGGATCAAACACTCGGGTCTCTGCGCCCAGATGTTCCAGCAACCGCTGCGCCTCCAAAGCCAGCTTGCGGCTGAACGACTGCGGGCGCAGGGAACCGTACAAGATCAGGATGCGGGGCCGGTGCGGCGCGGCATTGGGCTCGCTCAGCTTTTCGGCCACCGGAGGGTTCAAGGCGCCCGGGACGACATTGGGAAGGTGTTGCATGGGGGGTTGTCCTGCCTATTCGATTCGACTATTCTAGAATCATGGAACATAAAAACGCAACTCACGCCCTGGCCGCCCTGGGTCACGCCACCCGGCTTTCCATCTTCCGCCTGCTGGTCCAAGCCGGAAGTGGCGGCAAGCTGGCCGGCGATATCGCCCAGTCCCTCTCCCTTCCCGGTGCCACCCTCTCCTTCCATCTGAAGGAGTTGCTGGCCGCTGGCCTGATCACCGCCGAGCAGCGCGGTCGCACCATCTGCTACCGCGCCGAGTTCGAGGCGATGAGCTCGCTGGTTGCCTACCTGACCGAAAACTGCTGCGCCGACGAACAGGCCTGCGAACGTCCTGCTGGCTGCTGACCTCCCCCCCTCCTAGAGATCGCTCAAATGACCCGTCGTGTTCTGTTCTTGTGTACTGGCAACTCCGCCCGCAGCGTGCTTGCCGAATCGACCCTTAAAAAATGGGGCGAAGGCCGCTATCTCTCCTTCAGTGCGGGCAGCCAGCCGGCCGGTCGCGTCAATCCCTTTGCCATTGCCCAGCTGGAGCGCGAAGGCTTCCCCGTCGAGGGCATGCGCAGCAAGTTCTGGGACGAATTTGCCGAAGCCGATGCCGCTGCCATGGATCTGATCGTCACCGTGTGTGACAGCGCGGCCGCCGAGGCGTGCCCGGTGGTGTTTGGTGACTTCGTTCGCGTGCATTGGGGCCTGTTCGACCCGGCCGGCGTGGAAGGTTCGGATGCGCAGAAGGCAGAAGCCTTTGACCGTGCCCATCAGACCATCAAGCGACGCCTGCAGGCCTTCCTGGAGATTCCTGACAGCGCCTGGGACGACCGCGCAGCGCTGAAGGCTCGCCTCGACCCGATCGCGCAGATCGACTAACCGCTTTTCCGAGACCTGCCATGACTACTGATTCCCCCCGCCTGTCCTTCCTGGACCGGTACCTTACGCTCTGGATTTTCTTGGCGATGGCCCTTGGCGTCGGCTTGGGCGCGATGTTCGAAGGCGTCCCCAGCGCGCTTCACAGCCTGTCGATTGGATCGACCAACATCCCGATCGCCATTGGCCTGATCCTGATGATGTATCCGCCGCTGGCCAAGGTGAAGTACGAAGAGCTGCCCAAGGTGTTTGCCGACAAGCGCGTGCTGATGCTCTCGCTGGTGCAGAACTGGATCATCGGTCCGTTCCTGATGTTCGGCCTGGCGGTGCTGTTCCTGCGCGACTACCCTGAGTACATGACTGGCCTGATCCTGATTGGCCTGGCACGCTGTATCGCTATGGTGCTGGTCTGGAATCAGCTCGCCCGCGGTGATGGGCAGTATGTGGCCGGGCTGGTGGCCTTCAACTCGATCTTCCAGATCGCGTTGTTCAGTGTGTACGCGTGGTTCTTCCTGTCGTGGCTGCCGCCGGTGTTCGGCCTGCAGGGCAGCGTGATCGACGTCAGCTTCTGGACCATTGCCGAGGCGGTGCTGATTTATCTGGGCATCCCCTTCCTCGCAGGGTTCCTCACCAGCCGCTGGCTCAAGGCGCGCAAAGGCGTGCGTTGGTATGAAGAGAAGTTCCTGCCAGCGATCAGTCCGATCACGCTGGCGGCGTTGCTGTTCACGATCGTTGCCATGTTCAGCCTGAAGGGGGGCGATGTGCTGCGCATCCCGATGGATGCAGTGCGCATCGCGATCCCGCTGACGCTCTATTTCATCATTCAGTTCGTGCTGAGCTTCTTCATGGGCAAGTTCATTGCGAAGGACTACCCGCGCACGACCGCGATCGCCTTCACTGCTGCTGGCAACAACTTCGAGCTGGCCATCGCCGTCGCCATCGCCGCCTTTGGTCTGGCTTCGCCGGTCGCCTTCGCTGCGGTCATCGGACCGCTGGTGGAGGTGCCGGTGCTGATCCTGTTGGTCCATGTCGCCCTGCGGCTGGGCAAGCGCTACTTTCCTGCCGACGCACGGAGTCATTGAGTTATGAGCACGACCCGACACATCCCGCTGTTGATCCTCGGTTCCGGCCCGGCCGGCTGGACGGCAGCGGTCTACGCCGCCCGCGCCAACCTGAACCCGGTGGTGATCACCGGTCTTCAGCAGGGCGGCCAGCTCATGACCACCACCGAAGTGGACAACTGGCCGGGCGACGCCCACGGCCTGATGGGCCCGGACCTGATGGCGCGCATGCAGGCCCACGCTGAGCGCTTCGAGACCGAAGTGATCTTCGACCACATCCACACCGCGGATGTGACCCAGCGCCCGTTCAAGCTGATCGGCGACAGCGCCGAGTACACCTGCGACGCGCTGATCATTGCCACCGGCGCCACCGCCAAGTACCTGGGCATTCCGACCGAAGAGGAATTCAAGGGCCGCGGCGTCTCCGCCTGCGCCACCTGCGACGGCTTCTTCTACCGTGACCAGGACGTGGTCGTGGTGGGCGGCGGCAACACCGCCGTGGAAGAGGCCCTGTACCTGTCCAACATCGCCCGCAAGGTCTACCTGGTCCACCGCCGCGACACCCTGAAGGCGGAAAAGATCATGCAGGATAAGCTGTTCGCCAAGGTCGCCCACGGCAAGATCGAAACCGTGTGGCACCACCAGGTGGACGAAGTGTTGGGCAATGAAGCCGGCGTCACCGGCGTGCGGGTCAAGTCCACCCTGGACGGCAGCACCCGCGACATCGAGGCACACGGCTTCTTCGTGGCCATCGGCCACCACCCCAACACCAGCCTGTTCGACGGCCAGCTGACCATGAACAACGGCTACCTGGACATCCGCTCGGGCCTGGGCGGCAACGCCACCCAGACCTCGGTGGAAGGTGTGTTCGCCGCCGGCGACGTGGCCGACCAGCACTACCGCCAGGCCATCACCTCGGCCGGCTTCGGCTGCATGGCTGCACTGGATGCGGAGCGCTACCTGGATGCACTCAAGATCTCCGATCAACAGCAGAGAAAGAATGCCGCCTGAGTGAGGCGGCGCGAGGGAGCACAGATGGACAGCGTCGATGTGGTGGTAATCGGAGGTGGCCAATCGGGTCTTTCTGCCGGCTATTTCCTGCGCCGCAGCGGGCTGTCCTATGTAATTCTCGATGCGGAAGCGTCGCCCGGCGGCGCATGGCAGCATGCCTGGCACTCGCTGCATCTGTTTTCCCCGGCGGGCTGGAGCTCCATTCCCGGATGGCCCATGCCCGCCAGCCAAGGCCCCTACCCTGCGCGTGCCGAAGTGCTCGCTTATCTGGCGCAGTACGAACAAAAATATGCGCTGCCCGTTCTTCGCCCTATCCGCGTGCAACGAGTCAGCCACTTTGGCGAGCGTCTGCGGGTGGTGGCCAGGGACGGTCGGCAATGGTTGGCGCGGGCGGTGATCAGCGCCACCGGAACATGGGGGGAAGCCTACACGCCTGAGTACCAAGGGTTGGAGTCATTTGCGGGGATCCAGCTGCACTCCGCTCACTACAGCACCCCTGCGCCGTTCGCCGGAATGCGGGTGGCCATCATCGGTGGTGGCAATTCCGGTGCGCAGATTCTGGCCGAAGTATCGACGGTGGCGGAAACCACCTGGATCACACAGCACGAACCGGCGTTCCTGGCCGATGACGTCGACGGCCGCGTGCTGTTCGAACGCGCGACTGAGCGATGGAAGGCGCAGCAGGAAGGCCGGGAGCCTGACCTGCCACCAGGCGGTTTCGGCGACATCGTCATGGTGCCGCCGGTGCTCGACGCGCGGGCGCGCGGGGTGCTCGCCGCAGTCCCACCGCCGGCCCGCTTCTCCCCCACCGGCATGCAATGGGCCGACGGCACCGAGCGGGCGTTCGATGCAGTGATCTGGTGCACCGGCTTCCGCCCGGCGTTGTCGCACCTGAAGGGCCTGGACCTTGTAACCCCGCAGGGCCAGGTGGAGGTCGACGGCAGCGGCCTGCGCGCGTTGGCGGTGCCCTCGGTTTGGTTATTGGGATACGGGGATTGGAACGGCATGGCCTCTGCCACGCTGATTGGGGTCACGCGTTACGCCCGCGAGGCGGTGAGGCAGGTCACTGCCTATTGCGCAGACCACCAGGACAGGTAGCTGACCCCTGTTGCCAACCGTGCCAGCTTGCTCCCCTCAACGTCCCGCTCCCGCGGGATTTTTTGTGAGCGACGTTGATCGATAACTGAATAGGTGTGTGTCATCACGGTGTCACATAGAGGGCCCACCATTTCGTCATGTCGATATATCTCGACATGTCGACATCTTGTGCAATCGGAGCACCGTGATGGCCCAGCCCCAACGCGTCTTGGATTTTGATTACTTCGAACGGCGCTCACTCAGCGCATCGATGTCGATCGACCATGCGCTGGATGCACTGTCGGCACTGAGCAACGGCGCACGTCTTGTGATCTTCCGCACGCTGGTGAACCACGAGCCGGAAGGACTGACCGCCGGTGTCCTGACCGACATGATGGGAATGCGGCACAACACCTTGTCCAACCATCTGGCCGTGCTGAGCCGAGGCGGATTGATCTGCGGCACCCGCGAAGGCCGCTTCGTGCGCTATCGCGCCTGCCTGGACGGCATGCATGGTTTGCTGGCCTTCCTGCTGGACGATTGCTGCGGCGGTCGTTCCGAGCTCTGTCTGCAGCCTCATCCCACCGATCCCGCCTGCGATTGCGTGGCGGAGGTCCCTGCCCCACCGCGGCCGCTCCCACGCCCAGGTGGTCGTCGATCTGGGCAGTGGCGTGGTCAAGGTCGAGGGCCTGCTTGCCGTAGAACAGGCGGTTGAGGCCATCCAGCGGCAAGGCTATGTGATCGCCGCCGTGCTCCTTTCTGAGGCTGGTACGCCGGCCGCCCCGGCCGCATCCTCCTGCTGCGGCGGATGCCACCGCTGAGTCCGCGCGAGGGCTTGATCCTGATCAATGACAGTCGGCCCCAAGAGGGCTAGACTGGCCATCATGAGAGCTCGCACGTCCCCTGCCCTGATCTGCCCAGCGTCCGCAGGCGCTGCTTCGGGCGTGCGGGAGCTGTCATGGTGAGGCTGCTGAGGCGATGGCGGCGACCCCGTTCTCGTGCCCGACTGGCATGGCTGGGACTGTGGGCGCTGCTGCTGCAGCAACTCGCGCTGGTGGCTTACGCCTGTCCGCTGGAATCGGTGGAAGCTGGACAAGCGACCCTGATGGTCGGTTGCGAAGAGATGTCCACGCCGGATCCCGATGCTCCGGCGTTGTGCGACCAGCATTGCCAGCGCGATCACATCGCCACGGCCGATGCGAAGGCCCCTCAAGTGCCTTACCAGCCCGCGCTGGCCGCCTTCGCGCTGGTGCAGGCTCTGTTGCCACCGGTACACGCGCAGTTCTATCGGGATGTTCCGGTGTGCGTGTCCGATCCGCCTCCCCTGCAGCGCTTCTGTAGCCTGCTGATTTAAGCCCCCTCCTGGATTGACCCGTGCTCGTGCTGCATGCGTTGCAGCGCGCTCGTTGTCGTTTCCCGGAGGTCTTATGGAGATGTCTTTCTTCTTGCGTGCAAGGCGCAAGATGGCGTGTGGGTTCGTGTTTGCCCTGGCGCTCAGTGGTCCTGTGCTGGCGGCATCGCCCGCTATCCCGATCAGCTACACAGAAGCCCTACAACGGGCGCTTGCTAACGCCCCAACCCTGCAGGTGCGCCGATCGCAGATCGATGCCAGTACCGAAGAAGCCGCGCGTGCTGGCGCGCTTCCCGACCCACGTTTGATCGTGGGGCTGGCGAACTGGCCGGTCAGCGGACCCGATGCCTTCAGCTTGCGGGCCGATGAGATGACCACCCAGCAAATCGGTCTGATGCAGGAGTTTCCTGCGCGTGCGAAACGACGTGCCGAGCACGCGTTGGCGCAAGCGACGCTGGCGCAAGCGCGCTCACTGTCGATGGCCGAACAGCAGATGGTGGCCCAAGCGGCCGCGCTGGCCTGGATCGAGCTGTGGAGTACGCAGCAAGCCGTAGATGCGTTGGAAGGTCTGCGCGAGCCGGCCCGTATAGCCGAGCGTGCGGCGCGTGCTCGCTTGGCAGGCGGCACGGCCGGGGCCAGTGATGTGCTTGCCGCCCAGGCCGCCCTACTGCAGTTGGACAATCGCCTGGAGCAGGTACATGCGGAGCACGCCGCCGCGCAGGCCGGCCTGGCGCGGTGGTTGGGTATTGCACCAGAGGCGATCTTGGCCAGTGGTGCGGCACCGGATTTTTCGCAGTTGCCATTGGAGCCCACCCAACTGCTGGCCAAACTGGACCAACACACGCCACTACTGGGCTGGGAGGCACGCGAGAGCTTAGCCCAGGCCCAGGTGGATGCGGCCGTGGCCGAAACCCGCCCGGATTGGAGTGTGGAGCTCACCTACGGACGTCGCGAGCGCGCACCCGACGGCATGGCGCGCAGCGACATGCTCATGGTGGAAGTGGGTGTGGGCCTGCCGCTGTTCCAGAAGAACCGCCAAGCACGAGGCATCGCGGCACGGCGGGCCGAGCTGGAGGCGGTGTCCGCAGAGCGCGATGAGGCCCGGCGCATCCAAGCCGAGTCGGTGCAACGCGCGATAGCGCGATGGCGCGGGTTAACCGGCCAGTTGGAGCGCCAGAACACGCAGAGCCTGCCTTTGGCGCGCGATCGTGCACGCACGGCGTTGGCCGCCTACGGCGCCGGTGCCGACCTGCAGCCGTGGCTGGAAGCGCGGCGCGATGAGATCGAATTGCACCTGGAGAACGCCCGTCTGCTGGGCGAACAGGGCCGTGCCTGGGCGGCACTGGCCTATCTGCTACCCCATGAGGAGAACACGCCATGAGCCCGACCAAGACGCGTCTCACACAGCTCGCCGTGGCCCTCGGGTTGCTGGCGCTCGGCTTTGCCGGCGGCTACGCCTGGATGACTCGAACCTCTGATACCACCCCGCCCCCCGGCACGAGCGTCGCAGATCAAGCACGCAAGGTGCTGTACTGGTACGACCCCATGGCGCCGGAGCAGCGATTCGACAAGCCGGGCAAATCTCCGTTCATGGATATGGAGTTGCTGCCCAAATACGCAGATGAGGCCATAGGGGGCGGAACGCAGATCGATCCGCGCCTGCAGCAGAACGTGGGCATACGCACTCAGGAAGTGACGGTAGAGTTACTAGGGACTGCCGTACGCGTGCCGGGCACACTGACGTGGGATCTGACCCAGGAAAGCGTGATCAGTGCGCGCATGGAAGGCTTGATCACCCACGTGCAGGTAAAGGCGCCGTTTACCGAGGTTCGTCGTGGTCAAACGCTGGCCACCGTGCAGGCCCCGGCATGGAACGCGGCCATCGCCGAAGCACATGCCATGAGCCAAGCTCAGTCCGCGGGCGCGCGTGAGCTGCAGGGTGCGGCGCAACAACGGTTGCGTTCGTTGGGTGTTCCTTCTGGCGCCTCGGCCAGAAGTGGCGTCGTGCTTAGCGCAGACCACAGTGGTGTCGTGACCGAGATCCTGGCACGCGAGGGACAGACGGTGATGCCCGGTACGCCACTGTTCAAGATCAATGGGCTGGACACGTTGTGGCTGGAGGCCTCGGTACCCCAGGCAGCGCTGGGCACCTTGCGGCCGGGGACCTCAGTGCAGGCCACGGTCAGTGCCTGGCCGGCAGAGCGCTTTGCCGGACAGATCCAGGCGTTGCTTCCCCAGGTCGACATGGCTAGTCGCACGCAGCGGGCGCGAATTGTGCTGCGCAACCCGCAGCGTCGGCTGGTGCCGGGCATGTTCGCCGAGGTTCTGGTGCAGCCCGACGCCGAGCAGGCCCTGCCAGTCGTTCCCACGGAGGCGCTGATCGCCACCGGGCGGGACAGCCGGGTCATCGTGCAGGATCCGGACGGGAGCTTCCGGCCAGTGCGGGTGAGTGTGGGACGTAGCGTGCTAGGGCGCACGCAGATCGTGGCAGGCTTGGCCGGTGGTGAACGCGTGGTCGTCTCGGGTCAGTTCTTGCTCGACTCCGAAGCCAGTCTCTCCGGTGCGTTGGAGCGCCTGGGTGCTGCACAACCGACACGCCCTGCCAGCGCATCAGGTGTGCACGAGCGCCATGACGCCGGGCACGAACCACGCACTGTCGTGCCGTCACCGTCCAGACAGCCGGCGCCTGTCGCGCCAGACACCTCCACCTCTACGCCGCCGCGCTGCCCGGTGCAGTACTGGTATGACCCGATGGTGCCGGAGAAGCATTTCGACAAGCCGGGCAAGTCACCGTTCATGGATATGCAGTTGGTACCCAAGTTCGGCCCCGCCGCAGCCGCTGATTGCCAGGCAAGCGAGGTCATGTCCGAAGCGATGGAGGGCACACCATGATCGCGCGCCTGATCCATGCTTGCATCGCCAATCGCGTGCTGGTGCTGGTTGCCGCCGCGCTGCTGGCGGTGGTCGGTATCTGGTCGGTAAAGAACACGCCGCTGGATGCGCTGCCGGACCTGTCCGATACCCAGGTCATCATCCGCACGCAATGGGCGGGGCAAACCCCGCGCATCATCGAAGACCAGGTCACCTACCCGTTGGCCACCACGATGTTGTCCGTGCCGGGCGTGAAGGCGGTACGCGGCTTCTCCTTCTTCGGTGATTCATTCGTCTACATCCTGTTTGACGATGCCACTGATCTTTACTGGGCGCGCTCTCGAGTGCTCGAGTACTTGAGCCAGGTACGCGATCGACTTCCGCCGAATGTGAATCCGGCGCTGGGTCCTGATGCGACAGGACTGGGCTGGATCTACCAGTACGCCTTGGTGGATCGGACAGGTCAACGTGATGTGGGGCAGCTGCGTGCGTTGCAGGACTGGTTTCTTCGTTATGAGCTAAAAACCGTGCCGGACGTGGCTGAAGTAGCCAGTGTGGGCGGTGCGGTGCGCGCCTGGCAGATCCAGCCCGATCCGCAGGCGTTGGCGGCCCGTGGACTGACGGTGGCCGAGCTCATCGAGGCGGTGGATGCGGCCAACGGCGCTACCGGGGGCTCGGTGATCGAACAAGGCGAAGCCGAACTGATGGTGCGCAGCGAAGGCTACCTGCGCACACAGGAGGCGTTCGAACAGGTGCCGGTAACCGGCAACGACGGCATCCCCGTCCTGCTCGGCGAGGTGGCCACGATCAGTCGCGGGCCGGTCTTCCGTCGTGGTATCGCAGAGTTGGATGGTCAAGGTGAGGTGGCCGGCGGCGTGATCGTCCTGCGGACCGGCAAGGATGCCTTGGGGGCCATTCGGAACGTCAAAGCGCGACTGCAGGCGTTGCAATCCAGCTTGCCCGAGGGCGTGGAAGTGGTGCCGGTGTACGACCGCTCCGAGCTGATCCAGGATGCGGTACGCAACCTCACCCACAAGCTTGGCGAAGAGTTTCTGGTCGTAGCGCTGGTATGCCTGCTGTTCCTGTGGCACCTACGCTCGGCGTTGGTGGCCGTCATCACCCTGCCTTTGGGTATCCTGGCGGCCTTCATCGTGATGCACGCCCAGGGGATCTCCGCCAACTTGCTGTCATTAGGCGGCATCGCCATCGCCATTGGTGCGATGGTCGATGCAGCGGTGGTGATGATCGAAAATGCACACAAGCATCTGGAGCACTGGCGGGAGGCGCACGGCCGGGAACCTCAGGGTGAGGAGCGCTGGCAGCTGATGGCCCGCTCGGCGGCCGAGGTCGGACCGGCCCTGTTCGCCAGCTTGCTGGTCATCACCCTGTCTTTCGTGCCGGTTTTTGCCCTGCAGGCGCAGGAAGGGCGATTGTTCTCGCCTCTGGCCTACACCAAGACCTACGCGATGGCCGCCGCAGCAGGGTTGTCGGTGACCTTGATCCCCGTCTTGATGGGCTACCTGATCCGCGGCCGCATCCGCCCGGAACAGCAGAACCCCATCAATCGCATCCTGATCGCTGGCTATCGGCCCATCCTGCTGTGGGTCCTCAAACATCCCGGTGTCACCTTGCTGCTCAGCGGCCTGCTGCTAGTGCTCACCTTGATCCCCTTTAGCCGGTTGGGCAGTGAGTTCATGCCGCCCTTGGAAGAAGGCAGCCTGTTGTACATGCCCACGGCCCTGCCCGGCCTGTCCGCCGACAAGGCCCGTCAGTTGCTCCAGCTCTCGGGCCGGATGATCAAGACCGTACCGGAGGTTGAGCACGTGTTCGGCAAGGCGGGCCGTGCCGAAAGTGCGACCGATCCGGCACCGATCGAAATGTTTGAGACCACCGTGACCTTCAAGCCGCGGGATCAATGGCGCCCGGGCATGACCCCCCAGAAGCTACGCCAGGAGTTGGACGCAGCGGTCAAGATTCCCGGTCTGACCAACCTATGGGTCCCGCCCATTCGCAATCGCATCGATATGTTGGCCACCGGCATCAAGAGCCCGATTGGGATCAAGGTCTCCGGACCCGATGTGGAGCAGATCGAGCGCCTGAGCCAGCAGATCGAGCAGGTGGCCAAGACTGTGCCCGGCGTGAGTTCGGCACTGGCCGAACGCGTCACGGGTGGGCGCTATGTCGATGTACAGGTGCGCCCGGAAATCGCTGCACGTTACGGATTCACTCAAGGCCAACTCCAGCAACTGATTGCCACGGTCGTTGGCGGTGATCCAATCGGGGAAACGATCGAGGGGCGCGAACGCTATCCCATCGTCTTGCGCTACCCCCGTGGCCAGCGTGACTCGTTGCAGGCCTTGCAGGATCTGCCGCTGATCGCGCCAGGCGGTGTGCAACTGACCTTGAGCCAGGTGGCGGAGCTGTCAATCAGCCCAGGCCCGCCGATGCTCAAGAGCGATAACGGCCGGTTGGTGGGCTACATCTACGTGGATGTGGCCGATCGCGACTTGGGATCGGTGGTCCAGGACCTGCAAGCCGCGGTGCAGACCCAGGTGAGTTTGCCTGCCGGCTATGGTCTGGCGTGGTCGGGGCAGTACGAGTATCTGCAACGGGCTTTGGCACGCCTGCAATGGGTGGTGCCCGCGGCGTTGGCGATCATCTTCCTGGTCATCTGGATGGTGTTTCGCCGGCTCAGCGATGTATCCATCATCCTGCTCAGCTTGCCCTTGGCGTTGGTGGGCGGTTTCTGGTTGATCTGGGGGCTGGGCCATGCGATTTCGGTGGCCAGCATGATCGGATTCATCGCCCTGGGTGGCGTTGCGGCTGAGTTCGGCGTCATCATGTTGCTGTACCTGCGTCATGCTTGGGAGCAGCGCTTGGCCAGCGGTGCGCCGGAAGATGTGTCTACCCTGCAAGAGGCTATCTACGAAGGTGCCGTGCAGCGGGTGCGCCCGAAGGCGATGACGGTAGCCGTCATCCTGGCCGGGTTGTTTCCGCTGTTCGTTGGTGCCGGTGCCGGCTCGGAGGTCATGCAACGTATCGCCGCGCCGATGCTGGGTGGCATGCTCACCGCACCGGTGCTCTCTATGGTGGTGATTCCCGCAGCGTTCTATCTGGTGCGGCGACGTGGATTGCGCGCGGCGCGGGGCGACCAATGAGAGACAGACTGAGCACCTGAGGTCCGTCCCCACAAAAAGACGCGAGTCATGGAAGAAGTCATGACTGGCGTCAAAGGGGAGAGTACCGCCTACGTGCCTACTTGTCAGTGCCCGGCGTGCGGGGAAATCTCAAAGCTCAGCGACGCCCGATCCGACACAAAATCCAAAGCCTTTTGTGTAGAGGGCACCATGTGATTGGTGTGGATGTACCAGGTCTTGGCGGTGGTCACCTGGAAACTGGCTTGGCCTTGGGCATCGGCGCGCAGGAGCGTAGCGCTACCGTGCCCGCCCTTGACCGGTGCATCAGCACGATGACCGACGTACACGCGTAGGTTGGGCACTGGCGTGCCCTGCTGCAGCACTTGGAACGACAGCTGATCGCCGACCTTCACGCTTCCAGGATTGCGGGTCAAGCGGATCTCCAACGGATAGCCCAGCGAGGCAGCGAAGTCGTCGGTCAGTTTCGTGCCCACCTGTCCAATGGCACGGGCATGCTTGGTATAGCTATAGGTGACCCCTTTGGGGAACTTGCTTGCGTCATAGGTGGCCAGCGTATCGGGCAAGTCTTCCAGCTCCAGGTACTTGCCCAACTCGCTGGCCGTACGTGTGCTGGTGGAAGCCATCGTCGAGACACCCAGCAGATAGGTGCCCTCGCCCGCCGGATGGACGGTGAGTTGGCTTTGCTTGCCGATCTCTTTCCAACTGGCCAGGTCCGGGGCGGCCTTGGCACCGTCCTGGCTCAGCGAAACGTCCTGTAGACGCGCTCGGGTGACTGCGCCAGCACTTTCATCGAAGGTGCCGTTGTTCACCAAGGCGGTGTTCGCCTCGCCCGCTGCGGTGCCAGGCTTGGAGAAAGCGACAAACAGGTCGTGCGCACCGGCACTGCCGGCCACAGCGAACAGCAGTAGTGTGGCGGATAGTTGCGTGTTTCTCATGATGTGTAGCTCCTCGTGATCGTGGCTTACCAGTGGTAACCAAAGCGGACATTCCAGCGACGACCCAGCAAGTCGTACGTCATGGTGTCGGTGTCGGTGTTGGGGTTGTTCTTCACGAACGGCGCCTTCTTATCGAGCACTTTTTCAACGCCGGCGGAGATATCCCATTTCTTCTTGATGCCGTAGCTCAGTTGCAGGCTGTGGTACACCACGCTGGACACATGCGAGCCGATCGTGTCGGGCACGGCGATGATGTCGTCCGCGCTGCCGATGTACTGCGTCGAATAGACGCCGGTCCAACGGTTCTTGCCCATACGCAGTGAGCCCAAGCCACGCCACTGGGTGTAGCTACCCAAGCCGCTGGTGATCTTGCCGGCGTACTCAATGGTGGTGGCCCCGGGCGTGAGCGCCCCCAACCCACGCGGGGTGAGTCTGGAGGTCCTGGAAGCCCTGCTGGATCTGGTCATGGCCTCGGGCAAGGTACGTGTGGTCGACGTGGCGGAACTGTGTCCGCCCCTGGATCCGGATCAAGCCACCGCACGTGTGGCCGCGCGTTTGATCCACCGAATGGTCAGTGCGCAGGCTCAGTGAAGTGATATCGGCTGGCAAAAGGCAGTGAGCTAACGGGAACGCTCAGCCAGCAACTGCTTCATTTGCGCGATCTCCTGTGTCTGCGAGGTAATAATGTCCTGGCAGAGCTTCACCAACTCAGGATCCTTCAGACGATTCTCCTCACACATCAGGATGGCGCCAGCGTGGTGGGGAATCATCGAACGGATGAACTGCTTGTCAGTGACCGCTGCTTGAGTGCGAATGCCCCACCAGCAGAACAGCATGAACGCCACCGTCAGACCAGCCAGAATCAGATTGCGTCGGCGATCGGGGTACATGCTGGACATTAGCCACTGCTCGATCAGCAGCATGGGAGCGGCCATCAGGCCCGCCATGTAGAACTGGTTCACGTTGTTATAGACGTTAGCCCACTGATCGACCATTGCGTACATCAATGCGTACATGGCCACGAAAGACAGGCCCATCATCAACAACAGGCGGCCGTAATGGCCTTGATGCCCTTGTTGTGCCTGGTGGGCAGGTTGGTGTGAGGCGTGCGGTTTTGCGTGCTGGGACTGCGGGTCTTGCGCGTTTTCGTGCGTACCGAGCGAAGAGGACATAACAATCTCCGTGGGAATGGCAGAACGGCGGAAGAACCCGGGAACTGTTGGAACAGCTCCCGGGCTGAGAACACTTACATACCCTTGCCGGCAGCGAATTCCTGCGGGCTCAGCTTGCCATCTTTGTTGCTATCGAGCATGCCAAAGTGCGGCGCCAGCTTGTGCTTGGCCAGTTCTTCCTTGGACAGCGAGCCGTCCTTGTTGGCATCGAGCTTGGTGAAATCGGCATCGGCCGCCGCCGGCTTGTGCTGACCGTGGTCGGTGGTGGGCGTGGTGGTCTGGCCGCCGGCGAAGGCCGCGCCCGCCATCAGGAACAAGGCCATCATCGAGAGGGAGGCATAACGCTTCATTGCAGTACTCCTTGTGGGATATGAGCCATCAGTGACAGGAATGGCCGCGCGCAGGCTCATCGGCGCGGTCAGGGTGGGGGGTGGCAACAACGGTGGAGCCGGACAAACGCAGGGCATTGGTGACCACCGAAACCGAGCTCAGGCTCATGGCCAGGGCCGCCATCATCGGACTGAGCAAAAGGCCGAAGCTGGGATACAGCAAGCCGGCGGCGATAGGCACGCCGATGGCGTTGTAGACGAAGGCGAAGCCCAGGTTCTGCTTCATATTGGCCACCGTCAAAGACGAGATGGCACGGGCTTGCACGATGCGCCTCAAATCACCCTTGACCAGGGTGAGCTGGGCGCTGGACATGGCCACATCCGTGCCCGTCCCCATCGCGATGCCCACATCGGCTGCCGCCAGGGCCGGCGCATCGTTGATGCCATCGCCAGCCATGGCCACGCGACGACCCTGGGCTTTGAGTTGCTGGACCAGGTCGGCCTTGTCCTGCGGCTTGACGCCACCACGCACATCCTCGATGCCCAGCGTGCGCCCCACGGCCTCGGCCGTCGCCTGTGCGTCACCGGAGGCCATCACCACGTGCAGGCCATCGGCACGTAGCAGGTTCAAGGCAGGCAAGGTCGTGGCTTTGATGGGATCAGCCACCGCAATGGCGCCGGCCAACCGACCATTGACCGCCAGGAACATCACGCTAGCGCCTTCTTTCCGAAGACGCTCGGCGCTGCTTTGCAAAGGTGCTACATCGGCGCCAACCGACGCCATCAGGCTTTGGTTGCCGAGCACGACATCCTGATCGGACACGCGCCCGCGGACGCCTTGGCCGGTGAGCGAATCAAAATCTTGGGCGGCCACCAGGTTCAAGCCACGTCGCTGGGCTTCAGCCACGATGGCCTCGGCCAAGGGGTGCTCACTGCCCTGCTCCAAGCTGCCGGCCAAACAAAGGATCTGATCGGCGTCGAAGCCGGCGTTGGAGAGCGTGTCGCGAAAGGCTGGACGCCCCTCGGTCAACGTACCGGTCTTGTCCACGATCAACGTGTCGATCAGACGTAGCTGCTCGATCGCCTGAGCATCGCGGAACAGGACCCCGACCTGCGCAGCGCGGCCAGTGGCGACCATGATCGACATGGGGGTAGCCAAACCCAAGGCACACGGGCAAGCAATGATCAGAACCGATACGGCATTGAGGACGGCAAAGGTCCAGGACGGTTCGGGTCCAAACAGACCCCATCCGAAGAACGTGAGCACCGCCGTGGCCAGCACGGCCAGGACAAACCAGTACGCCACCTTGTCCGCCATACGCTGCATCGGCGCGCGGGAGCGCTGGGCTTGGGCTACCAACTGCACAATCTGCGCCAGTACCGTCCCGGATCCGACTTTGTCCGCCCGGATGACTAAGGCGCCCGTCCCGTTGAGCGTGGCGCCTATAACGTGATCACCGACAGCCTTCTCCACCGGAATGGGTTCACCGGTCAGCATCGACTCATCGACACTGGCGCGGCCTTCGATGACTTCCCCATCGACCGGCACCTTCTCGCCCGGTCGTACGCGAAGCAGATCACCCACGTGCACGTGATCCAGCGCAACGTCCTCTTCGCCCCCATCGGGTTTGACGCGGCGAGCCGTCTTGGGCGCCAATCCCAGCAGGGACTTGATGGCCGCCGAGGTTTTGGAACGCGCCCGCAGTTCCAGCAGCTGTCCGAGCAGGGTGAGCGAGACGATGACCGCTGCCGCCTCGAAGTAGACCCCTACCCGTCCATGCTCGCGGAAAGAGTCCGGAAACAGGTCCGGTGCCACGGTGGCCACCACGCTGTAGCCAAACGCGGCGGCCACGCCGATGCCGATCAGCGTCCACATGTTGGGGCTGCGATTGCCGATGGACTGTAGGCAGCGCTCAAAGAAAGGCCACCCCGCCCAGAGCACCACCGGGGCGCTCAGCACGAGCTCAATCCAGGTGCGCGCCTGCGTGGACAAGCCGGGCAGACGGTGTCCCAGCATGGCCAAGACCAGGACGATCAACGTCAAAGGCAACGTCCACCAGAACCTTCGGGTGAAATCGCGTAACTCTGGATTGTCGTCCTCCTCCAGCGAGGGCATCTCCGGCTCCAGCGCCATGCCGCAGATCGGACAGGTGCCGGGACCTGGCTGACGAATCTGCGGATGCATCGGGCAGGTGTAGACCGTGGCGTGGGTACCGCTGGGTTGGGCCACCGCTGCTGGGGCGGTCACTTCAACTTGCTGGGGAGCATCGTCCGTATAGCGGACGGGATTGGTGATGACCCGTCCATCCGCAGCCTCGACAGGGGCTGCGCCTGCAGAATGGTGATGGTCATGGGACGACGGTGAGTTCATGCCGATGCTCGCTTTAGTGGGGATGGACTGCCAAGGCAGTGTGCCATTGCGGGTTACACAGCTATTCGGGGCTGAGCGTCCCGAGCACTGAAACAACAATCAGGATCAAGATGGCCAGCGCGGCCTCAGCCGTAACACTCTGCCGCAAAGCCCGCACCTCCTGCGCGGGATCTCCGCTGGTCAGCGCTCGTTCCAAGCGCGGCACCAGCGTCCATCGGTGCAGCGCTCCCAAACCCAGCATTCCAGCGAACAGGGCCAGTTTGAAAAGCAGCAACTTCCCGTAGGTGCTCTGGAACAGGGCCGAAAACGACCACGCGGTGAGATCCCCGTAGTGCGCGATGCCGGACACGATGAGCGCACCAACGAAGATCGTTCCCAGCGTCGAAAAACCATGCAGAAAGTCATGCGTTGATCGCAGACGCCCGCTGCCGTTCGTCTCTTTGCCGCGCAGCAGCATGGCAAGGAACATCAGGACCGCTGCGATCCAGCCGCCTGCCGCGAGAAGATGGACGATGCCTGCAGCAAGCCGGACCGCGCCTGCCAAGCCCTCGCCAGCGGCGGCGTGGCCGTTCCATGCCAGCGAAGCGAGTGCGCCGCCCGCCAGCATCGCCCCCAGCGGGAAGGCGGTCTCCACCTTCCCGCGGCGACGATGCCATCCGAGCACGAACATCAGGGCGACCAGCAGCGCGACCAGCAGCGCGCCTCTCGCCATGGCTGCCCGGCCCGCGGACGTCTCGAGCAGATACCAGCCAAGCGATGCGCGATCAACCTCGGCAAGCGGCATTCCCATGATGCCCGCGGTCTTGAAGACGACATCGAGCCCGGTGAGCACGAGACCGGCTACGGCACCCGCCAATAGAACGCCCATGAGTGACCACCCGGCCAAGGCGTCGGCGAGTGCCGATCGACGCGACCCGTACCAACCGAAGAGTGGAACCCCGAAAAGAACCATGATGACAAGGTATTCCAAGAATCTCAGTGCATAAGCCGACAGGTCGAACATTCGCGACTCCTCAGCGCACTGTGAAGCTGAAGCTGCCCGGCATGGGGTGGTTGTCACCACCGACGGCGCGGTATTCCACGGTATAGACGCCCGGAGCCAGCGGTCCAGGCAACTTGGCACGCAGGGTCTTGCCGTTGTTGACGATCTCGGTCGTGAAATTCTCGATCGGCATGGTGGAACTGCCGTGCTTCATGAGCAACTTGAGACGCGACGCCCGCGGAATCAATGTCTCGTTGAACACGAGATCGATCTGGCCTGGCGAGGCCACCACCGCATTTGCCGCCGGTGTGGACTGCTGCAGCGCGGCGTGGGCGTGCGCGACCTGCAGCGAAAACTGCCCGGCCGCGATTGCGAGGACGAGCGCGAAGGAGCGAATGACGTTGGACGACTTCATATGGATAAATCCTCATTGGAATGTGATGCAAAGCCCGTTCGGGAGGGGCCGCGCTGTGTTCGATGCGACAAGCGTTAGATGTCGGACTGTCACTGAAACCACGATTTGTCGGATTTTCTTGATACTTCCGCTTTCGCGAGACGAGGATCCCACCGGCTCAGGCGGGATCCTCGACGCATTACGCTGCCATGGCGCTGCAGCTTTCCGCGCAGCGGCGACAAACTTCGGCGCAGCGCGTCATCTCAGGGTCGTTCATGGCGTCGCATGCATCGGCGCACTGGCGGCAGATCTCCGCGCAGGCACCGCAAACCACGTCGTGAACGCTGGCACCGCGCAGCATCGCGTCGGCACTGGTTGCGCAGGTATCGGCACACGTCGCCAACAGGGCGATGTGCTCCGGGGCCGCGTGAACACCTCCTTTGGTCAGGCAGTAGTTGATGGTCTCCAGGCAGATCGCATGGCATTGCGTGCAGTTGTCGATGCACTCGTTCATGGCCTGGGGCCGGTGTGCTGCGGAATGGTGAGTCATGTAGTTCTCCTTCTTCCTCGCGGGCGAGAATCGGCGCGCCCGCAACACCGTCCCCTGTTGCTGCGACGGATCAGTGCTGTGCGAACGGTTCAGTGGTTCCGTCGCGATGGATCAGCTCGACCGTGAACGGCTGCTGGCGTCCCTCCGGGACCTCCATGCCCGGAGAACCAAGCGGCATCCCTGGGAGGACCAGGCCGCGTGCGTTCGGCTTTTCTTCGAGGAGACGCTTGATGTCCGCGGCCGGAACGTGGCCTTCGATGACGTATCCGCCGATCTCGGCCGTGTGGCAGGAGCCCTTTGCATAGGGGACACCCAACCGCTCCTTGACCAGACCCAGGTCATCCATGTCGTGCACATCCACGGTGAATCCCGCCTTCTGCACGTGGTCGATCCAGACACCGCAGCACCCGCAGGTCGGGGTCTTGTGGACGGTCATGCGTGGCAGGGCTGCTGGAGTCGCGTCGGCTGATTGGACGACAACCTGTGCGGAGGGCGAGGTTGTGGGTTGCGCGGATGAAGCATCCTGGGTGCAAGCACCCAGACCAGCCACGGCAAGGACCACAAAAGTCAGACGGTGCAATGTGAGCGTAGTCATTTCAATCTCTCGACTCAGCGCTTGGTCCGCGAGGACCAGTGGATGTGGACGATCCGCCAGCCGTCCGCGGTCTCCTTCAGCACCATCGTCTCGGCGCTCTGGACGGTCAGTGGCTGGCCGTCCTTCTGGGCATGCAACTCGCTTTCGGTTCCGACCCACGCGAACTCGCCAGCGGCTCGTGCGCGCTGACGGAGCAGCTGGCGATGGGCGCCCTTGAGGAACGCCGCATCGCTGACTGCGTGATGGCCCATGTATTCCTCGCGGCTGCGTTCGGCGCCCCCGGACTCGAGGATGAGAACGTCGGCAGCGAGCAGGGCTTCGACCGTGGCCAGATCGCCGCTAGACAGGGCCCTGTTGAAACGCTCCGCTACGGCGACCGCGGCCTCTGCAGTGACTGGGACGTCGACGTCCGCAGATGCCGCGGCAGCGGGGTGATGTGCGTGCGGCTGTGTCGCCTGCGCCATTGCGGGGGACACGACGGCCAGTGCCAGTGCGAGGGTGAACGAGATTGCTGTTGCGTTCATTGCGTGGGCTCCAAGGAGATCAATGGGTGTGCGCATGGCCGTCATCGGCCACGGGCGTGTGTGGTGCAGGGTGCGACTCCACCTTGCCGTCGGGATGGCCGTGGCTCACCAACCCGACTTCCGTGTCGCTGGGTGTCGGGCCGTGGTGATCGTCGTCCACGCCCGGCGGGTGCGCATGCGGCATGGAGTTGTTGCCCGGCTCGAATAAGGCAGGGTGATCCTCGGCCTTTTCGTCGTCATGATGGCCTTGCGTCTCGCCGCCGCCATGCGAATGGCCCTCGCTGCTGTCGACAAGTTCCTTGTACGCAGTCGCGTCCAGCGTGGGCAACTTCTGCAGGAAGGCCGACATGTTCCATATGAACTCATCGTCCATGCTGCCGCCCCAAGCGGGCATGCCGCTGGCCTTGATGCCGTGCTTGATCACCCAGAACGCCTCAGCTGGAGCGACCGGCTGTTTGCTTAGGTTCGGTGGCGCGGGGTACAGGCCCTTGCTCATCTCGGTGGCCGCCGCGTCTGGTGAAAGATGGCAGGTCACGCACATGGCGTTGTAGTTGCCCGCACCCTGGCGGATACGCTCAGGATCATCAAGGTTCGTGGGTAGCTGAAGCTTGGCGGCGCGCACCTCAATGGAACGCTCGCGCGCCGTTTCAAGTAGCGCATACACCGGGCGACTATGCGGATCGTCGGCGGCCACGTTGTACACGCCCAGAGAGACCGTGGCGGTTGCGACCACCGCAACCAATGCCACGCCGGCACCGAGCCATACCCACATCTTTTTGTTGGATTTCATTGTCAGTTCCCCTTAGAACCAGGTACGAAGGCCGATGACCAAGCGCGTGTCTTCAAAGGACTCGCCATGCTCGCGTCGCATGTCTGCGGTATTGCCAAACGCGCGCTCGTACACCACGCCGATGTAGGGAGCGAACTTTCGGGTGAACTCATAGCGAAGTCGTAGCCCCGCCTCAGCGGCACTCAGACCCGAACCTATCCCGCGCAATGGATCGTTCTTGCCATAGGCGGTGACTTCCACCAGCGGCTGCAAGATCAGCCGGTTGGTTAGCAGCAACTCGTACTCGGCCTCGACATTGGCGGCAGTCTGGCCCCCTTCGCCGAGATAGGCTGTGGCGGACACTTCGAACTTCATCGGCGCCAAGCCCTGTACACCGATAGCGGCGAAGTTCTGCGATGCCCCAGGCTTGAAGTCATGACGCACACCGGCCACCACATCCCACCACGTGGAGATACTGCGGCCGTAAAGCACTTCCAGATCAGCCGACTCGGTCTGACCATCCGTGCGTTCGCCTTCACTGCGGAGCCAGACGCGATTGAGGTCCGTACCGATCCAGCCCTGGCCCTCCCAGCCCAGCCCGGTGCCCGGATCGGCATCCCAGGTTTCCAGGCGATTGAGCAGCACGTAGCTCTTGATCGAGTTGTCATGCACCGGATGCGCGTGTTCCGGCGCGATGGCCGCCTTGCGATCCGCGTCCGTCACCGCGGGAATCGGGGTGCGCGGCTGCGTTGGCGCTGCAGGCCCGTGTCCCATCTGACTGTGGTCCATGCCCTCCATCGATTGCATTCCCGCTTCTGGTGTAGCGGGCGCGGGCGAATCATGGCCCATCTGCGAATGGTCCATCCCCTGCATCGCAGGCGTGGCCGTGCCGGAGGTGTCGGCTGCAGCGGGCTGTGCCATCTGACTGTGATCCATGCCCTGCATCGACTGCGCCTGCGCTGTGGGCGCCGCAGGTGTGCTCGCGGGCGAGCCGTGCCCCATCTGCGAATGGTCCATGCCCTGCATGGCAGGCTCGGCTGCGTTAGCCTGCGGCTCGGCGTGGCCCATCGCCGCATGATCGATCGTCGCTTCGCTCGTCTTGGCCGGTGTTGCAGGCTTTTGGGCTGGCGCAGGTTTTGATGTCGGCGCCTGATGTGCAGAGTGATCCTGAGTCTGGGTCTGCGCGCCCTGCTCCATCTGCATGGAGCCGTGCTGCATAGATTGGGCGCTGGCCGCATTGGCCAGGGCCAGCGAGATAGCCGTCAGCGCAGTCAGGGTGGTATCGCGTCTATTGATGTTCATTCGTCGACCCTCACCGTGCGCATCATTCCGGCTTCCATGTGATAAAGCAGGTGGCAATGGAACGCCCAGCTGCCCAACGCATCGGCACGCACGCGATACGTGCGTCGGCTACCTGGCGGCATATCCACCGTGTGCTTGCGCACCATGAAGTTGCCGTTGTCGTCCTCCACGTCACTCCACATGCCGTGCAAATGGATGGGATGGGTCATCATCGTGTCGTTAACCAATACGATGCGCATACGCTCGCCGTAGTTCAGCCGCAGCGGCTCGACATCGGAAAACTTCTGACCGTTGAAGCCCCAGGAGAATTTCTCCATGTGTCCGGTCAGATGCAGCTCGATCTCGCGACCGGGGTCGCGTCCGTCAGGGTCTTCAAAGGTGCTCTTGAGCATGGAATACGTCAGCACATGACGGCCGTTATCGCGCAGGCCATTGCCCGGATCATCCAAGCGCGAACTCACGCTCATGGCTTGGTTGTCCAACAGGGGATTGTTGGTCTCGCTAGCAGGGTGTGATTGCATGCCCCCGTGCTGCATGCCTGCCATGGCACCATCGCCGGCGGCGGGCATCGCATGGCCTGCATGGGCCGAGGTCGCGTTACCGCTGACAGGTGGGGTCATGCCAGGCATGCCCATGGCCGCACCACAGCCGCCTTCCATGCCCTTGCTGCCGCCAGACATATCCATCGACCCATGATCCATGCCCATGTCTGCCATCGTCAGCAGCGGCCGGGGATCCACAGACGGAACGGGCGCGCGTAATCCTTCGCGCACAGCGAGCGTGCCGCTGATGTAGCCGGTGCGACCGGAGTCTTGGGCAAAGATGGTGAATGCGTCCTGCCCGGAGGGCTCCACGATCACATCGAAGGTTTCTGCTACCGCGATGCGGAACTCGTCGACGGAAACCGGATGGACATACAAGCCATCTGCCGCCACCACGGTCATCTTCAGCCCCGGAATACGCACATCGAAGTACGTCATGGCAGAGCCATTGATGAAACGCAGGCGCACCTTCTCGCCACTGCGGAACAAACCGGTCCAGTTGCCCAGTGAGGTCGTGCCGTTCATCAGGTAGGTGTAGGTGTTGGCGTTGACGTCGGACAGGTCCGTGGGCGTCATCCGCATCACGCCCCACATCTTGCGATCTTCCAACGTGGCCGACAGGCCGTTGCGCTTCACATCGCGCGCAAAATCGCCGACCGTGCGCTTGTAGTAATTGTCATGGCCCGGCATCTTCTTCAAACGATCGAACAGGGCCGTCGGGTCCAGGTCTGTCCAATCGCTCAGCATCACGACGTAGTCGCGATCGAAACTGAAGGGCTCCGGCTCCAATGGGTCGATGACGATCGGGCCATAGAGCCCGGCTTGTTCCTGGAACCCTGAGTGGCTGTGGTACCAGTAGGTTCCGCCCTGATGCAGGGTGAACCGGTAGTGGTAGGTCTCACCACGTCCGATACCGTCAAAGCTCAGACCCGGCACGCCGTCCATGTTGGCCGGCAAAATGATGCCGTGCCAATGGATGGAGGTGTCCGCGCCATGGATGGAGTTAGCGGGCAATGCATTGGAGACGCGCAAGTTGACCGTGGTGCCTTCCCGCCACCGCAGCAACGGCGCCGGAACGGACCCGTTGACCGTGATCGCGGTGCGGGTCTTGCCGGTGAAGTTCATCGGCGTCTCGCCAATGGTCAGGTCAAACTCAGTGCCCGATAGTACGTTGGGTTGTCCCGGCCCCTTGAGCGCCCAACTGGCTTTGGGCCAGAAACCTAATCCTGCGACTGCGCCTCCCAAGGCCAAGCCTTGGACAAATCGCCGCCGCGAAGGCAGCAGCGGTCCACCGCGTGGACCACGAAAATCATCATGCGACATGAAAATGCTCCAAGCGTCGTGTTGCCACCGGCGGGCGGTGGTACAGAGCGGGCGGCTGGCCTAAACAGGCATGCAAGCCACACCAACGGCGCCATTGCGGCGCCTAGGGACGCTTAGCCGATCGGTGGTCGGATCAGATGAGGCAAGGCAGGTGCCGCATGCCCTAGGGGCAGCGGCATGACATCCAGGCCCAAGGCCAGTTGCACCGAAACATGCAGGCGCGCAGGAAGTGCGCTCGCGCAAGCGTGTACGCAGGCGCACCGGCACGCAGAAGACTTGCAACAGTCGGGACCGGCATGGTCGCCATGCCCAGTGCCAGCCTTTTCAATCGATGTGGCATCGGGATGATGCTCAGCACTGTGATGGGCGAAGCAGTCTTCGTCGACTTGCACCGCGGCAGCCACTTCGCTGGCCTGCTCTTCCATGACCGGGTTCATACTGACGGACGCAAACGCCGACCACGCGCCGTTAAGCACGAGCATGGCGATCAGGAACAGTCGCAGTAGAAGTGAGGAGGCTGACACGGGCGACATGGTATATCACTTTAGACAAGGCGCGTGTGTATCGGTCGTGAACAAAATCTCAAGTAAGCCTGAGATGTCGCGACTTGTCAGTCGCACTAGCCGCGGACACTGCAGCTCCCTCCAGAAGCGCCCAAAGGGCGGGTTGAGGCGAAGAGTTGCCCATAGGGCGAGCGCTTGTTCGGTTTACTTCTCGGGCGTGGCCTCGATCAGCTTCACCAACTCGCGCTTCTGCTGCTTGCTTAGCGAGCCCCAGCGCAGGAGCAACTTGGCCAGCAGATCATCGTCGGTGTAAAGGAAGGCGGCGGGGATCCCCAACGCTTGGGCCAACCGCTCAGCAATCTCCAGCATGGGCTCGTGCTTGCCACGCTCGTACTGGTTGATTCGGGGGCTGGCCACGTGAGGATCCAGACCGGCCCGGATGCCCAACTCCTTCTGCGACAAACCCGTGTGCAGGCGGGCTTGTTTGAGGCGTCGAGCGAAGGTCGGTGTTGAGTCGACGGACAAAGTCACGCGCGCACCCCATGGAGACCCCATAAGGATGGCGGATGTACCCTGCCTTGCATACTAAGATATTCTTAGCTTTGAGGCAACCGGCGACACCGGTAGCGCCGCCCCCCCCCCCCCCCCCCCCCCCCCCCCCACCCCCCCCCCCCCCCCCCCCCCCCCCCCCCCCCACCCTGGCTGGAATGCTCCAGCTCACTGATGAACGAG
>NZ_DAMDFR010000001.1:202533-224995 GCF_032103445.1 Stenotrophomonas sp.
CCCCCCCCCCCCCCCCCCCCAGGAGCCACGCCGCTCCCTCATCCCCGGAAACCGCATGCCCGGAACCTCGTCAATGACGCCATCTGGGGTCGCCAGCATCGAGGAGTTGGGCCTTCGTGGCACCCTTTTCCTAGCCGCACTGTTAGCCGCGCAGCTACGACGCCTACCGGTGGCGCCCACACGCCGCTCCACCTTGCTGGTGCTGGACACGCTGCGAGACTTGGCCTTGATCCAAGTTCCCTGGCCAGCGGATCGATGGCAGATCCGCCCCGATGCCGAGGTCACGCCCATCGAAGATCTGCAATGGGCTTTCGCCTGGTCTACCCACGAGCGCAGGCACCTGCTCCCGGTGCTGGAAGACCAACTCGGCGATATGGCACACGATGTAGACTTGGCGGACGCGAAACTGGAGCTGTGGGATGAACTTGCACTCTGGGAGACCGAGCAGTTTCTGGAGCAGCAATTGCTCAAACATCACTTCGACCCAGGCTGGGCACGTGATGTGGGGTTCGTCTTTCAATCCGGACCGCGGGGCTTGCCGATCGCGCGGTAGCGTTACTGCTGCTGGGCGGCGGTACGCCAAGGTGCCTCGGTGGCGATGCGTCTTGGCGTGCACGACAGCGCCCATGTGCGGGAAGCCATCTTTCAGGAGGTCCAGAAGCGCCTGCGCTACCTGATGACCAGTTCGCCCGAGCAAGGCATGTTCAAGCCCTATCATTTGGCACCGGAGTCCTCAGTAGCCAAACTGTTTGTAGATTGGGTCGTCCCTATGGAATGGGCGTACTGGACAGGTGAGCGCCACCCCAGCCGCTAGCAGACAAACGAGCAGCCTCGTCAGTCGGCTCCCCCATCTTGCGCATGGCCGCGCCGAGTTTTCTTCACCGCATTTTGTGCTGGCGTCAGTTGATTCAGTAGAGGCTCTAGCGCTTCAAGACGTGCATTGGCACGCAACGCATCGGCTTCAGCGCTCTCGCGGCGCTCACGCTCCCGCGCAAGGGTGTCTTGAACTTGAGCTAGCTCGTTGCGCATGGTATCCAAGGTCTTGGCGTCAGTCTTCCAGCGCTCCTGCAGTGCCAAATAGTCCGTCGCGGTCTGGCGCAACGCCACGACCTCGCTGTGTTGGCCTTCGTGGGCCTGTCGTAGCTGGGCAAGCTCACGCTCAATCCGCCCGTGGCGCTCCAGCCATTGACCATTGTCGCGGTTCAGCACCAACAGCTCCTGATTCTTCGCGCCCAAGGCTTCATTGGCCTGACGTAAGGCTACTTGCAGCTCTTGGACCTGATGCTCGTGACGGCGAAGCTCTTGCTCACGCTGCTCTTTGGTTGAAGTGCGGTAGTGCTCAAGCGCTTCCCGGGCATGGGCATGCTTGTCCTCCAGAGAACGCGTATGCGCCTCATGATCAGCCAGCCGCACCGTCATGCCAGCGATGCGCTCGTTCAACTGGGCGATTTCCGCGATCCTGTCACCTAGATTCTGTTGAAGGAGGGCGTGAGCAGCTTGCTCTTGGTGCAGGCTTGCTTCGGTGCGCTGCAGCCGACTGCTCAAGGCGGCAGCCTCCTCTTGGGCACCGGAAAGCGCCTGTTGCCGACTGTGGAGCTCAGCCTGATGGCGCTCACGCTCCTGGGTGAGGATGGCCTCTGCTTCCTCCTGGAGCCGCTAGGCCAAGCGCGCAACCAAGTCCTGCAAAGCATCACTAACGGCTACCGTCCTCGCCGGACCGCCGCCTTCCTCTCCTTCCAGTTCACGCAAGTAGCGGTGGATCGTGGTCTTGGAGCCCGTGTTGCCCAAGGCCACTCGCACCGCGTCGACTGACGGCTTCTTGCCTTGGGCCAGCAGCGCGTCGCGCGCCTTCTGGACGTCACTCTTATAGAGTCCTGCGCGCGCCATCGTGCCACCCCACTTTATTTCGTAATGTATTACATACCATGTAATTACATACTATTAAAGCAGGTAGACGACCGCTCGTCGGCGAAAATAGTTATACGGGATAATATTGAATTATCCCGCGTAAGGCGGATTCTGACCCTTCCCGGCGTCCCAAGCAGTACGAAACCGCCCAGGGCCGGCGATCGCTGGGTAGTATGGCCCAGAGCGGAAAGGAGGCCAGCCAGGGTGCAGGCAGGCTCCGCCACCGAGCCCGTTGGCCATCAAAGGACTGTGCATGCCGATCGAACGTATCGTCATCGACAACTTCAAGTCGTTTCGCCATCTGGACCTGCCCCTCAATGCCCACATGAACCTGGTGGTGGGCGACAACGAGGTCGGTAAATCCACCCTGCTGGAGGCCATCCACGCGGTGGTCACCGGCCAGCTGCATGGGCGCAATCTTGCCTACGAGCTCACGCGCTACCTGTTCCACCAGCCCACGGTGCAGGAGTACTTGGGAGCGCTTGCCACGGGCACGCCGGCCTCGCCGCCACGGATCTCCATCGAAGCCTATCTGGGCGCCGACGCCGCGCTGGCGTCGTTACGCGGCACCAACAACTCCCTGCGTCTGGATACCGCCGGCATCCGGCTGCTGGTCGAGCTCAACGACGACTACCGCGAGGAGTTCAACGCCTACCTGCAGCAGCACCAGGGCGCGGTCAGCCTGCCGGTGGAGTACTACACGGTGCGCTGGTACTCCTTCGCCAACAATGGCGTCACCGCCCGTAGTATTCCGTTCGACTCGACCATCATCGACACGCACGGCATCAAGACCTTGTCCGGTGCCGATCGCTATATCGCCGGCATCATCGAGCAGGCACTGACGCCTGCGCAGCGCGTCTCGCTGTCGCTGAGCTTCCGCCGCATGCGGCAGAGCTTTTCCGAAGAAGCGGATGTGGCAGCGATCAATGCCTACTTGACCGAGCACACCGGGGACATCAGCCACAGGGCATTGACGGTAGGCGTGGACACATCGCCGCGCTCAACGTGGGAAACCAGCCTGTCACCCTACCTGGATGAGCTCCCGTTCACCCAGGCCGGCAAGGGCGAGCAAAGCGCGGTGAAGATGAAGCTGGCGATGCACGCGGCCGGCGCGGCTCACGTGCTGCTGATCGAGGAGCCGGAGAACCATCTGTCCTATTCCAGCATGACCCAGCTGATCGACAAGATTGCGGCCCTCTCCACCGCCCAGCAGGTGATCATCGCCACCCACAGCAGCTTCGTGTTGAACAAGCTGGGCGTGGACAACGTGATCCTGTTCAGCGCGCAAGGCCAGATGAAGCTGGACCAGCTGCCCAGCGATACCCACGACTATTTCATGAAGCTGCCGGGCCACGACACGCTGCGGTTGATCCTGGCCAAGCAGGCGATCCTGGTGGAAGGCCCTTCCGACGAACTGATCGTGCAGCGTGCCTACAGTGACCATCACGGCGTGGCGCCGATGGCTCACGGCGTAGACATCATTTCGGTCAAGTCGTTGGCATTCAAACGCTTCTTGCAGATTGCCGATCGACTGAGGATTCAGGCCAAGGTGATCACCGACAACGACGGTGATATCGCAGTTGTGCAAGAGCGCTATGCCGAGCACATCAACGCGATCTATTACGATTCCGACGAGAGCGCCCCTTCGCTGGAAGAGCAGCTGATCAAAGCCAACTCGCTGGCCGAACTCAATACCGTGCTGGGCAAGGCCTTTGCCGATGAGGTGGCGCTGCTCAAGTACATGAAGGGCCATAAGACCGATACGGCCTTGGCGATTTTCAATAGCCCGCACTCGATCAGGTTCCCGGACTATGTCCAGCGTGCCATCACCTAACCGGGTCCTGCTCTCGGCAGCCGGCTCGGGCAAGACCACGTTGCTGGTCCGGCAGGCCTTGGAGCGACCTGGGCGCCGCATCGCGATTGTCACCTACACGCTGGAAAACCTGGAAGAGATCCGGCGCTCGTTTGAGGCCCACGCAGGCGCGGTCCCCGCGCATGTCACCTTGCACAGCTGGTATGGCTTTCTGCTGCGCCAGTGCATTCGCCCGTACCAGGCTGCGCTTTGCCCTGAGCCTCGCATCGAGACCATCCTGTTCGTAGAAGGTGTCACCAACAACCGCGCCCCACGCACCCAGGTGGCGCGCCACTACCTGGCGGGCAACCGGATGTATTCGGACCGAGCGGCCGATTTCGCTGTGCGCTGCGATGAGCTGACCCAAGGCCAGGTCGTGGCGCGATTGGCGGCGATGTACGACGAGCTCTACATCGACGAAGTCCAGGATCTGGCCGGCTTTGATCTGGATCTGGTCGAACGGCTGTTGAAGAGCGAGATTGCCATCACGTTGGTAGGCGATACGCGCCAAGCCACGTATGCCACCAACTATGCGCAAAGGTACAGCCAATACCGTGGTCCGAATCTGGCAGCGCTGTTTCAGATTTGGGAGGCCGACGGCTTATGCCGGCTGGATCACCGCCTCACCAGTCTGCGCTGCGTCCAGGCCCTGTGCGATATGGCTGACACGCTCTATCCGCAGATGCCGCGGACCCAATCAGGCAATGGCGAGGTCACCGGACACGATGGCATCTACCTCGTCGCTCCAGGGGATGTGGCCGCGTACATGCAGGAGTTCGCCCCCACCGTGCTCCGGCATGACCGGCGGCAGGCGTGCGACGGACTGCCGGCGGTGAACTTTGGGCAGTGCAAGGGCCGCACCTACAGTCGGGTCCTCATCTTTCCGAACGGGCCGTTGACGCAGTACCTGCGCACGGCCGATGCAGCGCGTATCACCGCGCCGCCGAAATACTACGTGGCCTTCACCCGGGCGCGGCAAAGCGTGGCCTTTGTGTATGCCGGCGCGTGCGCGTTGCCGGGTCATCAGCTCTATGCGCCTGCCAGCGCAGACGCATAGAGCCAGGGGCTGCGATCACATCTTCTTTAACGGCGCCGCGGTGGGCGGCGGCGGTACCGGGCCCGGGTCGTTGAAACACAGCATGATCTGATCGATGCCGAATTGATCGGCCAGGACCTGGGCAATCACAGCATGCACCAGGTCCAGGTCGACCGAGGGCGCCGCGACCGTGATGGTGGCCGCGATCGCACGGCCATGCTCACCGGCGACCAGGCGCAGGTCGTCCACCGCTTTCACGCCCGGGTCGGTAAACATCGCCGCACGGACCTGTTCCAGGTTGAGCTCGTTCATGGGGACTCCAAAGCAGTGCTACCGGCGCGGGGAGCTCGGTCGCGATGCAGCCAACGATAGAGCACCGGCAGCACCAACAAGGTCAATGCGGTGGATGAGACGATGCCGCCGATGACGACAGTGGCCAGCGGCCGCTGCACTTCCGAGCCAGCACCGACATTCAAGGCCATGGGTAGGAAGCCCAGCGAGGCTACCAGGGCGGTCATCAACACCGGTCGCAGGCGTCCAAGGGCGCCGTCGCGCACAGCGTCGTCTAGCGGATCGCCCTGTTCGCGCAGACGGCGGATGAAGGCGATCATGACCAGCCCGTTGAGTACGGCCACGCCCGACAGCGCGATGAAGCCCACGCCGGCAGAGATCGACAACGGAATCCCGCGCAGAGCCAGTGCCAGCACACCGCCGGTCAGCGCCAGCGGCACGCCACTGAACACAATGGCCGCATCCTTGGCCGAGCCGAAGGCCATGAATAGCAGAGCGAAGATCAACGCCAGTGTCACCGGAACGACCACGCCCAGGCGTTGGGTGGCCGAGATCAGCTGCTCGAAGGTGCCGCCGTAATCGATCCAGTAGCCCTCTGGAAGCGCGACATCCTGGCCGATGCGTATGCGCAACTCGCCGACGAACCCGCCCAGATCGCGCTCGCGCACGTTGGCGGTGATCACCACGCGGCGCTTGCCGTTCTCGCGGTTGATCTGATTGGGCCCGCGCTCTACCTGGATCTTCGCCACTTCCCGCAGCGGCACCGTGCGAGGCCCCCCATTGGCGCCGGCGGCCAGACGGCTGGACTCATCGACACTGGTGCTTGCCGGCAGCGGAATGGGCAGATCTGCCAGCACAGCGGGGTCTTGGCGCTGCGCTTCGGGCAGGCGCACGACCAGGTCGAAGCGGCGGTCGCCCTCGATCAACTGGCCGGCAACACTGCCCCCAATGGCGGTGGCCACCGTTTCCTGCACATCGCCCGGGTTCAGGCCATACCGTGCCAATGCCGCCGGATCTGGCGTGATGGTCAGCAGCGGCAGGCCGGAGACCTGCTCGGCCTTGACGTCTTCGGCGCCGGGGACGCTACGCATGACTCGCTCGACCCGGCTGGCGAGGCGCGTCAACTGGTCAAGGTTGTCGCCGTAGACCTTGACCGCCACGTCCGAACGGACGCCGGAGATCAACTCGTTGGTGCGCATCTGGATGGGCTGGGTGAACTCGTAGTTGCTGCCCGGGATTTCCTTGGCCGCCGCCTCCAGCTCTTCCACCAGCTCGGCCTTGGGCTTGCGCGGGTCGGGCCACTGGTCGCGGGGCTTGAGCATCAGGAAGGTGTCGGCCATCGACGGCGGCATAGGATCGGTGGCCACCTCGGCGGTGCCGATCTTTGAGAAGATGTTGGCCACCTCCGGGAACTGGGCCAGGCGCTTCTCCAGCGTTTCCTGCATGGCCACCGACTGCTCCAAGCTGGTGCCGGGAATACGCATGGGCTGCAAGGTGATGTCGCCCTCATCCAGGCTCGGCACGAACTCCGAACCCAAGCGGGTGGCCAGCACGCCACAGCCCACCACCAGCACGGCCGCGCCGGCCAGCACCACCACGCGCCGACGCAGGGCCCAATCCAGCAGCGGCGTATAACGGGCACGCGACCAGCGCATCAGGCGGTTGTCGTGCTCAGCCACACGGCCGCGCAGGAAGCTGGCGATCGCCGCCGGCACGAAGGTCAGCGACAACACCATGGCGCCGGTCAGGGCCAGCACCACCGTGATCGCCATCGGGTGGAACATTTTTCCTTCTACCCCGGACAGCGCGAAGATCGGCAGGTAGACCGCGGCGATGATGCCCAGGCCAAACAGGCTGGGACGGATCACCTCGGCGGTGGCCGAGGCGGTCAGGTCATAGCGCTCTTCATCGTTGAGCTGGCGGCCCAGCGCGTGCTGCGCCTCGCCGAACCGGCGCAGACAGTTCTCGATGATGATCACCGCCCCGTCCACGATCAGGCCGAAGTCCAGCGCGCCCAGGCTCATCAGGTTGCCCGACACGCCGCCACGCACCATGCCGATGATGGTGAACAGCATCGCCAACGGGATCACCGCCGCGGTGATCAACGAGGCGCGCACATTGCCCAGCAGCAGGAACAGCACCACCACCACCAGCAGCGCGCCCTCGATCAGGTTCTTGGACACCGTGCCGATGGTGCGATCCACCAGCGCGGTGCGGTCATAGACGGCCTTGGCATGGACGCCGGCAGGCAGGCTGGCGTTGGCGGCATCCAGCTTGGCCGCGGCCGCCTGGGAGACTTCCCGGCTGTTGGCGCCGAACAACATGAAGGCGGTACCGACCACGACCTCGTGGCCATTCTGGGTGGCCGCGCCCGTGCGCAGCTCCTTGCCTTCGCCCACGCTAGCGACGTCGCGCACCCGAATGGGCACGCCATCGCGCCGGTCCAGCACGATGTTGCCGATTGCCTCCAGATTGGCTAGCTGGCCCGGCACGCGCACCAGGAACTGCTGTCCGTTGCGCTCGATGTAGCCGGCGCCGATGTTCTGGTTGTTGCGCATGACCGCGGCGACCACGTCGTTCAACGTGAAGCCCAGCGCCACCAACTGAGCTGGATCGGGAGTGATGTGGATCTGCCGCTCGAAGCCGCCGATGGTGTTGACCTCGGTGACGCCGGGCGTGGTGCGCAGCTGCGGCCGGATCACCCAGTCCTGCAGGGTGCGCAGGTCCGTGGCCGTGTACGGGGTGCCGTCGGGCTTGCGAGCGTTGGGCTCGGCCTCCACGGTGTACATGAAGATCTCGCCCAACCCGGTGGAGATCGGCCCCATTTCCGGGTCCAACCCTTCGGGAAGCTGGGAGGCGATCTGCTGCAGGCGCTCGGCGACCTGCTGGCGGGCAAAGTACAGGTCGGTGCCGTCCTTGAAGACGACGGTGACCTGCGAAAGCCCGTAGCGCGACAGCGAGCGGCTGTAGTCCAGCTTGGGCAGACCGGCCATGGCCGTTTCGATGGCAAAGGTAACCCGTTGTTCGGCCTCCAGCGGCGAGTAACCCGGGGCCTGGGTGTTGATCTGGACCTGGACGTTGGTGATGTCGGGTGTGGCGTCAATGGAAAGGTGACGGTAGCTCCACACGCCCAGCGCAACCAGCGCAGCGGTGAGCACTAGCGTCAGCCAGCGATGGCGGATGGACAGCCCAATGAGGCGTTCGAGCATGGCGGGCCTCATTCTTCTTCCACGGTGGACTTTTCGATGTCGGCCTTGATCAGGAAGCTTTGGGCCACCACCACCTGTTCACCGGCCTTGAGGCCTTCCAGCACTTCGGCGCGTTCGGCGTCGCGGCGCCCCAGCTTCACCGGCCGGGTGTGGTAGGTTTCGCCCTGCTGCACGTAGACCACGTCCTGGTCTTCTGCGGTCTGCAGCGCCGTGATCGGCACCACCAACGCTGCCGATTGGCGATCCACGGTGACCCGCGCCTTGACCGCCGACCCCGGCCGCCACAGGCCATCGGTGTTGGCCACCGTGCCGCGCGCAATGGTGCTTTGGCTGGCGGTGGCGGTGCCGGGCAGGACGCGCTCCAAGGTGGTCTGTGCGGTGACGCCATCGCTCAAGCGGGTAACCGTCACCGGCACGCCAGCACCGATGTGCTGGGCGTCGGCGCCGAAGATGTGCAGGTCCACCCACAGCGTGGACAGGTCGGCGACCTCAAACAGCGGCGCGCCCTCAGCGGCGGCCATGCCTACGGCGGCCGTGCGCGCCATGACCACGCCACTGATCGGCGCGGTGACGGTATAGGTGGTCAGGCTCAGGTTGCTCTCTACCGTGGCCAGTGCCTGGCCGGCCCGTACCTGATCACCCACGCCCGCACGCACGGAGCGGACCGGTCCGGGGAAGCGTGCCGTGACCTGCGCGATGCGACCGTCAATCGGGGTCAACAGCCCTTGCACCTCATGCTCGTCAGCAATCTCACCGGGGCCTGCCGGTGCGACCTGGATACCCGCTGCCTGCGCAGCTTTGGCGGCAATCTTGGTTTCCAGCGGCGCTTCCTCGTGCTCGCCGTGCTCTTCGCCCTCAGCGGCGGCGCCGCCTTCGGACGCTTCGTTGGGGGCCGACGCGTTGCAGGCGGCCAGCATCATCAGGGCCATGCCCAGTGCGGTCCAGGAAAAGCGATTCATGGGGTCTCTCCGGTGGAAGCAGCCGCCGGCGGCGCGACAAGCGCCTGGCCGGTCAGGCGTTGAATTTCGATCAGGGCGCGCTGCGCATCGAGCGCCACGTCCAGCTGCTGCTGGGCCATGGCCGTGCGTTCGGACTGCAGCTGTGCCCATTCCAGGTAGCTGATCGCGCCGGCGCGATAGGCGCGCTCGGCGGCCTGCTCAGCCCGGGCCAACTTCGGCAGCACCTCGCCTTGCAGCCGTGCCACCTCGGCCTGCGCCACGGTGTAGCGACCATGGGCTTCGACCAGCGTGGAATACAGCGACAGGCCCTTGGCCTCGCGCTCGATCGTCAGAACCTCCAGCTCGGCTTCGCCGGCGCGGATCTCCGGCTGCGCGCGGCTGCGGCTGCCCAGTGGCATGGACAGGCTGGCCACCAGCGCGGTGTCGTCAGTCTCCTGCAGGCGGCGCACGCCCAGCTGCCACGACAAGTCCGGCGAGGCCGCCGAACGCGCCAGCTGCAGTCGTGCCTGCGCGATCCGGCGGGCATCGGCAAACTGCGCCAACTCGGGAGTGCGCTCCAATTCCTCGGCCAGCGACTGCATGGACGCGATCGCCGGCAGGGTCATGGGATCCGCCGCGGCCACCTCGAAGCTCGGAGCACGTTCGCCCCAGAGGGCAGCAAGGTGCTGCCGGGCGGCAATGCGCTGCTGCTCGGCCCGATCACGGGTCAATTCTGCTCTCGCCAGTGCTGCTTGTGCGGTGAGCATCACCGATTCGGGAGACGCGCCAGCCTGCAGGCGCTGCCGGGCAGCGGCGACGGTCCGCTGGCGCTGGCCGACATCCATGTTCGCCAGGCTGCGTTGCCGGTCGGCACCGACAACGGCCAAATAGCGCTGCGCCGTCTCGGCGAGCAGGTCCAGCCGCCCGGTCTCGCGCTGCACGGCCAGTGCATCAATCCGGCTTTGGGCCAAGGTGCGGCGGGCGTCGAGCTTGCCGCCGCGCTCCAGGACCGAGCTCAGGCTCAAGGTCAACTCCGCGCTGTCCAGGCCACGGGCCGCGCCCGTGCCCAGCGCATTTTCAACCTCCGCCCCCAACGTCCACGGTGGCCGCTGCACGGCCTGGTCGCGCTCGGCAGCGAGCACCGTGGCTCGCGCATCGACCAGGCGCAGCTCGGGGTAGTTTTGGGCCACGCGTGCAAACGCGTCGTCCAAGGTCATCAGCTCTTCTGCTGTCGCCGGCGTTGCCGCCGCGCTCAACAGTAGCCACGCGGCCAGGGCCGCCAATCGCACATGCATGAAGTACTCCAGAATTTTCGATAGCCAACAGGGATCCGGCGCACGCCGGCGCGCATCACCCTGCGATCGGCGGCCGGAACGGCGCGAGCAGGTGCTCATGCCGATATCTGTCCGCATGGGCTGTCGCCGACGGCCAATGCCGGCCGATATGAGCAATGGCCAACACTATTTCTGGAGCCGGCGCGGCCTGGCTACAGCACAGCACCAGCTGCTGTAGCCGGTGCAGCGCGGCGTCTACGCCACGCTCGGAAGCTGGTGATGCCACTGCCGGGTCATGGTCGGCCGCGGCCAGATGGGTTTGAGCATGGAGCTCGCCAACCACTGCCAGCACCGGCTGCGTCACAAGGCCCACGGCCAAGTGCGCCAGCAGCAGCCAGCGCAGGCCACAGCTCAGCCGGCCAAGCGCTGTCATGCAGGCGTTTTGCGCGCGTCGGCACGCGCCCGGCGAGCATCACCCAAGATCTCGAAAGCCTCCTTGATCACATACAGGCCGATCAGGGCGCCGATCACGAAATCCGGGTAGGGGCTGGCCAGCCACCACACCAACAGGCCGGCCAGAATCACCCCAACGTTGGCCACCACATCGGCGCGGGTAAACAGCCAGGTCGCTCGCAGATGCACTTCGCCAGACTTCAAGGGGGCGAGCATACGGAGCACCTTCAGGTTCACGGCCAGCGAGACCAGAGCGGTACCGATCATCCAACCGCTGACCGGCTCGGCTCCGTACATCACCCGGCGGCCGACTTCGACCAGCACGCCTACGCCCAGCACCAGCAGCACGCTGCCACTGACCCACGCGGCGTTGGCCTTGAAGCGCGCCGTGCGCCCGATAGCGACCAGGCCAATGGCATAGGCGGTGGCGTCAGACAGCATGTCCAGCGCGTCAGCCAGCAGCCCGGTGGAATGGGCAATCCAGCCGGCAATGCCGCCGATCACGGCCATCGCTGCATTCAGGACCAAGGCGATCCAGAGGATGCGTCGCTCCTCCTTGTTCTTGGCTTCGTGGTGGCACCCGCAATCACTCATGTCTTGGTCCTCTGCTGTGTTGTTTCATTGCTTGTTTGCGCCTGGCTGTCCACGCACACCGGAACGGGCATTGGCGAGGAACCCCACGATGGCGGCGGTGCCTACCAATACCTGCGCCAGCAGCGACTGCCAGGTGGGATACAGGCCGATCCACTCGATGCGCGGCAACGCGAGCGGTGTTTGAGAGATCCAGCCCGCTTCCTGCAACGCGGCCACGCCTTTACCGATCAGGATGACCGCCATCACCGCGATGAGAATCGAGCTGATCGAAAAGAACCGGCCAATCGGCAGCCGCCTGCTCATGCGCAGCATCCAGTACGCCACCGCAGCCAACACCGCGATTCCCGCCACCAGGCCTGCGAGGATGGCGGTGGACGCCTGATCGCTCCACATCGCGATGTAGAACAAGATCGTCTCAAACACCTCGCGGTACACCGCGACAAAGGCCAGCATGAACAGGAAAACAGCCGAGCGCCGTGTCAGCGCAGTCGTCAGCTTGGCGTGCAGGTACTCCTGCCACCGCCCTGCAAGGCTCTTTTGGTGCATCCAGATGCCTACGCTGAGCAGGACAGCGGCAGCGAACAAGGCCGAGACGCCCTCAGTGACTTCCCGGTTCGCACCGCTGATATCAACAAAGTAAGTGGCCACTGCCCAGGTAGCTGCGCCTGCCAACAACGCGCAGATCCAACCCGCATGCACATACGGCAACACATCAGACCGCTCGGCTTTACGCAAGAACGCCACGATACCAATCACGATCAGCAGCGCTTCCAGTCCTTCGCGTACCAAGATGGTAAAGCTGCCTAGAAACGCGGTGCTGGCGCCTATTCGGGTGTCCTGCAGCGCCACGTCCGCGCGATCAAACAGCTGGGCAATTTGCGCTGCCTGCCCGGCAACGTCAGCCGCGGGCGCATGCTGATCCAGCTGCGCGCGGTAGCCTGCCATGGCCGTCTCGATCTCTCGCAGCAATGACGGATTGCGCGTGGCCAGCGTGGGTTCAAGCGGCTCTACACCATCCAGATAGGACGAGAGCGCAAGCTCTTTGGCTTGAGCCAGGTCCTCATCAGCGTAAGCGCGCTGGCTGGCGGCCAGTCGCTGCCGCGCCACCGCAAAGCGATCGGCTCCTGGTACCGCTTCGTTTACTGCCTGTGGCTGCGAACGCAGGTAGGTGATGATCGCGTTTGCCTGATCGGCGGGCATCGTGGTGGCAAGATCGGCCTCTCGCGTGCGTGTCAGCGCTTCGAGCGAGGGAATGTGCGTATGGGCCTCGGCACTGGTGCGCCATAACGCCTCACCTTGAGCCTTGGCTTGCGAGGAGTACCCCAAGCTGCCCACATAGAATGCCAACGCCCAGCGATCACTTTCTGACAGCCCAGAGAAGCTGACCATGCCGGTACCCGGCACACCCTGGGAAATGACCTCGTACAACGACAGCGGCGTTCGCTGCGCGGCGCGAGTGGCATCGGTGAACGCGATCGGCGGCGGACTTAACGCTTGCGCGGCGGGGCCATCACCGTGACCTGTGGGGCCGTGACAGGCCGCGCACTGCTGGCTGTAGATGGACGCGGCCTGGGAGGTCTTCGGCGCGCTCGCCGGAACAGCGCCGATCGGGTAGCGGGCCAACAGCGTCGTGCCGAGCCCGCGCGCCAACGTTGCCACTTGCGCCGGGTCGGCCTTCTCTGCCACCGCCTGGACCAGGCGGTCGGCCTGGGCCGTCAGCTCCTGCTGGTTCTGGCCACCGGGCAATGCTGCCAGCTGACTGCGCACGGAGCCGGCAAACTCGCTCATTTCGGCGTATTCGTTGGGGGCAATTACGCGACCGGCCTGGACCGCGCCGGGGTAGTCGACCGCGATGTAATCGAGCATCTGCCAGGTTTGGCGCAGGTCTGCTGCGGCAGGCTCCGCCTGAGCAGAAGCGGGCAGAACCCAGCCGATCAGCAAGGCAATCAGGCAGTAGCGAATCAAGGCGATGGGCAGTGGCATGGTCGTCACATGCAGCGCCGCGGCCGGAGTGGCGGCGGATACGGGTTCAGCGTAAAGTCCGTAGCTACTACGGAGTCAAGCGTACTACGAATGAAAATCAGTGAGGCTGCCGACGCCAGCGGATGCCACTTGGAGACGATTCGCTATTACGAGCGGATCGGGTTGCTGCCGCGCCCGGGGCGCACGGGCAACGGCTACCGGGTCTATGGCCCGGCCGACATCGAGCGGCTGCGCTTCATTGCGCGTGGCCGGGACCTGGGCTTCAGCCTGGAGGAGGTCCGCAGCCTGCTGCAGCTGGCCGGCGATGAGAAGCTTTCGTGCGGGGACGTGGACCGGTTGGCCCGCAGCCATCTGGCCGACGTGCGCGCCCGCATGGCCGACCTGCAGCGCATGGCCAGCGAGCTGGAACGGGTGATTGCCAGTTGCCATGGCGGGCAGCGGGCGGAATGCACCATCCTGTCGACGCTGCGCCAGACGACCTCGGTGGAGGCCACGCGCCAGTGACCGAACTGGACCGCTACCTCGATGCGGCCACGCGCCAGAACACGGTGCGCAGCTATGCGTCGGCGCTGCGGCACTTCGAGGTTGAATGGCAAGGCCACCTCCCAGCGACACCTGACAGCGTGGCCCGGTACCTGGCCGCTTATGCGCAGACCTTGGCGACCAGCACCCTCCGCCAACGTCTGGCGGCCATCGCCTCTTGGCACCGCGACCACGGCTTTGTCGACCCGACCCGATCGCCGCTGGTGCGCAAGGTGCTCAAAGGCATCCAGACCCTGCACCCGGGCCAGGTCAAGCAAGCCGCGCCGCTCCAGATTCGGCGGCTGGTCGAGCTCGATGACTGGCTGGCCGCGGCGATCGCTGCGGCACATGCCCGGGGCGATGGGCCGGCGGCGCTGCGCCATCAACGAGACCGAGCGCTGGTGCTGCTCGGGTTCTGGCGGGGATTCCGTGGCGATGAACTGCTGCGTCTGGACGTGGCCCATCTCACGCTGGTGCCGGGACAGGGGATGACCTGCTTCTTGCCACGCAGCAAGGGTGATCGCCAGGCAGCCGGCGTCACCTACAAGGTGCCGGCGCTGTCGCGGTTATGTCCGGTGGAGGCGACCCAGGCGTGGCTGCAGGCGGCCGACCTGCAAGAAGGGCCGGTGTTTCGGGCAGTCAACCAATGGGGCCAGGTGAGCGCCGAAGGCCTGCATCCCAACAGCTTGGTGCGCCTGCTGCGCGAGTTGCTGACCAGTGCCGGCTTTGCCGATGCGGGGCTCCACAGCAGCCATTCGTTGCGCCGCGGCTTTGCCAGCTGGGCCAACGACCAAGGCTGGGACATGAAGGCCTTGATGGAGTACGTGGGCTGGCGCGATGTGCAGTCGGCCATGCGTTACCTGGACGGGCGTGACCCGTTTGCCCGGGACCGCATTGAAGCAAGCCTGCCCAGTCCAACCGTGCCGGTACCGGCGATGGCACTGCCGGCGCCGGAGGGCAAATCGGCCCTGCAGCTGCGCCTGCGCATGGTGCTGACCCCGTTTGCCCGCACGGGCCGCGGCGCGGCCAAGGCCCGAGGCCGAATTGAAGAGATCTGCTTGGCCCCCTTCCAGGCTGTGCGCCTGAACACCGCCAGCAGCGAGTACCAGTTGACTGCTCCCACCGATCCCGAAAGGGATCTGGATGAAATCCTGGCCACGTTGCTCGATGACATGCACCGCATGGCCGATACGCACCAGTGCTTCCTGGAAGCGTCGCTCAGTACAGACGACGGCCGGCACTGGGACTGATCCCCCTCACACCCTCCGGATCCAATGGCTACCCTTCACGAGACCGCCTACCCGCGACTGAAGCCTGATCCCACCGCCAAGGAACTGGAGGAGATCTATACCCCGACCGCCGCTGAGATTGCATTCGCCAAGCAGCTGACCACCCAGCCGGGTCCGCAGCTGGCGGTACTGATTCATCTCAAGCTCTTCCAACGCTTGGGCTACTTCACGCTGTTGGCCGACGTACCCGAGCGGATCCGGAAGCACATCGCCAAGGCCGCCCGACTCGGGAGCGTATTGGACACCGACCAGCTCGAACGCTACGACGCTTCCGGCAGCCAGCGCCGGCATATGCCGCAGCTTCGGCAATTCATCGGGGTACGTCCCCTGGATAAATCGGGCTTGGCTTGGCTGGACACAGTGGCCACCGGAGCAGCCCAGACCAAGCACACCATCCCGGACATCGTGAACGTCCTGCTCGAAGAGCTGGTGCACCATCGCTACGAACTGCCCGGTTTCCGCACTCTGGAGCTGGCCGCCATCGGCGCCCGTGAGCGGGTCAATCTGGGCTACTACCGCAGCATCAGCCACGCGCTGACGCCTGCCACGCGCACGCTCATCGACGAACTGCTGCGCGCACCGGAAGGGTCCAGGTTCACCGGCTGGCAATCACTCAAGCGCGAGCCCGGCCGGCCCACCAACAAGGAAGTTCGGTTCTACCTGCAGCACATCCGCATGCTGCAGCAGTTGGCCGACCAGCTGCCTCCCATCGATGTGCCGGTGCCCAAGCTCAAGCAGTTCCGTGCAATGGCTCGGGCCTATGACGCCAGCGAGCTGGCCGAACTGGCTCCGGACAAGCGCTATGCGCTGGCCACCATCTTCATTCGCGCCCAGCATGCCAAGACACTGGATGATGCAGCCGAGTTGTTCATCAAGCAGGTGCGCGGGCTGGAGAACACGGCCCAGCAGAAATTGCTGGCCTACCAGCTCGAACATGCCAAACGGGCCGACTTCCTCATCGGCCAGCTCAAGGAAATCCTGCAGGCCTATCAGCTAGACGGCAGCGATAGTCAGCGCGTGGATGCCATCGACAACAGCCTGGAAGCGGAAGTGTCGACCTTGCTGGCCGAATGCGAAGAACATATGGCCTACGCCGGGAAGAACTACCTGCCTTTCATGCTGCAGCCCTATGGCGCGGTCAGGCCGCTGCTGTTCAATGGGCTGGAGCTGATGAAACTTCGGGCGACCAGCCACGACGCCGGCATGGAGCCGCTGATCGCAGCGGTGCTCTCGCTGCGCAACCAGCGCCGTGAGCTGATCGAGGTCGCCTCCCTCGGTTTGGACCCGGAAAAGGACTTTGACTGGATGTCCAAGCTCTGGTGTCAGCACGTGTTCGGCAAGCGGGCCAGTGCAGCCGGCGCCGGCTGGATGCACCGTAAGTACTTCGAGCTGGCCGTGCTGGTGCAGGTCAAGGACGAACTGAAGTCCGGAGATCTCTTCATTCCCAGCAGCGAACGGTTTGATGACTACCGTGAGCAGCTGGTCGATGAAGCCACCTTGGCCCAGGAACTGGAAGCCTACGGCCAGATGTCAGGCCTGCCCACCGACGCCGAGTCTTTCGTGGCGGGATTACGTGCACAACTGACCTCCCTGGCCGATGAGGTCGACGCGCGTTTCCCGGAGAACGTACATGCGGACATCCTGGATGGGCGCCTGGTGCTGCGGAAGGGGCAACGCGCCGAAGTCTCCAGCGCGATTACCACGGTGGATCGCCTCATCGCCGAACGGCTTCCAGAATCCAGCATCGTCGATGTCCTGATCGATGCCAGCCAATGGCTGGATCTGCACCGTTTCTTCCGCCCGATCGCCGGCACCGAGAGCCAGGTCGAAGATCTGCCCCGACGTGTGATCACCACGCCATTCTGCTATGGCTGCAACCTGGGGCCGACGCAGACGGCGCGGTCGATCAAGGGCTTCAGCCGGCGCCAAGTCGCTTGGCTCAACCTGAAATACGTGACCGAGGATGTGCTTGAGAAGGCCATCGTGGAGGTCATCAATACCTACAACAAATTCGACCTGCCTGGCTATTGGGGCAGCGGCAAGAGCGCATCAGCTGATGGCACGAAGTGGAGCGTCTACGAGGACAACCTGCTGTCGGAGTATCACATCCGCTACGGCGGCTACGGTGGCATCGGCTACTACCACGTGTCCGACAAATACGTAGCGCTGTTCAGCCACTTCATTCCCTGTGGCGTGCACGAGGGCATCTACATCCTCGACGGTCTGTTGGCCAACACTTCCGACATCCAGCCTGAGATCGTCCATGGCGACACGCAGGCCCAAAGCTATCCGGTCTTCGGCCTGGCCCACATGCTGGGCATCCAGCTGATGCCCCGGATCCGGAACATCAAGGACCTGACATTCTTTCGGCCCGAACCGGGTAGGGCTTATAAGAACATCCAGGCACTGTTCGGGGACAGCATCGACTGGCGACTGATCGCCACCCATCTCCACGACATGCTGCGGGTGGTGATCTCAATCCGATTGGGCAAGATCACCGCGTCCTCGATCCTGCGCCGGCTGGGCACCTACAGCCGGAAGAACAAGCTGTACTTCGCCTTCCGGGAACTTGGCAAGGCCGTTCGAACGCTGTTCTTGCTGCGCTACATTGATGACAATGAGATCCGCAAAACGATCCATGCTGCCACCAACAAGAGCGAGGAATACAACGGCTTCGTGAAATGGGTGTTCTTTGGCAGCCAGGGGATCATTGCTGAGAACGTCCAACACGAGCAGCGCAAGATCATCAAGTACAGCCAGCTGGTGGCCAACATGATCATCCTCCACAACGTGGAAGGCATGAGCCGGACCTTGGCCGAGATGAGGAAGGAGGGGATTGAACTGACGCCCGAGATCCTGGCCGGCCTGTCGCCTTATCGGACCAGCCACATCAATCGCTTCGGCGACTACCACCTGGATCTTGAAAGGGAAGTGGCGCCGCTGAGCTACACAGCCAAGGTGCTTGAACAGACCCCATAGATGGGGAGAACCTGATCGAGAGACGAGCAATCAACCTTGAAATTCAGTCGCTTAGGCAGCTTTTGGCCCTGTACGTAATGATTCCCTGCCGACCCTCAACGTTTGTCGAAGATCAGGCCGAAGGGCGCATAGCGTCCGTAGTTCTAGCGGTTGACCAGCCCTGCCGCCAACGCCGCCCGAGGCGCCTCGGTGAAGCAGACGCAGCGATAGCCCCCTGTGATCCGGTGATCGCTGCCCCGTGGATAGCCGTCGCCTAGGATGCTGCGCAGCCTGCTGCAGGCCGCGTCCGGAGTGTCACCTTGGGTGAAATGAATCAGCTCACGCGTCAGGTCCCAGCGGGGCATGATCGTCCTCCGTGTCTGTATGGCGATGTGCGTGCAGGCGGGGCCTGCGCGCCAGTCTACTGCATCGATCGGCTCTGATATTCCTCCACGACCCGCAGGATGTCCGGCTCATATCCTGTGGCTCCCACAGCATCGATGCGCTCTGCCGGGACGCGGTGGGCTCGTTCTTCCCTGCGGCGCGTCTATACTTCATCTCAAATTCCAACCGCCAGCCCGCGAGCCCGCCAGTCGCCGGTAGTCATCGCGAGCTCGAGTGGCAGATGGCAAGGCGGCCGGAGCCAGGCGCTGGGGCACGCTATTGGAATGGGGAGCGCCTTCTTGACTCAAAGCAGGCCACGATTTGCGGTGTCGCCACGACGGAGCCCTCGCATCATCCTGTGCGCCCGCGGGGGGTGCCGATGCGTTGTACCCTTGCCCTTGGATCGTATGGTGGCGTAATCGCAATGACAAAATCAGCGAAGTACTCGCGTATTCCGACTGCAGATGACATTGCGGCATTCACTGGGATGCATTGTGCGCGCAAGTACCGCGACGCCGTCGACAGCGGCTGGCGCTGCCCCTGCTGTGGTCGGACCGCGCAGCAGCTGATCCGCTGGACGGAGATCCGTGGGCCCTCGTGGCGCGCCAGGTTCGGCGATGCGTATGGCATGGGATTCAGCATTACCATGGCGGAGCATCATTGCCATGGTGACGGGCGCTTTCCGGATACGTTGATCTGTGGTGATTGCAACAGCGCCGATGGGGCTGCTAAACGAAAGTTGCGTCTCCCCGAGAGCTGGTCGTTCTCGCCGCAAGAACTGGCACTGTTCGTCAAGGTCGCACCCTACAGCGGGCAGACCTGTATCAACTATGAGCTTGCACTGCGGATATTCCAGCAGCAGACCGCAGGCCGCTGGCTCTAGCGAAGACTCGTGAACGCCGACCCATTGTCGGCCTTGCTGTGGCGCTTCATCTAGGTGGCGCCCGCCTCGCCGTCCATTGCCTGCTTGGGCTCAGCTAGCTCACAAAATGGCCTGAGCACGATCCGTAGCATGAGCCACCACACGGCCATGGCCGCAGGGCTGCTCAGCTCTCTATCCGACATCAAGCCATGAGCATACCGATTGCGCAGATTGGCACCGGCGGGATGCGTCATCAGGGCTTTCAACTCGAAGTTCATGCCGGCGGGCAGAATGCCGCGCTGAGCATCCAACTCCAGCAGCAGGGTCAATGACCGCTCGTTCTCCCCGTCAAGCTCGTTCGCGACCCGCGTGTCGATGCCGTGGCGCTTGAGGTCGGCGCGGACGAAGGCCTCGACCATCGGAATGAGATTGATTGCCGCATCAATCCAGCGGAACTGTAGTCCGGCGTACAGCCCGCGGGCAATCTGCCAGGCGTGGCCGTGCGGGGTCGCCGGACTGTACCGAACGAGAGAAAGCACGTCATCGAACGCGCTGCTGAACCGCTCGGACAGCGTCCGCAGGGCGATGTCGATCAATGGCGCCAGCACGCGAGGGTAGCGCTCGTCGCACAAGCGCTCGATGGCGGCCGCCTCCACATGTACTGGGTCGTTTGCGTCGAAGGGCCCTTGGGATCGGATGGGGGCTCCCTCCGCATCCAGGTGGGTGCTGCCAAAGAAGGATCCGAAGAACTCCCCGCGCTTCTCCGCGATGGCGCGCTGGCGCTCCCGTTCGGGGTCCGGATGGTCCAGTGCCGCGAAGGCAATCTTCAGCAGAGCCAGTTGGTAATCGGCCGAGGCCACGTGTTCTTGCGCCCATTCGTGAATGTGCCTGACATCGACCTGTAGCTGGATCTCGCCCACCTCGTCGGCGATACGCAGCCGGACATCAGCGAGCTCGCTTTGCAGCCGCTGCACCCGCTCGGCATCGCCGTGGTAGCGCCTCAGCTCGGCGATGGCCTGGGCAAGCCAGGCCGCCTTCACGGCGGCACTTGCGACGTTGCCGGCGCGTGCAACGAGCGCTTCCGCAGCGTGTCGGCCTGCGGCGCGAGCGCGTGCGAGTTCGCGCTCCGACTCCCACAACCGCCGCGCCAGGCTGAACAGCCGGTGTTGGATCTCGCTATCAATGTCCTCGGTTGGCGCGGTCGCACGCGCCGTCGTCTCCAGCAGTTCGGCCGCTTCCCGCGCATGATCGGACGGACGGTCGAGCAGCTCGGTCACGTAACCATCGGCCATGCCCGGGAAGGGTCCGCGCAAAGTGCGACGGAACAGGGCCATGAAGGAGCGCCAGACTTGCTGCTGGAACGCGACATCCTTCTTCTTTGCCGGCCAGCCCAGGGCCAAGGCCCGGCGCAGGTGGGTGACGGTGTGGATTTCCACGTCCGCGGTCGTCGCCTCAGCCTCGCGCACCAGCTGCAGGTAGGCGTCAGCCCCAAGCGCGGCCAACGCGTGACGTTCGCGCCCTTGGGCATGAGGCGAGGCCAACACCACCTCCGCACAGCGCGCCCGGATCCAGGTCAGCTGGGTGGTCCGGGCGATTGCCATCACGGCGGCGCAGTCGTTGGCGTCCATGTCGCGCAGTCCAGCGCTCCAGCGCTCCGGGGTGATGTAGCGCGGGGTCAGCAGCTCATCGCCGCCCACCTGCAGGTGCATGGACGCCAGGCACGCAAGCAGCCGCAGCAGCGCCGCCGTGGTGCGGTCGCCGGTGGATTCCTGCTGGTGCGCGATGGCCGCCAGGGTCTGTGCCAAGCGCCATCCATCGCTGCTCCAGTCTACGTCGGCGATGAGCTGCTCCCAGGCGCCGTCGGCCAGCCAGTCGGCGCAGAAGGGCATCTGCAGCAGCGACCGCCGCCGCGCCGCCGGCGGCGCAGGACCCGGAGGCGGGTCGGCGTGATCGGCGGCCGAGGAGGTCTCTGCACTACTCACGTTGCTCTCCCTCATGGATCGTGGTACCGGCGCGCGGGGCGGGGCTGCCGGAGTCGGATGACGCGGACGTGGCTGGTGGTGGGTTGTCCAGCAAGCCTTTGGATGCGGCCAATGCGTGCAGGCTCTGCATCAGTGCCTCGCATTGCCCCAGGGCGGTGACCAGCATCTCCGATAGCTGGTGGGCAGTGAAGCCCACCTGGTGCCCCAGCTCGAAGGTCAGGAGACGCTCGACGGTCCGCGCCTGCACCTCGCCGCCGTCCCTGAGGAAGATACCCTCCCCCAGATCCAGCGGCATCAGCTGGGGCTCCCCGCCCACGGGGTGCAGCCACAGATCGAGGCCAATCCATTTCACCAACAGGTGCTCACGTCCGCCAACGAGATCTTTAGGGCCGACCAGCCCCAGCCGGTGGACCAGGCAGTTGCGTGCATCCCAGAAGGTGGACAGGCAATCGCTATGGGGGGCATCGATACCGAAGGTCTCCCGCAGCAATTCCAGCTTGCGCCCAATCCCCGTGTGTTCGAACGCCGTGGGGACCGTGGGCACCGGGGCGTCCGGCGGCAGGCGGCCGCCCTGACTGAGGCTGATCAGCGCCGCGGCCAGGTAGAGATCGTGCAGGTAGCGCTCCAGGAACGCACACAGTTCGCGCACCCCGTTGGTCAGGATCCACAGCTGGAACTCGTCGGCAATGTGGGCGACGGCCTCGTGGCTCAAGTTGGTGGGGATGAAATGGTAGCGGGTGTCGGCCGGGGCCAGCTCCAGTGACGCCGGCGTGGCGCTGCGGGCGGCATTCAAGCCCAACGACATGAAGGCCGCGACCCGTCGGACTCCGCGTTGGAGCGTCGCGGTGATCCGGGGCAGGTCCAGCTGGACGGTGCCGGCCGGGGTCATGGCCGGGGCCTCGCGCGGCGAGCCGGCCGCGCGGTGGC
>NZ_DAMDFR010000002.1:0-171472 GCF_032103445.1 Stenotrophomonas sp.
GGGCTGGTGAACACCACCCGGTCGGCCTGCAGACCCTGGGTCAACGCGCTGCGGGTGGCGGCGTCCGTGCGCGCCAGCAGGGCCCAGGGCGACAGTGCCAGCAGCTGGCCGCCCAGCGCCCGCGCGGCCCGTCGCATCGCCGCATGCTGCCCACGGGGGCGCAGTGACACCAGGGTCCATTCCGGCACATGTGCGTGACTGTTCATTCCGGGCATTATGCGAGTCCTTCGCTGCAACGTCGCCGTACCGATGTCCGAACCGCTTTCCCTGCCCGACCATCTGGGCGCGCTCCAGCAGGTGCTGGACCGCATGCCGCCGGTGGCGGCCATGCAGATCCGCTTGGCTGGCTACCAGGACCAGCAGCTGGCGTTGACCGCCCCGCTGGCCGCCAACGTCAACGACAAGGGCAATGCCTTCGGCGGCAGCCTGGCCTCGGCGCTGACCCTCGCTGGCTGGGCCCTGGTCACCCTGCGCCTTCGCCTGGCCGGCTTCGACGCCGACGTTTATGTGGCCGACAGCCACGTGCGCTACCTGGCCCCGGTCTATGGCGACCTGTCGGCCCAGGCCCAGGCGGTCGACGAGGCCGACTGGGACACGTTTCTGGCCACCTTTGCCCAGCGCGGCAAGGCCCGCATCGAGGTGCTGGCCCGCCAGCCTGGCGAAGCCGGCAAGCCTGCCGCTGAACTGAGCGGCCGCTACGTGGCCTTCGCAAGAAGGTAGGATGGGCACCTTGCCTATTGGGGAATTCGCATGCGTCGTACCTTCCAGATCCTGTTGCTGGCCCTGTTCGCGCTGACCAGCGTGTCGGCCTTCGCCGACGACGGCCAGAAAGTCACCAAGAAGATGCGCAAGCAGCTGGAAGAAACCCAGGTGAAGTACGACTCCACCCTGCGCTGGGGCAATCTGGATGATCTGATTCCCTACCTGGACCCGGAATACGCCGAACAGCACCCGATCACCGACCTGGAGCGCAGCCGCTTCGAACAGGTGAAGATTGCCGGCTACCGCGGCAGCGACAACATGCCCATGCCGGGTGGCCGCGTTGGCCGCAGTGCCGAGGTCCGGGTGATCAACAACAACACCCAGGCCGAACGCGTGGTCCGGGTGAACGAGATCTGGCGCTGGGACGCCGAAGCCAAGCGCTGGCTGCAGGCCAACGGCCTGCCCGACCTCTGGCAGAGCCGCTGATACCCCCTCAAACCCCCGCTGGACGCCGATTCGCCCGCATGTGCGACAATCGGCCCCCGCTTAATTGACCCGTGATCTGAGTGAATTACGAAGAGTTGCTGGCCTTTGCCGGCCGAAACCCGATGCTGTCGGCGGCTTTTGTCGGCCTGACCGTGGCCATCATCGTCACCGAAATCCGCCGCATGACCCGTGGCTACCGCGGGCTGAAGCCGGCTGAGCTGACCCAGCTGATCAATGCTGGTGGCACCGTGGTGGTCGATCTGTCGTCCTCGTCGGACTTCGAAAAGGGCCACATTGCCGGCAGCCGCAACGTGCAGCCCAGCCAGTTCGGCCCGGAGCACAAGCTGGTGGTCAACGCCAAGCAGAGCCCGGTGGTGCTGGTGTGCCGCAGCGGCACGGCGTCGGAAACGGCGGCCAAGGCCCTGAAAAAGGCCGGTTTCGAAAACGTGAGCGTGCTCGAGGGCGGCATTCCGTCCTGGCAGCAGGCCGAGCTGCCGCTGGTCAAGGGCCGCAACTGATTTTCCCCGATTCGCATCGCGCACCTTGTGCGCGGTGCCACACGCCCGCATAGCAGGGCATGTAACAATCGGTTTCTACTGTATTCATTACTGCATTCATTCTGGAGCATCAGGAAATGTCCGAAGAGAACACCAACGGCGCCATTGCGCCGGCCGACGCCGCCACCGGTCCCGCCTTCACCGTTGAGAAGATCTACGTCAAGGACGTTTCCTTCGAATCGCCGAATGCCCCGGGCGTCTTCAATGAAGCCGTGCAGCCGGAACTGCAGCTGAACCTGAACCAGCGCGTGCAGCGCCTGGGCGAAACCGCCTTCGAAGTGGTCCTGGCTGTCACCCTGACCTGCAAGGCCGGCGACAAGACCGCCTATGTGGCCGAAGTGCAGCAGGCCGGCGTATTCGGTCTGATCGGTCTGGAACCGCAGGCCATCGACGTGCTGCTTGGCACCCAGTGCCCGAACATCCTGTTCCCGTACGTGCGTTCGCTGGTGAGCGAGCTGATCCAGGCCGGCGGCTTCCCGCCGTTCTTCCTGCAGCCGATCAACTTCGAAGGCCTGTACGCCGAAACCCTGCGTCAGCGTCAGGAAGAGGGCGGCACCTCGCTGGCCGATTCCGAGCCGGCCGGTAACGCCTGATCGGCGTTTCGATGACTCAGAACGCAGACAAAGTCGCCGTTCTTGGTGCGGGCTCCTGGGGCACCGCCCTGGCGAGCCTGCTGGCTCGCCACGGCTGCAACACCGTGCTGTGGGGCCGCGATGCGGCCATGGTCGAGGCCATCGACCAGCGCCACGAGAACACTCGTTATCTGCCGGGCATTCCGCTGCCGGAATCGCTGCGCGCCACCACCGACCTCGCGTCGGCGGTCAAGGACGCCACCTGGATTTTGGTCGTGGTGCCTTCGCACGCCTTCGGTGAAACCGTGCGCGCGCTGGCTCCGCTGCGGCCCGCCGGTGCCGGCGTGGCCTGGGCCACCAAGGGCTTCGAACCCGGTTCCGGTCGCTTCCTGCACGAGGTCGCGCGCGAAGTGCTGGGCCCGGACGTGCCGCTGGCCGTGGTCACCGGTCCGTCGTTTGCCAAGGAAGTCACCCAGGGCCTGCCCACCGCGATCACCGTGCACGGTGACGATGTGGAGTTCGCCCAGCAGGTGGCTGAAGCCATGCATGGCCCCGCCTTCCGCGCCTACACCGGTGACGACATGGTCGGTGCCGAGCTGGGCGGTGCGATGAAGAACGTGCTGGCCGTGGCCACCGGCGTGGCCGACGGCATGCAGTTGGGCCTGAATGCCCGTGCTGGCCTGATCACGCGTGGTTTGAATGAAATGCTGCGGCTGGCCGCTGCCATTGGTGCCAAGCCGGAAACCCTGATGGGTCTGGCTGGCCTGGGCGACCTGGTGCTCACCTGCACCGGCGACCTCTCGCGTAACCGCCGCCTGGGCCTGGCACTGGGCCGTGGCCAGACGCTGCAGGACGCCATCCGCGAAATCGGCCAGGTGGTGGAATCGGTGCAGACCGCCGATGAAGTCATGCGCCAGGCCCGTCGCCACGGCATCGACCTGCCGATCTCCGACGGGGTACGCGCCGTGCTGCACGGTGAGCAGACCCCGGCGGAAGGATTGCAGGCATTGCTGGCCCGCGAACAGAAGCCGGAATATCCGGACACGCTGTTCAAATGATCCAGACAAAAACCCCGGTGCAAACCGGGGTTTTCGTTTGTACTGGTGATGCGCTCGAATCAATCTGCAACATCTTGTAAGGCGCGCGCTCGCATCGGCACGCAAACTGCGGGAATGCACATTCCTGAACTGATCGAGTTGCCAGCTTTGAGAGCGACCGTTGAGAGAGTAGGATTTAATCCTACTCCGGTTAAGGTCGGTCCCATGCGATCCACTCAACAGTTCAGCATTACTTTGCCGAATGAAATGGCTGATGCGGTCAGAGCCAAGGTCGCGACGGGCGAGTACGCCACGGAAAGCGAAGTCATACGTGATGGACTGCGAGCGCTTCTCGCAAGAGACCGAGCCATGGAAGCATGGCTGCGTGATCAGGTGGTGCCAGCTGCCCAGGCGTTGGCAACCGATCCAAGTTCGGCGGTGCCCCTTGAGGACGCACGGAATCGGGTCGCTTCAAAGCGGCGTGCGCGATCCAGATCTGACCACGAATGACATTCCGCATCCAGTTCGCCCCGCGGGCATTGGATCAACTGGATGCGTTGGAAGACTACATCGCTTCAGCCGGCTCGCCATTGGCTGCCGGTCAATACATTGATGCTTTGTTCGAGTTCTTCGAAAGCCTTGCTCTGTTCCCGATGCGGGGCAATCAGCGTGGTGACCTGTTCCCAGGTCTACGCCTGACGAACTTCAGACATCGAACGATCATCGCCTTCGTAGTGAACGCCGATCAGCGCGTCCTCTCCATTATCGGCGTGTTCCATGGAGGGCAGGACTACGAAGCTGCTTTCCGGTAGTGACACGCCATGCGTGTCAACGCGATCTCACATCGTGAGCAGCCGCGTTCAAGCATTCGAGCCCGCCATCCTCGGCCCGATCGCCGACCTGAAGTAGAGCCGGGCTTGCCCGGCTGCTCTAAAAAAGAAAGCCCGGCTAGGGAGCCGGGCTTTCCATGACGCGTGGGAGAGAGGTCACACGTCACACAACAACGTACTGCATCTATATTTCAACACTTACCACGTGAAGCGCGGCCCAACGAAATACTCCTTGTCGCCGCCCTTGGCCAGCTTCACTTCACCGCTCAGGCCCCAGTTCGGGGTGAACTTGGCCTGGGCACCCACGCGGCCATAGAACTCGCCTTCCGGGTTGATGCCGTGCTTCTTGGTGTAATCCTCGTAGCCGGCCATGGCGTAGCCTTCAAAGTTCGGGGTGAACGCCGTACGCACGCCCACTTCGGTGCTGTAGCCGTTGAAGTCCAGCCCGTGCTTCGGGTCGAACTTCTGGTACGCCACGCGGGCCACCAGGTCGGTGGTCGGGGCGATGCCGTAGTTGTAGCCGGCACCGATGCGCCACTGGTCAACGTCGGCGTTGCCGCGCTTGGTTTCCTGCGCGTTGTAGTCACCAAAGATGTGGAAGTTCGGATGCACTGCCACGGAGCCCTTAACGCCCCAGCCATCCGCATCGCCACCCTTGGCGTCGGTGTTCACGTAACCGCCTTCCACGTAGTTGTACGACAGGCCATCAGCGGCAGAAGCGGCGAACGGCAGCGCGGCCATCAGGCCCAGGGCAAGCAGAGAGGTCTTCATAATCGGGAAACACCTTTTTTATTTTTGGTTTTGCCGACCACACCGCTCGGGGGAGGGGAGAGAGCGGGGGGTCGACAGGTGTTAATTATCCGTTTGATGACGCAATCGACCCTGAATATTGAACTGACCAGTACATGAATGAAGCGGGTGTTCAGGGAACTCTTGTCGCTTCTGCCTAGCGATGCTTCCCGTCCCGAGATCTAACTTGGAGATGAAGACTGCCCGCGGTGGCTTCAGCAACCCAAGACTTGCCTAAATTCGAAATCTCGTTCAAGAAACTGTGACCATGGCCGAACACGAACTACCAAGCCTTGCACCAGGTCAGTGCCCCGCGTGTGGCGCGCCCGGCGTGATGACTGTGTTCAACGGAACCTTGCCTCTGGCCAGCGGCACGCGCACCGTGGGCGTGTCGAACTTGCGTGGCGAGCAGTGCGCTATCTGCGAGGAAGTCTTCTTGGATTGCGACAGCCAGTCGCGCTTCCTGGCAGTGGCTGATGATCTGGTGCTACAGGCGGGAAACTCGATCGGTTAGGCACCCTGAACTACTGCCAGATACTTTGGAGCACTCAGTGCCCGTCAGGTGATCCATCTCATGATCAACCGCCGTCTCATGTAAAGTAAGAACGCGACGAATCCAACATGTACAGTCCCTGGCGAGTCTACCTGGAATGACGAAACTCCACTTTGAATCTCCCGATGGATCAACGCAGATCGCGTCACCAACTGCCCAACAGATTGCAGACATCATCCTGCACTCTGATGCGAGCTACTGGGAGCGCGGGGGAAATGGTCAAGCAGTGTTATCCATTGGCTCCATGCCTGTGATGTCATTCACGTGTCCGGTCAAGGACAGCTTCTTCATAGAGACGTACCTGGATGACCGGTGTGTCATCTACGACCGAAGCGGCCGACAGGAACACGTTGTCTCGGAACTAGGCGGTGACCCGTTCCGCATTCCGCTGGCATGTATGGTCACGCCGCAGGTCGCGGCACAGGTTGCCAGCCAGTTCGTGCAGACCCTGCAGTTGCCAAATTTTGTCCACTGGGTGCCAATGGGTGACGTGCCGTTCAATGTGGGATGGTACGACGAATGAAGGCTACCGACTCTGCCTAAGCAATGGTCGGCGCGAGCCAGCTTGGCGCAATGTTGAGGGTGCTGGATTGCCCCTCCTACCAGAACCGTTTCAACAACCTGCGCAGGTGCCTGCGGGTACCGCCCTTGAACCCGGCCATCTCCCAAGCGAGTGAGCCGCGGATCTGCAGAAGGATCTCCGTACCCTGACGGGACGGTGCGGAACGCACCTTCAATGTGCCGCCAACGCGCGCGGCGCGCTCGCGCATGCCCGCCACGCCCCAGTGCCCGACACCAGCGAGGGCCTCCGGCTGGAAGCCAACGCCATCGTCGCGGATCCGCAGTGCGAACGCGTGCCGCGAGTATCGGATCCGGATCTCAACCGACGTCGCCTCCGCGTGCTGGAATGCATTGAGCAGGGCCTCGCGGCCGATCATGTAGGCCTCCTCCCAGACACGCAGTTGAATCGCGCGGGGTGCGCCTTCCACCACCAGGTGCACGGCAGGCATTTCCCGTCCGGCTTCTTCCTGCACGCCCAGCAACGCCGCCCCAAGGTCGCGTGACTCACCGGAATGCCGCCGCAGTCCGCGGACGCGCTCCCGGCCTTCGGCGGCCACGCGCTCTGCGGTGTTGATCGCGGACTCCAGTTCGGCCCTGACCGGGTCGTCACCAGCCAGTTTCCGGCTCGACGCGTCCAGCCGCAGAATCAGGCCCTGGGTGCTCTGCAGCAGCGTGTCGTGCAGCTCACGCGCAATGCGCTCGCGCTCGCGATGGCGCTCATCCAGCCGGGCGCGGATGCGGGCACCCACCTGCCTCAGCCTGAGGAGGTACAACAACCAAAGCAGGCCCGCGAACACAATCACGCACAGTGCTTTGAACCACCCGGTTTCCCAGTAGTTCGGTGCGATGGAGATCACCAGGCTGTCGCCGGTTTCGTTCCACACGCCGTCGTTGTTGCTGGCCATGACGCGGAATACGTAACGGCCATGGCCCGGGGCGTTGTAGAGCGCGGAACGTTCCGATGTTTCGATCCAGCGGTCGTCGAAACCATCAAGCCGATAGCGGAACCGCACCCGTTCGGGAATGGAAAGACTCAGCGCGGTGAAGCCGATGCGCAGGTTGCGCGTGTCGGCGGCCAGTTCAACCTTGCCCTGGTCGAACGGCAGCGCAGTGCCATCTGCCTCCAGTGAGAGGATCTCTACCGGTGGCGGAATCCGATTGCGGGCGATTCTGCGAGGGTTGACCGAGACCAGTCCGCTGGTAGTGGCGAACCACAACCTGCCGTCATCGGAACGGGCTGCGGTAGGCAAGGGCCGGAACTGGGCGGCGACGCCCGGCAGTCCGTCCAGTGCATTGAACGTCTCGTAGCGCGGCCGATCCATTCCGCCAAACAGCGCAGGCACATCTGCCGCACGAACATGCAGCACGCCACGGGCCCCATTGAGCCAGAGGTCCCCGGCCGCATCGGAGACAATGCCACTGATGCCCCGGAAGTCCTCCAGGACAGCGGGCACCACGTTGCGCACCCGGCCACCTTCAATCCGCGCCAGACCGCGCTCGCCGCCCATCCACATGGCCTGGCCGTCTTCGTGCAGCGCCGTTACGTTGCCCACCCGCGGTGCTTCCCCGGACCACGGTGCCCGAAAGCGGTCGCCTTCCATCACCACCACGCCGCCACGCGCAAACCCCAGCCACAGCCGGTTGCGGGCGTCGACCTGCATCACCAGCGGCGAGTCGCCCGCCGGCAGGCCGGCGCGGTCCTGCACCTGTGTCCAGCGCCCGTGCTGATAGCGATGCAGGCCCGGCGTATTCAACGACAGCCAAAGGGCCCCGTCGCCGGTGATGGCCATCGCCTGTACGCCGGAGCGTGTAGGAACGGGCAGGTCGGTGATCCTGCGGAACTGCGTGCCCTCGGCTTTCCAGACGCCATCGGGTCCGGCCAGCCATAGGCCGCCGGAGCGGTCACGCTGGATCGCGGTGATCACGGACGACAGGGCAAGCGGCTCGCGCGTCGTGGCGGTAACCCGCTGCAGTGGTTGGTTGCGGGTTCCCACCAGCAGACGGTCGCCGTCGGCGGCGATGGCGAAGTCCTGTGAACCCTCCGGCATCGGCACCGCGGCCAGATTGGCATGGCGGAACCGATCCAGGCCGCGGCTGCTGCCCACCCATAGATTGCCCTCGCGGTCTTCCAGCAGCGGCTGCAAGTAGTCGGAGCTGAGGCCATCGGAGCGCTGGAAGCGCTCGGGGTGCTGCATCGCATCGCGATTACCAAATCGCAGCAGCCCGGCCCCCAGCGTGCTTGCCCACAGCACGCCATCGCGGTCGAACAGCAGACCCGCCGATGGTGCGTCTTCCCCCGTCCCGGAAAGCGGGCGGATACCTCCGTCTGCCTCGGCGACCCAGATCGTGCCATCCGGGGCCTGCGCAATCTGGCTGACGCGCCCGACCTTGCCGGGCACCGCAACGAAAGCGCTGGAACCTCTGCGGAGCACCACCATGCCGTTCCCGGTGGCGATCCACAGCGTCCCGTCGCGATCAGTGAACACAGTGCGGGCCTGCTGCCCGGGGTAAGCCATCGACGCGGCCGGCCGGTTCCAGCGCTGTCCGTCAAAGTAAAAAGGGCCGGTGAACGTAGCGGCCCACAGGCGACCGTCGGCGTCCTCGGCCATGCGGTAGACGGTGCTGGTGGGCAGGCCGTGCGGCACGGAGAAATGCCGCAGGTTGCCGTCTTCGATCAGGCTGATGCCGCCGTAGCGGAACCCCACCCACAACTGCCCGCTGCGGGACGTGTACAGCGTGGACACGCTGGTCGCGGGAAATGCACTGGCGTCGGGTGGGACGAAGCGGGTAAAACGATCGCCGTCGAACCGGTAAAGCCCGATCTCGGTTCCCAGCCACAGGTAGCCATCGGGCGTCTGCGCCAGCGCGGTGACCTGCCCCGGCGCACCCTCGTTGACCGTCCACGCGGTGTGGTGGAACTGGGTCACCGAACGCTGCGGATCCAGCGCAAAGGCGGGCATGGCCAGCAACAGCAGGCATACGCAGATGAGGCAAGCCAGGGCGCGCGTGGGGGACATGAAGTGGAAGCCTGCAGTCTGCACGCCGGTGCGGCCTGTGCAGGGCGCATCATATGAAACGCACAGGGCAGCGTGAAGCCCGCGCGCTAATATAATCAACTTGGACATAAACAGAACAGGGATATGCGAATCGCCGCCCAGATGAAGTCCCTCGCGCTCCTGACAGCGCTGGTCGCAGCTCCCGTTGCCAAGGCCGCGCCTGATTCGGCTGAAATGCTCTGTGGTGAGGCAATGGGAGTGTACCTGCCCAGTCCTCAGGGTACGCCTGCACCGAACATTGAACTCGCCAACTTTCAGTTCATGAGCCCGGAAGATCGCTGTGGCCACAATATGCCGCACGAAGAGCTCATGCGACTTCATGCCGCAATAAAGCCGATTGCCGCGCGTGCGTTTGCTGACAGCAAGGCCGACTTCGGCGTCATGGTTCGATACACCCTGACGCCTGATAAGCCCGCAGCCTTCGAAATGCAGGTGCGGGACGCGCCGGAGAGCGAAAGGCCGCGGCTTACCCGCTTCTATAATGAATCAGAGGCGCTGGAGGACTTTCATTCGTCCAGCGGCACTGTGTATGTGGTTCTCAACTACACGATCCACGGAACCACTACAGCGGTGCTTCCTGCCAAGCGGTAGCGAGCGACAACCCGCCACCACCATCACCAGCAGGAAGTGCCGCAAGTTGGCTCGGATCAATCGCTTTCTGCTGCAGCCAGGACGGGGGTATCCGGGGTCGGAAGCACGGGCTTGCGCTTGGCAACCACAGGTAAGCCTCCGTGGGGTAATAACCCGAGCTCGCGCCGGATTCCGGTGTTGATGGTTTCCAGGTCACGCGCCATCACGGCGTCGTGGTGGGGGTCACGCTTTCTCAGCGGTTGAGGCCGGTACCGATTGACGCCGTCTTCCATTGCCCTGCTCCCTTCATCCGTGGGGCCAGGCCGAACGGCCCGGGGTTGTGGCGGACGTTATCACAGGTTTCGGGAAGAACACGCACCGCCCGGAAGCCAGGCGGTGCGAGGTCCGATGTCACGCCTCAGCGTAAGCCGGATAATCGATATACCCTTCCGCGCCACCGCCATAGAACGACTCGCGCTTCGGCGCGGCCAGCGGCCAGCCGTTCTTCAACCGTGCCACCAGGTCCGGGTTGCTGATGAAGCTGGCACCAAACGCGGCCAGGTCGATCACGCCTGCATCGATCAATTGCTCGGCACGCTCGCGGGTCATGCCACCGGCCAGAATCAGCGCGGTCTTCGGCAGGTGCGGCTTCAGGCTGTGCAGCAGGCCTTCGAAACCACCCTCGCCGCTGCCATCTGCCGGCCGGTCGCCCATCTTGTAACCGGACTGGTCCATCAGGTGCACGTACGCCAGCTCGCGCTTGCCGATCTCGCGAACCAAGGCGGTGTAGGTGGCACCAATCTCCGGATAGAGCGGCATATCGAACAGCTGGCCATACGGCGACAGGCGGATCGCGGTGCGCTTGGCACCAATGCGCGCCACCACCGCATCAATCACCTCCAGGGTGAAGCGCAGGCGGTTCTCCAGCGTTGCAGCGGAGTAGGCGTCGCTGCGGTCATTCACCAGCGGGTTGAGGAACTGCTCGTGCAGGTAGCCGTTGGCGCCGTGGATTTCCACGCCGTCAAAGCCGGCCTCGATGGCGTTGGCGGCGGCCTGTGCGAAGGCTTCCACGATGCGCGGAATCTCGGCGGTTTCCAGCTGGCGCGGTGCCGGGGTTTCAATCAGCGCCGCTTCGCCCTGCGGGTTGTAGCCGAACGCCTGTGCGCCCACTGCCTGCCGGGAGCTGGCGCTGACCGGCTGCTGGTTGTCGAATTGGATGCTGGGGTGGGACACGCGGCCCACGTGCCACAGCTGGGCGAACATACGCCCGCCGTTGGCGCGCACCGAGTTGGTGGTGAGCCGCCAGCCGGCAATCTGCTCCGGAGCGAAAATGCCCGGATTGAACAGGTAGCCCTGGCCCTCGCGTGAGATCGGGGTGCCCTCGCTCACGATCAGACCGGCGCTGGCACGCTGGCTGTAATAGAGGGCGGTGCGCTCGTCAGCGGCGTCATGCGGGGCGCGCGCGCGGGTCAGCGGGGCCATCACCACGCGGTTTTTCAGCGGGGTGCCGGCCAGGTCAAAGGGTTCAAACAAACGGCTCATCAGGGTGTCCTGCGGTAGGGAAGGGGCGCAGGGGGCTGCGCGCTGCCCATCAAGCTAGGGGCTTGCGAAACGGGCTACAATCACGTCGCCCGGCAAATCACTATTGCTGGAATCGCAATTTGGCAACCGGTGCCCCGCCGCCCATGCAGCTCAAGGCTCTCCGCTACTTTCTGACCGTTGCCGCCACCGGCAGCTTCCTCGCCGCCGCCCGGCAATACAGTGTTCCAGCCTCGTCGGTATCGCGTTTCATTGCCGCGCTGGAGAAAGAGCTGGGCAAGCAGCTGCTTTACCGCAGCACCCGCGCGGTGCGTCTGACCGAGGCTGGCGAGCTTTTCCATCATCAGGTGCGCGATGCGCTGGAGATACTGGACCAGGCGGCCGAGCAGGTAGAGGGCAAGGATGCCGGCATCAGCGGGCTGATCCGCATCAACGCACCCGAGTCGTTGGGCCGCCGGCATATCGCCCCGATCATTGCCGACCTGCAGGAGCAGCACCCGGCGCTGGTGGTGGAACTCACCCTCACCGACCTCTACATCGACCCGGTGCAGGACGGCGTCGACATCACCATCCGCATCGGCCCGCTGGTGGATTCGGGATTGATCGGCAAAGTCATCTCACCCAACCGCCACCAGGTGGTGGCCAGTCCGGCCTACCTCGCGGCACACGGCACACCTCAAACGCCGGAGGACCTGCTGCAGCACCGCTGCCTGGTCTACAAGGGGCAGCTCGGCATGCAGCGCTGGTACGTCAATGCGGGCGACGAGCAACCGCTGAAGGTGCTCAATGTCACCGGCCCGCTACGCAGCAACAATGCGGAAGCCTTGTTGGCGGCGGCCGTGGCCGGACGTGGCATCGTGCTGTTCCCGGACTGGATGTTCGACAACGGAACGTTCGCGCGCGGCGACATGGTGAAGCTGCTGCCGCAGTGGCAGTTCTCCACCCAGCCGGATCAGGTGTACCTGCAGATGCTGTCGCCCGAGAACAAGATGCGCTCGCGCAAGGTGCAGACCGTGTCGGCGTTCATTCTGGAAGCGATCGGGTCGCCGCCTTACTGGTGTCTGGATGCCTGAGCCCATGCCATGCACCTACCCGGTGCTGCGGGAGATCTGACCCCGGGCACCGTAGGCCGCCATTGGTCACGGTGCCGCCTTTCACATTGCAGCGCGGTGCGCGCGCTGGCCATCATGGAATGGAACAACCCCCATTACCAAAGGACTTGATGATGGCCACGAAGAAACTCACCTGGTTACTGCCGTGCGCCGTGGTCCTGGCCATGCTCGCAGTACTGGCACAGCTGGGCTGGGCGCACACCCACGGCGGCATCCAGCGCCACCATCTGCTCAACGACGCGACGCTTCCCGCCATCTCCAACGCTTGGGGACTGGTGGTCCTGCCGTTGCTGGGTGCGCTGGCGGGCTGGGTCGTGACCCGGCGGGTTCAGGCCAGACCCGGTGCGTTGCCGCCGGCCGTGGCCGGCGGCCTCGGCGCGTTGCTGGCTGGCGCGGCGCTCTCGATGGCCTTCGTCACCGGTGGCGAGACGGCTGCCACGAACGTCATGCTCGGCATCCTTGCCGCCAGCGTGGTAGTGCCGGTGTACCGCGTGGAGTACCTGTTCGGCTTCGTGCTGGGCATGACCTTTGTGTTTGGACCGGTTCTGCCCGCCATCGTGGCCTGCGTGCCCATGCTCATCTCGGCGGTCAGCCGGCTGGTGGTATGGCGGGGTGCTGCGTGGGTGGTGGGGAGATTTGCGACACGCTGAGTTGAGCCAACTTGCCCGGCCCTGCCGATAACGGCATCATCCCAGAACTACTTCATGGAACGAAAACAGCCGTGCTGCCCGCTCAAGGACGTCTGGCTCGCTGGGCGCGTTTCAGCGCCATTGTGCTTCTATCCACGACGCCGTGGCTGGCCACCGCTGGCGATGCGGATCCACAGGAGCACCTGCAGATCGCACGGCTGGATGGCTCCCTTATGGACATTCACCTGCAGCGTCCTGCCACCCAGGAAAAAGTCCCGCTGCTGATCTACGTCGACGGCTCCTTGTGCATACCGTCTACCGAGGATGGAACCGCACAGTGGCTGATGCATCGTGACAGCGCGAAAAAGCCCTATGCCACGGTCATCGTCGACAAGTCCGGCACCACCATTCCGCAGAAGAGCGCCAACGGCGATATTGAGATTGGCCCGGACTTCGCCTGCAGCAGAGAGTTCAAGCAGCACTACACCATTGACCAGCGAGTCTCAGACCACCTGCGGGCGCTTCAATACCTGCGACGCCACGCGGAATGGTGGAACGGCGAACTGCTGGTCTGGGGATTCTCCGATGGAGGACGGATTGGCGCACAGCTGGCGTCGTACTACCCGCAGACCCAAGCGGTGGCCTTGGTCGGCTTTGGTGGCGGTACTCCCATGGCCACATCAATGGAAGACATGGTGTGCGCCACTTCAGCCGACACTACCGAATGCCTTCAGTCGTTGCGCAAGCAGATGGACGAGATTCGCGCGCAGCCCGTGCCAGGTCGCGATTGGATGGGCGAGGCCAACACCTACGCCGCCTGGGCCAGTCGCTTGGATGCGGTAGAAGCCAACATCCTGCGTGACCTCGCAGCTCCGCTGCTGGTGGTGCATGGCGAGCGGGATGGCTCGGTGCCGGTGGTGTCCGCACGCAAGCTGGCCGAGCGCATGCAGAACTCCGGCGTGGAATTTCGCTACCGCGAGGTCACCGGCATGCGGCACAGCCTGGGCGGCGGAAGGGAGCCCCGCGAGGTCGAAGCCTTGCATCAGGAAGTGCTGGCGTGGTTGCTTGACCAGCGCTCCTCGGATTAAGGAGCACGAATGCCATTGGACGACATCGCAGGAAGCCTGCTCGGCGGCCTGTTACGCTTCGTGATCTACGTCCTCGTAGACATCTTTTTCGAGGCCATCATCAAAGGCACCGGTCATATCGTGCTGGTGACGCTGCGGCCGAACAAGGAACCGTCCGAAACGGCGTGCGCCGTGGTGGGTTTGTTGTTCTGGGCTGCACTTCTGGTTGCAGGCGTGCTTATCCTGCGGTCGCTGCTGAACTGACCCCCAGCCCTGCACGCTCCCTCAACTCCTGCCGGTAGCGCCGGCTGCAGGGCAGGGTAGTGCCGTCGCGCAGGTGCACACGGGCATCGCCGGTATCGAGGGGTTCCAGCGAAGCGATGTGGTCCAGGGCCACCAGATAGCTGCGATGGATGCGCTGGAATCGCCTGGGATCGAGCAGGGTCTCAAAACTGACCAAGGTGCTGCGCAGCGGGTAGTCATGCCCGCGCACCCGCAGGTTCACATAGTTCCCGGCTGCCTGCGCCCACTCGATGTCGTCAGCGGCAATCAGGAAGTCGCGGCCCAGCTTGCGCACCACGAAGCGACCGGGGCGTTCCACAGGCTCCATCGGTGGACCTTCATCCGGCTCGGTCAGCAGGCTCGCCTCGCCCTGCCAGCGCCGCAGCAGGAAACGATAACCCTCAATCAAGAGGATGATCGTGGCCACGCTGCGCACGTCCTTCAGGTACTCGTAGGCCAGTTCGCGCGGCCAAGGGCCGAAGGTGTACTCCATCCCCATCACCTGGTAAGCCAGTACACGCAGCGTGACCATGCCGGCCACGTGCACCAGGCAGACGGCGAGGCTCAAGGGCACAAAGGCCAGTGCCCACCGCCGCCAGGTGTCCCAATGCAGGGGTAACCGGCGCGTGTACACCACCAGCACCGGAATCAGCAGCAGCCACATCAAGGCACTGCTGGCTTCCCAGACCACAGGCTGCCAGACCTCGGCCGCAGGGTCGGACCGGCGCAGCTCGATCAGCGTGGTGATGCTGTTGCCTACCAGATTCGCGCCGATAAGCAGCAGCCAGAAACCGGCCTCACACCAGCGCCGCCAGGGCAGGTAACGTTCGTAGGGCATCGATGCTGGGGATGTCATGGTGCCAGTGTAGGTGGCACCCGCCGTGACGACCATTTCGCTTCGTCACTTTCCGCAGTCAATTCGTCCCAGAACCCCCGCGGCCTGGCCCTCCGCGCTGTTTCCCCTGTGCAGCGCGTAGCAGGGTAGGGGCTCTTTCCATCGGAGCTGGGCATGCACCGCCGTTATGATCTGGACTGGGTCCGTGTCTGCGCCTTCGGCGTGCTGGTGCTTTACCACGTCGGCATGTACTACGTGACCTGGAGCTGGCACGTGAAAAGCCCATACGCCAGCACCACGCTGGAGCCGCTGATGATGCTGAGCTCCCCATGGCGGCTGTCGTTGCTGTTCCTGGTCTCCGGGGTAGCGACAGCGTTCCTGTTTGGTGGCCCGGCCGGGACCGAACCGGGCGCAGGCAGCAAGCGCCGTCTGCTGGCATCGCGCTCGTGGCGGTTGCTGGTGCCGTTGGCGTTTGGCATTGCCGTGGTGGTGCCGCCGCAGTCCTACTATGAAGTGGTGGAGCAGCTGCCCGGTGGCTACCACGCCGGCTACCTCGCCTTCCTGGGGCAGTACTTCACCGGTTACGACGGATTCTGCGATGCCGAAGGCTGCCTGTACGTGCCCACCTGGAATCACCTGTGGTTCGTTGCTTACCTGTGGGCTTACACCGCCGTGCTGTGGCTGATCTGGGCGCTTGCCCCACGTGCTTTGCAGAACCTGGGGCGGCTACTGGAACGACCGCTGTCCGGACTGGGCGCGCTCATCCTGCCTGCACTGCTGCTGGGCGCGCTGCGCATCGCCTTGGCCAGCCGTTTCGAGCAGACCCATGCCCTGATCGACGACTGGTACAGCCACGCCCAGTACTTCAGCGTGTTCCTGCTGGGGTTCCTGCTGGCACGCGCTGCGCCCTTCTGGGATGCACTCGCGCGGCTGCGTTGGCTGGCGCTTCTGCTCTGGCTGGCCAGCTGGGCTGGGCTGCTGGTTTACTTCCACTCGTACGCCGACGCGGATCCACCGGAAATGCTGCGCATGGCGATGCGCGCGGTGTGGGGGCTGGACCAGTGGTGTGCCATTGTGGCGGTGTTGGGCTTTGCCCGGCACTGGAGCCCTGGCGACAGCCGCGCGCTGCGCTATCTGGTGCCGGCCGTGTTTCCGGTCTACATCCTGCATCAGAGCATCATTGTGGTGGCAGCGTATAACCTGAAGCCGCTGGGGCTTACGCCGGATGTGGAAGGGCCGCTGCTGGTGTTGATGACATTTGTGCTGGCGTTTGGCTTGTATGAGGTCATCCGCCGGGTGGGGTGGTTGCGGCCGCTGTTTGGCTTGAAGCTCGGAAGGGCAACCCCGGCACGGTTGCCGGCGACCAGTGGCAATGCCTAGAACACAACCTCATCAACAGGCACGGCGGCAATCTTTACCCCGAAACTGCGGATGTTTGGCAACGTAGCGTTGTGGTGGGCAATGATCGCCGTGGCCTGCGCATGCGGTTTGTCGTGGGTGGTGTGTGCGTCGGCGACCAGCGTGATCTCATACCCCAGCGCGGCGGCGCGGCGCACCGTGGTGTCCACGCAGAACTCGGTGGCGTAGCCGCAGACCAGCAAATGGGTGACACCCAGGCCGGACAGTGTGGCGGCCAGCTCGGTGTTGTGGAAGGAATCGGGAGTGGTCTTGCGCGACAGTAGGTCAGTGTCGGCCACCACCAGTTCGGGCACCAGGGCCCACGCATCGCTGCCATGGCGGAAGTGGTCGCCTTGTGCCGCCTCGTGCTGCACGAAGATCACCGGCACATTGTGCCGGCGTGCGCTTTCGGTAAGGCGGTTGATGCGTGAGAGCACGTCGATGGAATCGGCCGGCGTGGGGACGGGACTGAACAGGCCCTGCTGAACATCAATCACCACAACAGCTTTCACTTCGGACCCCGGCGCAATGAAGAATCGGCGCTCGTATCATACCGGGCCACTGGCAGGACACATCCTGGGATTGCAACCTGCGGGTTGCATAGGCAGCCGTCAGTTGAAACCTCAGGGTTTCATCCGCACCACGAGTTACGCCGTGCAGCAAGCGTCAGCGAGGATATATCCCCGAACTTGATCCGTCATGTATGGTAGCTTACGGCCTGTAAACCATCAGGAATGACGGAAATGCGTACTTCGCCTAATGACTTGGCGTCTCCGGCAGTCCGGCGTGCCGCCGCCCATTTGGGCAAACTCATCCGTCAGGCTCGACTGGCACGTGCGATCACGCAGTCAGAGTTGGCAGTCAGAGCCAAAACCAGTCCATCTACTGTCATGCGCGTGGAGAAAGGCGGCGTCGAAAGCGGCCTGGGCACCGTGCTGCTGATGCTCGAACAGCTCGGACTTCTGCACCACATCAGCGAGTTGGCGGACCCGACCACGCAAGCGCTTCTGGAGCACAAGGGCCGCAAGCGCGCACGTACATCCGCAGCGGAAGACCTGGATTTCTGAAATGGCTCATGTGACGGCCGCGGATATCGTTGCAGTGGAGGGAGCATTCAGACGCGCGGCAGACATTGGGCTTCGAGAAGTAGAGCGAGTTGCTGGCTGACTGTGGACCGGTTGAGTTATCAGGTCTGCGGGCGCCGCTCTTGCAGCAAGCTAAAGCCACCTTCGGGTGGCTTTGTTGTTTGTGCATGGTCTGAGGTGCGGGCGACCGAGGCGCGATTCGGTCGGGTTCCATGCGCTAAAGGGTTGATCGTTGCTATCGGCAGACGTCTTGCGACCGTCTCTACCAGAGCATTGGCCCCGCGGTCCGGTCGGTGGCCGGGATGCATCGGATGAGAGCCGTTCGGGTGCCGCGTTGTAGGGACACGCCATGCGTGTCCGCGCGGTGTCAGATGCGTCGCACCATTTTCAGATCGCGAAAAAGCTCATGCGCCGGAATCCCGACATCAAGCCGTGCGGAATCCGACATTACGCATCGCAATCTGCAACAAACGCCAGAAAATCGCGAGCCATTCGCGTCATTCGTCGGTGCCGTAGAGCGTGTCGCAAAAGGTCCTAGGAAAATGCTCATTTCATTCCCGCCGCGCATCCGGCAATGTGCAGCCCGGGTGTAGAAGCCCTTAGGAACAACGAATAATGAAAGACGTCCCGAGTCGGGAGGGTGGCTAATACAACACCCTCATGCGGGGAAATACGTCACACCGGTCGTTGTTCCCCGGCTTCTAACCTCCCGACCCCCTCGCCATACCGGCGAGGGGTATAAACCGATGAGGGAAGTGAAATGCATAAGCATTGGTCAGACACGCACCACGCTGGACCCATCCGAGATGACGTAGAAGACGCCTACACCGAGCAGGAACAGGCCGCCCACCCGCCGTACGTCTGCGACGCCTGCAACGACGACAACGAACCGTTCATGATCTTCCGTGGCTACTGGATCTACGACATGAACATGCCTGCGGGAGCAGGACTGGAAGTAGTGATGCTCGACGATGGCTTCTGGGTACGGCCGGTTCGTCCCTGCGGCCCGGTGGCACGGCACATGCCCCGCATCATCCAGCGCGTGGTGCAGTACACGGAAGTGGAGACGAACCGCCAACGCAAAGGCGGCGTAGGAAGTGTGCGATGAGGCGGTCCGGCTGCCTGCGCGTGCGCATGAGCCAGGCCATGCGGCGCAGCTTCAACGTGGCCGCGCGCCGCGCCAATCGCAGCCCGGCCGAACTGGCACGCCTTTTGTTCCAGCGCTACATCGAGCTGCAACCCCGACCGCTGGAGGTGGACTTGACCATTGAAAGCAACGTCCCGCCACGCACCCGCGACTAGGCCAGGGCGGGCGATGACAACACCGTTAGGAAGCGCGTTCGGCTTCCAGGCTGTCCAGGAAGCCGAACAGCGCCTGATTCATCTGTGACCAGTCCTGTGCGCGCAGCACGTCGGCCTGCTGCACGAAAGGACGGCCACGCAGCGCGGCCAGCTCCTGCGTGGATGCTGCAATCAGCATCTCCACCACCTCCGGCGTGAACTCCATGTGGCACTGGAAGCCATAGGCACGGGGACTGTACTCGATGATCTGTCGCGGGCAGCCTTCGCTGGTCGCGATGATCGTCGCTTCTGAGGTCAGCCCGGGCATGTCGCCGTGCCAGTGACCCACGTCCAGCGTGTCGGTGAAGCCGGCGAACTTCGGGTTGCTGCGCCCTTCCGGCGTCAGCGTGATCGGGAACTTGCCGATCTCCTTTTCCGGGCTGCGTTCGTGCTGCCCACCCAACGCTTCACCCAGCAGCTGCGCGCCCAGGCAGACGCCGACGACAAGCTTTCCAGCCTCGACGAACGAGCGAATCAACGCCATCTCCGCGTGGGCGTTGAAGTGCGGGCACTCGCTTTGAGGCGTGGCAGGGGACTGCGGGCCACCCATCACCACCAGCATGTCGTGCTGGCTGGCATCCGCCGGTAGTAAGTCACCGCCGTGCAGGTGGGTGACAGTTGCGGTGTGGCCACGCTCCTGTACCCACTGCACGTAGGCACCGGGGGCCTCGAAGGACTCATGGATGACGAAGTGGACCTTCATGGGGATTCCGGGGCGTGGGGGTGGGGTGGGGGCATCATGCCAGACCGGAGCGGTAACGCTACGAACACGGATGGTGGAGCGGTAGGGTCGGTCGACAGACGACCGCCGATGGAAATGATCGGCACGGTGACGAGTGACCTTTGAACGGAGAGGTGCGTTACCCCAGTCGGGGTCATGCGTTCCAGCGTTGATTGTTGTTATCGGTCGTCGTCTGTCGACCGACGCTACCAAAGCGTGCACCCGGGAAGTTCAACGGTCCCGTCGTGATTATGGCCGTACCCCTTTCGCGGCCAGTTCGCCCAACCGCTGCACGGCCTTCTCCAGCTTCGCGTCCCACACCATGCCGCAGCCCAGCCGCACATGGTCGCGGTAATCGCCTCGACTGGAAAACAGTACGCCGGGCGAAATTCCAATGCCTTCGTCCATCGCAGCAGCGGCCAACGCGTCCGCATCACCGTCATCAGGCAACTGCAGCCACAGCGAAAGCCCGCCCTTGGGAGAGCTGCACCGCGTGCCCTCCGGCCAGTACCGTGTAATGGCGTGCTGCATGCGGCAGGCGTTGTCGGCCAACTGCTGGCGCAGGCGGCGCAGATGCCGGTCGAGGTCATGCTGTTCCAGGTAATCCACCAGCGCCAACTGTGGCAGCGTCGGGTTGCCCACGGTGGAGTGATACTTCGCACGCACCAGCGCATCGGTCCATCCGGCACCCAGAATCCAGCCCAGCCGCAGACCCGGGGCCAGCGTCTTGGAGAACGAACTGCAGGTCAGCACCTGCCCGCGCGCGTCGAAGTGCCGCAGCGGCGGCGGGCGCTCACCGGACCAGCCGAGGTCGCCGTAGATGTCGTCTTCAATCACCACGGTGCCGTGGCGGGCGCAGCTGTCCAGCAGGGCCACTTTGTCCGCGTCTGCCAGCACCGTGCCCAGCGGGTTGTGGAAGTTGGGTACCAGCACGGCAGCGCGTACCGGGGTCTGCTCCAGCAGCACGTCCAGCCGCGCCAGATCCAGCGCGCCGCCCTGGCGATGCGGCAGCTCCAGCACCTTCAGCCCGTGCGCCGCCACGGCCTGCAGAATGCCGTGGTAAGTCGGCGTTTCCACGATCACCACGTCGCCCGGTTGGGTCAGCACCCGCAACGCTAGGCTGATCGCCTCCATGGAGCCGGCGGTGATCACCACTTCGTCAGGTGATACATCCGTCGCCAGCCGCGCATAGCGCTGGGCGATCAAGCGCCGCAGTGGTGCATGCCCCTGCGGCGGCGCGTAGTCCAATGCTTGTTGCTGGCTGCGGCGCAGCGTGCGTGCCATCGAGGTGGCCAGCGCTTTGGCGGGCAACAGTTCAGTGGCTGGCGAAGCGTTATGCAGTGCCAGCAGGTCAGTGCGGGCCAGCAGCTCATGCAGTCGCGCCAGCGCGGGATTGTCGACCGGGTGCGGCACGCGTCGGCGTGGTGCGGTGCTGCGCGGGGGTTCCGGGCTGGCCAGCACGTAGTAGCCGGAGCGCGGACGGGCCTGCACCAATCCCTCGCGTTCCAGCTGCAGACAGGCCTGCACCGCCGTGGCGGGGCTGACACCGTGGCCGCTGGCCAGCTGGCGGATCGATGGCAGGCGCTCACCGGCGCGCAGCACGCCCTGCGCGATCTGCTCGCGCAGGGTGGCGGCAATGGCGGAATAGAGCAGCATGGGGGTTCCCATCTGTACTGGTCGAAATTGATTCTAGCTGAGTCTGTATTGGTCGCGTGTGGAGGCACAGACTGGCCTTCCCCCTCATCGGAAGCGGCCATGCAGGCGTCCTCTCCCTCCCAGGCCTGGCTGGCTCTCTGGCAGCTGGTGGTGGCCGAAATCCTGATCGGTTCGGTCGGCGTGTTCGTCCACGAAAGCGGCCAAGACCCGATCACGGCGGTGTTCTACCGCTGCCTGTTCGGTGCGGTGTTCCTGCTGGCATGGGGCATTGCGCGCGGGCATCTGCAAGGCGTGTGGCGCGACCGGGTGTTCCTGCGCGGCGCGGTGATCTCCGGCGTGCTGCTGGTGCTGAACTGGGTGGCGCTGTTTGCCGGCATGGCGCGGTCGTCAATCGGCGTGGCGACCATGGTGTATCACTGCTTCCCGTTCGTGATGCTGATTCTGGCCGCGCTGGTGTTGAAGGAGCGCACGCGTCCCGCCGACTGGGGCTGGACGGTGCTGGCGTTCGTGGGTGTGGCCGCGTCGGCTGATCCTATGCAGGTGCTGGCCGGCAGCAGCGGCTATCTGCTGGGCATCGGCTTGACCCTGCTGGCGGCGCTGCTGTGCGGCGCGTCGCTGCTGATGTCGCGGCAGATCGGGCGCGAGCGGCCGTTCGCCTTGGTCACCGTGCAGTGCCTGGTGGGGGTGCTGATGCTGGCGGGATTCTCCGATGCCGGTGCGCTTCACCTCGGAGGCCATTGGGTGTGGCTGATCGGGCTCGGCATCATCCACAGCGGCATTGTGTATGTGCTGTTCTACTCTTCGTACCGGCATCTGCCGGTAGCCACCATCGCGGTGATTGCGTTCGTGTATCCGCTGGTGGCGCTGCTGCTGGACTACGTGGTGTATGGGCATCGATTGAGCCCCATCCAGCTGGCTGGGCTGGGGCTGATCGTGGTCGGTACGCTGGGGGTGAATCTGAAGTGGTCGCTGCCGGTGGGACGGAAATTGAGCCCGGTGTCGGAACAATGACCGACCCCACCGACGCACGTTATCCCCGACCCATCAGCAGTGAGCGGATCTTCGCCTCTGTCTGCGCGTACTCGCCTTCGCCCAGGTGCTGATAGACGATTCGTCCCTCCTGGTCGATCAGGTACAGCGCGGGCCAGAAGCGGTTCCCATACGCGTTCCAGGTCGCATACCCGTTGTCCATCGCCACCGGGTAGGTGATGCCGAACTGTTTGACCGCGTCCTGCACATTGCCCAACTGCTTTTCGTAACCGTATTCCGGCGTATGCACGCCCACCACCACCAGACCCTGGTCGCGATAGCGTTCATGCCACTGCTTCACGTGCGGGGTGACCCGCGCGCAGTTGATACACGAATACGTCCAGAACTCCACCAGCACCACCTTGCCGCGCAGGTCGCTCATGTTCAGGGCGGGCGAGTTGATCCAGTGATCGATCCCGGCGAACTCCGGGGCCATCGGCGACGGCGAGGCATGGGTGGGCGGCACCGGGTCCTCCGGTGCCAACGGAGAGCAGGCGGCAGCAAACACAGATGCTCCCAGCAATGTGATGATGGCAGGCAGCTTCTTCATGGCGCTCACCCCAGTTCGATCTGCGCGTTGATGTTGCCGCGCGTGGCCTTGGAATACGGACAGGTCTGATGCGCCTGCGTGATGATGGCCTGTGCCGTGGCAACATCCAGCCCGGGCAGGTAGATCCGCAGCCGCGCCTGTAGCTGGTAGCCCGTGCTGTTCTGGCCCAGATCCACTTCGGCGTCCACCGCCGCGTCCGCCGGCAGCGTGACCTGCAAAGCACGCGCGGCGAAGCCCATGGCACCCAGGAAGCAGGCCGACCAGCCTGCAGCGAACAGCTGTTCGGGGTTGGTGCCGGGACGCGGGCTGCCGGGCGGGGAAAGGACGATATCCAGCTGGCCATCGTCGCTACGGGCATGGCCGTCACGGCCGCCGCGGGTGTGGGTCTTGCCGGTGTACAGGACGGTATCGAGTGCGTTCATGGGTGCAGGGCTCCAGATCAGGGATGGGGCGGGGTTTGGATTGAAAGGCGGGTCGATCAGATCGAGAAGCCACCGTCCAAGGTCAGGCTGGCTCCGGTCATGTAGCTGGACTCGGCGCTCGCCAGCCATGCGGCAAGCGCGGCGACCTCATCCGGATGACCCACGCGTCCGGAAGGGCTACGCGCGATCAGGTGGTCCAGGAAGCCGGCGGTGATGTCGGTCTCGATCGGACCGGGCTGGATGTTGTTGAGGGTGATGCGGCGCGGGACCAGCTCCAACGCCAGCTCGCGCACCAGCACGGCCACGGCGGCCTTGCTCATCGCGTAAACGCCGCTACCGGCCACGCCGCTTCGCTGCGCGGTGTTGCTGCCGATGGTGATGATGCGGCCGCCCTCCTCCATCTGTGCCGATGCGGCCTGGATGGCAAGGAACACGCCGCGGATGTTGACCGCCAGCATCTGGTCGAGCGTCTGCAGCGGGAACGATTCGAGCGGGCTGCCCTGGTAGATGCCCGCGTTCACTACCGTCACGCTCAGGGCACCGAACTGCTCGACAGCGGAGGCAACGGCCCCCCTGATCGCGTCTGCATCGGCGGCATCTGCCTGCAGGGCGATGGCGTGACCGCCGTCCGACTGGATGGCCGCCACGACTTCGGCCGCCTTGTCGGCGCGGGACGCGTAGGTCAGGGCAACACGGTAGCCTTCCCGCGCAAGCCGACGGGCGATGGCGGCACCAATGCCACGGGAGCCGCCGAAAACCAAGGCGGACTTGGGAATGCTGGAATCTGCAGTGCTCATGAGGGATCCTTGGATGACTGCCGGCGGGCTCGCCGGCGTTGGGCACATTTCGCGCCCTGCGCGTATCCACGGGGTGTCCTGCAACCGGGCTTTTTGTCTCCGAGTGCACCCAGGCAGGCTTCGTACACACTTTGGTACAAAGACCCGCCCGGGCGGGCGCCGACACCTGCCACGAGGGCGCTAACATCAGTGCCACGGGGCATGAGCCCCATCCTGACGGCAGCCGAGCGTTCTTCATGTCCACCCACACCGATCACATCCTGGTTGTCGATGACGACCGTGACATCCGCCAGATGGTGGGCGACTACCTGCTGCGAAATGGGCTGCGGGTGAGCCTCGCGGCGGACGGGCGCGAGATGAAGGCCACGCTGGACACCGCCGATATCGACCTGGTGGTGCTGGACGTGATGATGCCCGGCGAGGATGGCCTGTCGCTGTGCCGCAATCTTCGCGCTGGGCGGCACCGTGCGGTACCGGTGCTGCTGTTGACCGCGCGCGACGACGAGACCGATCGCATCATCGGCCTGGAAATGGGCGCGGACGACTACCTGACCAAGCCGTTCTCCTCGCGGGAGCTGCTGGCGCGCATCAATGCCGTGCTGCGCCGCACGCGCATGCTGCCGCCCAACCTGCAGGTTTCCGAAGCCAGCCGGTTGATCGGCTTTGGCGACTGGCGCCTGGATACCACCGCGCGCCACCTGCTGGACACCGCCGATACCGCGTATCCGCTGAGCGGGGCCGAGTTCCGTCTGCTGCGGGTGTTCATCGACCACCCGCAGCAGGTGCTCAGCCGCGACCAGCTGCTCAACCTCACCCAGGGACGCGATGCCGACGTGTTCGATCGCTCGATCGACCTGCTGGTCAGCCGGCTGCGCCAGCGGCTGGGCGATGGCGCGCGTGAGCAGACCTACATCAAGACGGTACGCAGCGAAGGCTATGTGTTCAGCCAGCCGGTGGTGCTGATCGGCGAGGGCGCATGAGCGCGCCGGCGCGACGCTGGCATCTGCTGCCGCGCACCCTGTGGATGCGGCTGCTGCTGATTCTGGGCGTCGGGCTGCTGTTGGCGCATGCGCTGTCATTCGCGCTGCTGTTCCAGGAGCGCATGGATGCCACGCGCAGCATGATGCTGCGCAACCTGTATGAGGACGTGCCGGTGAGCGTGGCGCTGCTGGAGCGCCTGCCAGCGGCCGAACGCGCCGCATGGACTCCCCGTCTGGAACGGCGCACCTACCGCTATCTGCTGCGCCCGGCGCAGCCGGGAACCGCGTTGAACGGTGCGAGTGCGCGTCAGGTGACTGCCCTGATCAACGATGCGCTTGGGCGCGAGTACGCGCTTCGGCCTCGCGCGGTGTCACGGATACCCGAACGTTATGAGGTTGAGCTGAGTCTGCGTGATGGCAGCCCGCTCACCATCGAAGTCACGCCCTCGTTGATGCCTGTCGCCACCTGGCTGCCGTGGGTGCTGGCACTGCAGGTGCTGTTGTTGCTGGTCTGTGTGGCGGCCGCGGTGCGACTGGCAACACGGCCGCTGGCCCGCCTGGCCACGGCGGCCGGCCAGATGGACCCGGCCGGCGGGGGGGCAGCACTGCCGGAGCACGGTCCGACCGAAGTCATGCAGGCGGCGCAGGCGTTGAATGCCCTGCAGACGCGTGTCGCCGCGCACGTGTCCGAGCGCACCCAGCTGCTGGCGGCGATCTCGCATGACCTGCAGACGCCGCTTACCCGCATGCGCCTGCGCGTGGAGGCGATGGACGAAGGGGATGCGCAGGACAAGCTGATGCGCGATATAGATCAGGTGAGTCAGCTGGTCCGCGATGGGTTGAACTATGCGCGCGGCACCCGCATTGCACTGGATGCGCCGGTGCGCCTGGATCTGCGGGCGTTCCTCGAGAGTGTGGTGGATGACTATCAGGATGCCGGACGTGACGTACACCTGCAGGTTTCAGAGAGCGCGTTGCGTGACACCCATCCGCCGGTGCTGCGGCGGGTGCTGCAGAATCTGATCGACAACGCGCTTGCCTATGCGGGCGGCGTGGAGACCCGGCTGCGGGTGGAGGGTGGAGTCGTGCACATCGATGTGCTTGATCGTGGCCCCGGTATCCCTGAGGACCAGCTTGAACAGGTGTTGCAGCCGTTTACGCGGTTGGAGCCTTCGCGTAGTCGCGATACGGGCGGAACTGGGCTGGGGCTGGCGATTGCCCAGCAGTTGGCGCAGGCGCTGGGAGGGCACCTTCGATTGTCCAATCGCGAAGGCGGCGGGTTGCAGGCAACGCTGAAGCTGGGATGCGCTGATACCGGCACCGCACTGCACTGACGCTGAAACCGACACCGACACCGACACCGACACTGACCAACACCAACACCAACACCAACACCAACACCAACACTGACACTGACACTGACACTGACACTGACACTGCGGTAGGGTCGGTCGATAGACGACCGCCGTGGAATTGCCAACGACCGGTAACGCATGACCACCAAACGAAGAAGCGCCTCTCCGTTCAATTTTCATGCGTTACCGTGCAGATCACCGTCATCGGCGGTCGACTGTCGTCCGACCCTACCAGTTCCAAGGTTTCCGCAGTTCCAGCAGTTCCAGCAGTTCCAGCAGTTCGCGCAGTTCCCGGAATTCCAACAGTTCCAACAGGGCCTGCGATTCGACGCCAGAACAGCGCGTCTCAGATGATCCGTAGCGTGATCGCCTTCAACACCGCACGCGTACGGTCACGCGTGCCCAGCTTGTCCAGAATGGTGGAGACATAGTTCTTCACCGTGCCCTCAGCCAGAAACAGGCTGCGTGCAATCTCCTTGTTGGAATACCCGCCGGCCAACAGCCGCAGGATCGCCACTTCCTTCTCGCCGAACGTGTCGCTGGGCGGTGCCTCGTCGTGGAAGCGGTAGCGTGCCCGCACCGGGTCGGTACTCACCGGCAGCAACAGGGTATCCCCACCGGCCACCTTCAGGATCGCCTCGTGCAGATCCTCTGGCGCGGCGTCCTTGAGCATGAAGCCCTGCGCACCGGCCTCGCTTGCCTGCAGCAGCAGCTCGCTCTCATCAAAGGTGGTCAGCAGCAGCAACGGCGTGCTGTCACCACGGGCGCGCAACTGCCGCGTGGCGGCAATGCCATCCACGCCCGGCATACGCACATCGCTCAGCACCACATCCACCTTCTGCTCCGCCAGGCCATCCAGCAGGCCTTGGCCGTCATCCGCCTCCAGCACCACCTCGATGCCCAGCCCCTGCAACAGGGCGCGCAATCCAGCGCGCACCAAGGCCTGGTCATCGGCCAGGGCCACACGCAGGGCAGTCACCGCGCTCACGCCGGCAACCAAGCGGTCAGGTGCATGCCCCCGGCATCGGTGCGTGCCAGCTCCAGCTGCCCATGCACGGCAGCCAGCCGCTCACGCATGCCGGTGATGCCATTGCCCTCGCGGATGCGTTCGGCACGTTGGCCGTCGTCGCGAATGTCGATACGCACGCTGTGCTCTTCCTTGTCGATGTTCAACCACACGGTATCCGCATCGCCATGGCGGGCGGCATTGGTCAACGCCTCCTGCACCAGCCGTAGCACGGCGTCGGCGACCAGTGGATTCGCAATGCGCACCTGTTCGCCAATATGCACGCGCAGGTCCGGGCGCGGGAACGGGGTGGCCAGCGCCTGCAACGCGGTGGCCAGGTCCAGCCCGCGCTCGTCGCGCATGCTCTGCACCACCTGACGGATGTCGCCCAGCAGTTCCGCCGAAAGCTGTTCCACCAGTTGCACCCGCTCGCGCGTGGCCGGCGTGGCGTCGCTGGCCAGGGCGCGCAGGTTGAGTCGCATCGCGGTGAGCTTGTGCCCGGCCACGTCATGCAGTTCGCGGGCCAGCCGTAGGCGCTCGGCGTCGCGTGCGCTGTCGGCGAGCAGGGCGCGGGTGGCCAGCAGGTCGGCGTTGACGCGGGCCAAGGCCTCGCGAGCCAGCTCGGAGCTGCGGGCGTAATGCGCGGTAAGTGCCGCGAACGCCTGGAAGCCAGCGTAGATGGTGGTAACCAGAAAGGGGTGATTGGCCCCGCCGGTACGCAAGGCGAGATAAAGACACACGTTGACCACCAGCGCCGACACCAGCACGGTGCGCGCCGGCCAATGCTCGGCAAGGTGGGCGATCAACACCACCAGCAGCACCGGCAGGGTTCCGACCCGCGGTTCCAGCCAGACCAGGGTCAGCGCTGTCAGCGCCAGCAGCACATCGCTGACCAGCCGCCAGCGCGAGCGCACGGGCAGGTGGTCGTAGATGACGAACAGCACCATGAACACGCCCAGCGCCGCCCAGCGCAGCGTCTGCTCGCCCTGCGTGGCCACGCCCAGCGAAAGCCCAACCGCCACGATGGTCAGCAGGCCGGCCAGGCTGAGGGGGCTGATCAGGTTGCGCAGGAAGGAGGACATGCCCGCATGCTGCCCGCCCGTCGCCCGGTTCGGCAATGGGGTCCACGCAGAAAGTGACTTCTGGCACTGCGGATCGATGACCACTGGGCATGGGTTGGGTCGACCCTGCCGCGCAGACTGGCTCCACACACCCAACCGGAGTCCGCGCCATGGTCCGCACCCTGTTCAACCTGCTTCCCTATGCCTGCCTGCTGGTAGCGACCTCCGCCTCCGCCGGCGACCTGCAGGTGGATCTGCAGGACGTGTTCACCCATACCGGCACCCTGCATGTGGCGGTGGTGGACGGCCCGGCCGGCTGGAACAACCAGGCCAAGCCGGTGCAGGCCCGGTCGCTGAAGGCCGAGGCGGACAAGGTGCACCTGGTGTTCAAGAACCTGCCTGCGGGCGACTACGCGGTGCTGGTCACCCACGACCAGAACGACAACGGCAAGCTGGATACCAACATGCTGGGCATTCCGGTGGAAGGCTACGGTTTCAGCAACAACCCGCAGCTGATGCGCAAACCGACCTTCGAAGAGGCGCGGGTGCACGTACCGGCGGAAGGTTCCACCATCTCCGTCATCCTGCGCTGAGGCTCGCATCATGGACCGTCGCCGCTTCCTGCAGTCGCTGCTGTCTGTCGCCACCACCGCCGCCATCGGCGGCGTGGCCCTGCGCGCCGCGCCGGCACTCGCCGGTGATGCCGCTGCCTTCGCCGCTGCCCATGAGCAGCATCCCTGGTTGACCGGTTGGCGCAGTGTGACCAGCGAAACCCTGGGTCCGGCCACGGTGGACCTGCAGGGCCGGCTGCCGGCGGGGTTCGCCGGCACGCTGTACCGGAACGGCCCGGCCTGGAAGGAGCGCAATGGCTTCCGCTATGACCACTGGTTCGACGGCGACGGCATGGTCCACGGCTGGCAGTTCAACGGTAACGGCACGCTCACCCACCGTGGCCAGATGGTGCAGACACCCAAGTTCACACGCGAGCAGAAGGCCGGCCGCTTCCTGTACCCGGCGGCGGGCACCGACGTGCCGAACCGCCAGGCCGTGCGCAACAACGACGACGCCAACGCGGCAAACACCTCGGTGATGGTGGTCAATGGCCGTCTGTTTGCGCTGTGCGAAGCCGGCTCGGCGTTCGAGATGGACCCGCAGGAACTGGGCACGATCGGTGCCACCACCTGGCGGTCAGACCTGGCTTCGATACCGTTCTCGGCGCACCCGCTGGTGGACCGCGACGGTAGCGTGTGGAACTTCGGCAGCATTTCGCTGCTGGGCGGCACCGGGCTGCTGGTGTGGCACATCGGCGCGGACGGTCAGCTGCGCTCCGCCAGCGTGGTCGACACGCCCTTCCTGGGCTACATGCACGCCTTTGCGATGACGGACTCGCACCTGGTGTTCATGCTGATGCCGTTTGATCGCAAAGAGGGCGGTGGCGCGTTCTTCGAACGCATGCAGTTCGCGCCGCAGCGGCCGTGCCAGATTGCCGTGGTGCCCAAGTCGGCACCGGACACCGCGCGCTGGTTCGAAGCGGCGTTCACTGCGGCCTATCACTTCGGCGATGCCTACGAGAAGAACGGCCGCATCGTGATGCGCACGGTGCGGCATGACGACATCGACGAAGCGCGTTCGCCGATGAAGGCGGCGATGGAAGGCGACGCCGCGCATGCCGCCAACTCAGACGCGAGCCTGCTCGAGCTGCATCTGGACCTGCGCAGCGGCACCGCGCGCTGGGAGGAAACCGGAATCCGCGGTATTGAGTTCCCGATGTTCGACAGCCGCACCGCGGGTGATAAAGGCGCACGCCTGTACACCCCGGTGATCCAGGGCGAGCACAGCGCACCGTACTTCAACGGTGTGGCGGGGTTTGATGTGGATCGCGGCCGTCGCCAGGTGTGGCGTTACGGCACCGATATCCTGGCCGAGGAGCATGTGTTCGTGCCGCGTCCGGGCAGCCGCAGGGCGGATGACGGCTGGCTGGTGGGCACGCTGCTGGATTCGGCGAATCAGCGCAGCGGTATTGCGGTGCTGGATGCGCGGCGGATTGATGAGGGTCCGCTGGCGCAGGCGTGGCTGCCGTATGCGGTGCCGCTGGGGTTCCATGGCACGTTTGCGGCGAAGGGATGATGGGGGTTGCCGGCCAGCGGCCGGCACTACCGGTGCGAGGTGGGGTGCGGTAGGGTCGGTCGATAGACGACCGCACGTGGTGGAATTGCCGCTGTAACGCATGACCTTCGAACGGGGACGCGCTTCTGCGTCAGAGGTCATGCGTTTGCCGCGCCGATCATCGTTACCGGCCGTCGTCTGTCGACCGACGCTACCAAGGCATCCGCATGAGCCAGAGCATCCTGTTGTATCTGAATGACGAAGCGGTGGCCACGCTCCAGGACCTGCGGCAGGAGACGCCGTGGTTCACCGCCACCGCACACTTCAGTGATGTCGCTGTGGGCGAAACACTGGAGCGTGTGACGCGCTTCCGTACCTTTGACCAGCAGTTGGAAGCGCTGGACCTGCCGGAAGATGAGGAAGAGGACCGGTGGGAAGCCAAGCTGGCCGAGCTCGGCTTGACCCATGCCGATCTGGGTCTGGATTTTGACGGGCAGTGGTCGGTCGTGATGGAGGATGGAACGGAGCAGGAAGTCCGGTCCATCCGATTCGAGGACGGTGTGGTGCAGTGGCGCGGATGATCCGGCACCGCGGGGACACGCATGGCGTGTCCCTACAGGCCAGGATGCATCCAGCGTAGTGACACGCCATGCGTGTCACCACCCTCCGTCCGTACGCTGCAATCAGAACCGCGCCGTCGCCCCCACAAAGAACGTGCGCGCCCCACCATCGTAGTTGTTGCCTTCGTCGATGGTCGACACATCCCCAAGGTTCAACACGCCGGTGCGCAGGGTCAGGTGTTCGTTGACATCAAACCCGGTCACCAGGTCCACCGTCGTATACGCCTTGGCAAAGGTCGAACTGGTCGCCGACACCAGCTGCTTGCCGATGTGCTGCGCACTCAGGTTCAACGACCACGCATCCGTCACCTGCCAGTCCAGCGAGGTATTGGCGGTCAGTTCCGGCACCACCAGCAGGGTGGCTCCGGTGGTGCGGTTCTTCGATTCCAGCATGCGGGTGGCATTGGTAGTCCAGCTCAGGCGCTCGTGCAGCGGCACGGTGACGCTGGCTTCCACGCCACGGGTGCGGGCCTTCTGGATGTTCTGCGCCACCGTCCACCAGTAACCGTTGACGAAGCTGGTGGTCTGGCCGGGAATCTGGGACAGCGGCACCTGCTCGATCTTGTCATCGAAGTTGGTCAGGAAGTAGGTCGCCGATGCCGACCAGCCGTTCTTGTCAAAGCCCACGCCCAGCTCGTAGTTGGTGCTGGTTTCCGGTTCCAGATTGGGGTTGCCGGCCATGTAGCAGCCACGCGTGCCATCGGCGTTCACCGACCGGCTGCTCCAGCCTTCGGCGGTGAGCGCGCGGCAGCCGTTGCCGCCGGACTGGGTGGCCGCGCCGGCGGTACCCTGCTTCAGGTTGGGCGCGCGGAAGCCTTCGGAGATGCCACCCCGGATGGTCCACGCATCGCTCGGATGCCAAACGCCATAGATACGCGGGCTGAGGTTGTCGTCGTAGTTTTCGGTGTTGTCCCAGCGCAGGCCCACGGTCAGGATGAAGCGCTCGTGCAGGGTGATGTGGTCTTCGGCGAACAGCGCCCAGGAATCGGCCTCGCTGGTCGGGCTGATGCGGCCGCTGCCGGTCCAGGTCACCGGCACGGTGCCGATGGTGTCGCTGTTCTCCAGCTCCTCGCGCTTCCACTGGCCACCGACGTTCAGGCTGTGCTCGAAGCCCCAATGGAAGCCTCTGGTGAAGGCGGTATCGAACACGGTCTCCTTGGAGTGGTTGCCCACTTCGCTGCCCTTGTCCTCGTAGTCGTTCTGCACCAGCGTGGTTTTGGAGGTGGTGGCGTCGCCGTACTTGCCGTCATGGCTCAGCACGTAGCCGGTCTGCACCAGCTTGGACAGGCCCCAGCTGCTGACCTCACCCGCGCCGCTGTTGCGCTGCACGCCGCGCGAGGCTTCCACACCCACGGTGTGGTCATCATTGATGCGCCAGTTGAACAGCACGTTGGCATTCTCAGCCTTGTTGCCCGGAGTCTGGCGTGCGCCACGGTCGGATTCGCGGTCGGTCACATTCGCACCCACGCGAACGCCCAGGTTCTCGGTCAGCGGGCCGCTGAACAGCGCGCCCATCTGGGTGGTGTTGCCGCGGTCGTCGGCATCGGGCTTGCTGTAGTTGAAGGTGACCGAGCCGCCCCATTCGGTGGCGATCTTGCGGGTGATGATGTTGATCACGCCGCCCATGGCGTCGCTGCCGTACAGCGAGGACATCGGACCGCGCACCACTTCGATGCGCTCGATCATGTCCGGCGACAGCCAGTTCAGATCCTGCGGACCCAGGTCATCGCGGTAGTTCACGCCGGCCGAGCTGCCCTGGCGGCGGCCGTCGATCAGGATCAGGGTGTACTGCTCGGGCAGGCCGCGCAGGCGGATCTTCGACTGTGCACCGGACAGCGCATAGCCACCGGTCACGCCGGGCACGGTGCTGAGTAACTGACCGATGCTGCTGACCGGCTTGCGCTCGATCTCCTCACGGGTGATCACGCTGATGCTGGCCGGGGCGTCCTTGATCCACTGCTGGGCACCGGTGGCGGTGACCACCACGGTGTCCATCTGCTGGGCATTGCCGCCGGCAGCGGCATCCGGGGCGGCGTGGGCCTGGGCGGCAAGGGCAAGGGTAACGGCGACGGCCAGGGTCGAGACAGTGCGGGAAACGTGGGGGAACGACATCGAAGCAGTACTCCTGATGGCAGGGTCCGCTGGCGATGGCTGGGACATCCTTGTGGGTTGAATGCGACAGAAAACTTAACAAAGGTATCACGAATCATTCGCATTTGACACAAAACGACACGGGCGGTCGCCGGCTGTTGGGTGATACATGGAATGTTATAATGTCCCACTTCCTGCCCCTTCATAGGGGGTGGCCCACTGTTCCTGGTTTCCGAGCCCCCATGAAGATCCACGTTCTCGTGGCCGCCGTCGCGGCTGCACTGCTTGCCCCCACCGCTTACGCGCAGTCGGCCGATTCGGCCCTCACCCTGGGCAAAGTCGACGTTCACCAGCACGCCGAAGGGCAGCTCACCGCCCACCAGGTGCTGACCTCGGTGGACGTGCTCGGTGCCGATCAGATCGAGGACAAGAACGTCTCGCACAGCTGGGAACTGCTGGGCCAGATGCCGGGCATGCAGCTGACCGAGACCCGCCAGGGTGCCGAATCGGGCAAGGTCAGCTTCCGTGGCTTCAACGGCGAGGGCTACCTCAATGCGATCAAGACCCTGATCGACGGCGTACCCAGCAACGTCAACAGCGGCAACCAGCGCTTCATCGACATGCTGTTCCCGCTGGAAATCAGCTACATCGAAGTCGTGCGTGGCACCAACGATCCGCGTTACGGGCTGCACAACATCGGTGGCAACGTGAACTTCGGCACCCGACAGGGCGGCAACTACGCCGACGCGCGGCTGGGCTATGGCAGCTACAACACCCGTGAGGCGCAGTTCGCGCTGGGCCGCGAAAGCAATGGCTTCGCGCAGAACTACTTCGTCGGCTGGAATGACACCGATGGCTACCGCGACCACGACAGCTCGAAGAAGTATTCCATCGGCGGCAAGTGGTTCTATGGCGACCTGGACCAGGACGGCATGCGCATTGGCATGACCGCACGTGCCTACCATCACGAGGCCGACGAGGCCGGCTTCATGACCGCCGACGAGATGCGCGCCGACCGCCGCGGCTCGGACATCCGCAACGCCAACGATGGCGATGACCGTGACATGCGCCAGTTCGCCGTGCACATGGACCTGAAGCTGGCCGACAATGTGTTCTTCGGCACCAAGCTGTACTACAACCGCTACGAAGACGACCGTCGCGTCACCTTCAGCGACCTGCCCACCGGCAATGCCCCGCGTCAGCGCCGCATCTGGGACGAAAAGCAGATCGGCATGCTCAACACCGTGACCTGGCAGGCCAGCGATGTGCTGATCCTGGAAGGCGGGTTGAACTACGAGCACCAGGACAACGCCTACATCCGCCAGCGCTTCAATTACAGCGAACCCACCGACTTCTGGGCCACGCCGGCACGCGTGCAGAACGACGACCGCCACACCTTCGACAACTGGGGTGCCTACGTGCAGGCGATCTACCAGCCGATCGACGCGCTGAAGATCGTGCCGGCCTACCGCGTGGACCGCTTCGATGGTGATACCCACCTGCCCGGTGGCATCACCGGCAAGCTGCAGGACTACGGCACCATCGAACAGCCCAAGCTGAGCGTGGTGTACGCCTTCACCCCCACCACCAACGTATATGCGAACTGGGGCCGTACCTTCCAGGTGCTGACCGGTTCCACCCCGCCCGCCTACCTCACCCCTGGCCAGGCTGCGGTTGCTCCGTCCACCAACACCGGTGTCGAGCTGGGCCTCAAGTTCAGTCCGTTCGCCGGCAGCCAGGCACGCCTGGCGGTGTGGCAACAGGACGCGGAGAACGAAACCTCGAACATGCCCGCCACCGGTACCACGGTAACCCTGGGCAAGACCCGCCGCCGGGGCGTGGATGCACAGTTCAACGCGCAGCTCGGTGGGAATTGACGGTGTGGGCCTCGCATGCCTACCAGGAAGCGAAGATCACCCGCGACGACCGCGCCGCCAGCATCAGTCTGGAAGGCAACGAAGTGGCTGCTGTGCCGCGCCACATCAGCAACATCGGCCTGGACTACCAGGCCACCGACGCGCTGCAGCTGGGGCTGCAGGGGCGTGCGCAGGGTGACTACTACCTCGAAGAGCGCAACGTGGCCGGCAAGTACGGTGATTTCGTCGTGCTCGACCTGAGCGCCCGCTACCAGTTCAGCCCGCTCTGGAGCGTGGACGTGCAGGTGAAGAACGTGACAGGCCGCGAGCATGCCTACGCGTGGTACGACAGCTTCTTCTGGGACCAGGCGCGGCCGATGTTCTCACCGGCTGCCGGTCGTTCGGTGTTCGTCGGGTTCAACATGAAGTTATGAGGAAGAAATCTCGCACGTCGGCGGAAATGCATCGCGGTGAACGCCATCGACAGACACGATGGCGTCCAACCGCACAGTCCGGCCATCATCCAGCCGCATCGTCTCCACCCCGTGATGCGCGGTGATATCGACAATGCGGGCGTGCAGCGCGTGCTCGCTACCATCTGCTTCAATCACCATCGGCACCGAACGCCGCTGCAGCGCAACGGTTTCCAGCACATCGTGAAACTCGCAGTTGATCGGAACATAAGGCCGGGACATGGCGAACTCCTGGGTAGATCAATCAACGCAGCTTCACGCCGGGAAAATCGACCGGCACTGCAAACGCGACGTTGACGTAGTTGGTGAACAGGTTCAAGGCCACATGGGCGAGGATCTCGACGATCTCTTCGTCATTGAAGCCGACGCTGCGCAGCTGGGCCACGTCGCTGTCTTCAATCTGGCCACGACCTTCCACCACACGCAGGGCGAAGTGCAGGGCAGCAGCGGTCTTCGGGTCGTCGGACTGACCGCCCTGCGCCGCGCTCATTTCCTGGCTGCTGGCACCGGCCTTGCGGCCCAGTGCGGTGTGTGCGGCCAGGCAGTATTCGCAGGCGTTGCGGTTGGCGATGGCCACGGCGATCTTCTCGCCCAGCGCGGCCGGAATGACGCCGCCGCCCAGGGCTCCGAACGAACCCCACATGCTCTTCAGCGCAGCCGGGGAGTTGGCCACGGCGCGGAACATGTTGGGGGTGGCCCCGAATGCCGAGTGGATCTGGCCAAGCAGGGTCTGGGTGTCGCCGGTGGCGGCGGCGGGGGTAACAAGCGGGATACGGGACATGATCTGGATTCCTGTTGAGGACCGGTCCGAAGTGGCCGGTTGAGGGTCATACTAGGCACCTGAGTAGGACGTTTGGTGTCTATATGTCGCTGATTGATGTCAATTCGTCTGATCCCGGCGTGCCGACCATCGACCGCCTGACCCCGGTGCTGGAGCGCTTCCGGGTCCAGGCCAGCCTGTTCCACGCCGGTCCGTTATGTGGATTGAGCACCTTCGACGCGCAACCGGGCCGCGGTTTCCTGCATGTGCTGCGTCGGGGTGAGATGGAGCTTCTGCTGCGCCAGGGGGCAAAGACCGAGCGCACGCCGTTGTGCGAACCGACCCTGCTGCTGTTCCCGCGCGCGGTGCATCACGAGTTCATCAATCCACCGGTGGATGGTTCGGACTTCACCTGCGCCACGCTGGATTTCGATGGGGGCAACCGCAACCCCATCGTGCAGGCGCTGCCGGATGCGGTGGTGCTGCCGTTGAAGGAGATCGACGGTCTGGGCGGCGCGCTGGACCTGCTGTTCGCCGAAGCTGACCAGACCCGCTGCGGATCGCGGCTGCTGGCCAACCGCCTGTTCGAGGTGGTGTTGATCCAGGTGCTGCGCTGGATCATCGACCACCCCGAGCGCGCCCAGGTCACGCCCGGCATGATGCGTGGTCTTTCGGAGCCGCGGCTGGCGAAGGCGTTGATGGCGGTGCATGCCAGCCCGGAAGCCGATTGGACGCTGGAGCGCATGGCGGAACACGCTGGCATGTCGCGGAGTGCGTTTGCGGCGGCGTTCAAGAGTGCGACCGGCGCTACGCCGGCCGCGTATGCGTTGGACTGGAAGCTCAATGTGGCGACGTCGTTGCTGCGTGCAGGTCGCCCGGTGAAGCAGGTGGCACTGGAGCTGGGATTCGCCGATGCGCCCACGTTTTCGCGGGCGTTCCGTCGTCGTAATGGCAGCTCGCCACGTGAGTGGTTGAGCCAACGACACGCGTGACGTCGGGGGCATGCGTTCGTCGCGCCGATCACCGTCATCGGCCGTCGTCTGTCGACCGACGCTACCACGGGTAGGGTCGGTCGATAGACGACCGCACGTATCGCCGGTCGCTGCTATAACGCATGACCTTTGAACGGAGAAGCGCTTCCACGACCCAGCTCACCGATCCAGAAACGCCACCAACGCAGGAATGGTCTTCTCCGGGGCCTCTTCCATCAGCGAGTGACCCGACCCCTTCACGATCACGCCCTGCACATCAGTGTCCACCAGCTTCGCCTGGTCGATCAGGAACTGCCCGCCCGCCTTCTCGCCGGACAACACCAGCATCGGCATATGCAGCGGCGTCTGCGCGAAGCCCGCAAAGTCCTTCGCATCCTGCTCGAACGCCTTGAAGTACTCAAAGCCAGCGCGCATGCCACCCGGTCGCGCATACTCCTTGGCATAGAACTGGCGGTCGGCCTCCGGAATCGAATGCGTGCGGTCGGCGGCGAAGTCATTCCAGAAGTGCTCGAAGTAGGTGCGCTCGCGTCCGTCCACCAGCTTCAGCGGCGTTTCGCCGTAGAAGTGGAAATGCCACAGGTCGCGCAGCAGCCACACGTGGGTCCAGTCGCCGACGCCGGGCAGGAACGCGTCCATCAGCACGATGCTGTCCACTTCGTCCGGGTACTGCGCGGCGTAGGCATAGGCCACCATCAGGCCGATGTCATGGCCAACGATGCGCACCTTCGGGTAACCCAGCTTCTGCACCAGGGCATGGATGTCCTGTGCCAGGGTCTTCTTGTCGTAGCCGCTCTCCGGCTTGGACGATTGGCCCGCGCCGCGAAGATCCGGCGCGATCACCACATGCGTGGCGGCGAGTTCCGGCATCAACGGACGCCACATATGGCTGGTTTCCGCGTAGCCGTGCAGCAGCACCACCGGCAGCGCGTCGCCGCTGCCGGCTTGCAGATAGTGCAGGGTAACGCCGTTGACGTCGGCATTATGGTCCTGAATATGAGTGGTGCCGGCCGCGTGGGCAGTTGCCTGCAATGCCGCCAGCATCACCACCACCGCCGCGGAACGACGGAACAGTCGAACAAAAGCATTCATGACAGTCTCCTGAAGTGAGGGGTGTTACAGCTGGCTCATGCCGCCGTCGGCAATGATCTCGGTGCCGACGATGTAAGCCGATTCCGGCGAGGACAGGTGCAGTACGGTGGCGGCGATCTCTTCCGGGGTCCCAAAGCGGCCCAGCGGAATCTGGCTCTGGATCTGCGCGGCGGTGGCTTCCAGCTGCGCTGCGTCCAGCCCCAGCTTGTTGTAGATCGGTGTGGCCACCGGGCCGGGGCTGAGCACGTTGACGCGTACACCGCGCGGCAGCAGCTCCGCCGACAGCGTCTTGGCCAGCGAGATCACCGCCGCCTTGCTCGCCGCATACACCGAGGTGTTGGGCATGCCGATGCGGGCGTTGATCGAGCCGTTGATGACCACCGATGCGCCGTGGTTGAGCAGCGGCAGCAGCGCCTGCAGCTGGAAGTACGGCCCCTTGATGTTGGTATTGAAGATCTGGTCCCACAGGGCCTCGTCCACGTCCGGGAAGGCCGCGAACTTTGCCGCACCGGCGTTGAGGAACACGGCATCCAGACGGACGCCCTCAGCACTGAGGCTGGCAGCCAGCGCCTGCGCCGCTGTGGTCGAGCCGGCGTCGTTGACGACCGCCAGCGCGGTCGGACCGAGTGTGACGCGCGCCTGCTCCAGGCTGGCGGCATCGCGGCCGGTGATGACCACCCGGGCCCCTTCCGCCGCAAACGCCTGGGCGGTCGCCAGGCCGATGCCGCTGCTGCCGCCGGTGATCAGGACGGTCTTCTGGTTGAAACGGTTCATGATGTTCTCCTGCAGACACAGCCGATTGCTGTGAGGCAATAGTGGCGAGGGCTGCGGGCGTTTCCGTGCCACAATCCCGGCGCACTCGTTCGAAAGGATCGAACATGTTGTCCATCGAAGAATTGGCCCTGCTGGAGGCGATCCGGGAGACCGGCAGCCTGTCGCGGGCAGCGGCCCGGTTGGGCAAGGCACCGTCCACGGTGTCCCATGCCGCCCGGCAGCTGGAAGCGCGCTTCGACGCGCTGCTGTTCGACCGTCGCCGCTACCGCCTGCAACTCACCCCGGCCGGCCACCTGCTGGCCCAGGAAGCGTCGCGGGTGATGCTGGACGTTGACCGCCTCACCCGTCGGGTGAAGCAGGTCGCTGGCGGCTGGGAAGACCGGCTGTGGATCGTCACCGACGAGATTCTGGAATTCGAAACCCTGCTGCCGGTGATTCGTGCGTTCGATGCGCTCGACTCCGGGGTCACCCTGCGCATCACCCATGAAGTGCTGACCGGCACCTGGGATGCGCTGCGTGACGGGCGCGCCGATCTGGTGGTGGGAGCCACCAACGAACCGCCGGTGATTCCCGGCCTGCGCTGGTTCGAACTGGGGGTGATGGACTGGGTCTTTGCCGTCGCCCCGCACCATCCATTGGCCAAGGCGGCCGAACCGCTGGAACCGACGCAGCTGCTGCAGCACCGCGCGGTGGTGGTGGCCGATACCTCGCGGCGGGTCGAGGTGCGCGGCTACGGTGTACAGGGCGGGCAGCCGACGCTTGCCGTACCCAGCATGCACGCCAAGATCCATGCCCAGCGCGAGGGGTTGGGCGTGGGTTGGCTGCCGCGCCAGCGCGTAGCCGGGTTGCTGCAGCGGGGCACCCTGGTTGAAAAGACCATGGCCAATCCGCGCGAACCCAATCTGCTGTATGTGGCGTGGCGCGGCGACCATCAGGGTCGCGCGCTGGACTGGTGGCTGGCGCAGCTCAGGCAGGAACGCCTGGCTGCGCGTCTGGTACAGGGCATCGCCGTCACTTGATGCTTTCCTCAGGCGACGCCCGCCGCGTCCTGCGTGGGTAGGTGCCGTTCGATCCACTGCTTGAAGTCGGCCACCACCTCTTCACGGCCGGCGTCATTGAGCAGGTCATGGGCATGGCCTTTGTAGAGTTTCAGGGTCTTGTCCTGCGAACCGGCGTTATCGAAGAAGATCTGGCTGCCCGCCGGCACGGTCACCTTGTCGGCGTCGCCATGCACGATCAGCACCGGCAGACGCAGGCTGGAGAAGCCGCGCTCCAGCCGATCATTGCCGGCCAGCATCTGCGCCACGGTCAGCGCGGTCTGTTTTTCGTTGGCGATCAGGGGATCGGCATTGAGCGCCCTGACCACTTCGGGAAGCCGTGAGAACTCCTTGTTCGGGAGCTTGAGTACCGGCAAGGTGGGGAAGGGGCCACTGAACCAGCGCACCAGGGTCAGCACCGCCGACGGAGCCGGCACACGGAAGGCGAAACTCTCGCAGATCAGCCCGGCCAGCTCGTCCTGGTGTTCCAGAGTGTAGCCGGTGGCGATCACCCCGCCGGCACTGTGGCCGAGCAGGAACACCGGCAGGCCCGGCTCGCGCGCGCGGGCCAGACGCAGCAGGCTGTCCACGTCGGCCAGGTAATCGTCGAAATGCCGGACATGGAAGCGCGGTCCGCTGGACTTGCCGCGTCCGCGCAGGTCCACCGCGTACACCGCCAGCCCCATCGCGGTGAACTGTTCGGCGGCCCACAGGTAGTGGCCGCTGTGCGAGTTGAAGCCCGGCACGATCGCCAGCACTGCGCGGGGGATCCCGGCCGGTCGCCAGCTGCGGATGAAGAGTTCGCCTTCGCCGCCGGCGATGATCTCCTCACTGCGCGACGGACCGGGGCGGCCGGGACCGGAAGCAACGGCATGCAGTGTGCTGTTCATGGCAGATCCTCACGACGGGGAGGGACGCCCATGCCGCCGCCAACGGGTGGCAAGCGACAGGGACGGCGATCAGGGGGGAGCGGCCGGCATCCGGGGATGCCGTATAGGAGCCCAACGCACAAGCCAGGGAGCAACGGCCACGCAACTGCGGGCGTAGGATGGTGTCGTACAGGTGGACCCCGACCGGGTCCGGAGGAGCTCCCCATGCTCGACGCCCTGCCCGTGCTCGATGCCATTCTGCAGCGCCACGCTGCCGAACTGGGCAAGGACCACCTGCCGTATCGCAATCACGCTTACCGGGTGGCCAATTTCCACTGGTGCCTGTTACCCGGAAGTGACGAAGACCGGTATGTGGTTTCAGTGGCCGCTGCGTTCCACGACCTGGGTATCTGGACCGACGGCACCTTCGATTATCTGGGGCCATCGGAGGCCCAGGCGCGCGCCTATCTGCAGGCCGAGGGGTGCGGGGATCTGGTGCCCTTGGTGCTGGCGATGATTGATCATCACCATCAGGTGTCGGCGATGGAGCGGACGGCGGATCCGCGCATTGAAGCGTTCCGGAAGGCGGACTGGATTGATGTCACGCTGGGGCTGCGTCGGTTTGGTGTGCGGTCTGATGACTTCAAGCACATTCTGGCGCGCTTCCCTCGTTTGGGATTTCACCGTCGACTGGTGCGGTTTGCCTGGCATCACGGTCTTCATCATCCGACCAATCCGCTGCCCATGCTGCGGCGGTGAAGGGCACACCTCCGGTACCGATCTCGGCACTCAATACCTTGATCTTGCCTGGGTGTTGCTTCGAATCCGCATGGAACCCGCATGGAACCCGCTTTGGTAGGGTCGCACGACAGTCGACCGCCGATAACAGTCATCGCTGCTGGAAGGCATGACCCTGGAACGGAGAAACGCTCCTCCGCCACAGCTCATGCCCAAATGCACCAATCACCGCTATCGGCGGTCGACTATCGTGCGACCCTACCGGAATGCTTCCCCGTCACTAAGCCTGGCTTCGTCACCGTTGACCTTGACCGTCCTGACCTGCGCGGCCGGCGCTGCGATCTTGAACCGCGCCCGATACTCACAGATGCAAGCCGCCAGGTCACCGTCACCAGATGTTTCAAGCCGGTAATCCAGCTTCAGCGTTTCGCCGCTCAGCCTTGCCTTCGGTTCCAAGCCCCTGTCGTAACCGCAGCCGTAGTTATGCCGAACCAGATACGTGGTGACGTCACCTTCCTGCTTACGCAGTGCCTCGGGTGCATATGACTCATCCTCCCAGTCGCCCTCGCACCCGAGGTACTTGAACTCCTTGAGCAATCCATCGCCATTACTGACATCGCCCGGATTTGAGCACGCGGTGAGTCCCATCACGACAGCGAGTACAACACCTGTTCGACGCATCATGCCATTCCGTTGGTGATCCGCAGCCATCATAGGGGCATCCGGGCGCGCTTGCCCCATCCACCCGGCGACTGGCGGAACACCCCTCGGTGCCCTAACTCCGGCGGACGTCGCATCGGCCGCATGAACGCCAGCCCGGTAGGGTCGCACGACAGTCGACCGCCGATATCAACCATCGCTGCTGGAAGGCATGACCACCGAACGAAGCAACGCTCCTCCGCCACTGATCATGCTCAAGCGCTTAGACCTTCTCGAAGCACGCGCCAAATGTAGCGTGCAGTGCAGGATCCAATATCTTCTTTGCACGCGGGTTGGCGGGGGATGCCACCTTGAAGACATTGTTTATGGAGGCGGTTCCAACCTCGTGGTCCATGTACTCGAGCTCTTCGAGCGTCATCTTGTCCAGTGGTTCGTCATTGATCATGGCGTCGACATACTTTTGTCCAGCCGAGGATGCAAAGAAGGCATCCAACTTGGCGAGTTCGGCTGCAGAAAGTTCCTGCGACAAGACCTTCTGGTAATCGCTCGCCATGCTTTCGGGCCGCACGCTGGCAATGCAGGCGCGTTGACTCTGCGTGACGCCGGGATCTGTCGAGGCACTGCGGCTGGCCAGTATGAGTCCGGCCCGTGAAAGAAACTTCGCTGTTTCGCCGGAGAGCGGGGGCGTTTCTACGGAACTCGCCGATGCTACGGAACACGCGCACAAAAGACACGCCGCCTGCAGAGCTCTTTTCATTGCAATTCCTTGCGTGATTGAGTTGGACCATATCCGCACTGCAGCCGAACGGCGTGGGCAGTCGCACGACCGGATCGTACGACTGCCCCGTTCAGCTTCACAAGCTCTGAACCAGGCCAACCCCGACACACCCCCTTGCACCCCCAAACCTAACACTGTTAGATTCGCCCCTGACAACGTTAGGTAACCTCCCCTCCATGCGCCAGGCCATCGCCCGCGACAACATTGTGGACGCCGCCTTCAACCTGCTCGACGAAGCCGGCATGGAGGGGGTCACCCTGCGCAAGGTGGCCTGTTCGCTGGGTATCCGCGCGCCGTCGCTGTACTGGCACTTCAAGAGCAAGCAGGCGCTGGTGGACGCCATGGCCGACGCGATGATCGTCGACGTGGCCCGGCACATCCCTGAAGGCCAGCCGTGGCGGCAGACCCTGCTGCAGATCGCGCGCGAGTTCCGGGTGGCGTTCAAGGCCCGGCGTGATGGCGCGCGGGTGTATGCCGGCACCTTCATCGCCACCGAGAACGTGCTGCGGGTGGGCGAGGCCAGCATTGCCGCGCTCACTTCGGCCGGTGCGCCGGCCAGCTTCGCCGCGACCACCGCGATGGACCTGGTCTACTACACGATGGGCTTCGTGATTGAAGAACAGTCGTGGCCGGGCGACGGCAGCATGGAAGCACTCGGCGAGGCCTTCATGGCCCTGGCCGAACAGCGTTTTCCGCACTGCTGGCAGGCCCGTGAGGTCTGGCGCCAGGTTGATTTCGATACCCGTTTTGAACAGGGCGTGGGGCTGATGCTGGACGGCATCGAACAGCGCCTCGCCCGCACCTCCTGAATCCATCTCCCTTACCGCTGCTCCGACACGGAAGCTCATCCATGCGTTCGCCCTTATTCCGTTCCTCCCTGCTGGTGCTTTCCCTGGCCGTACTGACCGCCTGCGGCGGCAAGGACGATGCCGAGACCGACGCAGCCGCCACCTCGGCGCTGCCGGTATCGGTGGCTGCCGCACAGACCCAGGTGATGCCGCGTACGGTGCTGGTGTCCGGACCGGTCAGCGCTTTCGAGGAAATGCAGCTGGGCGTGGAAATCAGCGGCCAGCGCGTCACCGCCCTCAACGTGGATGTCGGCCAGTACGTCAAAAAGGGGCAGATCCTGCTGCAGCTGGACCATCGCACCCTGGACAGCGAACTGGCCCAGGCCGAAGCCTCGCTGCGCCAGGCGCAGGCTTCGCAGGAGCTGGCCCGCCTGAACTACCAGCGCAGCGAACAGCTGGCGGCGGAAAAGCTGATCAGTGAAAGCAGCCTGGACGAGCTGCGCGCCAATCGCCTCAATGCCGAAGCGCAGACCGCCACGGCCCGCGCTTCGCGTGACTCGGCGCAGCTGCGCCGCGACTTCGCCGACCTGCGCGCTCCGGCCGACGGCCTGATTTCCAAGCGACTGGTGCAGCCGGGTCAGGTGGTGTCGGCCGGCACCGAACTGCTGCGCCTGATCCGCGATGGTCGCCTGGAGTGGCGTGCCGAACTGCCCGAAGACCAGCTCACCGGTGTGGCGGTCGGCAACCCGGTGCAACTGCCGTACGCGGGCCAGACCATCACCGGCCGCATTCGCGCGGTCACCCCCGGTGTGGACGCGCAGACCCGCACCGGCACCGTGTACGCCGATCTGCCCGAACCGGGCACGCTGAAGCAGGGTGTCTACCTGGAAGGGCGCATCGTCACCGGCGACGGTGAAGTGCTGACCATCCCGACCGCGGCCATCGTGCAGCGCGACGGCCACAGCTATGTGTTCAGCGTCAGCGACAAGCAGCAGGCCACCCGTCACCGCGTGCGCACCGGCCAGGCCCTGCAGGGTCGCACCGCGATCCTGGAAGGCCTGAAAGCCGGCGACAAGGTGGTGGTGGACGGCGCGGGCTTCCTGGGTGAAGGCGACCGCGTGCGCGTGGTCGATGCCGGCGCTGCCAAGAAGGCGGCCGCGCAATGAATTTCTCCGCCTGGGCGATCAAGCGCCCGTTACCCGCCCTGCTGATCTTCTTCGTGCTGTGCGTGGCCGGTCTGTGGGGCTTCCACCAGCTGCCGGTGGCGCGCTTCCCGGACATCGCCTTCCCGATGACCACGGTTACCGTCACCCAGCCGGGCGCTTCGCCCAGCCAGCTGGAAGCGGAAGTCACCCGCAAGGTGGAGGACTCCGTGGCCACGGTGAACAACGTCAAGCGCGTGATCTCCTCGGTCAGCGAAGGCGTCAGCACCACCACCATTGAGTTCCAGCTCGAAGCCGACCTGGCCACCGCGCTGGACGACACCCGCGACGCGGTCACCCGCATCCGCACGGATCTGCCGCAGGACATCCAGGAACCGGTGATCTCCAAGGTGGATATCGGCGGCTCGCTGATGACCTACGCCCTGGTCGCCCCGCACATGACGCCGGATGAGGCCAGCTGGTTTGTCGACCGCGACATCTCCCGTGCCATGTATGGCGTGCCGGGCGTGGCCCGCGTCACCCGCGTGGGCGGCGTGCAGCGCCAGGTGCGGGTGGACTTGGATCCGAACGCACTGATTGCGATGGGCATCACCGCCGGTGACGTCTCGCAGCAGCTGGCGCGCATCCAGGTGGAGCGTGCGGGCGGCAAGGCCGAAATCGAAGGTGCGCAGCAGACCATCCGCACGTTGGGCACGGTGGGCGACGCGCAGGCACTGCGCGACTATTCCATCGCGCTGCCGGATGGCCGCTCGGTGCGGCTGTCCACCCTGGCCAAGGTGACCGACGCCGCCGCCGATCCGACCGAGGCGGCGCTGCTCGACGGCAAGGCCGTGGTGGCCTTCTCGATGTCGCGCACGCGTGGATCCAGCGAAGTGAAGGTGGAAGCCGGCGTGCATGAAGCGCTGGACAAGATCAAAGCCGAGCACCCTGGCATCGACTTCAAGCTGGTCACCACCGCCATCGACGAAACGCATCGCTCCTACGATTCGTCGATGACCATGCTGTACGAGGGCGCGTTGCTGGCGCTGCTGGTGGTGTGGCTGTTCCTGCGCGACTGGCGCGCCACCTGGGTGTCGGCGCTGGCGCTGCCGCTGTCGATCATCCCCACGTTCGCGGTGATGTACTTCTTCGGCTTCACCCTGAACATGATCACCCTGCTGGCGTTGTCGGTGGTGGTCGGCATCCTGGTCGACGATGCAATCGTGGAGATCGAGAACATCGTGCGCCATCTGCGCATGGGCAAGCCTCCGCTCGAAGCGGCGCGGGAGGCCGCCGGTGAGATCGGCAACGCGGTGATCGCCACCTCGCTCACGCTGGCGGCGGTGTTCATCCCGGTGGCGTTCATGCCCGGCATTGCCGGCAAGTTCTTCCGCGAGTTCGGCTGGACCGCCGCCACGGCAGTGCTGTTCTCGCTGCTGGTCGCGCGTCTGCTCACGCCGATGATGGCGGCCTACCTGCTCAAGCCGCACGGCGAGGAAAAGCCCGAATCGAAGCTGATGACCTGGTACCTGGGCTGGGTCGACGCGGCGTTGCGCCACCGTGGCCGCACCCTGTGGCTGGCCACCGGCCTGTTCGTGGCCTCGCTGGCGCTGGTGCCGCTGATTCCGGCCACCTTCATCCCGCAGTCCGACCTGGGCCGTAGCAACCTCAGCCTGGAGCTGCCGCCGGGTACGCGCCTGCAGGAAACCGTGGCGGTGGCCGAACAGGCGCGCGCGCTGCTGAAGGACATCCCCGAGCTGAAGCAGGTGTACACCGCCGTTGGCAGCGTGCTCGACCTGGGTGATCCCAGTGCCACCGGCGTCGGCGAGCCGCGCAAGGCGACGCTGGTGCTGGACTGGGGCGTCGCCGATGACCGCGACCGCGATCAGCGTGTGCTCGAGCGTGTAGCGCGCAAGCGCTTGGCCGACCTGCCCGGCGTACGGGTGAGCTATGTCAGCTCCGAGCCGGGCAACCTGCTGCAGCTGGTGCTGTCCGGTGACGACCCGCAGCGCCTGCAGGACGCGTCCACCGCGCTGGAACGCGACCTACGCGGCATCCAGGGGCTGGGCAGCGTGACCTCCACGGCTTCGCTGCTGCGTCCGGAAATCCAGATCGTGCCGAACCCGGCGCGTGCCGCGGATCTGGGCGTGGCTACCGCCGATATTGCCGAGGCGGCGCGCATTGCCACCGCCGGTGACTACGAACAGCGCCTCGCCAAGCTCAACCTGCCCGACCGTCAGGTGCCGATTCGCGTCGGCTTCGCCGAAGCGGACCTGGCCAACCCGTCGCTGGTGCATCAGCTGCGCGTGCCCGGTCGTGACGGCCCGGTGCCGCTGGCGGCGGTGGCCGACATCCAGCCCGGCAGCGGCCCGTCGCAGATCTCGCGTTACCAGCGCCAGCGCAACGTCACGCTGACCGCCGAACTCAACGGTCGCCCGCTGGGCGAAGTGATGACCGAGGTGCAGGCCCTGCCGACGGTGAAGAAGCTGCCGCCGGGCGTGACCTTCCTCAACACCGGTGACGCCGAAGTGTTCGTGGAGTTGTTCATCGGCTTCCTGCTGGCGATGGCGGCCGGCTTGATCTGCATCTACATGGTGTTGTTGCTGTTGTTCAACCATGCGCTGATGCCGGTCACCATTCTGGCGGCCGTGCCGCTGTGCGCTGGTGGCGCATTCGGTGCGCTGCTGATCACCCAGAACATGCTCTCGCTACCGGCGCTGATCGGCCTGTTGATGCTGATCGGCATCGCCACCAAGAACTCCATCCTGCTGGTGGACTATGCGGTGATGGCCGAAGACGAGCAGGGCATGAGCCAGCACGACGCGCTGATCGATGCCTGCCGCAAGCGCGCACAGCCGATCATCATGACCACGCTGGCGATGGGTGCCGGCATGATGCCGATCGCGCTGGGCTTCGCCGGCGATTCCAGCTTCCGTGCACCGATGGCGATTGCCGTGATCGGCGGCCTGATCACCTCCACGCTGCTCAGCCTGATCGTGATCCCGGCCGCCTTCACCGTGGTCGATGACGTCGGCGAGTGGCTGTCGCGGAAGTTCCGCCACCGCTCCTCGCATCATTCGCACGCTGCTGGTGAATGATGGGTCCGCCTCGTCATGATGACGAGGCGGGCAGGGGTAGAGTCGGTCGACAGACGACTGCCGACAACAACGATCGGCACAGTGACGCATGACCTGCGCCGAAGAAGCCTCTCCGGCCAGGGTCATGCGTCAAAGCACTGAACGGCAGGGTCGGCGGTCGTCTATCGACCGACCCTACCCGCCACGTCCCATAGCACGTCCATGTTCAAGACGTCTGCTGGAGCGCAGTGTCATGTGGAAGTCACCCGCGCTGTCGATACTCCGGCGCGTCTTCCATCCCCCACTGAGAACCCATGCGCATTGCCGGACGTGTTCCCCGCATCACCTTGCTGGCCCTGACCCTCACCGCCGCGCTGGACGTCATGGCGGCCGAAAATGCCCCCGCTGACGATGCGCGCACGCTGGACCAGGTGCAGGTGATCGGCCAGGCCACCAGCTACGCCAAGACCAGCGTCAGCCAGGAAACCCTGCAGCGCCAGCAGATCATCGGCAGCGTCAATGGCGCGCTCAACGAACTGCCCGGCGTGGTGGTCAGTGAAGCCGACGCCACCGGCTCCTCGGTGTGGGGCACGCAGATCAGCATGCGCGGCTTCGTCACCAACCGTGACACCCAGCAGATCGGCACCACCATCGACGGTCTGCCCAATGGCGGTTCAGGCTACGGCGGCGGCTCGCTGGCCAACCGCTACATCGACACCCTGGACCTGGAGACCATCGAGGTCAGCCAAGGCACTGCCGATATCTCCTCGCGCTCCAACGAGGCGCTGGGCGGCACCTTGAACTTCCTCACCAGCGACCCGCTCAGCGAGCAGCGCCTGCGCATGGTGGTCGGTGCCGGCGACAACGACATGCGCAAGTACTACGTGCGCTATGACACCGGCGTGCTCGGCGGGCATACCCGGGCCTGGGTCAGCGCCTCGTCGGCGCGGGTCAGCGACTGGATCGACGGCAGCGGCAAGACCAGCAACGACCACGTGGCCGCGAAGTTCATCACCGAGCTCGATCGCTGGACCCTGAGCGGCTATGCCTCGTACAACGACGCCGACGAGCCGGAGTACACCAGCGTCACCCCGGCCGCGTTCGCCACGAATCCCAACCGTGACGGCCTCACCGGCACGCTCACCGGCATTCCCAACCTGGACCAGAACTACCGCTCCGGCTCGCGCGCGCTGCGCGAGAACACCTTCGCCTACCTGCGCGGTGCGTTCGACAGTGGCAACGGCTTCAAGGCCACCCTGAGTGGCTACATGCACAAGATGGAAGGGCGGGGCGACTGGCTGCCGCCTTACCTGGTGCAGGCACGCAATGACGGTGCCGGCGCGCCGGAGTCGGAATACCTGGGCGGCAGCACGAGCTACGGTGGCAGCGCGCTGGGCCAGTTCTACTTCGTCAACCCCGACGGCAGCGCCGCGCAGATGATCGCCGGTTGCACGCCGCGCGCTGGCTTCAGCGCCGAGTACGATCCCAACTGCTACGCCGCCAATGTGCAGGGCGTGCAGTCCTACCGCCACACCCACTACGACAACGACCGCGCCGGCGTCACCGCTGATGTGGAGTGGACCCAGGAACTGGGCGCGGTGAACAACACCGTCCGCGCCGGCCTGTGGCTGGAGAAGTTCGACCGCACCGCCCGCCGCGACTGGCATCGCCTGCTCAACGTCGGCACCGACATCGGTTTCGACCAGCAGCCGTACTGGGTGCAGTTCGAGGACGACTACAGCACCGACGAGCAGATGTACTACGTGGAAGACGTGGCCCGCTTCGGTGCGTTCAGTGCCCGTGTCGGCGTGAAACAGTTCTTCGTTGACCAGACCCGCCACCGCACCATCGGCGCGGCCGAGAACGTACGCTCGGACTCGAAGTCCGATCCGCTGATCTCCGCTGGCGGCACCTGGACGCTGCCGGTGGAAGGCCTGGAAATGTTCGCCGGATTCTCGCAGAACTTCGCTGCCATTCCCTCCGGCGTGCTGGGCGAAACCGATCCGCAGCGCTTTGCCCGGGTGGAACCGGAAACCGCCGACAACATCGAGCTCGGCCTGCGCATCAGCCGCTGGCCCTTGACCGGTTCGATCACCCTGTACAACATCAAGTTCGACAACCGCATCGTCTATCTGCCGGCGCGTCTGGCCGACGGCATCGACTATCTGGATGAAACCGATGGCGTGTATGAAAACTTCGGCGGGGTGGAAAGCAACGGCGTGGAAGCCGCGCTCGGCTACGGCTGGGATAACGGCTGGCGCATCAACGGGGCCTACACCTACAACCGCTCCAAGTACCTCGGCAGCGGTAACGCCGACCGTGACGCCGCGCTGGGCATCGTGGATGGCGCACAGGTGATCGGCCAGCCGCGCCACATGCTGGTGATGTCGGCCGACTGGCAGGGTGAGAACTGGAACTTCGGTCTGTCCGGGCGCTACCTGGGCGAGCGCTATCTCAACGCATCCAACAGCGCGAAGCTGTCGTCGGCCACGGTATTCAACGCCAACATCGGCTTCGACCCGCAGAGCCTGTCGCCGAAGCTGAAGGGCGTGGGCGCGAGCATCGTGGTCAACAACCTGACCGATCGCAAGTACCTGGCCGGCGTGGATGGAAGCAACTCGGCCTTCATCGGTGCGCCGCGCACCGTCGGCTTCTCGGTACGGGTTGACCTGTGACCGACCTCGGTCGTCGTCGATTGCTGCAGGGGGGCATCAGCGCAGGCATCGCCGCGCTGATGCCCAGCATCGCGCGGGCAGCAGCCATTGCGCCCGATGCACGCACCCGCAGCCTGCAGGACCTGCAGCACATCGTGGTGTTCATGCAGGAGAACCGCTCCTTCGACCACTACTTCGGCACGCTGCCGGGCGTGCGCGGCTTCGGCGACCGTTTCGTCGCGCCCGCCGCGCCACTGGCCGCAGGGCAGCCGGCGCGTACCCTGTGGTTGCAGCCCAACGCAGCCGGTACACGCGGTATCGCACCGTTCCCGCTGGACACGGCCGCGCAGTTCGGGGTCATGCGCGTGGAAGGCACGCCGCATACCTGGCCTGATGCACAGCGCGCCTGGGATCATGGGCGCATGGCGCACTGGCCGGTGGCAAAGCAGGACCATGCGATGGGCTACTACCGCCGCGCCGACCTGCCGTTCCAGTTTGCGCTGGCCGAGGCGTTCACCGTCTGCGATGCCTACCACTGCGCCATGCAGGCCGGCACCAACCCAAACCGCCTGTTCCTGTGGACCGGGCACAACGACCCGCACGCGCGCCATGGTGGCCCGGCGGTAGCCAATTCGCACGACAACTTCCCGGAACTGGGCGGCAATCCGGACAGCTACACCTGGGCCAGCTATGTGGAACAGCTGCAACAGGCCGGCGTGGACTGGCGCATCTACCAGGACATGGCCGACAACTTCACCGACAACCCGCTGGCGGGGTTCGAGGCCTTCCGCCAGGCCTGGCGCGGCGCGCCCGGTCACGATGCGCAACTGCGCGAGCGCGGGGTGAGCACGCGCGGGTTGGCGCAGCTGCGTGAGGACGTGCTGGGCAATCGATTGCCGCAGGTCAGCTTCATCATTGCCGATGCCGCCGGCAGCGAGCATCCCGGGCCGTCCAGCCCGGCGCAGGGGGCGGCGTATACCGCGCGCGTGCTGGATGCCTTGACCGCGAATCCGGAGGTCTGGAGCCGCACCGCGTTGCTGCTGATGTTCGATGAGAACGATGGTTTCTTCGACCACATGCCGCCGCCGGCCCCGCCGTCGAAGGACGTCAGCCGCCCGGATGGCTGGGCCGGTGCTTCGGCCGTGTCCACGGAAGGCGAATATCACCGGCATGCTTCGCCGGGCAACGAGAAGGCCGATCCGCTGGACCTGCGCGGTCGTCCCTATGGGTTGGGACCACGCGTTCCGCTTTACGTCATTTCGCCATGGAGCCGCGGTGGCTGGGTGGACTCGCAGGTGTACGATCACACCTCGGTGATCCGCCTGATCGAACGCCGCTTCGGCGTGGCCGCACCGCAGCTCTCGCCGTGGCGGCGTGCGGTGTGTGGCGATCTCACCTCGGCATTCGATTTCTCACGCACCGACGAGCGTCCGTTCGTGGGCGCACTGCCGGCCACGGCTGAAACCGCCGCGCGCGCCGCTGCACTGCCCGGGCGTACCGTTCCGGAACTGCCGGAAGGGTTGCGGTCTGCCACGCAGGAGCCCGGCGTGCGTCCTGCGCGCGCATTGCCGTATCGACCGCAGGTGGGGATGGCAGTTGATGCTGACGCGCTGCGGCTCGAGATGCGCTGCGAGGGGGCCGCTGCGGTCCTGCATGTGTATGACCGGCTGGACTTGGAGGCGATTCCACGCCGCTACACCGTGGTGCCGGGCGCGGTGATGCAGGACGTTTGGCAGGTGGATGCGGAACGCGGCTACGACCTGTGGCTGCTGGGGCCCAACGGGTTCCATCGGCACTTCCGGGGTGAAGCCAACGCGGAACCGGTCCAGGTGGCGTTGACCCGGAGCGGGGACGAACTGGGCCTGCGCTTGAGCAACCCGGCGCGCGGTGCGGTGAGTGTGCAGGTGCGGGCGATGGCCTATGCGGCACATATGCCGACGCGACGGGTGGAGTTGCCAGCAGGAGGCAGCGCGGAGATCCGCTGGCCAGCCGCGCCCACGTCAGGCTGGTATGACCTGGAGATCGTACAGGCCCGTGCGTCGCAGCGTTTGGCGGGCAGGGTGGAGGATGGCCGGCCGGGGACGACGGATCCGGCGATGGCGACGGAGCCGATGGTGTTTCACCTGAAGTGATCGATGATGTTGTTTCGATCCGTGGTCATGCGTTATCGGGCGTTGCACCGTTCACGGCCGTCGTCTGTCGACCGACGCTACCGGGGCTGTGGCAGCGGCACCTTGGCCGCGCGACTCCACGCCCGCAACCCCATCACCGCCAACCCGATGAACAACACATACAACCCGGCGGTCACATTCAACGACTTCACCACGTACATGCCCACGTACACCACATCGACTGCGATCCACAGCCACCACGTGGCCACGTGACGCCGCGCCTGCCACCACTGCGCGACCAGACTCAACGCGGCGAGCATGGCATCCAGCCAGGGCAGCGCCGCATTGGTCCAGGTGTGCATCGCCGCACCCAGCAGCAGTCCGCCCAGCACACCGACGCCCAGGTCGCGCAGCAGCTGCCGGCGTGACAATGGCGCGATGGTGATCTGCCCTTCGACCGCCGCCGTGCGCCGCCAGCTCAGCCAGCCATACAGCAGGAAGCACCCGAACGCGATCTGCAGCAGTGTGTCCGAGTACAGTCGCGCTTCCACGAACACCACCGCATAAAGCGCCACCGCGACCAGCCCCACCGGCCACGCCAGCAGATGCCGGCGCGCCATCAGCCACACGCCGAGGATGCTCGCCGCGACCGCAGACCATTCGAGCACGGCCGGGTTCATAGGCCGATCGTCACCGACAGACGCGCCTGGCGCGGCGCACCGGCGAACAGGTAGTAGTCGCCGTCGGTGCTGCCGGTGTCACGCCAGTAGAAGCGGTCGAACAGGTTGTCCACCGACAGATTCCAGCGCACCGGGCGCTGGCCCAGCGTGTGCTGGAAGCGCAGGCCGGCATCGAAGACGCTGTACGACGGCACCTTCACCTTGCCGTCCACTGTGGCCACGTTCGACGACGCGTAGCGCCAGCCTGCCCCCACCGCCAACCCTTCGACGAAGGGCAGCGCGTAATCCACGTGCACCGTTGCGCGACGCTTCGGCACGTTCACCAGCTGATAGCCTTCATAGGCAGGCGTGCCGGTGTCACGTGCACGTGCCTGCAGCACGCTGGCGCTGGCGGTGAGCGTCAGCCGCTCGCTGAGCTGGCCGTCGGCGCTCAGCTCCAGCCCGGTGTGCACCTGGCGGCCGTCCTGCACGAAGGTGTAACCGGCCTCGCTGTCGTCGGGCTGTGCGTACTGCAGGGGCAGCGAGGTGCGGAACAATGCCGCGCCCAGGGTGAGCGCGTCGGTGCGGGCGAACTTCACCCCCACTTCGGTCTGGCGCGACTCCAGCGGCTGCAGCCAGCTGCCGCCGTTCTGGGTCCAGAACGGTGCCTCTTTGCCCAGTGAAAGGCCTTCCACGTAACTGGCATAGACGCTGACCGCGTCATTCGGCTTGAACACGAGGGCGGTCTGCGGCATGAACTTCGACAGCCGGCTGTGGCGCTCAGGCGTGCCGCGCTTGTCATAGGCGCGTTCGTCCATACGCACATAACGGCCGCCGGCCAGCCACTGCCACTGGTCGGTGAAGCTCACCCGGTCGAGCACGAACGCCGAACGCTGCCAGCTGTCCAGCCGGCGCGCCGAGGCACCCGGCTGCAGCGGAGAAGGATCGAACACCGGCACCTGGGTATCGTGGATGTTGGCGGTGCCGACGTACTCGTTGACATTCTGGCGCTTGTCCACGGTGCGGTGGAAGGCATCCACGCCGAACGAAACCTCGTGCCGCACGCTGCCGGTGGCAAAGCGCCCACGCAGTTCCGCGCGCAGTTGCTGGTTCACCCGGGTGTCGTCGGGGCTGCGGTAGTCGTAGATGTCGTAGTCGCCGTTCGGCGCGAAGTAGTTGCCCGGGGTGCTGCCGTCGGCGCAGGCCTCGCTGTAATAGCAGCCATAGGCAAAGGCGACGTTGTCGTCGATCACCGTGCGGCTGTGCCCCACCGATACGCGTGACTGCCAGTCCGGGGTGAAGTCGAAGGTGTGCAGCGCGGTCAGGTTGGTGCTGGCAATGCCGACCGGCTGTACCCACGGCTGGTAGCCGAGCATCTTCTCGCGGTCCACGCCGCGCGGAATGCCGGTTGCGCCCAGCAGCTGGAAACCGGAGGCCGAGCGCTGCGCGCTGGTCTGGTAGTTGGCATCCACTTCCAGCTTGCTGCGTTCGCTGATCTGCCAGTCGGTCGCCAGCGAGTAGAAGTTACGGCGGCCGTCGGCATGTTCGATGTAGGAATCGCTGTCGTCCCAGGCCGCATTGAAGCGGATCCCGAAGGTCGGCGTCAGCCAATGGCCGACATCCACCGCAGCGTAGCGGGAGCCTTCCGAATCGGTACCCAGGGTCACGTTGCGCACCTCGGCGGGGCGCTTGCCGACGTAGTTGATCAGGCCGCCCGGAGCCATCACCCCGGCCGCCAGTCCCGCCTCACCCTTGAGGACTTCCACCTGGGCGATGTTCTCCAGCGCCAGGCGTTGCTCACCGGCGATGGACAGCCCGTTGAAGCGGTAGCCGGTGGCGAGATCCAGCGCAAACCCGCGGATGGCCACGTTCTGGTAGTAGCCCACCGGGGCATAGCTGTCGCCCAGCGAGGCATCGTGCCGGGCCAGTTCGGACAATCCTCGCACCTGCAGGCGGTCCAGGAACTCGCTGCCCAGCACGTTCACCGACGCGGGCGTTTCCTTCCAGCTGCCGACACCAAAACTGCTCGACGGCGGCGATTTCTTCGTCTGCTGGTGCGCCTGCACACGGATGCCGGCAAGGTCGGTGGGCGAGCGTTCGGCGGCATCGGCGGCCGGTTCGCTGGCATGCAGCGGCAGGGCGGCACCGAGGGCGGCGGTCAACAGGGAAATGCGCAGGCGGTTCATTCGTTTCGTCATCAGCCAGAGGAGACGAAGCGAAGGCACGCACGCATCAATGCCCTGGACGGACATCGCGTGTGCTGCTCAAAGCTCCCTACGCCGGTGCAAACCGGATCAGGTTCCAAGGGACTCTCTCAGCCTGGCAGATCCAGGCACCCCCGCTTCAGTGGTCATTTTCACACCAAACCGGCCAGAAACGCCAATCAGCGTCTCAGGCGGCGCTGCGAAGCGTGTCCAGCAGGGACCGGCCGGCGGCGCTGGCGAACCAGTCGGCATGGCCGATCAGGAAGGTGTGGTACGCCACGTCGGCATTGGCCCGCGAGCCGGTGATGGCATCGAAGTACTCCACCTCCGAGAGGGCGAAATCCACGTGCACCACCGGCAGCAGGTCGGCCAGCAGCGCCACCTGCGCGGCGCTCAACGGTCGCTGCCGGCGGTAGCCGTCGAGAAGGGCGAGCGCGGTTTCGGGGTAGCCCACGGGACCGCCGCTGGCCAGCCAGTCCACCGCATTGCGCTCGATCGCCGTGGCCAGGTCGAACAAGGCACTGGTGGGCGATGCCAGCCCGAAGTCGAACACCGTGCTGATCGACGCGTCTGCCCCGTTGCCCTGCCACAGCAGGTTGGAAACATGCCAGTCGTTATGGCCCCAGCACACCGCTTCGGCGGCGTAGCGGTGGCCCAGCGCGGCGTGCCACGGCAGGACGGCCCGGGTCAGGTCGGTTTCCCAGGGCACCTCGGCCAGATAGGCCGCCAGCCCCGGTCGCGCCCGCAGCTGGGAACGCAGCAAGGCCAGCAGATCGGGCGCGCGGATCAGGTCGTCACGCGCGACCAGCACATGGGTGTCGCGCTGCGCTGCAGTGTAGTCACCGGCTGCCTGATGCAGCTGGGCCAGCATCGCCCCGGCGGTGCGTGCGCGGCCGAGGTCGGTCAGCGGCGTCCACGACGGCATGTCGCGATAGAGATCCGCCCCGACGCCTTCCGCATGCACTTCATAAGTCCAGGCATCCCGCGTCAGCGCAGTGTGCCCGTCGAGGCCGGGCAGCACCTGCACCACGGGTACGCCGGCGGTGGCCAGATGGGCGATGAAGCGGTGTTCTTCCTCCAGCACCGACGCACTGCGCACGCTCGCATGATGGCGTTTGACGAACACACGCCCAAGCGGACCCTGCACCAGCGCGGCGGCCGAAAACGGACGCGGGCTGTGCCACAGCACCTGACGGTGACCTGCCAGGGCAGCGTGTCGCGTGCCCAGCCAGCCCAGTTCTTCGTCTCCCAGTGCCGGCCAGTCGGCCTGGACGTGGTCGTTGTCCAGACCCTGCACGCGGTGCTGCGGCGTGCTCAAAGCTTGCTGTCGCGCAGATAGTCGAACAGTTCGGCGTCGCCTTTCAGGCCCAGCTTGAGCATCGCATCGCCTTTCTGGCGGCTGATCGTGCTGACGCTCTTATGCAGATGCAGCGCGATTTCCTTCACGGTCTGACCGGCACCGAGCAGACGCAGGACTTCCACTTCCTTGGGCGACAGCGTGCGGCTCAGGTACGCCTGCTTGCGGTGCACGGCAAGTATCGCCTGCGGCAGCTCCTCCATCGACGAGGCCTTGTCGACCAGCCCCTGCACGCCGGTGGAGACCACCATGCGCAGGATGGCCAGGTTGTTGGCCACGCTGAGCAGTACCACTGGCAGGTCCGGGTAGTGCCGACGGATCATGCTGATCATGGCAAAACCGTCAGCCTGGTCGCCGCCAGGCATGGAGTAGTCGGTGACCAGTACGTCGCAGGGGTGAGCCTTGAGCATGTCCATCAACTCGCTGGCACTGCTGGCTTCAGCCACCACGATGCCGACGCCGTTCTTTTCGATGACGGAACTCGCCCCGATACGAACGACCGGGTGATCGTCGGCGATGATGATGCGCAGTAGCGGCGGTGAGGTCATGGGCTAGTATTGCCTGCAAGGCAGCGGCCCTTCGGGGCCCTTCGGGGTGTTGGAATCATTTTACGGAGATCAGACCGCATGCGTACCTCGGTTGTCCGCTGGCTGGTCGTGCTGGTTCTGCTGATCACGGCGAGTACCTCCGGCATGGCCGCGCCCGGTACCTTGCCAGCACCGGCGCTTTCGCCGCGCCAGGCCGAGTGGATCGAGCGCAACCCTACCATCTTACTGGGCCTGTACGACAGCGGCTGGCCGCCGTTCGAGTTCGTTCAGAACGGGCAGCCCAAAGGGCTCGGTTACGACTACCTGATGCTGCTGTCGCGCCAGTTGGGGCTGAATGTTCAGGTTCGTATGTATCGCGATTGGGCTGACGTACTTGACGCAGCCTGCCGTGGTGAAGTCGATGTCGTAATGAACATAGCGCTGACCCCGGGGCGCACCCGCTGCATGGTCTACACATCGCCGTATGCCGAAGCGCCGCTGGCGCTGGTGGGGCGTCCCGGTGATACCCGCGCGTCCGCCGACCCGGACCTGACCGGCCTGCGCGTGGTGACCGAACAGGAGTTCCTGACCAGCGAGCAGATACGCTCACGGTTCCCGGGCGCACGCCGGGTCATCGCCGCGAACACCACCGCAGCGCTGAACATGGTCGCGCAGGGGCAGGCCGACGTGTATATCGGCAACGCACATGTCGCAAATGCCATCATCCGCGACCGCAAGCTGGAAGGGATCACCCTGCTGCGGCCCAGCGACCTCGCGCCCGAGCGCCTCCACTTCGGTGTGCCCAATGCCCGCCAACCGCTGGCCGAAGCGCTGGACGCTGCGCTGACACGGCTGCCGGCCACCCAGCGCGAGGCCATCGAAAAACGCTGGCTGACCCCGCTGCAGTGGTCGGCGCAGTCGCGCCTGGTACTGGGCGAAGCCGAGCGTGGGGTGCTGGCCACGCCGTTGCGCATGGGCTTCGCACCGCATGCGGCACCGTTGTCGTTCATAGACGCTTCTGGCGAACCGGCGGGTGTCGCAGGTGACTACCTGCGGCAGCTGCGCATGGTCGGAGCCCAGTTGAACCGCGTCCCCGCGCATGACTGGTTTGAAGTGCGTGACCAGATGCGGCGCGGCACCGTCGACGTGGTCATGGGCATGCCCAACGATGCGCACTACCTGGGCGACGACTGGGTGTTCAGCCAGCCCTTCATCAACGTGCCGAACGTGGTGGTCACACCGAACAACAGCCGTTCGGTGCTGGGCCTGAGCGACCTGGACGGGCGCACCATCCTGCTGTCCGATCCCGATCGTCTTCGCGGCTACATCCTGCAGTACGCACCGAAGGCCCGGATCGTGCCGGCGCGCAGCGTGGAACAGGCACTGGCGCGCCTGGCCAACGGTGATGCCGATGCCTATGTCGGCAACCTGGCGATGGCCGACCGGGTGATCCGCGAGCTGTACCCGGCCCGGCTGCATGTGGCGGCACCGGCCGGTTTCAGCGATCAGCTGTCGCTGGCGGTGAAGCGGCAGTACGCGCCGCTGGCCACCACCTTTGACCGGGTGCTGACCAATCTCACCCCGCGCGAGCATGCGGCGATCCGGGGTGACTGGCTGCTGGCCGAGTATCGCGCCGGACTGGACTGGCGCTCTATCGCGCGGTGGGCGGTGCCGCTGTCGCTGGTGCTGCTCACCGGCATGATCGTGCACGGCTGGGGCTATCTGCGGCTGCGCCGCGAAGTGTCCATGCGCCGTGGCCTGGAGAAACGTCTCGAGGAGATCACCGACAACCTGCCGGCCATCGTCTACCAGGCACGGCGCGAACATGATGGCCGGGTGACCTTCCCGTACATCACCGGTGACCTGAACTCGATGTTCGGGGTCAGCACCGTGGAAGTGATGCGTGACGACACCCTGCTGGAAGCGCAGATCGATGCGCGCGACCGCGATGCCATCCACGAGGCGATGACGCATGCGGCCCGCAACTTCACCCCGCTGGATATCGAGTTCCGCACCAGTCCGCATGGGGTGGTGCGCTGGGTGCGCACGCGCGCGCTGCCATACGCGGCCGCGGACGGGGCGGTGTTGTGGAGTGGTTACTGGGTGGATGTAACCGAGGCCCGTGCCCAGGCCGACGCGCTGGCGGCGGCCAAGTCCGATGCCGAACGCGCGACCGCGGCCAAGTCGAACTTCCTGGCGACCATGAGCCACGAGATCCGCACACCGATGAGCGGCGTGCTGGGGATGGTGGAAGCACTGTCGCATACCGACCTGGATGGCGAGCAGCGACGCATCATCGGGGTCATTGAAGACTCCGCACAGATGCTGCGGCAGATTCTTGATGACATTCTGGACTACTCACGGATCGAGGCCGGTGCGTTGCCGCTGGAACCGCAGCCGGTGGCGCTGCGCAGCCTGCTCGACAACGTGCAGCAGCTGCTGTCACCGCAGGCCTCCAGCAAGGGCCTGGATCTCAGCCTGCAGGTCGACCCGGAAGTCGCGCCGCAGCATCTGGTTGACGGCATGCGTCTGCGCCAGGTGGTCTTCAACCTGCTCAGCAATGCCATCAAGTTCACCAACGAGGGCGCGGTGAGCATCGCGTTGACGGTGGAGCGCTCGGACGAGATGGCGCAGACCCTGCGGCTGACCGTGGCCGATACCGGCATCGGCATTTCCGCCGAGCAGCGCCAGCGTCTGTTCAAACCGTTCGCCCAGGCCGATGTGGCGATCACCCGCCACTACGGCGGCACGGGCCTGGGGCTGAGCATCTGCCAGCGACTGGTGGGGCTGATGCGCGGCCGCCTGGACATGCACAGCGAACCCGGCCAGGGCACCCGCGTGGATGTGGTCCTGAGCCTGCCGCGTGTGCCGGGCGAGGACGCCGGCCAGGACGCCGCGCACGCAACCGCCGACGTGCAGCCGTTGCCCTCCGGGCAGGCACGGCGGCGTGTACTGGTCGTTGAAGACCACCCCACCAACCAGGCCCTGATGCGCTGGCGGTTGCAGCAGCTTGGCCTGCAGCATGAGCTGGCGGTGGACGGCGAGGCGGCGTTGGCGCTGCTGGCGTCCTCCAGTTTCGACCTGGTGATCACCGACTGCCGCATGCCGGTGATGGACGGCTACACCCTGACCCGGCGCATCCGCGAACAGGAACGGGGTACCGGCCGCCACCTGCCCGTTCTGGCACTGACCGCCAGCGCGCTGGCCGAGGATCTGCAGCGCTGCCGCGAAGCGGGCATGGATGACCTGCTGGCCAAGCCCGTGGCGCTGGCCACGCTGCGCAGGGCACTGCGCCGCTGGTTGCCGACCGACCCCGGCGATGAAGCCCCGACCGCCGCTGATCTCGCCCCGGTCGATGCCGAAACGCCTGCGCCGTTGCCTACGCGTGAGGCGATCGTGCAGCGGTTCGGGTCCGAGCACGTGGCCAATGTGCTGATTGAAAGCATGCGCAAGGCCACCGGCGAGGACCTGCAGCGCGGCCTGCTGGCGCGCGAGCAGGACGACAGCAACACCGCGGTGGAGGTGCTGCATCGGATTGTCGGTGGGTTGGGCACGTTGGGTGCGGAGGCGCTGGCCATGCAGGCGCGCGCGCTGATGCAGCAGATCCAGAACGAGGGTGTGGCGGCGTGCGCGGTGGATATCAGCGCGTTCGAGCAGGCGCTCGAGTCCTATCTGAAAAGCCTGGATCCGTAGGGACGCGCCATGCGCGTCCATGCCGCGGCCGATTGGCTCGCAGACGCGCATGGCGCGTCTCTACGGGTGGCTGCCTTTCAGATACTCGATCACCAGCTTCCGTCGTTCCGGGTCGGCGGTGGAATTGACCATCCGCGAATCCGGCACCACGCTCGCCGGTGAACGCAGGAACGCATCCAGCGTCTGCTCACTCCACACCAGGTTCGCGCGGCGCATCGCCGGCGAATAGGGATAGTCGGAAAGACTGCCCGCGCGACGACCGATCACACCGTGCAGGTTCGGGCCGAAGCGGTGCACGCCGCCCGCGCTCACCGTATGACAGCCCCCGCAGATCGCAAACGCACGCTCGCGCTCGCGTTGCCGCGCCTGTTCGGGCGTCTGCGGTGCGGCCGTGCATGCACTGAGCAGCACGACCGCCAACACGGCCAGCGTTCTCACATCGACGGGTAGTTGGGGCCGCCGCCGCCCTGCGGGGTGACCCACACGATGTTCTGGGTGGGGTCCTTGATGTCGCAGGTTTTGCAGTGCACGCAGTTCTGCGCGTTGATCTGCAGCTGTTCCTGGCCTTCGCCGCCGACGAATTCGTACACACCCGCCGGGCAGTAACGCGCTTCCGGCCCGGCGTACTCGGCCAGGTTGACCCGTACCGGAATGCTGGCGTCTTTCAGCGTGAGGTGGCTGGGCTGGTCTTCCTCGTGATTGGTGCTGCTCAGGAACACCGAGCTGAGCCGGTCGAAGGTCAGCACGTTGTCCGGCTTCGGGTACGCGATGCGGGTGTGCTGCGATGCCGGCTCCAGGCACTCGTGGTCGGGTTTGCTGTGACCGATCGTCCACGGCGGGTTGCGGATGCCCAGCTTCGGCAGCAGCCACTGTTCAATGCCGGTCATCAACGTGGCGACGGTGCGGCCCTTCTTGAACCACTGCTTGAAGTTCTTCGACAGCTTCAGTTCGTCATGCAGCCAGCTCTTGTCGAATGCTTCCGGGTAGGCGCTCAGTTCATCGCGCTGGCGGTCGGCGGACAGGGCATCGAACGCGGCATCCGCGGCCAGCATGCCGGTCTTGATCGCCGCGTGGCTGCCCTTGATCCGGCTGGCGTTGAGGTAACCGGCTTCGCAGCCGACCAGCGCACCGCCCGGGAACACCGTCTTCGGCAGCGAGAACAGGCCGCCGGCGGTGATCGCACGTGCGCCGTAACCGATGCGCTTGCCGCCTTCCAGGTGCTTGCGGATGGAAGGGTGGGTCTTGAAGCGCTGGAATTCCTCGAACGGGCTCATCCACGGGTTCTTGTAGTCCAGCCCGACCACGAAGCCCACGGCGACCTTGCCGCCTTCGGCGTGGTACAGGAATGAGCCGCCGTAGGTGTCGCTGTCCAAGGGCCAGCCCGCGGTGTGCACGACCAGGCCCGGTTCGTGTTTGGCCGGGTCGATCTGCCACAGTTCCTTGATGCCGATGCCGTAGGACTGCGGATCCTTGCCGGCGTCCAGCTGGTAACGCGCGATCAGCTGGCGGCCGAGGTGACCACGCGAACCTTCGGCGAAGATCGTGTACTTCGCGTGCAGTTCCATGCCGCGTTCGAAGTTGGGGCCGTGCGAACCATCCTTGCGGATGCCCATGTCGCCGGTGGCCACGCCCATCACCGCGCCGTTCTCGTCATACAGCACTTCGGCGGCAGCGAAGCCGGGGAAGATCGCCACTTCCAGCGCTTCGGCCTGCTGGGCCAGCCAGCGGGTGACCTCGCCGAGACTGACGATGTAGTTGCCCTGGTTGTGGAAGCACTCCGGCAGCAGCGCATGCGGAGTGCTGCGCGCGCCCTCGGGGCTGAGGAACAGGAACTCGTCGCGGGTGACCGCCTGCTTCAGCGGTGCGCCGCGCTCGGCCCAGTCGGGGAACAGTTCAGTCAGTGCGCGCGGGTCCATGATCGCGCCGGACAGGATGTGCGCGCCGGGCTCGGAGCCCTTTTCCAGCACGCAGACCGACAGTTCGCGGCCGGCTTCGATGGCGCGCTGGCGCAGGCGGATGGCCGTGGCCAGGCCGGCGGGGCCGGCTCCGACGATCACCACGTCAAATTCCATGGCTTCGCGCGGGGGCAGGGCGGTGGTTTCTTCGCTCATGGTGGTGCGTAACTCGTTGGGTAGTGCCAGCGGCCAAGGCCGGGGGCGGTTGCCTGGGAATGCAGTTCAGTACGTCAGGGTACCGGGAGCCGGCGTTTACGCCTAGTTCGCCGACGATGGGCAGGGTTTGATGGATGAATGGTGCGGTGCCGCATTACCCGCCAAACGCTTCGTGATACCGCACATCCGCATCCGGCCATTCCCCCCGCAGCGACACCGCCTGGAAGTACTCCGCCGGCACCCCGGGGAGCCGCAACCGCGAATCGGCCCGGAACCCGAACCGCCCGTAATACGCCGGATCGCCCAGCAGCACGCAGCCCGCTGCCCCGCGATCCTGCAGCGCCGCCAGCGCGGCCCGCATCAATGCGCTGCCCACGCCCTGACCCTGCTGTGCCGGGGCCACCGAGATCGGGCCCAATCCATACCAGCCCGGGCTGCCATCACTGAGTGTGACCGGCGACAGCGCCACATGGCCGATCAATTCATCCCCTGCTTCGGCCACCAACGACACCGACAGCGCACCGGCGGCGCGCAGGGCATCCACGACGTCCTGCTCGGTCCCGTCGCGGTGCGCCGCGTTGGCAAAGGCGGCGCGGGTCAGGGCGTGAATCGCGTCAATGTCGTGCGGCTGTTCTGGACGGATCTGCATGGCGGAAGGCTCTGCGACGAAATGTCGCCATTCTAGGCCCGTGCTGCGCCGTGCCTTGGCCCCGCGACGGTGAGCGCGGACAATGGCCGCCTCTGCTGCTCTTCCATGCCAGGTAGCCATGTCCCTGAATCCGTATGACCTGTTCGATGTCCGTTCCCTGCTCAGCGAAGAGGAACGCGCGGTACAGGCCAGCGTGGCCCGTTTCACCGATGAACGGGTGCTGCCCATCATTGGTGACGCCTTCGACCAGGGCCGGTTTCCGGATGAACTGATCCCGGAGATCGCGTCGCTCGGGCTGCTGGGCTGCACGCTGCCCGAGCAGTACGGCGGCGGCGGACTCAACGCGGTCAGCTACGGGCTGATCTGCCAGGAGCTGGAGCGCGGCGACTCGGGCCTGCGCAGCTTTGTGTCGGTGCAGAGCTCGCTGTGCATGTACCCGATCTACGCTTATGGCAGCGAAGAACAGCGCCTGCGCTGGTTGCCGGACATGGCCGCCGGCAAGGTGATCGGTTGCTTTGGGTTGACCGAGGCGCATGGCGGTTCGGACCCGGCGGCAATGAAGACGCGCGCGGTGCGTGATGGCGGCGACTGGCTGGTGAACGGCAGCAAGATGTGGATCACCAGCGGTCCGGTGGCCGACATCGCCATCGTCTGGGCGCACACCGATGACGGCATCCAGGGTTTCGTGCTGGAAAAGGGCATGCCCGGCTTCACCACCCAGGAGATCAAGCACAAGATGAGCCTGCGCGCCTCGCTGACCGGCGCGCTGTTCTTCGACAACGTGCGCGTGCCCGAGCGCAACCGCCTGCCGAACGTGCAGGGATTGAAGGGGCCGCTGGGCTGCCTGACCCAGGCCCGCTACGGGATCAGCTGGGGCCCGATCGGCGCAGCAGTCGCCTGCCTGGATGAAGCGCTGGGCTACACCAAGGAACGGGTGCTGTTCGGACGGCCGGTGGCGGCCACGCAGAGCGCGCAGATCAAGCTGGCCGACATGGCGCGGCGGATCACCAGCGCGCAGCTGCTGGCCCTGCAGCTGGGGCGGTTGAAGGATGCCGGCCAGATGCAGCCGCAGCAGGTGAGCCTGGCCAAGTGGAACAACTGCCGCATGGCCATCGATATCGCCCGCGACTGCCGTGACCTGCTGGGCGGGGCGGGCATCACCACCGAACACGTGGCGATCCGGCATGCGCTGAACCTGGAATCGGTGATCACCTACGAGGGAACCGAAACCGTGCACCAGCTGGTGATCGGCCGTGAACTGACCGGCATCAACGCGTTCTGACGGCTATCGGACACGCATGGCGTGTCCCTACAAACCTCGCGTAGTGACGCGCCATGCGCGTCAACCGCCGCCCGCAAACCCGTTCTGGCGCCAGGCTTCGTACATCACTACGGCAACGGTGTTGGACAGGTTCAGGCTGCGGTTGTCCGGGCGCATCGGCAGACGCAGCCGACGACCGTGCGGCAGCGCGTCCAGCACATCCTGCGGCAGGCCGCGGGTTTCCGGGCCGAACAGGAAGGCGTCGCCGTCTTCGAACTGCTGGGTGTCGTAGCGCACGCTGCCGCGGGTGCTGAGGGCGAACAGGCGCTTGGGGGCAATGCGCTGCAGGGCGGTGTCCAGGTCTGGATGCACCTGCAGTCGTGCGTACTCGTGATAGTCCAGGCCGGCGCGCTTGAGCTGCTTGTCGCTCAGGTCGAAACCGAGCGGTTCAATCAGGTGCAGCTGCGCGCCGGTATTGGCGCAGAGGCGGATCACATTGCCGGTGTTCGGGGGAATTTCCGGCTGGAACAACACAACATGAAACTGGGGAGAGGTCATGACACAAAGTGTACGCCGTGACCCATCACCGTAGGTACCAGCCCCTGGCTGGTACACCTCGGGTATTACGGACGAGCCAGCACCGAAACCGCTTCAGCCGCAAAGGCCTGCAGGTCGTTCGGCGACGGGCGCACCTGCAGGGTCGGCAGGTTGATGATCACTTCGTTGGCGACGGCGGTGGCCGCAGCAGCGAAGGTGCCCATGTAGTCGCGGTGGCTGTCCTGCTCGGCGGCCAGCGCTTCACGCTGTTCGGCGGTGGGACGCACTTCGACGGCAGCCAGGGTGGTCACGCGGCGGCTGTCGGCCAGTTCCTGGCGGTACTCGGCGATCTGGCCGGCGGTGGGACGCACTTCCACCAGCGCCAGGGTCGGGATCGAGCTGTTGCGTTCCCATTCGGCCTGGGCCAGCTGGTCGGCGGAGGGACGGACCTGGACGGTTTCCAGGGTGGGGATGGCAGAAGCGGCATGCACGTTCGAAACAAACGCGGAGCCGGCAGCGATGGCGATGGCAATTGCGATGGTCTTGGTGTTCATGACGGGGCCTGTTTAGTGTTGGTGAGCAGTGGTGTGGTAGTAAGGTAGTACACCGAATCTGGGCGTGCAAGAGAAATTTTAGATTTCGGCGTTTTGTTCAGCGACCAGTCAGGTTTTGTTTGATCGCCTTCTGTCCGCACGGAGATCAAAGCAGGACCCGTGCCAACTTTTCGCCATTGATTTACAAGGGTTTTTCGCCTTAATCGCAGTGTCCGCTGTCCGGACACCTGTCCGATCTGCAAGCCAGGACTGTCCGGACGCCGCGATGTGACGCCGCCTGACGGAGGCAATGACTGTTGGCCGATGCCAGATTCAGTGGGCGCGGGCTAGGATCGGCCTCCACTTTCACGACCAAGGACCCGGAATGACCCTGCACCTTCGACCGCGTGGCGCACTGCTGGCTGTTGCGCTTTCTGCCGCCCTGGGCACGCTGGCCCCGGCACCGGTGCTGGCCAAGCCGGCACAGACGGCCAAGGTCGACATTCCGTTCGAGGAGTTCACCCTGCCCAACGGCCTGCGCGTGGTGGTGCACACCGACCGCAAGGCCCCGATCGTGGCGGTGAACATCTGGTACCACGTGGGCAGCAAGGATGAACCTGCCGGCCGCACCGGTTTCGCGCACCTGTTTGAACACCTGATGTTCCAGCGCAGCGAGAACCACGACGGCGAATACTTCGAACCCTTCAAGCAGGTCGGCGTGACCGGTCAGAACGGCACCACCAACACCGACCGCACCAACTATTTCGAGAACGTGCCGACCACCGCGCTGGACATGGCGCTGTGGATGGAATCCGACCGTATGGGGCACCTGCTGGGTGCGATCGACCAGGCGGCGCTGGATGAGCAGCGCGGCGTGGTCCAGAACGAAAAGCGCCAGGGCGAGAACCAGCCCTATGGCCAGGTGTGGGAAAAGCTCAACCGCGCGCTGTATCCGGCCGGGCACCCGTACCACCACAGCGTGATCGGCTCGATGAACGACCTCAATGCCGCGTCGCTGGACGATGTGAAGACCTGGTTCCGTACCTGGTACGGCCCCAACAACGCGGTGCTGGTGCTGGCCGGCGACATCGACGTCGCCACCGCCAAGGAAAAAGTCGCGCGCTACTTCGGCGACATTCCGGCTGGCCCGAGCATGGCCCAGCCGAAGGTGGATGTCGCCAAGCGCGAGACATCCACCCGCGAAACCATGACCGACAAGGTGCCGCAGGCGCGCATCTACCGCGCCTGGAACGTGGCCGAAGTCGGCACCACCGACATTGATCAGCTGCAGCTGTTCGCGCAGGTGCTGGGCGGGGCCAAGGCTTCCCGCCTGGACCAGCGCCTGCTGCACCAGGACAAGCTGGTCGACAACGTCAGCGCCGGGGCCTACAGCTCGCAGCTGGGCTCCAACTTCATGATCATGGCCACGGTGAAGCAGGGCGTGGACCCGGCCAAGGTCGAAGCCATCATTGATGAAGAAGTGCGCAAGCTGATCAAGGATGGCCCCACCGCGGCCGAACTGGCACGCGGCAAGACCGCCTTCCGTGCCGGCTTCATCCGCGGCATCGAACGCATCGGTGGCTTCGGCGGCAAGGCCGACGCGCTGGCCGAGTGCACTGTGTATGAAGGCGACCCGGGCTGCTTCCGCCGTTCGCTGAAGGTGATCAATGACGCCACCGCCGCCGACGTGCGCGGCATCGGTGCGAAGTGGCTGGGCCCGGGCGACCACACCCTGGTGGTGGAGCCGGGTGCCCGCGTGGCCCTGGCCGAAGAACCCTCGGCCACGCCCAAGCCGTTCAACGTGCCGGCGGTGGACCCGAAGTACAGCACCCTGCCGAGCCAGATCGACCGCAGCGCCGGTGTACCGCAGACCAAGCAGTTCCCGGAACTGAAGTTCCCGCAGCTGCACCGCGCCACGCTGAAGAACGGCACCCAGGTGATCCTTGCCGAACGCCACGACATTCCAGTGGTGCAGTTCAGCTATGAATTCCCGGGCGGCTTCACCGCCGACCAGGGGCGCAAGTCCGGCACCGCCAACTTCACCATGGACCTGATGGGCGAAGGCGCAGGCAAGCTCGGCGCGTTGGCTTTCGCCGATGCCGCCGACATGCTGGGAGCCAGCATGGGCGCGAGCGCCTCGCTGGACAGCGCCAGCGTGTACCTCTCCGCGCTGAAGGAAAACCTGGCTCCGTCGCTGGCGCTGTACGCCGACATGCTGCGCACGCCGCGTTTCGACCAGGGCGAGATCGATCGGGTCAAGGCGACCTGGATCGCCGGCATCCAACAGGAGAAGGTGAACCCCAACGCCGTGGCCATGCGCGTGCTGCCGCCGCTGCTGTACGGCAAGGGGCATCCGTACGCCATTCCGTTCACCGGCAGCGGCCGCGAGGCCGACATCCAGTCGCTGACCCGCCAGGACCTGGTGGACTTCCACCGTGACTGGCTGCGCCCGGAGCAGGGCACCCTGATCGTGGTCGGCGACACTACGCTGAAGGAGATCGTGCCGCTGCTGGAGCGCCAGTTCGGTGACTGGAAGAGCACCGGACCGGCTCCGCAGGTGAAGGCCACGGTGGACGTGGCGCGCCCGGCCAAGGGCCGCGTGTTCCTGATCGACCAGCCGGGCGCGGTGCAGGCCAACCTGTTCGCCGGCCAGGTGGTGCCGTCCACCCTGGATGCCGGGGCAACCCGTTTCGACATCGCCAACGGCGTGCTCGGCGGCGACTTCACCTCGCGCCTGAACATGAACCTGCGTGAGGAAAAGCACTGGTCGTACGGGGCCCGCAGCAGCGCCAGCAGCACCCTGGGCCAGCGCCCGTGGATGGCGATGGCCCCGGTGCAGATCGACAAGACCGGCGAGGCCATGGCCGAAATGCGCCGCGAGATCGCCGATTTCGCCAGCGGCACCGAGGCGATCACCGCGCCCGAGGTCACCCGCATCCGCAACATCCAGACCCTCAGCCTGCCCGGGGCCTATGAAACCGCCAGCGCGGTGATGGGCACCATCAGCGGCATCGTCCGCTACCAGCGCCCGGACGACTATGTGTTCAAGCGCAAGGCCGAGATCGAGGCGATGACCCCGGCCCAGGTGCAACAGGCGGCGGCCACGCTGGATCCCAATGCCCTGACCTGGGTGGTGGTGGGCGACCTGAAGCAGACCGAAAAAGAGGTCCGCGCGCTGAACCTCGGTGAAGTAACGGTCATCGACGCAGACGGCAACCCGGTGAAGTAAAGGTGTCGGGGCGGCCCAGGCCGCCCCGACATCGGTAGCGCCGGCCGTTGGCCGGCCCTCATGAACCCTTCATCGTGCTGTCTCCATCAACCCCACATTCAGCCTGTTCAGGCACACTGCCCCCCATGACCTACCCGAGCATCCCCGCCATGCGCCTCCTGCTCCTCTCCGCCCTCACCCTGACCGCCACCGCCTGCACCTGGGTGCCGATCGAACCCAGCGGCAAGACCGTGCGCGTGCTGCCCGCCGGCCAGGTGCCCTCGGGCTGCCAGCAGCGCGGCGAAGTGGTGGTCACGGTCAAGAGCAAGGTCGGCTTCTACAACCGCAACCCCCTGCGCGTGCAGGAAGAACTGGAAACCCTGGCCCGCAACGAGGCCCCCAGCGCTCAGGCCAACGCCATCCAGGCGGCCGCCGCGCCGGCCGACGGCAGCCAGCGCTTCCTGGCCTTCCAGTGCCCGCCGCGCTGACGCATTCAGCCCCACGCCCGGACCATACGCCCGGGCGTGAATTCGTAAAGATGCGGTGAAAGCCGCTGGGGCTTACAATAGCGCCCCCTTCGCCTGAGCCTTGGCGCTAACTGATGCTCTTCAAGAATGTCTCGATCGCCGGTCTGGCGCACATCGACGCGCCGCATACGCTGACGTCGAAGGAAATCAACGAACGTCTGCAGCCGACGCTGGATCGTCTGGGCATCCGCACCGACGTGCTCGGCGACATCGCCGGCATCCATGCCCGTCGCCTGTGGGACGCGGACATGCTGGCCTCCGACGCCGCCACCCTGGCTGGCCGCAAGGCGCTGGAAGACGCCGGCATCGGCGCCGACAAAATCGGCCTGCTGGTCAACACCTCGGTCAGCCGCGACTACCTGGAGCCGTCCACGGCCAGCATCGTCTCGGGCAACCTGGGCGTCAGCGACCAGTGCATGACCTTCGACGTTGCCAATGCCTGCCTGGCCTTCATCAACGGCATGGACATCGCCGCCCGCATGCTGGAACGCGGCGAGATCGACTACGCCCTGATCGTCGATGGCGAAACCGCCAACCTGGTGTACGAGAAGACCCTCGAGCGCATGGCCCTGCCGGGCGTGACCGCCGATGACTTCCGTAACGAGATGGCCGCGCTGACCCTGGGCTGCGGTGCCGCCGCCATGGTCATGGCGCGCAGCGAGCTGGTGCCGGATGCCCCGCGTTATCGCGGCGGTGTCACACGCTCGGCCACCGAGTGGAACCAGCTGTGCCGCGGCAACCTGGACCGCATGGTCACCGATACCCGCATGCTGCTGATCGAAGGCATCAAGCTGGCCCAGAAGACCTTCATGGCCGCCCGCGAAGCGCTGGGCTGGGCCGTGGAAGAGCTGGACCAGTTCGTGATCCACCAGGTCAGCCAGCCGCACACCGCCGCCTTCATCAAGAACTTCGGCATCGACCCGAAGAAGGTGATGACCATCTTCGGCGAGCACGGCAACATCGGTCCGGCCTCGGTGCCGATCGTGTTGAGCAAGCTCAAGCAGCTGGGCAAGCTGAAGAAGGGCGACCGCATCGCCCTGCTCGGCATCGGCTCGGGCCTGAACTGCTCGATGGCCGAAGTGGTCTGGTAAAACGACACTCCAGTTGATTCCAAGGGCCGGTATTACCGGCCCTTTTTACAGGTGCGATCCGATGTCCCAGCTTCCCGGTTACCCCGCCCATCCGCAGCGTTTCGACGTCCGCCCCGGCCTGTCGATGAGCTATCTCGACGAAGGTCCGCGCGATGGCGAAGTGGTGGTGATGGTGCACGGCAACCCGTCGTGGAGCTATTACTGGCGCACGCTCGTGGCCGGCCTGTCGGACAAGTACCGCTGCATCGTGCCCGACCACATCGGCATGGGGCTGTCGGACAAGCCGGATGACAGCCGCTACGAATACACCCTGCAGTCGCGCGTGGACGACCTGGATGCGCTGCTCAAGCACCTGGGCATCACCGGCCCGGTGACCCTGGCGGTGCACGACTGGGGCGGCATGATCGGCTTCGGCTGGGCGCTGTCGCACCATGCGCAGGTGAAGCGTCTGGTGGTGCTCAACACCGCCGCCTTCCCGATGCCGGCGGCCAAGAAGATGCCGTGGCAGATCGCGCTGGGCCGGCACTGGAAGATCGGCGAGTGGATCATCCGCACCTTCAACGCGTTCTCCAGCGGTGCCTCCTGGCTGGGCGTGGAGCGCAAGATGCCGGCCGATGTACGCCGTGCGTATGTGTCGCCGTACAACAGCTACGCCAACCGGATCAGCACCATCCGCTTCATGCAGGACATTCCGCTGAGCCCGGCCGACCAGGCCTGGTCGCTGCTGGAGCGTGCCGGCCAGGCGCTGCCGTCGTTCGCCGACCGTCCGGCGTTCATCGGCTGGGGCCTGCGCGATTTCGTGTTCGATCATCACTTCCTGAAGGGCTTCCAGACCGCGCTGCCGCAGGCACAGGTGCACGCATTCGAGGATGCCGGGCACTACGTGCTGGAAGACAAGCACGAAGTGCTGGTGCCGGAGATCCGCGCGTTCCTGGAGCGCAATCCGGTGTGACGACCGTTGGTCGTCACCCGACGCACGCGATCAAATGCGGCAGCGCTGGGTTCAAATTCCCCACCCGCCAGAACACCACCTGCTGCACCCGTGGCGCGTCCTTCAACGCCACAAAGGCCACCCCAGGGACGCCCAGCCGGCGCAGTGACGCCGGCACCAGCGCCACGCCCAGCCCTTCACCCACCAGGCTGATGATGCTCTGCTGCAACTGCACCTCCAGCCGGATCTGCGGGCGCAGCCCTTCGCGCGCGAAACAGGCGTCAATCGCCTCGCGCAGGGTCGGCACCACATCCGCAGGCGCGGTGATCAACGCCTCATCCGCCAACTGCGCCACTTCAAGCTGACGCCGTCGCGCCAGCGGGTGCGCGGCCGGCAGCGCCACGCACAGCGGCTCCTCGAACAGCGGCTGCAGCGCCAGCCCATGCAGCTCAGCCGGCGCAAAACCAATCCCCGCATCCAGCTCGCCCTCGCGCACGCCCTGCAGCAGGGCCAATGGCAGCGCCTCGCGCAGGCGCAACTGCACCTGTGGATGCGCGGCAATGAAGCGCCGGGCCAGCGGCGGCACCGAGCTGTGCGCCGCATGCATCATGAAGCCCACGCGCAGCTCGCCGAGCTCACCGGCGGCCACCTGCTGCGCACTGCGGCAGGCCTGTTCCAGCCCGACCAGCACGTCGCGTGCATCCTGGGCGAAGCGCGTGCCGGCGGCAGTCAGCCGCACATGGCGCGAGTCGCGTTCCAGCAGGGTCACCCCGAGCGCCTTCTCCAGCCCGGCAATCTGCCGGCTCAGCGGCGGCTGGGTCATGTGCAGACGTTCTGCGGCCTTCCCGAAGTGCAGGGTGTCGGCCACGGCCAGGAAACACTGCAGGGCGCGGATGTCGATCATGCACAAAGAGTATCGCTGAAGGCCGATAAAAGCATTGGAAGGTATTGATACCGGCGCGTAGCCTGCAGCGCACGCTTCCAGGGAATTCCCCATGTTGTCCGTGCTGGCCATCGTGCTGCCCATCTTTGGCCTGATCTTCGCCGGCTGGCTGGCCCGCCGCAGTGGTGCGCTGGGGCCGCACTCGACCTCCGAGCTGAACCGCTTCGTGGTCTATCTGGCGCTGCCGGCGCTGCTGTTTGACGTGGTCGCCAACGCCCATTGGCAGGCGTTGTGGAATCCCGGTTTCCTGCTCAGCTTCGGTGGCGGCACCGCGTTGGTGTTCGCCGGCACGGTGCTGCTGCAGCGCCGTCGCGGCCAGCCACTGGCCGACGCCAGCATCGATGGCCTCAACGCCGCCTACGCCAACACCGGCTTCATCGGCTTTCCGCTGGCGGTCGCCGTGCTAGGCACTGCGGCGCTCACCCCCACCCTGGTGGCGACCCTGCTGACCGTGTGCGTGCTGTTCGCGCTGGCCATCGTGCTGGTTGAAACCGGCCTGCAGCGCGAAATGCGCCTGCACCACCTGCTGTGGAAGGTCACCCGGGCCCTGCTGCGCAATCCGCTGGTACTGGCCCCGCTGCTGGCACTGCCGCTGATGGCCACCGGCACGCACCCGCCGGCTCCCGTGCAGACCTTCCTGAAGCTGCTGGGGGGCGCGGCATCGCCGTGCGCGTTGATCGCACTGGGGCTGTTCCTGGGCGAGCGCCGCAACGTGCCCGAGGGCACCGGACGCACCGCGATGGGGTTGGGTACGGCCAAGCTGCTGCTGCAGCCGCTGCTGGTCTGGCTGCTGGCCACCCAGGTGTTCCACCTCGACCCGGTGCTGACCCACGCCGCCGTGCTGCTGGCCGCGCTGCCGACCGGGACCGGGCCGTTCATGCTGGCCGAGTTCCACCGCCGCGAGGCTGGCACCACCGCCGCCACAGTGCTGGGGACCACCCTGGTGTCGGTGCTGACCCTGACGGTGTACCTGACCTGGGTCGGGCCGAGCGCCGGGTAGGGTGGTTCAGTCCTTCAGCGGCCAGTCGGCCGGGGTCAGCGCCGGCATGCCGAACGCTATGCGGGCCTTGTCGCACTGCGGACTGGCCTTGCCGTACTCCCACGACGCATCGACCTCACGGCACACGCTGGGCCGGTTGGGGTGGATGCTGCAGCGGGAATAGACCCCGATCTCCGCGTCCAGTGCGACGCACCGCACCGGCTTGGAATGGGTGCCGCGCATGCACAGCCGGTGCGGATCCAGCACTTCGGTCAGTTCATGGGGCACGCCGCCAGGAGTGACTTCGTCCGATTCCATCCAGTGGAAGGCCACGCGGTACTGGGTGCAGCACGCGCCGCAGGTCATGCAGGGATGGACCATGAATGCCGGCCTTCGGGCGGCGGAGAGCGGGAGGGGAAGGGCGCGAATTTTCCACGGCGGCGGCCGCCGCGCAAGAATTTTCTGCAGCGGCGACAATGAACGGATGAACAGCCCCACCAATATCGCCGCGCGCCTGCCCGAACTGGCCCGCGAACGCCCCCACCAGATCGCCATCCGCTGCCCCGGAAAGCCCGGCCCCACGGGCATGGCGCGCTACGACGTGACCCTGGATTACCGCACCCTCAATGCCCGCAGCGACGCCATGGCCGCCGGGCTGGCTGCCTACGGCATCGGCCGTGGGGTGCGCGCGGTGGTGATGGTGCGGCCCTCGCCGGAGTTCTTCCTGCTGATGTTCGCGCTGTTCAAGAACGGCGCGGTGCCGGTGCTGGTCGACCCCGGCATCGACAAGCGCGCGCTCAAGCAGTGCCTGGACGAGGCCCAGCCGCAGGCCTTCATCGGCATCGGCCTGGCCCATGTGGCAAGGCTGGTGCTGCGCTGGTGCCCGGGCGCGAAGACCCTGGTCACCGTCGGCCGACGCTGGGGCTGGGGCGGCACCACCCTGGCCCAGTTGGAGGCGCAGGGAGCCCGTGCGCCGCAGGCGATCGCCGCCACCGACGGCGAGGACGTCGCCGCCATCCTGTTCACGAGTGGCTCCACCGGCGTACCCAAGGGCGTGGTTTACCGCCACCGCCACTTCGTGGGGCAGGTAGACCTGCTGCGTTCCGCGTTTGGCATGGAAGCAGGTGGCGTGGATTTGCCGACCTTCCCGCCGTTCGCCCTGTTCGACCCGGCGCTGGGCCTGACCTCGGTGATTCCGGACATGGACCCCACGCGCCCGGCCAAGGCCGACCCGCGCAAGCTGCACGACGCCATCGCGCGCTTCGGGGTGACCCAGCTGTTCGGCTCGCCCGCGCTGATCCGGGTGCTGGCCGACCACGGCCAGCCGCTGCCTGGCGTGCGCCGGGTGACCTCGGCCGGTGCGCCGGTGCCGCCGGACGTGGTGGCGCGCTTCCGCCGCCTGCTGCCGGACGACGCGAAGTTCTGGACTCCATACGGGGCCACCGAGTGCCTGCCGGTGGCCGTGGTCGAAGGCCGCGAGCTGGAAAACACCCGCGAGGCTACCGAGCATGGCGCGGGCACCTGCGTCGGTCGCGTGGTCGCGCCCAACCAGGTGCGCATCATCGCCATCGACGACGCGCCGTTGCCGCTGTGGACGCAGGCACGCGAAGTGGCCACCGGCGTGGTCGGTGAAATCACCGTCGCCGGCCCCACCGCCACCGACAGCTACTTCAACCGCCCGCAGGCCACCGCCGCGGCCAAGATCAGCGAAACCCTGGCCGATGGCAGCACCCGCGTGGTGCACCGCATGGGCGATGTCGGTTACTTCGACGAACAGGGCCGGCTGTGGTTCTGCGGACGCAAGACCCAGCGCCTGGAAACCGCGCAGGGCCCGCTGTACACCGAACAGGTGGAACCGGTGTTCAACACCCTCGAAGGTATCGCCCGTACTGCGCTGGTGGGCGTGGGGGCCGCCGGCCAGCAGGTGCCGGTGCTGTGCTACGAACTGAAGCCGGGCGTGACGGATTCGCCGGCGTTGCAGCAGCGCCTGCGCGCGCACGCGCTGGCACACCCCGGCACTGCACGCATTGAACATTTCCTGCCGCACCCCGGCTTCCCCGTCGACATCCGTCACAACGCCAAGATCGGCCGCGAAAAGCTGACCGTCTGGGCCACAACCCGCATGGAACAACACGCATGAAGATTCTGGTCACCGGTGGTGGTGGTTTCCTCGGGCAGGCGCTGTGCCGTGGCCTGGTCGAGCGCGGGCACGAGGTCCTCAGCTTCAACCGCGGCCATTACCCGTCGCTGGCGGCGATGGGTGTCGGTCAGATCCGCGGCGACCTCGCCGACGCCGAGGCCGTGCGCCATGCCGTGGCCGGTGTGGACGCGGTGTTCCACAACGCGGCCAAAGCCGGCGCATGGGGCAGCTATGACAGCTACCACAAGGCCAACGTGGTAGGCACCGACAACGTGATTGCCGCGTGCCGCGCCAACGGCATCGGTCGGCTGGTCTACACCTCCACCCCCAGTGTGACCCATCGCGCCACGCATCCGGTGGAAGGGCTGGGCGCGGACGAAGTGCCGTACGGCGAGAACTTCCAGGCCCCGTATGCCGCGACCAAGGCGATTGCCGAGCAGCGTGTGCTGGCGGCCAACGACGCGCAGCTGGTCACCGTGGCACTGCGCCCGCGCCTGATCTGGGGGCCGGGGGACCAGCAGCTGGTGCCGCGTCTGGCCGAGCGCGCACGTGCCGGTCGCCTGCGCTTTGTTGGTGACGGTACCAATCTGGTCGACACCACCTACATCGACAACGCCGCGCTGGCCCACTTCCAGGCCTTCGATCACCTCGCGCCCGGCGCGGCCTGCGCCGGCAAGGCGTATTTCATTTCCAACGGCGAACCGCTGCCGATGCGCGAGCTGCTCAACAAGCTGCTGGCCGCGTCGGGTGCACCGCCGGTGGAGAAGTCGATCAGCTTCAAGACCGCGTATCGCATCGGTGCGGTGGCCGAGCGTCTGTGGCCGTTGCTGCGGTTGAAAGGCGAGCCGCCGATGACGCGCTTCCTTGCCGAGCAGCTCTGCACGCCGCACTGGTACAGCATGGAGCCGGCGCGTCGCGACTTCGGTTATGTGCCGCAGGTGAGCATTGACGAAGGCCTCACGAGGCTGAAGGCTTCATTGCGCGATGAGGTTGCCGTCACTCGCTGAACACCGGCAAATCGAGACTATGGCAGCACGCCAATCCGGCACGCACCACGCGAGGATCGACATGCTGCACTACGCCGTAGTTTTCTTTGTAATCGCCATCATTGCGGCGGTGCTCGGTTTCTCCGGCATCGCCGGTGCCGCCAGCAACATCGCCTGGATCCTGTTCGTCGTATTCCTGATCCTGGCCGTGATCTCGATGTTCCGTAAGCGTACGTAGTACCCGCAGCACCTGCCTCGACGGCAGTGCGGCGGGCACCTCTCTCCTGCCCGCCGCACTGCCGCGGTAGAGCCACGCCTTGCGTGGCTTTTGCCATTTCTGGGGTCACCTCACCTGCGCCGCTTCGACCCACCCGGCCACCCCTGTAGAGCCACGCCATGCGTGGCTTCGACCCACCCAACACCGCGCGCAGCCACGCAGGGCGTGGCTCTACGGCCCAGGTGCACCCGCCATTCAAGGCCCGCAGGTAGAATGGCCCCATGCCCCGCTCCCTGCTTTCCTCCCTCAAGCCCCTGGCCGGCAATGCCCTGCAACTGGCATTGAACCGCACCCTGGCGCTGGACCCGGACACCCGCCACGCGCTTTCCACGCTGGATGGCCGCCACATCGCCCTGACCCTGGAGTCACCCTCGCTGGCGATGCGCATCGGCGTCGACGGTGATCGCCTCACCGTTGGCCCGGTCGACCCGGGCCAGGAACCGGATCTGGCCGTGCGCAGCACGCTGGGCGGGGTGCTGGCGCAGTTGCCGCTGATCGCCAACGCCCGCCGTGGCGGCGACGCCCCGGCCGGGCGGGTCAAGGTTTCCGGCGATGCCGAACTGGCGCGTCGGCTGCAGCAGCTGGCCAGCCGCTTCGACCCGGACTGGCAGCTGCCGTTCGTACGCGTGTTCGGCGAAATCCTGGGCGTGCAGATAGCCAATACGCTGCGCTCGGCCCTGCAGCATGCGCGCCGTGGCGCGTCCGATCTGGCGCACACCGCCGCTGAATTTGTCACCGAGGAGTCGCGCGACGTGGTACCCCGAGCAGAACTGGATGCCTTCCATGACGATGTGGACGTGATGCGCGACGACGTCGAACGCCTCGCCGCCCGCGTGCAGCGCCTGCAGCAGGTGCGCGCATGAAGGCGGTGTTCCGCGCCAGCCGCATCGGCCGCGTGATCCTGCGCTATCGCCTGGATGATCTGTTACAGGGCACCCCCGTGGAGCGCTGGCTGCGCCTGGCCAAGCCGTTCGTGCCGCGTGCCTCGGCCGACATCGCCGCGCAATCGCGCGGCGCACGCCTGCGCCTGGCGCTGCAGGACCTGGGCCCGATCTTCGTCAAGTTCGGGCAGATCCTGTCCACTCGCCGCGACCTGATCCCGGCTGATATCGCCAACGAACTCACCCTGCTGCAGGATCGGGTGAAGCCGTTTGACGGAGACACCGCCCAGCGCATCGTCGAAGCCGCGCTCGGCCGTCCGGTCAGCGAGGCCTTCGCCAGCTTCGACCTGCAGCCGCTGGCCTCGGCCTCGATCGCCCAGGTGCACGCCGCCACCTTGGCCGATGGCCGTCAGGTGGTGGTCAAGGTGCTGCGCCCGGATATCGAGAAGCAGATCGACGCCGATATCGCCCTGCTCAAGTCTGCTGCCGCCCTGGTCGAACGCACCCATCCGCGCGCTGACAAGATCCGCCCACGCGAAGTGGTGGCCGAGGTGGAAAACACCCTGGCTGCCGAGCTGGATCTGCAGCGCGAAGGAGCCAACGCCAGCGTGCTGCGCCGATTCTGGATGGACTCGGACGACCTGTACGTGCCCGAAGTGATCTGGAGCCACACCGCCGAACGCGCGCTCACCCTCGAGCGGGTGTGGGGCATTCCGTCGGATGACATCGCCGCACTCGACAAGGCCGGCATCGACCGCCAGGCACTCGCCGCCAAGGGCGTGCGTGTGTTCTACACGCAGGTGTTCCGCGACAACTTCTTCCACGCCGATGCGCACGCCGGCAACATCTGGGTCGACACCGATCCGGCCCGCCGCGACAACCCGCGCTTCATCGCGCTGGATTTCGGCATCATGGGCCAGCTGTCCGAAGAAGATCAGTACTACCTGGCCGAGAACTTCATGGCCATCTTCAACAAGGACTACCGGCGCATGGCCGAGCTTCACGTTGAAGCCGGCTGGATGCCCAACAATGTGCGCATCGACGAACTCGAAGCGGCGGCGCGCTCGGTGTGCGAACCGTACTTCACCCGTCCGCTGTCGCAGATTTCGCTGGCCGAAGTGCTGATGAAGCTGTTCCGCGTGGCCCAGCGCTACCAGCTGACCCTGCAGCCGCAGCTGATCCTGATGCAGAAAACCCTGCTCAACATCGAAGGCGTGGGCCGCCAGCTCGACCCGCAGCTGGACATCTGGGCAGTGGCGCGGCCGGTGCTGGAACGCATTCTGCGCGAACGCTACAGCCCGCGCCGGGTGCTGAAGGAGTTGCGCAAGCGCCTGCCGGAAATCATGACCCACACCCCGGACATGCCGCGCCTGGTGCACGCCTGGCTGAAGCAGCAGGTGGAGGGCGACCATGAACTGTCGATGCGTTCGGTGGATCTGGTCGCACTGAACGACAACCTGCAGAAGCTGCAGAAACGCGCCGTGGCGGCGATTGCCGGCGTCGGCCTGCTGATCGTGGCGGCTGTGCTGTACGGCATGCAGCCGGGCGGCTGGTACTTCGGTGACGCGCCGCTGCTCAGCATTGCCAGCGGCGCGGCCGGACTGTTCTCGCTGGGGGCAGCGTGGTGGCGGCGGTGATCGCAGTGGAAGACGCATCACCCGCCATCGACACGCCTGTGGCGCTCCCGCCGCTGCAACTGCTTCACCTCGACGAGCGCCTCGCCGTGGTCAACAAGCCCGCCGGGCTGATGGTCCATGACAGCAAGCTGGCCCGTGGCGAAGACGATTTCCTCGCCGACCGCCTGCGCGAGCAGCTGGGCAAGCCGATCTTCCTGGTCCACCGGCTCGACCGTGCCACCAGCGGTTGCCTGCTGCTGGCGTTTGATCGCGAAAGCGCCGGCACCCTCGGCAAGGCGCTGATGGGCGGCGATGTCACCAAGGATTACCTGGCGATCTGTCGCGGCTGGCCGGCCGAGGAAGCATTCACCGTCGACCACGACCTGGACGGCGGCCCGGGCAAGCCGGTGAAGAAGCAGGCCATCACCCATTTCCAGCGCGTGGCGGTGGGTGAGATCGCGGTGCCGGTGGGTGAGTTCCCGACCTCACGCTATGCGCTGCTGCGCTGCCAGCCGCAAACCGGGCGCTTCCGCCAGATCCGCCGGCACCTCAAGCATCTGTCGCATCACCTGATTGGCGATACCAGCCATGGCGATGGCCGGCACAACCGCAGCTTCCGCATGCAGGGCATCCACCGCATGCTGCTGCACGCCGAACGCCTGCGTTTCCCGCATCCAGACGGCGGCCTGATGGACGTCAGCGCGCCGGTGGATGGGGAATTCGGCAAGGCGATGGACCTGTTCGGCTGGCGGTAAATCCGCGCGTCGTTATTTGCCGGCGGGTGCCGCCGCCGGTGCCGGTTGTTCATTCACGATCGCCTCGAGATCCTTCTGCAGGTCCACGAACAGCGGCTGCATCCGTTCCTGGATCGCCACCATCACGTTCTGCATCAGCGCCGGGGTCTTGTCGAGCAGGCTCTGCCCGGCCGAGCTCTCGTAGAACTCCGCCATCGCCAGCACGTCTTCCTTGCTGAAGGTTTTCTTGTACAGGTCCACGTACATCGGCCGCAGCTGCTGCCACGACAGCGCCTGGCGGATGGTCTGGTTGGTGCGCTGTTCGATGCGCTGCAGCTGCGCGCGCTGGGTCTCGTCCAGCTGACGCTGCTGCGCCACCTGCTCGAACTGCTGCCGTTGCATCGCTTCAATCTGCGGCAGCATGGTGTCCAACATGCTCTGCGCGCGCGAGGCGGCCAGCAGGCGGTTGATGTCGGCGTCGGTCGGCGGCGCGGCCAGGGCCGGCGCAATCACGGCCAGGCTCAGGGCCAGGCCCAGCATCAGGCGGGTCAGGCCACGGCGGGCCGGAAGGCGGATCAGGGTCATGTCGGTGCGTCCTGCAGTACGGAAAGCCCGAGCATACCCGGCTGGCGTGCATGACGCGGTAGTGCGCGCGCGAGCCAATACGTGACGATAGTCACCCGGTTGTGGCCTGTTACCCACCCATTCGATACCAATGGCGTACGTTCCAGTCACCAAAGGCGGCGATCCAGCCTTTACAATGCCGCCCATGGGAAATGGGCCTGTCACCATCAACGCGCACCTGACGATTCCGGACTCGGAACTCGTCGAACGCTTCGTGCGCGCCAGTGGGGCCGGCGGCCAGAACGTGAACAAGGTTTCCACCGCGGTGGAGCTGCGTTTCGACGTGGCCGGCTCGCCGTCGCTGCCCGAAGCGCTGCGCACGCGCCTGCTGGCGCGCCGCGACCGGCGCATGACCGGCGAGGGCGTGCTGGTGATCGACGCCCAGCGTTTCCGCACCCAGGACCGCAACCGCGAAGACGCCCGCGAACGCCTGGCCGCCTTCATCCAGGCCAGCCTCAGCGTGCCCAAGGCACGGGTGGCGACCAAGCCCTCGTTCGGGGCCAAGATGCGCCGTCTGGACGCCAAGAAAGAGCGCTCGCAGATCAAACGCGCGCGCACCACACGCAATTGGGAGTGATTGCTTGAACAACCCACATCCGCTGGTTCCGGCCATTCCGCCGAACATGCCGCAGGTCGAACCCAGCCGTTTCTGGCGCTGGGCCGCGCGCTGCGCGCTGCGCCTGGGTGGCTGGAAGATCCAGGGCACGCTGCCGAACGTGCCCAAGCTGGTGATGATCGTCGCCCCGCATTCGTCCAACTGGGACGGCTACTGGGGCATGGCGGCCAAGATCGCCATGGGCCTGCAGGTGCGCGTGCTCGGCAAGGCCTCGCTGTTCTGGTGGCCGCTGGGGCCGCTGCTGCGCAAGCTGGGCGTGATTCCGCTCGACCGCAGCTCGCCGCAGGGCACCGTGGAGCAGGCCGTGCGCCTGATCCGTGAGTCCGACAAGATGTGGTACGTGATCACCCCGGAAGGCACCCGCAAGAAGGTCGAGCACTGGAAGGCCGGCTTCCTGAAGATCGCGCGCATGGCCGATGTGCCGGTGCTGGCCGCGTATTTCCATTACCCGGAAAAGATCATCGGCCTCGGCCCGGTGTTCCATTCCACCGGCGACGACGTGGCTGACATGGCCACTATCCGCGAGTGGTACCGCCCCTGGCAGGGCAAGAACCGCGGCACCGTCTGAGTCTTCACGCCGGCACCCGGGGCCGGCACAGCCAGATGCCACGTCCGGCACATGCCGGCAACGGCCAATGGGAGTAGGGTGATCGGCTGCAACTTTCTGCAGCCGCACCTCTTCCCAGGAGCCCGTTTCATGTCGCGTACCGTCATTCTGGCCGCCGCCATCAGCCTGGCGCTGGCCGCTTGTTCCGGCAAGGAGTCCACCCCCGTGACCGATGCCCAGACCCCCGCTGCCCAGCAGCCGGCCGATGCCTCCACCAACCCCCTGTTGAGCGCCAGCACCCTGCCGTTCCAGGCCCCGCCGTTCGACCGCATCAAGGACAGTGATTACCTGCCGGCCTTCAACGAAGGCATGAAGCAGCACCTGGCCGAAGTGCGCAAGATTGCCGACAACACCGAACCGGCCACCTTCGACAACACCATCGAAGCACTGGAGCGCAGTGGCGAAACCCTGACCCGCGTCTCGCGCGTGTTCTTCGGCATCGTCCAGGCCGACACCAACGACGCGCGCCAGAAGATCCAGGAAGAAGTGGCCCCGAAGCTGGCCGAGCACCAGGACGAGATCAACCTCGACCCGAAGCTGTTCGCCTGCATCAAGACCATCTACGACCAGCGCGAGTCGCTGGGCCTGGACCCGGTGCAGAAGCGCCTGGTCGAGCGTGACTACCAGGAATTCGTACGCGCCGGTGCGCAGCTGAACGACGCCGACAAGGCCACCCTGCGCAAGCTCAACGTGGAAGAAACCACGCTGGCCACCAAGTTCCACACCCGCCTGGTCGCCGCTACTGCTGCAGCCGCTGTGGTGGTGGACGAAAAGGCCAAGCTGGCCGGTCTGAGCGAAGAAGAGATCAACACCGCCGCCGCCGATGCCAAGGCCCGCAACCTGGAAGGCAAGTTCCTGCTGCCGCTGCAGAACACCACCCAGCAGCCGGTGCTCGCCTCGCTGAGCGACCGCGACCAGCGCGCCGCCGTGCTGAAGGCCTCGGAAACCCGCGCCGAGCGTGGCGATGCCAACGACACCCGCGAAACCGTGCAGCGCCTCGCCCAGCTGCGTGCACAGAAGGCCAAGCTGCTCGGCTTCGACAACTACGCCGCCTACAGCCTGGCTGACCAGATGGCCAAGACCCCGGCCGCCGCGACCAAGCTGCTGACTGACACCGTGCCGGCGGCCACCGCCAAGGCGCGCGGCGAGATCGCCGAAATGCAGAAGGTGATCGACGCCCAGAACGGTGGCTTCAAGCTGGCCGCTTCGGACTGGGACTTCTACGCCGAGCAGGTCCGCAAGGCCCAGTACGACCTCGACGAATCGCAGATCAAGCCGTACTTCGAGCTCGACAACGTGCTGCAGAACGGCGTCTTCTACGCCGCCACCCAGCTGTACGGCATCACCTTCAAGCCGCGCACCGACATTCCGACCTATCACCCGGACATGAAGGTGTATGAAGTGTTCGACAAGGACGGCACCTCGCTGGCGCTGTTCTACACGGATTACTTCAAGCGCGACAGCAAGTCCGGTGGCGCGTGGATGGACGTGTTCGTCGAGCAGAACGGCCTCACTGGCGACAAGCCGGTGGTATACAACGTGTGCAACTTCACCAAGCCCGCCGCCGGCCAGCCCGCGCTGCTCAGCTTCGATGACGTGACCACCATGTTCCATGAGTTCGGCCATGCGCTGCACGGCATGTTCTCGAACGTGAAGTACCCGTCCATTGCCGGCACCAGCACCTCGCGCGACTTCGTCGAGTTCCCGTCGCAGTTCAACGAGCACTGGGCGCTGGACCCGAAGGTGTTCGCCAACTACGCCAAGAACTACAAGACCGGCGAGCCGATGCCGCAGGCGCTGGTGGACAAGATCATGAAGGCCCGCACCTTCAACCAGGGCTATGCCACCACCGAATACCTGTCGGCCGCGCTGCTCGACCTCGCCTGGCACACCCAGCCGGCCGACGCGAAGCTGCAGGACGTGGGTCCGTTTGAAGCGGCCGCACTGAAGAAGTTCAAGGTCGACCTGCCGCAGGTTCCGCCGCGTTACCGCACCACCTACTTCGACCACATCTGGGGCGGCGGCTACTCGGCCGGTTACTACGCCTACTTCTGGGCTGAAGTGCTGGACCACGATTCGTTCGAGTGGTTCAAGGAACACGGTGGCCTGACCGCAGAAAACGGCCAGGTCTTCCGCGACAAGATCCTCTCGCGCGGCAACAGCGTGGAACTGGCCGACTTGTACCGCGAATTCCGCGGCAAGGATCCCTCGGTGGAACCGCTGCTGGTGAATCGCGGTTTGAAATAATCGCGTGATGGATTGACACACGAACGGCGGGGGAAACCCCGCCGTTCGTGTATGTGGTGCTCTGGCTCTGGCTCTGGCCCTGGCCCTGGCCCTGGCTCTGGCTCTGGCTTTGGCTCTGGCTTTGGCTTTGGCTTTGGCTTTGGCTGTTGCTGTTGCTGTTGCTGTTGCTGTTGATTTGGCTGTTGCTTTGGTAGGGTCGGTCGACAGACGACCGCCGTGAAATCCTCAGCACCCGGTAACGCATTCTCTGTATCGAAACGATGCGGCCCACCGACCACTTCCGAACTGTCGCTATCTACCGCCGACCAAACTTCGGACTCGCCCAGCCCTCACGCCGCGCCCGATCCACTTCATCCTCCTCGCCATAAGCAGGCGGCTCGGCCGAAGTTTTCGTGGCCTTGCTGGTAGCCACAGCCGCCTTGTTAACCGTATTGCTCCAAACAGTCAGATCCACCACATGCGGATCGTTCTCGTAGGCAATCAACCGATCCACCAGCAGCCGCACCAGATCCGGCGCATGGCACTTCCGACGCTTGGCAATGCCTTTCAACCGGCAGCGCATCTCGTCTTCCATCTTGAACTTGAACCACTTCGGATGCTTCATCAGCGCCTCCGCATGCGTGGCGGGATGTGGCTGTACGGCAACACTTCGGTGTAGCGCACGGTGCGGTCCAGGATCTTCGGGACGTGCAGCGCCACCGGACCATGCGGGCCGATCACGCGGTACAGCAGGAAGCCTTCGCCATACTCGGTGCGGATACGGGTTCCAGAGCCCATCCCGACTTCGTGGAGCCAATGGCCACGTGACATCAGAAAGGGTGTGGTGGGATCGTCGTAGATGTCCCATGGGATGCCGTGGCCGGCAGCGGGTGCGACGTTGTCGTTCTGGTCTTCGGGTGACGCGGATGATTCAACTGCAGGGGTGATAACCCTTCGCTTATGCATCGGATGCCCTCAACTAGGTGTGTCCCTCGCCGGGACGGCGAGGGAGAGGTCGGGAGGTCAAAAGCCGCACACAGAGAGGCGGAGGGCGTATTCCCCAAAGGAGGGTGTTGTATTAGCCACCCTCCCGACCATGGGCAAACGAACTGTATCTCTGTGTAGGAGCTTTTGTTCTCCGTCCGCGCACCATGCCGATCTGGAAATCGCATTGAAACAGGCAAAAACGACGTCTTTCCACAAATCTCGAAGTCAATACAACGCGATGACGCATGCGCCCCGATTTGGTGAGAACTGCGTTCCAGAATAGACAGAATCAATCGGCATCAGGCGCGGAATGGCGCGTGCGATTGTCATCGCATGCAACGCCGTTCGTGATGGCGAAGGTGTCATGTGCGTCAATCTGCGCGAAACGCAGCCCGCGACCACGCATCCGAAGCCCCGCCGGGCGTGAGCCCGGCGAACAGCGCAATCGTCCTGCGCACGTAGCAATTCGTAGTGACACGCCATGCGTGTCAACCGCGCGCAGCGCGGCACAAGCGTCCGAAGCCCGCATCCACCGCATTGCGATCCACGGACCAACGCTAAGAGGCGGCCGAAGACGCGCATCAGGCGTTCATGACCACCGACGAAGAGCGGACGGGCATGGCCCGTCCCCACGGGCCGGCCGAAGACATGTGTCAGGCATTCATGACAAGGTTCCCCAACCCCATCACGTCCCAACCCGGCATCCCACCTCACTACACCCCAGGTGATCCAGCGCGATCTCCAGCGCGTGCATGTAACTCTGCGCGCAATACCCATGTGCCACACCGATGCGTTCCCCAATGCCAGCCGGCAGGCACTCTTCAGGCGTACGACAATCATCGTCATGCACTTCCACATACGCGTTATGCAGATGCGGCAACAACCGCTGCAATCGCAGGCTACCCACACACGCACCCGGATCCAGCAACGTCACCTCACCCCGACTGTGATCGGCCACGCGCAAGGCATCCAGCAACTCCTGCTCCGAACCACACGCACGAATCGCAACGGTGGTACCGGCATCAATCGCCCGATGCACCAGCGCCTTCAACACCGGCCCCGGCAGCGGCTGCGCGGTACGGATCAGCTGGCCGGCCGCTTCCGGCCCCCGAATGATGAAAATGGACATGACTCAAACTCCCACGGCAGCAGAAAGCAGACGACGTTCGGCAATGGCCAGTGACAAACGGCAGGCGTCATCGCGCCCGCTGCTGCAGACCACCCGCGCCACCGGCGCATGCTGTGGATGCAGGTGTGCATCCAGACCGTCGTCGTCATTGGCGGCCATTTCGATGTACGGCACCGGCAGTGCATCCAACGCCGCACACAGCGCCTGGCCATGCTCCGTCCACTGCGCAGGTTCAACGTGAACCGCCTCAATCAACAGGCAGTCCGGTCGGCTGTCCCGCGCCTGGTCCAGGCACGCCAGCAGCGCCGGCAGCGTGGAACAGTCCTGGCAGAACACCGCATGCCCGGCCAACTGGGCCGGGACCAGGTCCGGCGCGCCCTGCGGCGATGCCTGCCGGATCAACAGGATGGTCATGGAACACCTCGACAATGCGCCGGTTGGCGCGGTGTCGCCACGATGCGCGTGCCCCCCATAAAGCTGCCATGCCCCGGTGTCGGGCAGGGCGTAAACAACGCGTAGATTCGGCCCGCCGGTGATACCCGCTTCAGCTGTGGTTGAATGGAACTTGTGCCGCCTCGACCGGGTCACACCCCTACCTATCTGCAAGGAGTGCTCCATGACTGCCGCAACCGCCGAAACCGAACCCAAGGGCCTGGTCCACTGGCTGAAGAAGGAAGCCATGCCCATGGCGGTCATGCTCGGCCTGCTGCTGGCCGCGCGCGACACCCTGGCCAACCACTACCAGGTGCCCAGTGGCTCGATGGAGCCAACCTTGATGCCGGGTGACAGGGTGGTAGTGGACATGCGCGCGTACGGCGTGCGATTGCCGTTCACCAATAAAGAGTTGATGCACACCGGTGACCCGCAGCGCGGTGACGTGGCGGTGTTCAATTCGCCGTTGGATGGCACCCGGCTGATCAAGAGGGTGGCGGCCGTGGGCGGTGACCGGGTGACGCTGCGTGATGGCCATCTGAGCATCAATGGCCAGCCGCTGCGTCGTGAGGACAATGGTGCGCTGGAAGACTTCGGTGACCGCGAGGTCAGCCTGAACCTGGATCAGGGGGGGGGTCCGGATATTGATGGCATCACCATTCCCGCCGGCAAGGTGCTGATGCTGGGGGATCACCGGGGCAACAGTGCGGATGGGCGGTATTTCGGCTTGGTGAATGCCAGTGAGGTGTATGGGAAGGGCGCGTGGGTGTATTACCGGCGCGGTGATGGGTTTGTGTGGAAGTCGTTGTAGCGCGAACGGCAGCCGGGCAAGCCCGGCTCTACGAGATCCTGCACGTCCGTCCGGGCAACGCACGACCCACATCGATCCGCATCCATACACCAAACGTCTCAATCAAGACCAATGAGGTTATGGATCGACCCATAACCCCGGCCTATCCTGAGCGCTGACCCCACGTAACGGCCCACCCCCATGGGCCCTGACGCCATGAACGGTGACACCGCCGCGCTGCCGGCCGACCGCAGCGCTACTGACGCATCCCCCGCTGCGGACCATATCCAACAGGGCACGCCCGCCTTCCGCCGCACCGCCGTGGCGCTGTTCCTGGCCGGCTTCTCCACCTTCGGCCTGCTCTACACCGTGCAGCCGCTGCTGCCGGAGTTCACCCGCCACTTCGGGGTTTCGGCCGCCAACAGTGCATTGGCGCTGTCGCTGAGCACCGGCCTGCTGGCGGTGTCGATGCTGATCGCCGGCTTGATCTCCGACCGCGTCGGCCGCCGCAACGTGATGATCACCGCGCTGCTGGCCTCCACCGTGCTGTCGGCGGCCAGCGCACTGGTCAACGACTGGACCACGCTGCTGATCCTGCGCGCCCTGCTGGGTATCGCCCTTAGCGGCGTTCCTGCCGTGGCGATGACCTACCTGGTCGAGGAAATGGACAGCCGCGCGCTCGGCCTGGCGATGGGCCTGTACATCGGCGGCAACGCGGTGGGTGGTATGAGCGGTCGCCTGATCGCCGGCGTGGTCGCCGACCACTGGGGCTGGCGCTGGGGCATCGGCGGGGTGTCGATCATCGCCGTGGCCAGCACCGCGCTGCTGTGGATGCAGCTGCCGCCCTCGAAGCATTTCCAGAGCCGCCGCAGCGGCCTGCGCGAACTGCCTGCGCGCTGGCGCACGCTGTTCGCCGACCCGGGCCTGCCGTGGCTGTTCGCCACCGCGTTCCTGCTGATGGGCGTGTTCGTCACCCTCTACAACTACCTCGGCTACCACCTGCTGGCACCGCCGTACCAGCTAAGCCAGACCGTGGTCGGGCTGATCTTCAGCGTGTACCTGGTCGGCACCTTCAGCTCGGCGTGGATGGGCCAGCAGGCCACCCGGCATGGGCGCGGCAAGGTGCTGGCGATCTGCTACGCGCTGATCGCCACCGGCATCGTGCTGCTGGCGCTGCCGTGGCTGGGTTGCATGGCCGCCGGCATCGCACTGGTCACCTTCGGCTTCTTCGGCGGCCATTCGGTGGCCAGCAGCTGGGTCGGCAGCCGCGCCGGCATCCTGCGCGCGGAAGCCTCGGCGCTGTATCTGTTCGCCTACTACCTCGGTTCCAGCGTGGCCGGCGCACTCGGCGGCGTGTTCTACACCCACTGGGACTGGTGGGGCGTGTGTGCGTTCACCGCCGTGATGACCCTGGGCGGGGCCAGCATCGCCTGGCAGCTGCGCCGCCGCACCCGCCCGCAACCGGAGCTCGCGCTCAGCCGTTGATGCCCACCTGCAGCAGGCGGGTGAAGTGGGTGATCAGCGGGGAAGGGCTGCCGCGCCGGCAGGCCACGTGCACTTCCGAACTGGCCGCGCGATCACTCAGCGGCACAAAGCGTGCGCCCTCCACATGGATATGGCTGCACGACGCTGGCAGCACGGTCACGCCCAGCCCCGAAGCCGCCAGACTGATCAGCGTGGACGCCTCACCCGCTTCCTGGATGATGCGCGGAGTAAAGCCGGCGCTGCGGCACAGCGCGATGAAGTGATCGTGGATGCCGGCACCCACCTCACGCAGGAAGCCCACGAACGGCTCGTGCGCAAACTGGCGCAACGCAATCGGCGTTCCCTCCGGCACCCCACGCAGCAGAGGGTGCTGGTCATTCACCACCAGCGCCAGTGGATCGCTGAACAACTTGCGTGACATCAACGTGGTCGGAAGTGCGCGCTTGCGGATCAGACCCACGTCCAGCTCATTGGCGACCAGTGCATCGATCTGCTGCAGGGTGTTCATCTCGCGCAGCTTCAACAGCACCTGCGGGAACTGCTGGCGATAGGCGAAGATCGCACGCGGAATCTGCGTGGACAGTGGCGTCGCACGCGTAAGGCCGATGCGCAGCTCGCCGGTTTCACCGCGCTGCGCACGCTGGGTGAGCTCAATCGCCTGGTCCACCCGCGCCAACGCCTCGCTGGCCTGTGCCTGCAGCACGCGCCCGGCTTCGGTCAGCTCCACGCGGCGGTTGCTGCGCACGAACAGGCGTGCGCCCAGCAGTGTTTCCAGCTGCCGGATCTGCTGGCTCAATGGCGGCTGGGACATGCCCAGCCGTTCGGCCGCGCGGCCGAAGTGCAGGGTGTCGGCCACGGCCAGGAAGTAGCGCAGGTGGCGCAGTTCAATCGACATGAGCGCCTTCAGCGTTCCGAGTGTCCGCTTTCATCATAGCTGCGCGGACTGAACAGGTCCGGCTGGATCAGCTCGATGAAGGCGCGCGCCTGCGGTGACAGGAAGCGGCCACGGCGCACGATCACCCCGTAGCTGCGCTCGGGGAACCACGCGCTCATCGAGCGCGTCACCAGCCGGTCGCGGTCGGCCTCGTTCAAACACAGCGCCGGCACGATGGAGATTCCCATGCCCATCGCCACGTACTGCTTGATCACTTCCCAGCCGCCCACCTCCAGCGCCACCGTGTAGGGCATGCGCTGGCGCTGGAACACCTGGTCGACCAGCCGGTAGGTGATCTGCCGCTTCGGCGGCAGCACCAGCGGGTAGGCCGAGATCGCCTCCAGGGTCAGCTCGGGCAGTTGGGCCAGCGGGTGGTCGGGCGGGGCGATCAGCACCTGCTCGAAGCGGTAGGCCGGCGCATAGGTCAGGTCGGCCGGCACTTCAGTCATCGAACCCACCGCCAGATCGGCCGCATCACTGCGCAGCAGGTCGGTGCCATCGGCGCTGATCGCGTTGTGCAGGGTCAGGCGCACGTCCGGGTGGCGCTGGCGGAAACGCTCAACGATCCGCGGCAGCAGGTACAGGATGGTCGAGCTGTTGGCGGCGATGTTGAGTTCGCCGGCATCCAGCCCCTTCACCTTGTCGCGGAAGCTGGCCTCCAGCCCGTCCAGGCTCTCGACCAGCGGCTGTGCCATCTCGAACAGCAATTGGCCCTCGCGACTGGGCACCAGGCGGCGACCGCTGCGCTCGAACAGCACTACCCCCAGTTCGCGTTCCAGCGCCTGCAACTGCTGGCTCACCGCCGGCTGGCTGACGAACAGCGCCTCAGCAGCCCTTGAGACTGAGCCCAATCGCACCACCTGGCAGAACGCCCGCAGTGGTTTGAGCCGGTCAGATTTGTAGGAAAAACGAGGACTTGCAGAGCGCGATGTAGGCATGGCGTCACGACTATAAGTGGAACTTATCCAACGCATTGCAATAACTGTTTTGTCAAATACCACACTCCGGCGCACGGTGGAGTCCACCCCGCATCGCAGGAGTTGGATATGTCCGCTGTCGCCGCCTTCGCCACGCCCCAGCCCACCCCGGCCGATGCCCCGGCCACCCCGGGCATTGCCCTGACCACCCAGCTGGCCGGTCAGTCGGCCCTGCTGCCGGCGGGGGTACTGGCGCTGCTGGTGTCGCTGCACCGTGCGGTGGAACCGGAGCGCCAGCGCCGCCTGCAGGCCCGCCGCGAACGCCAGGCCCGCTTCGACGCCGGCGAGCTGCCGGACTTCCGTGCCGACACCGCGCACATCCGCGCAGACGACTGGAAGGTCGCCCCGATCCCGGAAGCGCTGCAGGACCGCCGCGTGGAGATCACCGGGCCGACTGACCCGAAGATGGTGATCAACGCGCTGAACTCGGGGGCCAAGGTATTCATGGCCGATTTCGAGGATTCCACCGCCCCAGCCTGGCGCAATGTGCTGGCCGGCCAGCAGGCGCTGATCGGCGCGGTACGCGGCGACCTGACTTTCACCGGCCCGTCGGTGGACGGCAAGCCGGGCAAGCACTACGCGCTGCGCCCGCTGCAGGAGCAGGCAGTGCTGATCGTGCGCCCGCGCGGCTGGCACCTGGACGAGAAGCACGTGCGCATCGACGGCCAGCCGCTGGCCGGCGGCCTGTTCGACGCGGCGGTGTTCGCTTACCACAACGCCCGCACCCTGATGTGCCGCCAGCGTGGCCCGTACTTCTACCTGCCCAAGCTGCAGTCGATGGAGGAGGCCGCGCTGTGGGAGACCGCGCTGTCGCACATCGAAGGCATGCTCGGCCTGCCGCACGGGCAGATCAAGGTGACGGTGCTGATCGAAACGCTGCCGGCGGTGTTCGAGATGGACGAGATCCTGCATGCGCTGCGCGACCGCATCGTCGGCCTGAACTGCGGGCGCTGGGACTACATCTTCTCGTACATCAAAACCTTCCGCGCGCACCCGGACAAGGTGCTGCCCGAGCGTGGCCAGGTGACCATGACCCAGCCGTTCCTGAAAGCGTATTCGGAGCTGCTGATCCAGACCTGCCACCGCCGTGGCGCACATGCGATGGGCGGCATGGCCGCGCAGATTCCGATCAACCACGATGCCGCCGCCAACGAACAGGCGATGGCGCGGGTGCGGGCGGACAAGCTGCGCGAAGTGACCGCCGGCCATGACGGCACCTGGGTCGCGCACCCGGCGCTGATTCCGGTGGCGCAGGCGATCTTCGACGAGCACATGCCCGGGCCGCACCAGCATGACGTGCTGCGGCGGGACGTGAAGGTGGATCGCGATGCGTTGATTGCCACCCCGGCGGGCACGATCACCCGCGCCGGTTTCGAGGGCAACGTGGAGGTCTGCGTGCGCTATCTGGCCGCTTGGCTGGACGGCAATGGCTGCGTGCCGATCCACCACCTGATGGAAGACGCCGCCACCGCCGAGATCAGCCGCAGCCAGCTGTGGCAGTGGCTGCACGTGCCGGGTCAGCACCTGGATGACGGCACCGCGATTGATCTGGCGCTGCTGGACGCAACGTTGGCCGGCCTGCCGGCGCGGCTGGGTGATCGCAGTGCGCTGCCCGGTGGCGCGCGGATTGAAGAGGCGATTGCGCTGCTGGGCGAGCTGAGCCGGCGCGACGAGCTGACCGATTTCCTGACCTTGCCGGCGTACGACCGGTTGGATTGAGTTGATCGAAACGCGGTCGACCGACGCAAACGCGTGCGACCAACCGTAGAGCGGGGCTTGCCCCGCTGAGCCGGGCAAGCCCGGCTCTACATGACCCCACCCCGGTCATTGCCCCATCCCGGTCATGACCCCAAACCCCATCCCCATCGTTCATCTGGAGAACCGACATGAGCAAGCTGCCGACCGCCGAACAGATCCAGCACGAATGGAACACCGACCCGCGCTGGGCCGGCATCACCCGCAACTACACCGCCGCCGACGTGGTGCGCCTGCGCGGCACGGTGCATGTGGAGCACTCGCTGGCCCGTCTGGGCGCGGAAAAGCTGTGGAAGTACCTGCATGAAAAGGACTTCGTCAACGCGCTGGGCGCGCTGACCGGCAACCAGGCGATGCAGCAGGTGAAGGCCGGCCTCAATGCGATCTACCTGTCGGGCTGGCAGGTGGCGGCGGATGCCAACCTGGCCGGGCAGATGTATCCGGACCAGTCGCTGTACCCGGCCGATTCGGTGCCGGCGGTGGTCAAGCGCATCAACAACACGCTGCTGCGCGCCGACCAGCTGCACCACGCCGAAGGCAAGGACGAAATCGACTTCCTGCAGCCGATCGTGGCCGACGCCGAAGCGGGCTTCGGTGGCGTGCTCAATGCCTTCGAGCTGATGAAGGCGATGATCGAAGCCGGCGCAGCGGGCGTGCATTTCGAAGACCAGCTGGCCTCGGTGAAGAAGTGCGGTCACATGGGTGGCAAGGTGCTGGTGCCGACCCGCGAAGCGATCGAGAAGTTGAACGCCGCGCGCCTGGCGGCGGACGTGCTGGGCGTGCCGACCCTGCTGGTGGCGCGTACGGACGCGGAAGCAGCCGACCTGCTGACCAGCGACATCGACAGCAACGACCAGCCGTTCGCCACCGGCGAGCGCACCCCGGAAGGCTTCTACCGCACCCGCAACGGCCTGGACCAGGCGATCAGCCGCGGCCTGGCCTACGCGCCGTATGCCGACCTGATCTGGTGTGAAACCGGCAAGCCGGACCTGGAATTCGCGCGGAAGTTCGCCGAGGCGATCCACGCGAAGTTCCCGGGCAAGTTGCTGGCCTACAACTGCTCGCCGAGCTTCAACTGGAAGAAGAACCTGGATGACGCGACGATTGCGAAGTTCCAGAAGGAAATCGCCAGCTACGGCTACAAGTTCCAGTTCATCACCCTGGCCGGTTTCCACGCCCTGAACTACTCGATGTTCAACCTGGCCCACGGCTATGCCCGCCGCCAGATGAGCGCCTTCGTCGAACTGCAGGAAGCCGAGTTCGCCGCCGCCGACCGCGGCTTCACCGCGGTGAAGCATCAGCGCGAGGTCGGCACCGGCTACTTCGACGCCGTCACCCAGGCCATCCAGCAGGGCCAGTCCTCCACCACCGCCCTGACCGGCTCCACCGAAGAAGAACAGTTCAGCGCCGGCCAGGCAGCCTGACCCTCGGGGTGCCGGGCTCTGCCCAGCACCTTCACGCATCTGGGCGAACAGCCGGTGTTCACGGGTTCACTGGGTTGGCGGATCGGGATGGGCGTTCCGGGGGACGGCGCAAGTACGTCCATGTAGCCTCGATCGCCGCATCCATGCGGCTCACGCCCCCTCCAGCCCACCCCGACCCGCCCCGACAGGCCATCGGTGGCCCCAGAAAATCAAACCCGCGCGCGGCCCGGTAGCGTCGGTCGACAGACGACGGCCCTCAAATGCACAACATTCGGTAACGCATGACCCCGAATGGAACAGGGCCCTCGCCGTTGCTCTTGCCGTTCGATCCGCTTCGCGACCAACCATCGGGGGCGGGCCCGGGTACCCTCCGGAGGGACACTCCACGGCATGGATGCCGTGGAGTAGCCTACATGGACGTACTTGCGGCGTGTCCCGGAGCGAGGGTGCCCGGGCCCGTCCCGCACGGATGAACTGAAGCGCGGCTCTTCGCGGGAAAGTAATCGCGCGCGTGAAGATGGCCGCCCATGCCCCAAACCCGCGTTCCAACAAAACGGGCCAACGGCCAACACCTGAAATTTTGGCCGTTTTTAATGGAACTGGGATGGGGCGCACACTTTTAAGGAGTGCTATCCTCGTCTGCTCACCGGGGGACGCTGGGAAGCGGGTGCACGGGATGACCGGCAAGTTTGCTACGCAAGTGTGCGCGCAGGAACCAGGCATCGCAGAAACCGCGATGGCTGATATCGTGCATGCCGTGCTGAGCGCCGGTGAATTTGCCCTGTTCGCTGAATTCGGCCAGCAGCTGCAGCTGCGCAGCGGTGACTACCTGTTCCACAGCGGCCAGGCCGGCGGCACCATGTATGTCATCGTCAGTGGCAGCATCGAGCTCGACTTCGGCGAAGACCTCGTTGTGAAGACGCTGGGCCCCCAGGAATTCTTCGGCGAACTCGGCCTGCTCATCGGTGACCACCCGCGCAGCGCCGACGCCCGTGCCACCGTCGACAGCGTGGTGCTCGAACTCGGCCACGATCAGTTCCAGCGCCTCGTCGACCACGACCCCGGTCTGGTCGCCTATTTCCTGCGCCGGACCATCATGCGCGTGGTCAGCAATGAGCAGGTGCTCATCCGCCAGCTGCGCCGCCGCAACCATGATCTGGAAGCCGCGCTGGACAACCTGTACGTCACCACCCACCAGCTCACCCATACCCGTGAACTGGTCCGTACCGACGAACTGACCGGCCTGCACAATCGCCGCGGCCTTGCCCTGTACCTGCAGGAATGCCGCAGTACCGACCACGGGGCTCCGCAGGGACTGCTGCTGATCGACTGCGACCAGTTCAAGCAGGTCAACGACGAGCACGGCCATCAGGCCGGCGACCGGGTCCTGCAGAGCGTGGCCAACATCCTGCGTTCGGTGGCCACCGAGGACGACCGCGCCTGCCGCCTCGGTGGCGATGAGTTCTGCCTCCTGCTGCGCCACGCCGACCGCGACAGCCTGCACCACGCGGCTGAATTCGTGCTCAGTGCGGTGCAGGGTCTGCTCGGCCGCGCCACCGCGCACCCCAACATCTGCCCGGTCAGCATCGGGGTCTGCCTGCTCGAGCCCCACACCGACTGGAGCGAGTGGTACGCTCGCGCCGACAACGCGCTTTACCAGGCCAAGCGCCTGGGCGGTAACCGTTTGCACTGGTCGCGTGCCGCGACCGCCAAGCCCTGACGGGAACCCACTCATGAACGGCGACATCGGACCGTCGACCCAGGCCCCACAGCTCCGAGCGCTGCTGTTTACCGACCTGTGCGACTCGCTGCTGCTGGTCGAACGCATTGGCGATGCCGCCGCCGCCGAGCTGTTCCAGCATCACGACCGGCTGGTCCTGGCACTTCAGCAGCAGTGGAACGGCCAGCAGATTGACCGCTCCGATGGCTTGTTCCTGCTGTTCGAGCGCGCCATTGATGGCCTGGGTTTCGCCTTGGATTACCAGCGTGAAGTACAGAAGCTGGGCCAGCAGCGCCAGCTGCCGCTGCGCGCCCGCGCCGGTCTTCACGTGGGCGAGGTGCTGATCTGGGACAACAGCCCCGAAGCGATCAACGCCGGGGCCAAGGCGGTCGAGGTGGAGGGCCTGGCCAAGCCGATGGCCGCGCGCCTGATGGCGCTGGCTCGCCCGGGGCAGATCCTGCTTTCCTCCGTGGCCGAATCGCTGACCCGTCGCGCCAGCAGCGAGCTCGGCGAACGCGGCGAAAAGCTGCAGTGGCGTTCGCACGGACCGTGGCTGTTCAAGGGCGTCAGCACCGCGCAGGAAGTGTTTGAAGTCGGCGAACCCGGCTTCGCCCCGCTGCGCATGCCGCGCCCGTCGCCCAAGGCCCGCCGCAAGCTGCCGCTGTGGCGACGCCCGGCGGCGCTGGCCGCAGAAGTGGCGTTGGTTGCAGTGCTGGGCATCGGCGGCTGGATCCTGCTGCGCCCCGAACCGGCCATCGCCTTCGCAGAACGCGATTGGGTGGTGGTGGCGGACGTTGAGAACCGCAGCGGGGAGTCGCTGTTCGACATCAGCCTGCAGCGCGCGCTGTTGATGAGCCTGGAGCAGTCGCGCTACGTCAACGTGTTGTCCGACGGCAAGATCCGCGAATCGCGCGAGCTGATGCAGGTACCGGCCGACAGGCAGTTGAACCGGCAGCTGGCCAGCGACGTGGCCTCCCGTGAAGGCGCGCGCATGGTGCTGGCCCCCAGCATCGGCCTGGTGGGTGGGCGTTATGTGGTGTCGGTGGACCTGCTGGATCCCACCAGCCGCGCCGTGGTTCGCAGCTACCGCGCCGAAGCCAACGACCCGCACGACGTGGTCAATGCCGTGGACGACGTGATCGGACGCCTGCGCGAAGGGCTGGGTGAAACCGTGGCCTCGGTGCAGCAGTCGGTGCCGCTGCCGCAGGCGTCCACCCGCAACCTGCAGGCGCTGAAGTCGTTCGCGCTGGCCGAAGCCGCACTTGGCCGCCGTCGTTTCAGCGAGTCGGCCAAGCTGTATGAGGCCGCGCTCGACGCCGATCCGGACTTCGCCATGGCCCACATCGGCCTGGCCAAGCTGCTGGTCCGGGTCGACAAACGTTCCGAAGCGCTGCCTTACCTCAACCGCGCGCTGGCCCTGGGCGAGCGCCTGCCGCACCGCGAGCGCCTGTACCTGAAAGCGTGGAGCAGCGAGCTGCGTCCGGAGAACTGGGCGCTGGAAGACTGGCGGGTGCTGGCCGACGTTTACCCGGATTTCTTCGCTGGCCTGTCCAACACCGCGTGGTACCTGCTGGTCGACAACCGCTTTGCCGAGGCCGAGCGCTATGGCCATGCCGCGTCGGTGCCGCAGGATGTGCTGCGCGCCTATCCCATCGGCTACGTCGGCTGGATGCAGCTGGGCACCAACCGCTATGACGAAGCGCTGCGCAGCTTCCAGGTGGCCGAGCAGCTGACCGGCCGCAATGGCAGCGACATGCGCTCGGACGTGCTGGTCGCGCAACGCCGCTACAAAGAAGCGCAGGCGTTGCTGGCGCAGCTGCCCAAGCCGCGCGACGAGCTGCAGACCATCATGCACCAGCGTGCGCGGGTGCTGCTGGCGGCGGACCAGGACGACTGCACCGGCATGAACGAGGCCATGGCCAGCGAACCGGCACCGACCGAATCGGCCGATTTCGCCATCCATGTCAGGCTCATGCAGGCGGTCGTCGATACGGCCTGCGAGAAGCCCGACCCGGCGCGGCTGGCCGGGATTGCCTCCGAGCTCGAACCGCTGATGGCACTCACCAACGAACCCAACCTGTCCGACCGGGTATCGCGCCTGTTGATGCTGATCTACCTGGCGCAGCGCCAGGGCAATACGGCGCTGGCCGACGCACTGCTGCGCGACCATGACGCGCTGGCGGCACAGCTGAAGAATCCGGTGGTGAGCAAGTGGCGCACCATCGTGCTGGCCATGCAGCAGATCGGCAGGAACCAGCCGGCCCGCGCCGAAGCGCTGCTGCTGCCGCTGATGGATGGCACCGAACCGGTGCAGGCACGCGTGGTGCTGCGCGATGCGCAGCGTCGCCTCGGCAACGCAGAAGAGTTCCAGAAGCAGAACGAATGGCTGTTCGCGCATCGCGGCCGCGCCTTCGCCGAAGTGGCGGTGATGCAGCTGATGCAGCCCCTGAGCGTGCACGACACGCTGGGCGATGCCTCCCTGCGTCCGCGCTGAGGCGAACGCAGGGAATGCGGGTCAGCGTAATGCGCTGGCGACCTTGCCGGCTTCGAAACAGAAGATCACGTGCATGGTCGACTGCGAGGTGCTCAGGTACTTCTCCAGCTGGGCCTGCACCGCGCGCAGCTCTTCCACACTGGCCAGCTGGGTGACGTCGCAGCAGTCCGGCACCGCGTCGGTGCCGTAGCCGATCTCGGTCAGCGCCTTGGCGGCGTCGGTCTGGAACAGCGCGCGGAAATCCGCATCATCAATAAGACGGCTGACCAGCTGCGCGGCCGCCTCAGGAGAAATCTTGCTCTTGCCGGTGTTCTCGTCGCTCATGACAGTCGATCCAAAGGTGGAAGTACGGTTATCGGCGATGGCAGACGTTCCTGTAGAGCCACGCCCTGCGTGGCTTCGCGGCACCTGCCGGCGCACGGTGGTGTGCCCAACGCAGTTTCCCATCCTGAGCGGCCAACATTGCGGCAGATCGCAACCCGCCCCCTAGAATGTCCGCATCTCTACCCACCCACCGCCCCCCATGCGTCTGCGCCGCTGCACCATCGTCATGTTCGAACCGCGCGAGGAGGTCCAGTTCGACCTCCCATCACTGCTGCAGGGGCGTACCGAACTGGCCACCCGCACCACCTGGCTGGCCCTGGCCGGTCACCTCGACCAGGCCGTGCCGGTCAGCACGGCCCAGCGCGAGCTGCTGGGAAGCCTCAGCGCCCACCAGTGGATAGCAGCCGAGGATCTGCCGGCAGGCCCCGCCACCTGGCAGCCTCTGCTGGCGGCGGGTCTGCTGATCGGCGAAACGCACGCCTCCGCGTACCGGCAGCAGGATGAAGCCGTGCGCGATGCCCACTGGTGGCCGCTGTCTGCGCTGGCGCACCGGCACGGGCGCTGGCACGGCGTGGATGGAGCCGCCAACACCCGTGACAGCGACCTGGTCACGGCCAGCGGACTGCGTCGCCAGCTGGGTGCACCGCCGCCCACGGTTGAAGCGCGGCCCGGGGTCTACCAACCGCTGCCGGCGGTGCCAGCCGAGGCGTATGACCAGTTGCTCGAACGCCGTACCACCTGCCGCAACTTCGATGCCGGGCGCAGCATCAGCCGCGAGCTGCTGGCCCAGCTGCTGCAGCGTACGATCAAAGCGCAGGCGGTCTCGCAGGTCGAGGAAGACACCGAATTCCTGAAGAAGCACGTACCGTCCGCCGGCGGACTGCACGCGACCGAAACCTATCTGCTGGTGCAGCGGGTGGAAGGCATGACACCAGGTCTCTACCACTATCATCCGGTGCAGCACGCGGTGGTGCCGATACCTCGGCACGACGACCCGCCACTGCCGCAGCTGGCGCAGGGTCTGCTGTCAGGCCAGGACTGGTTCGCCGACGCCGCCGTGTACATGGTGCTGGTGCCGCGTTACGCGCGCACCTTCTGGAAGTACCGCAACCACGCCAAGGCCTACCGTGCGCTGCTGCTGGATGTGGGCCACATCTCGCAGGCGCTGTACATGGCGGCGACCGAACGCGGCATGGCCGCCTTCGTCACCGCCGCCATCAACGAAGTGGACATCGAGCAGGCCTTCGGCCTGGACGGCATCACCCAGAGCCCGCTTGCCATCGTCGGCGTGGGCTGGCGCAGCGACACTCTGACCACCACCGAGTTCGACCCCAACCACACCGTCTGGCCCGCGTAGCGACGCGCCATGCGCGTCGTCGGGGCCTACGCCACCTCGAAATCCACCAGCACCGCACCGTCCCCGACCTGATCCCCGGCCTTCACCCGGAACCCCTGCACCGTGCCATCGGCCGGAGCCTGCAGCGTGTGCTCCATCTTCATCGCCTCCAGTACCAGCAGCGGCGTGCCCTTGCTGACCTGGGTGCCCGCCGCCACCAGCGTGGCGACAACGCGGCCCGGCATCGGTGCGACCAGGCTGCCGGCATCCACCACGCCCTGGTCGGCTTCACTGACCGGATCATGCACGGTGAAGCGGCGTACGCCCTGCGCGCCGAACAGATACAGCTCGCTGCCATCGCGCACGACGCGCGCACGGTGCAGCTGCCCGTCCACCTGCAGGGCCAGCTGCTCGCCGTTGAGGCCGCCGTGGGCCGTGACGGTGTGGCCGTCGCGCAGCAGGGTCCACACGTCGTCCTGTGCGGTGGCGTCGACTACGGCCAGCACGCCCGCCTGTTCCAGCGTCAGCCGGCGTGCAGCCGCTACCCCCAACCGCCAGCCATCACGTGCCTGCCACGGCGAGTAGGGATCGCGCACGTCCACCAGCGCTGCGTCTTCGGTTGCAATTGCCGCGACCGCGGCCAGCGCCCACACCGCCGCATCGTCGGTGGCGTCCGGCGGAGCCAGCGCCGCCTGCTCGCGTTCGATCAAGGCGGTATCCAGCTTCGCGCCGGCGAAAGAGTCGGTCATCACCAACCGGCGCAGGAAGGCGGCATTGGTGGTCACGCCGACCACTTCGCACTCGGCCAGTGCCTGCTGCATGCGTCGCAGCGCGGCATCGCGGTCAACGTCCCAGACGATCAGCTTGGCGATCATCGGGTCGTAGTACGGGGTGATCGCATCCCCCTGTTCGACACCGGCATCCACGCGCACATGCGCGCTGGCAGCCGGCAGGCGCAGATGCCGCAGCGTGCCGGTGGACGGCAGGAAGCCGCGGTCGGCATCTTCGGCATACAGCCGCGCTTCCAGCGCATGGCCACGGATCTGCAGCTGGTCCTGCTGCAGCGGCAGCGGTTCACCGCTGGCCACGCGCAGCTGCCACTCCACCAGGTCGGTGCCGGTGATGCATTCGGTCACCGGGTGCTCGACCTGCAGGCGGGTGTTCATTTCCATGAAGTAGAAATCGCCATCCGGACCGGCAATGAACTCCACCGTGCCTGCACCGACGTAGTTCACCGCACGTGCGGCATTCACCGCTGCGGTGCCCATGGCCGCGCGGCGCTCCGGGGTCATGCCGGGTGCCGGTGCTTCCTCCAGCACCTTCTGGTGCCGGCGCTGCACCGAGCAGTCGCGCTCGAACAGGTACACCACGTTGCCGTGGCTGTCGCCGAACACCTGGATCTCGATGTGGCGCGGGCGCTCCACATACTTCTCCACCAGCACGTGTGCGTTGCCAAAGGCCGATTGTGCTTCGCGCTGGCAGCTGGCCAGCGCCTCGATGAAGGCCGCGCTGTCGTCGACCCGACGCATGCCCTTGCCGCCGCCGCCGGCACTGGCCTTGATCAGCACCGGATACCCGATGCCGTCTGCCTGCGTTCGCAGGAAGTCGGGTTCCTGCGCGTCGCCGTGGTAACCCGGGGTCAGCGGCACGCCGGCCTGCTGCATCAGCGCCTTGGCCGCGCTCTTGTCGCCCATCGCGCGGATCGCCGCCGCCGATGGGCCGATGAACACGATCCCGGCATCGGCACACGCCTGGGCAAAGTCCGCGTTTTCCGACAGGAAGCCGTAGCCGGGATGGATCGCCTGCGCACCGGTCTGGCGCGCGGCGGCCAGGATTGCGTCAGCGCGCAGATAGCTCTCGCGCGCCGGGGCCGGACCAATCGCTACCGCTTCGTCGGCCAGGCGCACATGCCGTGCGTTGCGGTCGGCGTCGGAATACACCGCCACCGTGGCAATGCCCAGGCGCTGGCAGGTGGCGATGACGCGGCAGGCAATTTCGCCGCGGTTGGCGATCAGGATCTTGGTGAACATGGTCATCTTCCGGGTTACATGCGGAATACACCGAACGCGGTGTCCCGCGCAGGTGCATTGAGGCTGGCCGACAGCGCAAGCGCCAGCACGCGGCGGGTATCGGCCGGGTCGATCACACCGTCATCCCACAAGCGCGCGCTGGCGTAATAAGGATGACCCTGCTGCTCGAACTGGTCGCGGATCGGGGTCTTGAACTGGTCTTCTTCTTCGCTCGACCACTGCCCGCCCTTGGCTTCAATGCCGTCGCGCTTCACCGTGGCCAGCACGCTGGCGGCCTGCTCGCCGCCCATCACGCCGATGCGCGCGTTCGGCCACATCCACAGGAAGTTGGGCGAGTAGGCGCGGCCACACATGCCGTAGTTGCCGGCCCCGAACGACCCGCCGATCACCACGGTGAACTTGGGCACCTTGGCGCAGGCCACCGCCATCACCAGCTTGGCCCCATCCTTGGCGATGCCGCCGTGCTCGTACTTGCGCCCGACCATGAAGCCGGTGATGTTCTGCAGGAACACCAGCGGAATGCCGCGCTGGGTGCACAATTCGATGAAGTGCGCGCCCTTCAGCGCGGACTCGGAGAACAGGATGCCATTGTTGGCGATGATGCCCACCGGGTAGCCGTGCAGGTGCGCGAAGCCGGTCACCAGGGTGTTGCCATAGCGCGGCTTGAATTCGTCAAAGCGCGAATCATCGACCAGGCGCATGATCACTTCGCGCACGTCGTACGGCTTGCGCGTGTCGGCGGGAATCACGCCGTACAGCTCCTGCGCCGGGTAGCGCGGCTCCAGCGGGGCCTGCATCGCCAGCGTCGGTTCCGGCTTGCGCCAGTTGAGCTGGGCAATGATCGCGCGGACCCGTGCCAGCGCCTGCAGGTCGTTGTCGGCCATGTGGTCGGCCACGCCGGAAATGCGCGTGTGCACGTCGGCACCGCCCAGTTCCTCGGCACTGACCACCTCGCCGGTGGCCGCCTTCACCAGCGGTGGGCCGCCGAGGAAGATGGTGCCCTGCTCGCGCACGATCACCGTTTCATCGCTCATCGCCGGCACATAGGCCCCGCCGGCCGTGCAGGAGCCCATCACGCAGGCGATCTGCGGAATGCCCTGTGCGGACAGGTTGGCCTGGTTGTAGAAGATGCGGCCGAAATGGTCGCGGTCGGGGAACACCTCGTCCTGCAGCGGCAGGAAGGCACCACCGGAGTCGACCAGATAGATGCAGGGCAGGCGGTTCTGTTCGGCCACTTCCTGCGCACGCAGGTGCTTCTTCACGGTGACCGGGTAATAGGTGCCACCCTTCACCGTGGCGTCGTTGGCCACGATCACGCATTCCACGCCCGAAACGCGGCCAATGCCGGCCACCACGCCAGCGCTGGGAATCGGGTCGTCATACATGCCGTGTGCGGCCAGCGGGGCGATTTCCAGGAACGCACTGCCCGGGTCCAGCAGCGCATCAATGCGCTCGCGCACCAGCAGCTTGCCGCGCGCGGTGTGCTTCTGCCGCGCCGCTTCGCTGCCGCCGCGCGCGGTCTGCGCCAGGGTGGCGCGCAGGTCATCCACCACCGCCTGCAGCGCGGCGCGGTTGGCTTCGAAGGTCTCGCTGCCCGGTTGCAGCTGGGTGCTCAATACGCTCATCGCAGGGCCCTTACTTGGTGCGCTGGAACAGTTCGCGGCCGATCAGCATGCGGCGGATCTCCGAGGTGCCCGCGCCGATCTCGTACAGCTTGGCATCGCGCCACAGCCGGCCGGTGGGGTACTCGTTGATGTAGCCGTTGCCGCCGAGGATCTGGATCGCCTGGCCGGTCAGCCAGGTGGCCTTCTCGGCCGAGTACAGAATCGCACCGGCGGCGTCCTGGCGGGTGGTGCGGCCCTGGTCGCAGGCGCGCGCCACGGCATACACATAGGCGCGGCAGGCATTCAGGCCGACATACATGTCGGCCAGCTTGGCCTGGATCAGCTGGAAGGTGCCGATCGCTTCGCCGAACTGCTTGCGCTCGTGCACGTAGGGCATCACCACATCCAGCGCGGCCGCCATCAGCCCCAGCGGGCCGCCGGACAGCACCACGCGCTCGTAGTCCAGACCGGACATCAGCACTTTGGTGCCGCCGCCCACCGCACCCAGTACGTTGGCTTCCGGCACTTCGCAGTCCTCGAACAACAGTTCGCAGGTGTTGGAGCCGCGCATGCCCAGCTTGTCCAGCTTCTGCGCGGTGGAGAAGCCCTTCATGCCTTTCTCCACCAGGAACGCGGTGATGCCCTTGGCTCCGGCGTCCGGGTCGGTCTTGGCGTACACCACCAGCACGTCGGCATCTGGCCCGTTGGTGATCCACATTTTGTTGCCGTTGAGCACGTAGTGGTCACCGCGCTTGTCCGCGCGCAGCTTCATGGAGACCACGTCCGAGCCCGCCCCCGGTTCGCTCATCGCCAGCGCGCCGACCTTGGTGCCGCTGCACAGGTCGGGCAGGAAGCGCTGCTTCTGTTCTTCAGTGCCGTTCTTGCGCAGCTGGTTCACGCACAGGTTGGAGTGCGCGCCATAGCTCAGGCCGATGCCACCGGAGGCGCGCGAAATCTCTTCCATCGCCACCACGTGAGCCAGGTAGCCCATGCCGCTGCCGCCGTATTCCTCTTCCACGGTCAGGCCGAGCAGGCCCTGTTCGCCGAGCTTGCGCCACAGCGGATGCGGGAACAGATTCTCCTCGTCGGCCTTCGCCGCCAGCGGGGCGACCTCGGCCGAGGCAAAATGGGCCACGCTCTGGCGCAGCAGGTCGATCTCTTCGCCGAGGTCGAAGTTCAGGGTTGGGACGTGCATGGCGGGCTCCACGATTTTCGCCAGCCTAGCCCGCCCCGGGGTAAAAGTGAATACAAATTCAAAAATTGAACATAGAATCATAAAATGGCCTATAAACGCTCCGCACTGATGGAAGAACGCCTGGCCGGGGCCCGTGAGCGGATCCTGCTGGCGACCCGCGCGCTGGTGGCTGCCGGCGGCTACCGCAACGCCCCGGTCACCGCCGTGGCGGCCGAGGCCGGGGTCTCCACCGGGTTGATCTACCGGCACTTCCCGTCCAAGGCCGAACTGTTCGTGGAGGTGCTGACCGCCGCGGTGGAGCACGAGCTGCGCATCTTCGAGGGCATCGCCGCCGAGGCCCTGCCCGCGCCGGAGCGGCTGCGCCGGGCGATCACCGCCTTTGTCCGCCGCGCCCTGGCCGGCCCGGGACTGGCCTATGCCTTCATCGCAGAGCCGGTCGACCCGGAAGTGGAAGCCGAGCGCATCCGCTGCCGGCGGCTGTTCGGCGATGTGTTCCACCGCATCGTGGCCGACGGTGTCGCAACTGGCAGCTTTCCTGCACAGGACACCCGGGTCACCGCGGCCTGCATCGTGGGGGCGTTCACCGAAGCGCTGGTCGGGCCAACCGCGCCCAGTCGTGACGCAGTGGGCGACGAAGACGCGCTGGTAGCGTCGATCTGCCAGGTCTGCCTGCGCGCTGCCGGCGGCTGAGGCCTTGCCATTGCTGCATTGCGGCACTTGAATGCGGCTTGCACAGGCTTGCCGCCGCTGGTCATACTCGCCCGACAAGCCGTGGTCCAACGACTATCAGCCAGGGGTATAGAGAGTGCGGAATTACGACCTCGAGTTCCTGAAACGCTTTTCCATGGTCATCGCGCTGCTGATGGCCATCACGCTCGGATTGATCCTGTTCGCCGCGTACCTGCACACCCGCATTCCGCCGGAAGTCTCACCGCAGGCGGCCAAGCGCACGGAGCTGCGCATTGCCCCGGCCGGCGCGGTCTACGCCGGTGCCACCGGTGCCGCCGAACAGGCCGCCGCCAAGGCCGCCGCATTGGCCAAGGCCGCCGCGCAGGTTGCCTATGGCGGCACCACCGACGGCAAGGTGATCTTCGACAACCTGTGCACCGCCTGCCACACCACCGGCGTGGGCCAGGCTCCCACCCTGGACCACGCGCATTGGGACCAGCGCCTGGGACAGGGCAAAGAGACGCTTTATAAGCACGCCATCGAGGGCTACACCGGCCCGGACGGCGGGATCATGCCGCCCAAGGGCGGCAACCCGGCGCTGACCGAGGAGCAGATCCACGCCACCGTGGATTGGATGCTGGCGAATCTGAAATAACCGTCTGACACGCATGGCGTGTCACTACGCATTGTCTGATGCCCGTAGGGACGCGCCATGCGCGTCCGCTCTTCGTTCGGTGGTCATGAACGCTAGACACACGTCTTCGGCCACGTCCAAACGTTGGTCGGCGTGTCGCAACGTGGTGGATGCGGGTTTCGGACGCTTGTGCCGCGCTGCGCGCGGGTACCACGCATGGCGTGGTACCTACGAATTGCTACGTGCGCAGGACGATCGCGCTGTTCGCCGGGCGCATGCCCGGCGGGGTTCCGCCCTTTGCCCAACGCGGGCAACCGCCATCACATGACGCATCCCGCCACAATCTGGCGATACCCTGTGCGTCCCTTGCCGAACCGTGCCCGCCGATGCGCCGCCGTCCTCTCGCTCTTGCCCTGTCGCTGCTGCTGCCCGTCACCGCCTTCGCCCAGGCCCAACCGCAGGCCCAGCCGGCACCGGCGGCAACCTCCGCACGCGCGCCGGTCACCCTGACCACCGCCCCGGCGGACTGGCGTGCGCTGGACGGTCAGAGGGTCCGCATCGCCGCACCGCTGACCCTGGCCGGCACCGACGGCCTGACCCGCTTCGGCGAACTCACCGTCGCCTTCGATGGCCGCCTGTGGCAGCCCAGCGAAGTTGCCGAGCCGGGCACCGGCGCGCATGCCAAGGTGATCGCCGACAACCAGCGTCGCCGCCTGCTGCTGGATGACGGCAGCAGCGCCCGCGATCCGGGCCCGGTGGACTACCTGCCGGCCGGTGCGGACCTGCGTACCGGCACCGTGCTGCGCAACGTGGAAGGCATCGTGCGGGTGGATGAAAAAGGCGTGGCACGGCTGCAGGTGACCACCCCGCTGAAACTGCCCGCGCCGGCGCGCCCGGCGGTGCCCAAGGTCGCCGGCAGCCTGCAGGTCGCGGCCTTCAATCTGGAGAACTTCTTCAATGGCGACGGCCAGGGCGGCGGCTTCCCGACCCTGCGCGGCGCACGCACCCTGGCCGAACACCAGGCGCAGAAGGCCAAGCTGGTCACCACCATCAATGCACTGGGCGCTGACGTGGCCGCGCTGATGGAACTGGAGAACGACGGCTACGGCCCCAACTCGGCCATCGCCCAGCTGGTCGATGCGCTCAATGCGGACCGTGGTGCCAAGGGTGACTGGCGCTTCGTCGATGCCAGCAGAGGCCCGGGCGAGAACCCGATCCGGGTCGGCATCATCTACCGGGCCTCGAAGGTGACCCCGGTGGGTGCACCGGCGGTGCTGGAAACCGCACCGTTCGGTCCGCACAGCCGGGTGCCGCTTGCGCAGGCGTTCCGCGCCGGCAAAGGCGCGCCGTTCGTCGTGGTGGCCAATCACTTCAAGTCCAAGGGCTGCTCGGAAGCCACCGGGGCCGACGCCGACCAGAAGGACGGCCAGGCCTGCTGGAACGCCACTCGGGTGACGTCGGCCAAGCTGCTGGACCAGTGGCTGGCAACCGACCCGACCGGGGCGGGCACGTCGGACGCGGTGCTGCTGGGCGACTTCAATGCGTATGCGATGGAAGCGCCGATCCGCACCCTGCATGACGCCGGCTGGCAGGACGCCTTCGCCGTGGCAGAGATCCAGCAGCCCTATAGCTATGTGTACAACGGCATGACCGGGCGGCTGGACCACGCCCTGCTGAGCCCTGGCATGGCCAAACGCCTGCGTGGCGCGGCCGAGTGGCATATCAATGCGGACGAGGCGGATGACGTCGGCTATCGCGACCGCAACGAAGCCGGTCCGTGGCGCAGCTCGGACCATGATCCGTTGTTGTTGGGGTTTGACCGGTAATCGGGATCTGATCGCCGATCCGGCATTGCAGCCACGCAGGGCGTGGCTCTACGGCCGATCAATCACCCCCACGCGATCAACGAAATTGCCACCACCGCCAACCCCAACCCGATCCGGTTCCAGCGCGACGTCGGTTCCCCGAACGCCAGCACCCCCACCAGCGCGCCCAGCACCACCACGCCGATGTTCATCCCGGCAAACACGGTGGCCGGGCTGTCCGGCAGGGCCTGGTGGGCGTGCACGTAAAACAGGATATTGCCGCCGTTGAGCAGGCCCAGCAGCGCGCCGGCACCCAGGTTGCGCAGGTTCAACCGACTGCGTCCGCTGAAGTGCCGCCACAGCTGCAGCGCCAGCATCAGCACGAAGGCAATGCTGAAGCAGGCCAGCAGCGCGGCCATGGAAGGTGTCCCCGACAGCGCCACCTGCTTGAGCAGGATGTCCACCACCGCAAACCCGACCCATACCCCCAGCAGCCAGCGCCAGCTGCCCGGTGTGGCGGTTACCGATGGGCCGCGCGGGCGCAGGCTGATCATCAGCATCGCCACCAGGCCCAGCCCCAGCCCGGCCAGCTTCCACGCCGTGGCGGTCTGGCCGAAGAACAGGAAGGCCGCCAGCAGGCTGAGCAGCAGCGACAACCGCTGGGCGACATCGCTGCGCACAATGCCGGCTTCGGCCACGGCCCGGCCCAGCACCAGGAAAATGGCTGGCAGCACCACCGCCAACCCCAGCAGCGCCAGCCACGGCGCATGTCCGGACTGCAGCGAGGCCAGCGGCGGCCGCAATGCCACTGCGGTCAGGGTGGCGGCGACCAGGTAGTTCCAGGTCACCATCTGCGCCACGTCCAGCTGCCGGCGCGCAGCCAGCTTGAGCAACACCGAGACCAGCACCGAGCAGATCACGGCCAACAGCAGATATGTCATGAGCGGAGCAGGGCAGGTCGGGGGCAGGGGACGCTATCATGGTGCCATGCAAAATCCCCCGTTCCCCGCCGAATCCGGCACGCTCACCCTGGCCGGCCCGGTCGGCCCGCTCGAAGTCGCGGTCGATCTGCCCAAGGCTGATGTGCCGTCCGTCCCGGTCATCGCCGTGATCTGCCACCCGCTGTCCACCGAGGGCGGCAGCCTGCATAACAAGGTGGTGACCATGCTGGCCACCACCCTGCGCGAGATGGGCATCACCACGGTGCGCTTCAATTTCCGCAGCGTGGGCGGGTCCGCCGGCGAGTTCGACCACGGCGTGGGCGAGCAGGACGACCTCAAGGCCGTAGTGGCCTGGGCGCGCGAGGGCAACCCGCAGGCCACGCTGTGGTTGGCCGGTTTCAGCTTTGGCGCATTCGTCTCGCTGCGCGCGTCGGCCGAGCTGCAGCCGCAGGTGCTGGTCTCGATTGCCCCGCCCGCCGGACGCTGGGACTTCGACGGCGTGCAGCCGCCCGCGCAGTGGCTGGTGATCCAGGGCGAACAGGACGAGATCGTCGACCCGCAGGCCGTGTACGACTGGCTGGAGCAGCTGAAGCTGCCACATGAGCTGGTGCGCATGCCGGAAACCAGTCACTTCTTCCACCGCAAGCTGATCGACCTGCGCGGTGCGCTGACCCACGGCCTGAAGCAGTGGCTGCCCGCTGCCGGTAGCCCAGCCGCATGAGTTCCGCAGTGTTGACCCCCTCCCAGCGTTATGCCGAAGGCGCAGCGCGGGGCGAATGGCAGAACGACCCCGCCCAGCACGCCGCCCTGGCCGAGCTGGACCGCATCCATACCGCCCTGCTCGACAGCGACCAGGATGGCTGGCTGGACCGTCTGTCCGCGTTCTGGAAGAAGCCCGAGCCGGTCAAGGGGCTGTACTTCTGGGGTGGGGTGGGGCGGGGCAAGACCTTCCTGGTCGACCTGTTCTATGACGGGCTGCCGATCCAGCAGAAGTACCGCACCCACTTCCACCGCTTCATGCGCGGCATCCACGAGCGCCTGCGCGAGCACCAGGGCCAGAGCGACCCGCTGGCCCGCATCGCCCAGGAATGGCGCAACAAGCTGCGCGTGCTGGTGCTGGATGAGTTCTTCGTCACCGACATCGGCGACGCCATGCTGCTGGCGCGCCTGCTCGAGCGCCTGTTTGCCGAAGGGGTGACTCTGGTCACCACCTCCAACACGGCGGTGGAGAACCTGTACCTGAATGGCCTGCAGCGGGACAGCTTCCTGCCCGCCATCGGCCTGCTGCAGACCTACTGCGTGGAGCTGTATGCCGAGGGCACCGAGGACTACCGCATGCGCGCGCTGACCCGCTCGCCGGTGTACCAGTCCCCGCGTGACACCGGCAGTGACGCCTGGCTGGGCACCCGCTGGGCCGAGCTCAGCGGCGGCCAGCCGGCCAAGGCCGGCAACATCGAGATCGAGGGCCGCAAGATTCCGGTCCGCGGGCGCGGCAAGAGCATCGCCTGGTTCGACTTTGCCGCCCTCTGCGAGGGGCCGCGCGGTCCGTCGGACTACATCGAGATCGCGCACGAGTTCAATACCGTGCTGCTGGGCGACATCCCGCACTTCGACCGCACCAACGAGGATGCCGCGCGCCGCTTCGTCAATCTCATCGACGAACTGTACGACCGCCACGTCAACCTGGTCTGCACTGCCACCGACACCCCGGTGGCGCTGTACACCGGCACCCGCCTGCAGGGCGCGTTCGAGCGCACCGCGTCGCGCCTGATCGAGATGCAGAGCGCCGAATACCTCGGCACCCCCCACCGTGCATGACGTAGAGCCGGGCTTGCCCGGCTGCGTAACCCCGCTCAACGCGACGTTTGTTACGCCCACGTGATGCGTGCCGTTCCGTTTTTCACACACTGTTTTCGCCGTCAAACGTCGCCTTCCCCCATTGACAGCGCAGTCCATTTCGACAGGTTCCAACCGTTCGTCGGACGCCCCGATCGGCCAATCCTTGCGCCACAAGGGATTGGTGAAATCTCCTACATTTAGCGTTGACGATCCCTGACACCCCCACTATCTTGTGGCTGGCGGTTCCACCAACCCCAAGACGGGGCGGGCGGAACCACAGGGAAGCCGGATCGTGCTTCCTGCCGACGAGCCGCCTGCCCACCGCAGACGGTGCCGGTTGCGACAGTCTCCGGGGGGGAGAGGACTGGTGTCACAAGGGGATCGCGTCTGTCGCGTCCCGTGAGACGCCGTTCTGCCACCCTGAGGCCCGTGCGCACCGGCCGGTTGCCAACCCTGTCGGCAATCGTAGTGCCCGCCCATATCACGCCTAGAGGACACCGCCGTGAGCACCGAAACCAGCGCCACCATCGAGAAGAAGGAAAGCGAGTTCCTGCTGACCTCGCCGCCGACCTCCAACACGATGAGCGTGACCAAGCGCAACGGGTCGACCGAACTGGTGGACCTGAACAAGATCGTGCGCGCGGTGCAGCGTTCGGCCGAAGGCCTGCACGCGGTCGATCCGATGCGCGTCGCCACCCGCACCATTTCCGGCCTGTACAACGGGGCCACCACGCAGGAGCTGGACGAGCTGTCGATCCGCACCGCCGCCCTGCTGATCGGTGAAGAACCCGAATACGGCCGTCTGGCCGCGCGCCTGCTGGCCAACTACATCGCCAAGGAAGTGTCGGGGCAGGAGATCCACGCCTTCTCGCAGTCGGTGGGCCGTGGCCATGAAGTCGGCCTGATCAACGACCGCCTGCTGAACTTCGTGCAGACCAACGCGCGCAAGCTCAACGATGCCATCGACATCTCGCTGGACCTGAACTTCGACTACTTCGGTCTGCGCACCCTGTACGACCGTTACCTGCTGCGTCACCCGCACACCCGCAAGGTGATCGAGACCCCGCAGCAGTTCTTCCTGCGCATCGCCAGCGCACTGAGCGAAGACGTGCCGGAAACCCTGGCGCTGTACAAGCGCATGGGCAACCTGGACTACCTGCCGTCCAGCCCGACCCTGTTCAACTCCGGCACCACCCACGAGCAGCTGTCCTCGTGCTTCCTGCTGGATTCGCCGCAGGACTCGCTGGAATCCATCTACTCCAAGTACGGCGACATCGCCCAGCTGTCGAAGTTCTCCGGCGGCATCGGCGTCAGCTACACCCGCGTGCGTTCGCGTGGTTCGCTGATCAAGTCGACCAACGGCCATTCCAACGGCATCGTGCCGTGGCTGAAGACCATGGATTCGTCCGTGGCCGCGGTGAACCAGGGTGGCAAGCGCAAGGGCGCGGCCTGCGTGTACCTGGAAACCTGGCACGCCGACATTGAAGACTTCCTGGAACTGCGCGACAACACCGGCGACGAATCGCGCCGCGCGCACAACCTGAACCTGGCCAACTGGGTGCCGGACCTGTTCATGAAGCGCGTCGAAGCCGACCAGGAATGGTCGCTGTTCGATCCGCGCGTGGTGCCGGAATTCACCGACCTGTTCGGTGAAGCCTTCGAGCAGGCCTACCTGCAGGCCGAAGCCCAGGGCAAGGCCAACCGCACCATCTCCGCGCGCAAGCTGTACTCGCGGATGATGCGCACCCTGGCTGAAACCGGCAACGGCTGGATGACCTTCAAGGACAAGTGCAACCGCGCCAGCAACCAGACCCTGCGTCCGGGCAACGTGATCCACCTGTCCAACCTGTGCACCGAAATCCTGGAGGTCACCTCCAACGATGAAACCGCGGTGTGCAACCTGGGTTCGATCAACCTGGGCAACCACTTCGACGAGCACAACGAGTTCGACTACGAGAAGCTGGCCGAAACCGTGCGCCTGGCCGTGCGTCAGCTCGACCGCGTCATCGACCTGAACTTCTACCCCATCGAAACCGCCCGCCGCGCCAACATGCGCTGGCGCCCGGTCGGCCTGGGCTGCATGGGCCTGCAGGACGTGTTTTTCCGCAAGCGCCTGCCGTTCGACAGCGCCGAAGCCCGCGCGCTGTCGAAGAAGATCGCTGAGACCATCTACTTCCACGCCCTGGAGACCTCGGTCGAACTGGCGCAGGAACGCGGCAAGCACCCGTCGTTCAACGACACCCGCGCGGCCAGCGGCGAGCTGCAGTTCGACGCCTGGAACGTGGTGCCGGAAGACGGCGCGCGCTGGGACGCCCTGCGCGCCCGCATCAAGGAACATGGCCTGCGCAACTCGCTGATCATCGCGATCGCGCCAACCGCCACCATCGCCTCCATCGCCGGTTGCTACGAGTGCGTGGAACCGCAGGTGTCGAACCTGTTCAAGCGTGAAACGCTGTCGGGCGACTTCCTGCAGGTCAACCGCTACCTGGTGAACGAGCTGAAGAAGCTCGGCCACTGGACCCCGGAAATGCGCGACACCATCAAGATGGCGGAAGGTTCGATCCAGGGCATCAGCCAGATCCCGGAAAGCCTGCGCCAGGTCTACCGCACTGCCTGGGAACTGCCGATGCGTTCGCTGATCGACATGGCCGCCGAGCGTGGCGCGTTCATTGACCAGTCCGCCTCGCTCAACCTGTTCATGGAAAGCCCGAGCATCGGTGCGATGTCGTCCATGTACATGTACGCCTGGAAGCAGGGCATCAAGACCACCTACTACCTGCGTTCGCGTCCGGCCACCAAGATCGCCAAGACCACCGTCAGCCACACGGCGACGGCGGCTCCGGAAAAGGTGTTCAGCCCGGAAGAGGCCATCGCCTGCTCGCTGGAAAACCCGGAAGCCTGCGAAGCCTGCCAATAATCGGCACCCCAACGCGTAGAGCCGGGCCATGCCCGGCTGCACCACCCAAAACACCCGGTTCGTGCCGACCCCTGGTCGGCACAACCATTTGAAGGACGAAACACCATGGCCGACACCCGCAAGCAGATGCTGCTCGATCCCGGTTTTGAACTGACTCTGCGCCCGATGCGCTACCCGCAGTTCTATGACATGTATCGCAATGCGATCAAGAACACCTGGACCGTGGAAGAAATCAACTTCCAGATCGACATCAGCGACCTGCACACCAAGATGTCGCCGGGTGAGCGCCACCTGATCCACCGTCTGGTCGCGTTCTTCGCCACCGGCGACTCGATCGTCTCCAACAACCTGGTGCTGAACCTGTATCAGCATCTGAATGCGCCGGAAGCGCGCATGTACCTGTCGCGCCAGCTGTATGAAGAAGCGCTGCACGTGCAGTTCTACCTGACCCTGCTCGACAACTACCTGCCGGACCCGGAAGAACGCGCCAAGGCGTTCTCGGCGGTCGAGAACATCGACTCGATCAAGAAGAAGGCCGACTTCTGCTTCAAGTGGATCGACTCGATCCAGGACCTGCACCGCATCGAAACCCGCGAGCAGCGCCGTCAGTTCCTGCTCAACCAGATCTGCTTTGCTGCGTGCATCGAAGGCCTGTTCTTCTTCGCCGCGTTCGCCTACGTGTACTACTTCCGTTCGCGTGGCCTGCTCAACGGCCTGGCTTCGGGCACCAACTGGGTGTTCCGCGACGAAAGCGCGCACATGGACTTCGCGTTCGAATGCGTCGACGTGATCCGCGAGGAAGAGCCGGACCTGTTCGACGACGAAATGAAGCAGCAGGTCTATGACATGCTGGCCGACGCCATCGAATGCGAAGTGCAGTTCGCCGAGGACGTGCTGTCCGGCGGCGTGGCTGGCATTTCCACCCGCGACATGCGCCAGTACCTGCAGCATTGCGCCGACAACCATTTCCACCGCCTCGGCATGGAAAAGAAGTACAACGTGCGCAACCCGCTGCCGTTCATGGAGCTGCAGGACGTGCAGGAGCTGACCAACTTCTTCGAACGCCGTCCGTCGGCCTACCAGGTGGGCGTGCAGGGCGAAGTCGCCTTCGACATGAACTTCTGAGAACCACGCTGCCATGACCGCCGCTGCCGAAGTCGTTCCGCCCACCGAAGTCCGGATGGCCGAAATCGTCTTCCCCAACCACACCAACCACATGGGCACCCTGTTCGGTGGCCAGGCGCTGGCGTGGATGGACAAGGCGGCATTCCTGGCTGCGGCCCGTTATTCGCGCCGTGCCGTGGTCACCGCGCGGTCCGACCAGGTCGACTTCAAGCTGCCGATCACGGTCGGGCAGATGGTGGAGACCGTGGGCCGCATCGTGGAGGTCGGGCGCAGCTCGATGAAGGTGGAAGTGGAGCTGATCGCCGAAGATCTGCACACGGGCGAACGCAAGCTGTGCACCCGCGGCCACTTCGTGATGATCGCGCTGGACGAGAACCACCACCCCACTGCGGTACCGCCGCTGCCGGCGGACATCGCCGGACCCTGAACCGGCAATTGCGATGGGGGCCTTGTGCCCCCATCTGCTTTTCATGTCACTCCCTCTGGCCGACTTCATCCACCGTGCCCGCCGCCTGTTCGTGCTGACCGGCGCGGGCTGCAGCACCGACTCGGGCATTCCCGACTACCGCGACGCCGACGGCCAGTGGAAGCGCACCCCGCCGGTGAACTTCCAGGACTTCATGGGCCTGCCTGCCACCCGCCAGCGCTACTGGGCGCGCAGCCTGCTGGGCTGGCCGCGCTTCGGACAGGCGCTGCCCAATGGCACCCACGCCGCCCTGGCCGCGCTGGAAAACCGCGGCCAGATGGAAGTGCTGCTGACCCAGAACGTGGACTGCCTGCACCAGCGGGCCGGCAGCCGCGCGGTCATCGACCTGCACGGCAGGCTCGACCAGGTGCGCTGCATGGGCTGCGAGGCGCGCAGCCCGCGCGAGGACTTCCAGCACGCGCTGCTGGCGCTCAACCCGGAATGGGCGCAGCTGGACGCCGCGCAGGCCCCGGATGGCGACGCCGATCTGGAGGGCGTGGACTTTGGTGCCTTCAACGTTCCGGCTTGCCCGCATTGCGGCGGCATCCTCAAGCCGGATGTGGTGTTCTTCGGCGAAAACGTCCCGCGCGAGCGCGTGGCGGCCGTGCACGACCACCTGGGCCGGGCCGACGCCGTGCTGGTGGTGGGCTCCTCGCTGATGGTCTATTCCGGCTTCCGCTTCGTCCAGGCCGCCGCCAAGGCTGGTCTGCCGGTGGCAGCGCTCAACCTCGGCCGCACCCGCGCTGATGACCTGCTGACGCTGAAGGTGGAACAGCCCTGCGCCCCGGCGTTGTCGTTCCTGTTGTAACGCCGGGCACCCGCAGCCGGGCAAGCCCGGCTCTACAAAAGCCACATCCCCGTAGAGCCGGGCTTGCCCGGCTGCGCCTTCACCGTTCCACACAAACGGTTGCCTGCAACCCCGCTTCAGAGTGCAATACCCACCGGTTTCATCTCCCCACGCCCGAGTCCCCCCGTGAGCCAGCTTTTCTCCCCCGTCTCCTTTGGGCCGCTGCAGCTGCCCAACCGCATCGTCATCGCCCCGATGTGCCAGTACTCCGCCACCGACGGCCAGGCCAACGACTGGCATCGCCAGCACCTGGGTCAGTTATCCCAGTCCGGTGCCGGCCTGCTGATCCTGGAAGCCACCGCCGTGCTGCCCGAAGGCCGCATCAGCTGGGCAGACCTCGGCCTGTGGGACGACGCCACCGAAGCCGCGCTCGCCGGCGTGATCGCCTCGGTGAAGGCCTGGTCGCCGATGCCGCTGGGCGTGCAGCTGGCCCATGCCGGACGCAAGGCTTCCTCGGCGCGTCCGTGGGACGGCGGTGGCGGGTTGCCGGCCACCGACCCGAACGGCTGGACCACCGTGGCACCGTCCGCACTGGCCTTCAACGACCATCCGAAACCGGAAGCCCTGGACCTGGCCGGCATCGACGCCATCGTCGACGCCTTCGTTGCCGCCGCCCAGCGCGCCGAACGCGTCGGCCTGGATCTGATCGAACTGCATGCCGCGCACGGCTACCTGCTGCACCAGTTCCTGTCGCCGCTCAGCAACCAGCGCGACGACGAATACGGCGGCTCGCTGCAGAACCGCATGCGCCTGCTGATCCGCGTGTTCGACGCCGTGCGTGAGGCAGTCGACGACCGCATCTCGGTGGGCGTGCGCATTTCCGCCAGCGACTGGGTCGCCGGCGGCTGGGATATCGAACAGACCACCACGCTGGCGCAGATCCTGGACCTGCGTGGCTGCAACTTCCTGCATGTCTCCAGCGGCGGCCTCGACCCGCGCCAGAAGATTCCGCTGGAGCCCGGCTACCAGGTGCCGTTCGCGCAGGCGATCAAGGCGGCCAAGGTGCGCATGCCGGTCATCGCCGTCGGCCTGATCACCGACCCCTCGCAGGCCGAATCGATCCTGCGCCACGGTCACGCCGATGCAGTCGCGCTGGCGCGCGGCATTCTCTATGACCCGCGCTGGCCTTGGCACGCCGCCGCTGCACTCGGCGACAGCATCACCCCGGCACCGCAGTACCTGCGCTGCGAGCCACGCGAAGCGCGCGGCGTGTTCACCGCACCCGCCAAGTAAGACCGGTCGCACCTGTAGAGCCGGGCCATGCCCGGCTGCTCTTCGCTCGTTCCGCGGCTCAATCGCCGCCGACCCGCCACGCCTCCGGCAGCCCCTCCACCACGTGCTCCATCAGCGCCCGCACCTTCGGCGTCAGATCACGGCGGTCGCTGACACACAGGTACAACCGCATCGGTTCCGGTGAGGTACGCGCATCATCGTCCGAGGCGAACAGTACCTGCAGGTTGCCGCGCACCAGCCAGGGCGCGGCCACGAACGCGGCCAGCCGCGCGATGCCACCGCCCGCCGCGGCCATCGCGGCCAGTGCGTCGATGTCGTCGCTGACCAGCGCGGGGTTCAAGTCCGCTTCAAACGGCTGTCCGTCGCGCACAAACCCCCAACGCAGGTGGCGACCATCCACCGGATAGCGGAACACCAGGCAACGGTGATCGCCCAGGTCCTCCGGGGTTTCCGGCACGCCGGCCTGGGCCAGGTACACCGGTGATGCACACACCACGAACGGCACCTGCGCCAGGGGGCGCGCGACCAGACCCTCGTCCAGCTGCGGGTCGATGCGGATGCTGACGTCCACTTCCTCATGCGCGTGGTCCACACTGCGGTCGGACAGCAGCAGTTCGATGTCCAACCCGGGGTAGCGCGCCTGCAGTGACGGCAGCAGCGGGGCCAGTACATGGCGGCCGAAGGCGGCCGTGCTGGCAATGCGCAGTCGGCCCTCCGGCTCCGCTTCCGGGTCAGTCACCGCGTCCTGCGCGCGTTGCAGGTCGTCTTCGACGTGACGCACCTTGGCCAGGTACAGCGAACCGCGCTCAGTCAGCACCAGCCGGCGCGTGGTGCGGTTGAACAGGCGCACGCCCAGGTGGGTTTCCAGCCGGGCGATGTTCTGGCCAACAGCGGCGGAACTGATGCCCAGCGTGCGCGCGGCGGCGGCCAGGCTGCCGGCGTCGGCGGTGCGGATGAAGCTGCGGATGCAGTGAAGAATGTTCATGATGCCGCTATTGTCGCTGCTTATCCGCAAGTTTTGCTTTGGTCTGTGCAAAGGTGAGGCGATCTACCGTGTCTGCGGAGAGCCGAATATCGTGCCGGTCCCGCAACCGCTGTGTTGCCTGTGTACTGGACTGAGCCGGATGAACTCCACTTCTGTTGTTGCCCGCCGCTGGAAGTTGGCGGCACGTACCACGCCGTTCGTGTTTGCGTTCTTCATGGCCGCGATCATGGCCATGCTGATGTGCCTGGTGATCACCGCCGCCAATGCCGGTATCAACGCTGAGTACCCGATGCGGGTGCTGGGCGCGTACCAGTTGGCCATGCCGACTGCGTTCTGCTGCGTGCTGGTGGTACGCCCGCTGGTAATGCGATTGGTGGCACTGACCGTGCATCCGAGCCGATGACGTAGAGCCGGGCTTGCCCGGCTGCAGTTCGCGGCCAACCCGCGTCCCTTGTAGAGCCGGGCTTGCCCGGCTGTTGTTCGCGCGCAAAATGCAGCCGGGCAAGCCCGGCTCTACATAGACCGTCCCACATCCAGACATCGCCGCAGCCACGATCACCGCACATCAATGCGCCAGCACCCCAACAGTTGCATCTGACAACATCCCCGCCAGCCCCGGGCCGCGCCGGTTAAACTCGAACCATGCGCCCCGATTCCATCCTCACCCTGTCATGCCCGGACCGTACCGGGATCGTCTACCGCGTCTCCGGCCTGCTGTTCGAGCAGGGCTGCAACATCCTCGATGCCCAGCAGTTCGGCGACGATGAAAGCGGTCGCTTCTTCCTGCGCGTGCACTTCGACCGCGACGCGGCCCAGCCGATCGAGACGATCCAGGCGCGCATGGCCGGGCTGGCGGCGGACTTCCAGATGGACTGGCAACTGCACGACGCGCGCCGCAAGGCGCGCCTGCTGGTGCTGGTGAGCAAACAGGGCCACTGCCTGAACGACCTGCTGTTCCGGGCGCACAGCCGCCAGCTGCAGGTGGATATCGCCGCCGTCGCGTCCAACCATGAGGACTTCGGTCCGCTGGCCACCTCCTACGGCATTCCGTTCCACCATCTGCCGGTGAACGCGGACAACCGCGCCGTGCAGGAACAGCAGATCATCGATCTGGTCGAGCGCGAGAACATCGACCTGGTGGTGCTGGCCCGCTACATGCAGATCCTCTCCCCGCGCCTGTGCGAAGCACTGGCCGGCCGCGCGATCAACATCCATCACAGCTTCCTGCCCAGCTTCAAGGGCGCGCAGCCGTACCATCAGGCCCACGCACGCGGGGTCAAGATCATCGGCGCGACCGCGCACTATGTCACGTCCGACCTCGACGAAGGCCCGATCATTGAGCAGGACGTCGCCCGGGTCGATCACGCCATGACCCCGCGCGATCTTGTGCGGCTCGGCAGCGACACCGAATCGCAGGTGCTGGCTCGCGCTGTGCGCCGTCACGTCGAGCATCGCATCATCCTCAACGGCCACCGCACCGTCGTGTTCCGGTAAGGTCCGGCGCAACCCTTCCATTGCGGATTTGACGTGCTTCACCAGTACTGGGCCGAATTCCTCACCCTCGCCATCGTTCACCTTCTGGCCGTCATTGCCCCCGGCCCCGACTTTGCGGTTGCTGTCCGGCAGACGGTGCGCTTCGGCCGCAGAACCGGCATCTACACCGCGCTGGGCATTGGCGCCGGCATGTCGGTGCATGTCATCTACACCCTGATCGGCGTCGCCGCACTGCTGAACGCCACGCCGTGGCTGATGAAAACGGCCCGTTGGATCGGTGCCGCGTACATTTTCTATCTAGGCATCCGGTTCCTGCTGAGCAAGCCGGGCGGCGACAGCGGTGCCGTGGAGGCGGGCGGTCCGTTGGCCGCAGCGCAGACGCCGGGACGGTCGTTCGCGATCGGGTTCATGACCAACGCGACCAATCCCAAGGCGACGCTGTTCTTCCTGGCGGCGTTCACCACGCTGGTCAGCGCGCAGACGCCGCTGGCGGTACAGGCGCTCTATGGAGTGTGGATGTGTCTGGTCAATGCCGCGTGGTTCGTGCTGGTCAGCGTGGCGCTGTCAGCGGCGGCGGTGCGGCAGCGGTTCCTGCGCGTAAGCCATTGGTTCGAGCGTTTGATGGGGATGTTGCTGATTGGGTTTGCGATACGTCTGATTCTGGTGGCCTGACGTCGTTCCTCGTCCGCGGGTCACGACCAACGGTCGTGACCTACCGGGGCGCTTCTTCGACCGGTAGGTATCGACCGTTGGTCGATACGGCACCATCAACGCACCTGAATCCCCGCCGCCAACAACGCGTCGCGCGTAGTCGCATCGTTGTCCGCACTCACCGCCCGGGTCAGCTCCCACAGATACCCCACCCGGAAGCCAGAAGCCACCGCATCCTGCGCCGTCCACAGCACGCAGTAATCCCGCGCCAGCCCGCACACATGCACCTCGGCAATGCCACGCTCGCGCAGCCACCCGGCCAGGCCCGTGGCAGGACGCGTGCCCTCCGGGCCGAAGTTCTCCTGGAACGCGCTATAGGAATCCACCTGCCGCCGCGTGCCCTTGCGCAGAATCAGATCGGCCGCGTCCCAGTCAACGCTCGAATGCAGCGCAGCCCCGGGCGTGCCCTGCACGCAATGATCCGGCCACAGCGTCTGCGGGTGGCCGTGCAGGGTGATCTGCTCGAACGGCGCATGCCCGGGATGCTGGCTGGCGAATGAGGCATGGTCAGCTGGATGCCAGTCCTGGGTGGCGACCACGGTGTGATAGCGCCGCTGCGCCAGCAGCTCCGCGATGCCCGGCACGATGGCGTCGCCGTCCGCGCAGGCCAGTGCTCCGCCCGGCATGAAGTCCGGCTGGAGATCGACCACGATCAGGGCGACATCAACGGGGAAGCGATTCATGGCAGCGGTCACGGGCGCGGGGGACCACAGTCTATCGCACGCCCCGACACGTCATTCGTTCGTGGTGCCATCCCCGTAATACAGCACCCCGATCTCGATCTTCCCGCGCCCGGACGCCTGCCGGTGCAGGTTGGTATCCCGCAGCGAGTACACACACCCGCAGTACTCCTGCTGGTAGAACTGCTCGCGCTCGCTGATCTCCACCATGCGCGCTGCGCCACCACCCTTGCGCCTGTTGTAGTCCCAGTACTGGATGCCCGGGTAGTGCGCGGCGGCACGATGCCCACAGTCGTTGATCTGGTTCATGTCCTTCCAGCGCGAAATCCCCAGCGAGCTGCTGATCACCGGGAACCCATGCTCATGCGCATACAGCGCCGTGCGCACGAAGCGCATGTCAAAGCACATCGTGCAGCGGATGCCACGCTCGGGTTCGTTCTCCATGCCGCGTGCACGCGCGAACCACTCGCGCGTGTCGTAGTCGGCGTCGACGAACGGCACGTTGTGCTTCTCGGCAAAACGGATGTTCTCTTCCTTGCGCAGCTGGTACTCCCGCGAAGGATGGATGTTGAGGTTGTAGAAGAAGATCGTGTAGTCGATCCCGGAGGCGGTGATCGCCTCCATCACTTCGCCCGAGCATGGGGCGCAGCACGAATGCAGAAGCAGCTTGGTGTGGCCATCGGGCAGGGAAAGGGTAGGGCGTACAAAGTCGTTCATCACAGTTCCAATGTGGCCAGCGCCGGCAACGGCGGCGCTGGCCACGGTCTACAGCAGGAAGGTCAAGCCGCGTTGGCGTTGGCGTATTCGTCGCGGAGTTGCTGGGCAGCCGCCACCAGCGCTTCCAGCGCGGCGCGGGTTTCCGGCCAGGCACGGGTCTTCAGCCCGCAGTCCGGGTTCACCCAGATCTGCTCCGGCCGCAGCACCTCGGCGGCCTTGCGCAGCAGTACCACCATCTCCTCCTTGTCCGGTACACGCGGCGAGTGGATGTCATATACGCCCGGCCCGATCTCGTTGGGGTACTGGAAGCGCACGAAGGCGTCCAGCAGCTCCATGTGCGAGCGCGAGGTCTCAATGGAGATCACATCCGCGTCCATCGCCGCCACCGAGTGGATGATGTCGTTGAACTCGGAATAGCACATGTGGGTGTGGATCTGGGTCGCATCACGCACGCCGCTGGCGGTGATCCGGAACGCTTCCACCGCCCAGTCCAGATAGTCACGCCACTGCGCGCGGCGCAACGGCAGGCCCTCGCGGATGGCGGGCTCGTCAATCTGGATGACCCCGATGCCCGCCGCTTCCAGGTCCAGCACCTCATCGCGCAGCGCCAGCGCGATCTGCCGGCAGGTATCGGCCCGGGCCTGGTCGTCACGCACGAAGCTCCACTGCAGCACCGTCACCGGTCCGGTCAGCATGCCCTTCATCGGGCGCTCGGTCAGCGACTGCGCGTACTGTGACCAGCGCACCGTCATCGGCTGTGGGCGGCTGACGTCGCCGAAGATCACCGGTGGCTTCACGCAGCGCGAGCCGTAGCTCTGCACCCAGCCATTCTTGGTGAAGGCGAAGCCTTCCAGCTGCTCGCCGAAGTACTCCACCATGTCGTTGCGCTCGAATTCACCATGCACCAGCACATCCAATCCGATCCGCTCCTGCTCGCGCACGCAGTGCTCGGTCTGGGTCGCCAGGAAGGCATCGTAGTCAGTGTCGGAGAGCTTGCCGGACTTGTTGCGCGCACGTGCCTCGCGCACCTCCAGCGTCTGCGGGAACGAGCCGATCGTGGTGGTGGGGAACAGTGGCAGGTTCAGCGCGGCGGCCTGGGCCAGGTGGCGCTGTGGGTAGGCGCTGTGTCGCTGCGAATCAGCCGCGGTGATCGCACCCAGGCGCTGCGTCACCGCCGGATTGTGCACGCGTGGCGAGCGGCGACGTGCTTCAAGGCGCTCGCGCGCGGCCGCCAGCGGCTTCTCGGCTACGGCCGGGTTATCGATGGCATTGGCGAGCAGGCGCAGTTCTTCCAGCTTCTGCTTCGAGAACGCCAGCCAGCCCCTTAGCTCGTTATCCAGCTTCGTTTCATGCGCCAGATCAACCGGGCTGTGCAGCAGCGAACACGAAGGGGCGAGCCACAGGTGGTCGCCACCGACGTGACCGTGCGCATAGCGCGCCAGCAACAAGGCGTTGTCCAGATGGGTGCGCCAGATGTTGCGGCCGTTGACCAGACCGGCAGAAAGCACACGTCCGGCCGGCAGTGCCTTGATCACCGCATCCAGCTGCTCCGGCGCGCGCACCAGGTCCACATGCAGGCCATCCACCGGCAGCGATGTTGCCAGTTCAAGATTGTCGTCAAGCGCACCAAAGTAGGTCGCCACCAGCACCTTGGGGCGGGTGGCCGTAGCCAGCACGTCATAGGCATGGACGAACGCCGCGCGTGTGGCATCGTCCAGGTCCTGCACCAGCACCGGTTCGTCCAACTGCACCCACGCAGCACCCGCCGCCTGCAGCTGGCCCAGCAGTTCCACATACACCGGCAGCAGCGCGTCCAGCAGGTCCAGCGCCGGGCTGCCGTCGGTGGTCTTGGACAGCAGCAGGAACGTCACCGGGCCAATCAGCACCGGGCGCGTTTCAATGCCCAGGCCCTGCGCTTGCCGGTACTCGGCCAGCGGCTTGTTGCCGCGCAGGGCGAAGACCTGGCCGGCCTGCAGTTCCGGCACCAGGTAGTGGTAGTTGGTGTCGAACCACTTGGTCATTTCCAGCGCATGCAGGTCATGCCCGTCACGCTGCAGGCCGCGGGCCATCGCAAAGTAACCGGCCAGTGGATCCGCGTCGGCCAGGGCGCGGTAGCGGGCCGGAATGGCGTCGAACAGGAAGGCGGCATCCAGCACCTGGTCATACAGGCTGAAATCATTGCTCGGTGGCACATCCACACCGGCGTCGTGCTGCAGCCGCCAGTGCGTGGCGCGCAGCGTCGCGGCGGTATCCAGCAGCGACTGTGCGCTGCTCTGGCCCGACCAGAATGCTTCCAGCGCACGCTTCAGCTCGCGCTTGGCCCCGATGCGGGGGAATCCCAGATTGGTAACCGTGGTCATGAAAAGTGTCCTCATTGCTTGGCGGCATTGAGGAACGAAGGAACCGTGCAGCGACCACGCCCTTGCGGCCATGTGCGCTTCACCAGCGACCTTCGCCCCCGCGGGCGAACCGGATGCCGTGAAGCGGACGCACGGGCGTAGCGCCACGCGTGCAGCATGGCGGCAGGCCCCGGCAACCTCCCCGCGGACGTTCCAGGTCGAAGCAGAAAGCGGTCGTGCTTTCTGGCCGGGGCCGGTATTCGGGCTGATGGACACGGGCAACGCAGGCCCACCTAGTGCCCGCCGCTTCCCAGGCGCGAAGCCCAGTGCTGTGTGGCGGGGGTCGTTTCCATTCACCGCTGCGGGGCAGCTCCGGAATGAGCGCAGAGCGCTTTCACCGGATTCCCGTTTAATTTCATCCCTTCATCGGTATGAAGAGATAAACACCTTCGGCCCGCACAAGGTAGACCTTGGGCGGGTGACGGTCAAGCGCCGGCCAACGGTCCGAGATAGCGTTGCCACAGGTGGTTCACAAGTTGCAGGCGCGGGTCGTACCGGCGCTTGCACGCCACCAGTTCGGGCCACTGCGGGTAGGCGCGTTGGAACTGGTCCAGCGTGGCGTGCGGCCGGTAGGGCAGGTAGTAGCGCCCGCCGCACAGCAAGGCCGCGTCGATCAGTGCACGTGTCCATTCGGCGGCACGATCATCCGACCACGGCAGGCGTCGCTGCTTGTGGTACAGCACGAAGCAGAACACGTCCTCGCGCGCCCACGACATCACCGCCAACGGATCCGCCGGTGCGTGACGAATCGAAACATTCAATGCGTTGACCTGATGGGCCTTCAATACGTTCGCCAGCATCCGCGCGAAGGTGCGGAAGTGCGCAATTGGAATGAAGTACTCCTGCAGCAGGTAGGTGGACATGCTGCGCGTGCGCGGCTCCAGCGCGGCCACGTCCAGGCTGGCTTCCAGATTGCGGCGAACCACCCGTGGCTCGCGCAGGGTCTTTTCCACCACCAGTTGCTCGCGCAGCTGCGCACCGCCGGGCAGTTCGGACACCGCCCAGATCAGGTTCTGTTCGGTACCGTAGTGCGCCCCGACCGGCACCAGCCGCGCCGTATCGGTCAACGCGGCATCCGTTCGATACCAGGTCACCGCCAGCGGTGCATTGAAATCCGGCGGCATCAGGTCGGCGTTGTGCATGATCGCGCGTGGATCGGCCAGCACGTGTTCGCCAAACCAGTCAGCGTACGCATCCAGTGACATGCGCTGGGTGTGCCGGGCCATGGCCACGTTGTCCACGACGTCCAGCTCCACCTCGGTGATGACGCCCAGCAGACCGTAGCCGCCCAGTGCGGCGCGGAACAGGTCGCTGTTGTGGGTGCGCGAGGCCTCCAGCACCTGCCCCGAGCGCAGCACGATCTGCAGGGCGCGCACGCTGCCCGCGATGCTGCCGCTGCCGACGTAACGTCCATGGCAGTTGACCGACACCGAGCCGCCCACGCTGAAGTTGCTGAAGCTCTGCATCACCTTCACCGCCAGCCCATGCGGATCGAGCTGCTCCTGCAATGCACGCCAGCGCATGCCGGCCTGCACCCGCACGACTTTGCCAGGTACATCCAGGAACACCAGCTGGTTGCAGGTGCTCATGTCCAGCTGCACGGCCTGCGCCGCACTGGTCTGCCCGCCCATGCTGAAGCGCGCGCCGGCCACGCAGATGGTGCCGGTGTGCCGCTCCAGCGCTGCGGACACGTCAGCGGTATGGTGAATCGGCACCACCGCAGCCACCTCGGTGGGCTCCAGCTGGCTGATATCATTCACCGTCGGCGCAGCCTGGCGTGCGCAGGCACCCAGCAATGCCACGCTACTGCAGCTGGCAATGAAGCGGCGTCGAGAGGTCATCAGCCTTCCTGGCAATGCGGGATGAGACCGATTGTGCCTGTTCAGCGGGCCAAGCGCGACGCACGGCCTGCACGCGCGGGCAATTGCAGGCACCATACGGTTCCTGCTTCGTACGTGATCCCTGCATGACTGTCGTACCTGCCTTCCTTCGCCGTACTTCCCTCGTCACCCGCATCATCATCGGCCTGCTGCTCGGCATCGTGGTCGGGGTCGCACACCCGCCCACCGCGCTGGCGCTCGGCCTGCTGGGCGAAGTCTTCATCCGCGCGCTGAAAGCGGTGGCACCCATTCTGGTGCTGGTGCTGGTAGTGGCCTCCATTGCCGGCCACCGTGGTGGCGGCACCCACATGCGGCCCGTGCTGGTGCTGTACCTGCTGGCCACCGTGGCGGCCTCGCTGGTCGGCGTGGCCGCCAGCTTCCTGTTCCCGACCACGCTGGTACTGAAGGCGGCCGACACCGCCGCACAGGCCGCGCCGAGCGGGATTGGTGCTGTGCTGCACACTTTGTTGCTGCAGATCGTGGACAACCCGGTCAACGCGGTGGTGAACGCCAACTACATCGGCGTCCTCGCCTGGGCGGTCGGTCTGGGCCTGGCATTGCGCCACGCCGGTGAGGCCACCCGCACCATGCTCGCCGACGTCTCGGTTGCGTTTACCCGGGTGGTGCAGTGGGTGATCGTGCTGGCCCCGCTAGGCGTGTTCGGCATTGTCGCCTCCACCATCGCAGGTTCCGGCCTTGGCGCGCTGGCCGACTACGCGCGCCTGCTGGCGGTGCTGCTGGGAGCCATGTTGGCGGTGGCACTGCTGGCCAACCCGCTGATTGTGTTCCTGGTCACCCGTCGCAATCCCTATCCGCTGGTGCTGACCTGCCTGCGCGAAAGTGGCATCACTGCGTTCTTCACCCGTTCCTCGGCGGCGAACATTCCGGTCAATCTGGCCCTGTCCAAGCGTCTGGGCCTGCATGAGGGCACCTATTCGGTGGCCATTCCGCTGGGTGCCACGATCAACATGGCCGGCGCGGCCATCACCATCTCGGTACTCACCCTGGCGGCGGTGCACACGCTGGGCATCCAGGTCGACCTGCCCACCGCGCTGCTGCTGAGCGTGGTGGCGGCCATCGGGGCCTGCGGTGCCTCCGGCGTGCCGGGTGGTTCGCTGCTGCTGGTGCCGCTGGCCTGTGGCCTGTTCGGTATCGAGGACAGCGTGGCCATGCAGGTAGTGGCGGTCGGCTTCGTGGTCGGCGTGGTCCAGGATTCGGCGGAAACCGCGCTGAACTCGTCGTCCGACGTCGTGTTTACCGCTGCGGCCTGCGCGCGCGCGGAGCGCCTGGCGCGCTGACGCGGCGATACGCGTGTTCAGCGCAGCGCATCGAGCACCTGTTCGATGCGCTGCTGCAGCGAGCCGGTCAGCAGGGTGAAGGGTCGCTGCTGCGTGGACAGCCAACGCACATAGGCGTCGTGCTGGGCGTGCCGGAACGCGTCGTCGCGACGCGTTCCATCCTGCACGAACGGAAAGTCGGGTGCGCACAGGAACAGGTGCGCATAGGAACGTTCCGCCAAAGCGTGTAGTTCCGCCTCGGCTCGCCCGAACATGTCCTGGCAATAGAGCAGGGTGGTGAGTGGCGTGGTATCGCACACCAGCCATCGATCCGCCGTTGCCGCCAGCGCCTCCTCGCGTTTCACCTGGACCTGGGCAATATGCAGCAGGTCGTCGTAGTCCAGCGCACCGGCCTTGGCTTCCCAGTGTTCGCGGCCAAACTCTGCCGCCCAGTGCGTCTGCAGGCGCTGCGCGAGCGCAGCGGCCAGCGTGGTCTTGCCGCTGGATTCCCCGCCGAGCACGCCGATGCGACCGACAAAGTCCGCATACACGCTGGGATCGAGATACTGGCGCAGGCCATGGGGATCGGCGCGCAGCGCAGTACCCGACACCGGAACATCGCGTCGCTCCAGATCCAGGCAGACATGGGTGACCGGCCAGACCTTTCCAGTTGAGCCACTGAAATGGTGCTGCAACGCTGCCGCGAAGCCATCGCCATAGTGTTCGCTGGTAAACACCGCATCGACACGGCAGTTCCACAGCGCGGTGCACACCCAGGCGACGAACGCGCGCTGTGCTGCGTCGTCATCCCGGTTGTCGGGCAGGGCGCGCGGCGCAATTCCCCGCTCCACGCAAAGCTGCGTCAGCCGGGCCTCATTCAGTACCAGACGCTCCGCCTGCGGATACAGTGTCTTCAACCAGGCCTCACGCCGCGCGGCGTCGCAGCCGGGCAGCTCGGGCTGGCTCCAGCTCAGCAGCAGCACCCGGTCGCAGCGCGACAGCGCATGGTCGATCAGGGCCTGGTGACCACGGTGCAGTGGGCTGAATTTTCCCACCACCAGCCCGGTGTTGAAGCGATCCTGCATGTACGGTGTTCATCCGTGAAACGGGGTGGCCAGTCTACGGGGTCGCCCGGCCGGGAGTTCCTCCACTGAACCGCGCGATTCGTGCCCGGAGTCTCAGGCCGTGAGAGACGCTTTCGTCATACTGGACCTATAGCGTCAAACCCAGCCGCTTCCAGCGCGGCACTGACAGGCAAGTCACACCCATCCAGGGACGGCCACAGGCGCCTCCAGGCGTCGCAGGCAGCGGGGGTAGTGTGGTGGCAGACAAGTATTGCGATCTGGTCATGAAAGGCGGCATTACCAGCGGCATCGTGTATCCCAACGCGGTGTTGTCACTGGCGCGCGAATACCGGTTCAAGAACATCGGCGGCACCTCGGCCGGCGCGATCGCCGCAGCGGTGGCCGCCGCTGCGGCAATGGGCGACCGACGCTGCCGGGCCGGTGAAGCCCTGGGGCCCAATGCTGGCTTTGCCGGGCTGGCTGATGTCAGCACCCAGCTGTCGCGGCGCGGTTTCATCTACAGCCTGTTCCAGCCCGTGTATGGCGCACGCACCGCCTATCGCCTGCTGGTGATGCTGACCGGCAAGGCTGGCGTGCCGCGCAAGGTGTTGTGCCTGCTGGCGGCGGTGTTCGCGATTGCGCCGCTGGAGCTGCTGGCCGCGTTGGTGGGTCTGCTTGGCATTGGCTGGATGGCCGGCGGCATCGCCGGCGTGTGGGCGACGCTGCTGCCTTCCCTGTTATGCGCCTACGGTGCCGGCGTGCTGGCCTCGGCCCTGCGCGTGGCGCGGGTGGCGCGCCGCAACCTGCTTGGCCTGTGCTCCGGTGCCACCCAGCCCGATGCCGGCGCGCCGGCGCTGACCGATTGGCTGCACACGCAGTTACAGGCGCTTTCCGGCAAATCCCTCGATCAGCCACTGACGTTTGCCGACCTGCACAATGCGCCGCGCTATGTCGGCGAACCGGTCGGCGCGCATGCAATCAGCCTGCAGATGATCACCACCTGCGTGTCGCACACCGAACCGCGCACGCTGCCGTTCACCGCCTCGCAGTTCTGGTTCCGCCGCGAGGAGTTTGAACGGCTGTTCCCGGCCAGCGTGGTGCGCTGGCTGGTGGAGCGTGCCGGTACGCCGCAGTCCGTCGACGGTATCGACTACTACCGGCTGCCAGAGGGCGAGCACCTGCCGGTGCTGGTCGCCACGCGCATGAGCCTGAGCTTCCCGCTGCTGATCAGTGCGGTGCCACTGCATGAGCCTTCCCGCCGCGAGCGTCGCTGCGAACCGGTGGCAGATCCGGCCCCGCCGCGCGACAACACCAATGTCGCCGACAGCATGGAAGGGCTCACCAGTGGCGGTCACAGCTGTGGTCCTGTTATTACCGCATTCCGGGTGTGCTGGTTCTCCGATGGCGGCATCAGCAGCAACTTCCCCATCCACCTGTTCGACGCCGCGCTGCCGCGCTGGCCGACCTTCGGCATCAACCTGGTCTACCCGCGTCATGCCGAGCCGGAGCGTCTTTCGCCGGATTCACCGGATGCGATCAACGCGGCGGTGTTCCTGCCCACCGAGAACCGCCATGGCTGGCAGCGCAGCTACCACGCCATCGCGCGGCCGCTGGCGGCGGCGGAGATGAGTGGCTTCCTGTTCTCCATTGTTTCCACCATGCAGAACTGGCGTGACGTGCTGCAGGCGCGCGCGCCCGGCTACCGCGACCGCATCGTGCATGTGTCGCTGCAGGGCGACGAAGGCGGCATGAACCTGGACATGCCGCAGGCGGTGCTCAGCCGCATTGCCGCCAAGGGCAGTGTGGCCGGTGAGCGTTTCTGTGACTTCTCGTTCGCCAATCACTACTGGATCCGCTGGCGCAATCTGGCCTCGGCCTATCAGCGTTACACGTTGGAGATCGCGCGCACCGATGATCCGCTGCAGCGTGTGGCGGCGTGGGCTCCAGCGTATGAGACGGTGGCCATCGGCGAGCCGTTGGAGCCGTCGTACCGGCTCAGCTCGGAAGAGAAGCGGCGTGAATCGCAGCAGCTGTGGCGGATGATGGTGGAGCAGGGCGAGGCGTGGGAGGACCTGGGCCCGAATCTGACCGATGGCGCGCCACGGCCTTTGCCACAGATGAAGGTAACCCCGAGCTATTAGGTAGCGCCGGCCGTTGGCCGGCCCTCATGAACCCATCAACATTACGTGGGCCGGCCAACGGCCGGCGCTACCGGGAGATGTCCCGGAACCGTCCATCACCGCCATCCCTCCACCACAGGATCCCCCTTCAACCCCACATATCGCTCCCCTTCCAACTCCATCCTCACCATCACCGGATTGATCGACCACAACACCCCCAGATACTCCCGCGCCCGTGCCGCCTCCCCGCGCGCCATCGCCAGCCGCGCGGCCCGCGCCCAGATCCGATCCCAGCCATGCGCCAGAGACAGCGCTTTCGCCAGCGCCACATCCGCGTCTGCCTCCCGTCCCTGCCGCACCATCTGCTCCGCACGAATCATCGCCGTGTGCGCCTGGCGCTGTTCGAACATCACCCGCAATCCAGCAATCGGCTGCGCGGCACTGTCCACCCGCAGGTCGGTATCGCGCCAGTCGTCTTCCGGCGTGCGCACCAACAGCGCCGCCGACATCCGGCCGCTGCGTTGCCCGCCGGCGGCTTCGCCCGCTTCCAGCGCGAGCAGCAGCCGTTCGGCCAGTGGGCCCTTCGCTGCAAGATAGGCATCGCGCATCGCATCCAACACGACTGCCCCGGCCAGCCCGTTGCCCTGCACGCTGAAACCTCGGCCACCCATCGCCCCAGCCCATGTCGACGCCAACGCTGTCGCCCCGTTGTACTGCGCCTGTCGTCCACGCGCGTCCACCAGCCCCACCTGGCGCTCGGCCACCGTGGTGTCGTCGTAGCCGCCATCTCCGGCCAGCAGCTGCTTCAGCGCCTGCTCTGGCGATGTCCCGGCCGCCAGCAGGCGCAGCCCTTCAGGCCCGTAATGTGGGTTGGTCTCGAACTGGCTGGCTACCGCGCCCACGTCAGCCTGCGCCCAGGCCACGCCCGACCCACCCACCGCCAGATTGTGGGTCGCCACGGCGACTCCGCAGCTGCCAGTGTCATCGCAGGCGGCAATGGAGAAGGTGGCATGTACCGGCAGTGCATATGCACCGAGCAGCAGCACTGCGCCTGCGAACAGGGATTTCATCGATCCGGTTCCTTCCAGGGCTGGAACAGGTTGGATGCAGGCCGCAGGCGAAGGGTTTAGCCGCGCCCCGGCAACTGCGCGAACGCACGCTGCATGCAGTCCTCGCGCGGACACACCCGGCACCCAGGACCGATCGACACCGAGTTGCCCGGACTCTGGATATCCAGCCCGCGCGTGTAGATCAGCCGTTCGGCATGCTGCAGGTCGCAGCCCAATGCCACCGCGAAGGTCTTGCGCGGCTGCCCATGCCCGACCGGGCCGCTGCTGACCTGCCGTGCCAGCCAGAAGTGGCGGCGGCCATCGGGCATGCGTGCGGTCTGGGTGAGCACCCGCCCGGGTTGGTTGAAGGCTTCGTACACGATCCACAGCGGGCACGAGCCGCCCACCTGTGAGAAGTGGAAGTCGGTCGCCGAATGCCGCTTGGACACGTTGCCGGCGCGGTCCACGCGAATGAAGAAGAACGGCAGCCCCGGCGCACTGCGCCGCGCCAGCGTGCTCAGGCGATGGCACACCGCCTCGAAGCCCACGCCGAAGCGATGTGCCAGCAGGTCGATGTCATACGCGCTCTGTTCTGCCGCACGCAGGAACTGCGCATACGGCATCACCAGCGCGCCGGCGAAGTAGTTGCTCATGCCGATGCGTGCCTGCGCGATCTGCTCCGGCTCGCGGAAGCCGGCGCGTGCGATCACCGCATCGATCTGCGCGGCATAGCCGAGCAGGCCCAGCTCGGCCGCCATCTGGAACGCCTGCTGGCCCGGCTCCAGGTAATCCGGCAGCCACAGCGTGCGGCTGCCACCGTCATACACGCGCTTCTCGCGCCCGGCCTGCAACGGAGCCACTTCCACCAGCACGCCGTGGCGGTCGGCCAGCAACTGGCGCAGGCGCGGTGCCACGTGCCCGGCCACCAGCCCCCATTCGGCGAACAGCTGCTCGGCCAGGTCGTCCAGCTCGGGAATGTGGTTGTGCATGCGGTTGAAGAAATCACGCACCTGGTCACCGGCCGGCAGCGCCTGCCCGGCCTGCGGGTCGCCCAGCTGGAACTCAAGTGCCGCCGCATGCTCGCGCAGCAGCAGGTGACGGCGGTGCAGGTCGAGCAGGGCATGGCTGATCTGCGGCAGGTTGCCGGCCATGGCGCGCAGCTCGGTGCTGCTCACATTGTCCAGCCCCAGATCGCGCAGGGTCTGGCCCAGCGCCTCCTGCAGCGCCGCCGGCTCGTCGTCCTCGAACAGCGCGCCGAGGTCGCCCAGCACCGCGCCCAGCTTCTGTTGCACCGCCGGAGTCAGCGGCCTTTTGTTGCGCTCGATCTGGTTCAGGTAGCTGGCCGACAGCCCCAGTGCCCGCGCGAGGTCGGCCTGGCTGAAGCCGCGCTGCTCGCGCAGCTTGAGCAGGCGCAGACCGATCTGGCGGAGGGGAGGCTGGCTATTCACAAAATTCACAAGAATCGTAGCGGGCGTTGGCCAGATTAAGCGCAGACAGCCCGGAAATCGAGTGTTGGCCTGTGAATAATGCCAATCACCTTTTCGCACCCGCCGGGATTGTCATGACTGTTGCAGCGCCCCGTATCCGCATGTTGATCGACGGCCAGTTCGTCGAGTCGGCCAGCTCCAACTGGCAGAACGTGGTCAATCCGGCCACCCAGGACGTCCTGGCGCAGGTGCCGTTCGCCACCGTGAGTGAAGTGGACGCGGCCGTCGCTGCCGCCAAGGAAGCCTTCAAGACCTGGCGCAAGACCCCGATCGGCACCCGCGCCCGCATCTTCCTGAAGTACCAGCAGCTGATCCGCGAACACATGAGCGAGCTGGCCCACATCCTGAGCGCCGAACAGGGCAAGACCCTGCCTGATGCCGAAGGTGATGTGTTCCGTGGCCTGGAAGTGGTCGAGCACGCCGCCGCCATCGGCAACCTGCAGCTGGGCGAGCTGGCCAACAACGTCGCCAACGGCGTGGACACCTACACCCTGCTGCAGCCGCTGGGCGTGTGCGCCGGCATCACCCCGTTCAACTTCCCGGCGATGATTCCGCTGTGGATGTTCCCGATGGCCATCGCCACCGGCAACACCTTCATCCTGAAGCCGTCCGAACAGGATCCGATGGTCACCATGCGCCTGGTTGAACTGGCGCTGGAAGCCGGCATTCCCAAGGGCGTGCTCAACGTCGTGCACGGTGGCGAAGAAGTGGTCAACGCGATCTGCGACCACCCCGACATCAAGGCGGTGTCGTTCGTCGGTTCCACCCGCGTTGGCACCCACGTGTACAACCGCGCCTCGCTGGCCGGCAAGCGCGTGCAGTGCATGATGGGCGCGAAGAACCACGCCGTGGTCCTGCCGGACGCGAACAAGGAACAGAGCCTCAACGCCATGGTCGGTGCCGCCTTTGGTGCCGCAGGCCAGCGCTGCATGGCCGCCTCCACCCTGGTGCTGGTCGGCGAAGCCCGCGAGTGGGTGCCGGATCTGGTGGCCAAGGCCAAGACCCTGAAGGTCAGCGGTGGCACCGTCGCCGGCACCGATGTGGGCCCGGTGATCTCCTGCGCCGCCCGCGAGCGCGTGGAAGGGCTGATCGCCTCCGGCGTGGAGCAGGGCGCGAAGCTGGTGCTGGACGGCCGCAATCCGCAGGTCGATGGTTTCGAGAAGGGCAACTTCGTCGGCCCGACCATCTTCTCCGGGGTGAAGCCGGGCATGCGCATCTATGACGAGGAAATCTTCGGGCCGGTGCTGGTCATCCTCGAAGTGGACACGCTGGAAGACGCGATCGAGCTGATCAACGCCAACCCGAACGGCAACGGCACCGCCGTGTTCACCCAGTCCGGTGCGGCCGCACGCAAGTTCCAGGAAGACATCGACGTCGGCCAGGTCGGCATCAACGTGCCGATCCCGGTGCCGGTGCCGCTGTTCTCGTTCACCGGTTCGCGCGCCTCCAAGCTGGGCGACCTGGGCCCGTACGGCAAGCAGGTGGTGATGTTCTACACCCAGACCAAGACGATCACCTCGCGCTGGTTCGACGACGAGACGCTGGGTCATGGCGTCAACACCACGATCAGCCTGAAGTAAGCAGGAGTTTCACCATGAGCCACTCGATGACGACGGAACTCGAAGAAGCGCAGCAGGCCTATAGGGAGGCGGCACGTGACTTCGCCCAGGCCGAACTGGCACCGCACGCCGCGCGATGGGATGCGGAGGGCATCTTTCCGCGCGAGGCGATTGCCAAGGCAGGGGAACTCGGGTTCTGTGGCCTGTACATGGACCCCGAGGTCGGTGGCAGCGGCTTGAGCCGTCTGGACGCCGCCGTCGTCATCGAGGAGCTCGCCAACGTGGACCCGTCCACTGCGGCGTATATCAGCATCCACAACATGGCCTCGTGGATGGTGTCGACCTGGGGCCAGGACGGGCTGCGTGCACACTGGTGCACCGACCTCTCGGCCGGTACCAAACTCGCTTCGTACTGCCTGACCGAACCCGGCGCGGGCTCGGACGCCGCGTCGCTGAAGACCACCGCTGTGAGGGACGGTGACCACTTCGTGCTGAACGGCTCCAAGGCCTTCATCTCCGGTGCCGGTGCCACCGAGCTGCTGGTGGTGATGGCGCGTACCGGTGGCGCTGGTGCGGGCGGCATCAGCGCGATTGCGGTGCCGGCCGATCTGCCGGGCATCAGCTTCGGCCGCAAGGAAGAGAAGATGGGCTGGAACAGCCAGCCCACCCGTGGCATCACCTTTGAGAACGTACGCGTGCCGGTCGACCACCTGCTGGGTGACGAAGGCAGCGGTTTCAAGCTGGCCATGAAAGGTCTGGACGGCGGTCGCATCAACATCGCCGCCTGCTCGCTGGGCGCGGCGCAGGGTGCGCTGGATGCCGCGCGCCGTTACATGGGCGAGCGTCGCCAGTTCGGCAAGACCCTGGCGGATTTCCAGGCGCTGCAGTTCAAGCTCGCCGACATGGTCACCCAGCTGGTGGCTGCGCGGCAGATGGTGCACAGCGCCGCGCGCAAGCTCGATGCCGGTGCAAGCGACGCCAATGTGTGGTGCGCGATGGCCAAGCGTTTCGCCACCGATGCCGGCTTCCAGATCTGCAACGAAGCGCTGCAGATCCATGGCGGTTACGGTTACATTCGCGAATACCCGATTGAACGCCTGCTGCGTGACAGCCGCGTGCATCAGATTCTGGAGGGCACCAACGAGATCATGCGTGTGATCGTGGCCCGCCACCTGCTCAACACCGAAGAGGAACTGCGATGATGGATTGGCGCAAGCACGAACACACCGGTCTGAAGGTCGAGGCCGATGGCCACGTCGCCGTCGTGACGCTGGACAATCCGCCGGCGCACACCTGGACCGTGCACAGCCTGTCCGCGCTGCGCGACCTGGTCGGCGCGCTGAATGCCGACAAGGACATCTACGCCCTGGTGATCACCGGTGGCGGCGAGAAGTTCTTCTCCGCCGGTGCCGACCTCAAGCAGTTCGCCTCCGGCGACAAGGCTGCCGCACGCGAAGCCGCACGCCGTTTCGGCGAAGCCTTCGAAGCGCTGTCCGGCTTCCGTGGCGTCTCCATCGCCGCCATCAATGGTTACGCCATGGGCGGCGGTCTGGAATGCGCGCTGGCCTGCGACCTGCGCATCATTGAAGAACACGCCCAGGTGGCGCTGCCGGAGGCCACCGTTGGCCTGCTGCCGTGCGCCGGTGGTACCCAGAACCTGACCCGCCTGGTCGGCGAGGGCTGGGCCAAGCGCATGATCCTGCTCGGCGAGCGCATTGACGCGGATACCGCGCTGCGTATCGGCCTGGCGGAAGAGAAGGTGGCCAAGGGCGCGGCCAAGGCGCTGGCACTGGAGTGGGCGCACAAGGCCGAGAAGCAGAGCCCGACCAGCATCGCCGCCTGCAAGACCCTGGTGCAGTTCACCCGCACCGGTTCGCACGCCGCTGCACTGGTCGCCGAGCGTGAGGCCTTCGTCGATCTGTTCGACCGTGCCGACCAGGCCGAAGGCGTGAACGCCTTCCTGGAAAAGCGTGCACCGCAGTGGAAGAACGCATGAGCAGCGCGCCGTCGATGGACGAGGCCCCGGTGCTGTTCGAAGAGCGCAGTGCCGCCAACGGCAAGCGCATCGGCATCGCCACGTTGAATACGCCGCGCACCCTCAACGGTTTCTCGCTGCCGATGGCGCATCTGCTGCTGGAGCGTCTGCAGGCCTGGGCCGACGATGCCGGCATCGCGCTGGTGGTGCTGCTGGGCGCAGGCGAGAAAGCCTTCTGCGCCGGTGGCGATCTGCACAGCCTGTACAAGAGCATGCAGGCCTACCGCGCAGACGGCAGCACCGACGTGCGCGACAACGCCTACGCGGCGGAGTTCTTCGATGTGGAGTACCGCGTCGACTACGCCATCCACACCTATCCCAAGCCGATCCTGTGCTGGGGCCATGGCATTGTCATGGGCGGTGGCATCGGCCTGATGTCCGGTGCCAGCCACCGTGTGGTCAGCGAGCGCAGCAAGCTGGCGTTCCCGGAGATCACTGTCGGCCTGTTCCCCGACGTTGGCGGCAGCTGGCTGCTGCCGCGCGTGCCGGGCAAGGGTGGGCTGTTCCTTGCCCTCACCGGTGCCACCCTCAATGCCGGTGATGCCATCTACGCGGGTCTGGCCGACATCCACATCGCCGAAGCCAACCGCCCGGCCGTGTTCGACGCGCTGGCCGGCGTGCACTGGAGCGATGACGCCCAGCGCAATCACACCCAGCTCAGCACCCTGCTGCTGCAGCACGCCAGCGATGCCGCCACCGGCCCGCTGCTGCGTAATGCCGCCAGCATCGACGCGCTGTGCGAAGGTGCCGATGTCGCCGACGTGGTCGCTGCCATCAGCGCGCTGAAGACCGAAGATCCCTGGTTGCAGACCGCGCAGGCCACCTTGGCCGCCGGTGCCCCCGGTTCGGCACGGCTGGCCTGGGAACTGCAGAAGCGCGCCGAAGGTGCTTCGCTGGCCGACGTCTACCGCTTCGAGTACGTCGCCGCGCTGCACTGCGCCGCCCATGGCGACTTCGCCGAAGGCATCCGCGCGTTGCTGATCGACAAGGACCGCAGCCCGAAGTGGCAGCCGGCCACCCTGGCCGAGGCCACCCCGGCCTGGGCCCAGACCTTCTTCGTTTCGCCGTGGGACGACGCCACGCATCCGCTGGCCGACCTCGGTGCCACCGTTACTGAAAGGAGCCTTGCATGAGCCGTATTGCATTCATTGGGCTGGGCAACATGGGCGGGCCGATGGCCGCCAACCTGGCCAAGGCCGGCCATGCCGTGCGCGTGTTCGACCTGGTGCCCGCCGCCGTGCAGGCCGCCGTGGACGCCGGTGCCACCGCCGCCACCTCCGCGCTGGACACGCTGACCGACGCCGAAGTGGTGATCAGCATGCTGCCGGCCAGCCGCCATGTGGAAGGCGTGTACCTCGGCGAAGACGGGCTGCTGGCCGACATTCCCGGCGGCGCGCTGGTGATCGACTGCAGCACCATTGCGCCGGCCACTGCACGCAAAGTTTCAGAGGCTGCAGCCGCACGCGGCCTGCAGATGCTCGACGCGCCCGTCTCTGGCGGCACCGCCGGTGCGGCAGCCGGCACGCTGACCTTCATTGTCGGTGGCGAAGCCGATGCGCTGGAGCGCGCCCGCCCGCTGCTGCAGGCCATTGGCAAGAACATCTTCCACGTCGGTGCGAGCGGTGCCGGTCAGGTCGCCAAGCTGTGCAACAACATGGCGCTGGGCGTGATCATGGCGGTCACTGGTGAGTCGATCGCGCTGGGCGTCGCCCACGGCCTGGACCCGAAGGTGCTCTCGCAGATGATGGCGGTCAGCACCGGCCGCAGCTGGGCCACCGAAGTATGTAACCCGTGGCCGGGCGTGCTGGAAAATGCGCCCGCCTCACGCGGCTACAGCGGCGGCTTCGGCAGCGACCTCATGCTGAAAGACATGGGCCTGGCCGTAGAGGCCGCCATGAGCGTGGGTGCTTCCATCCCGCTCGGCGAACTGGCCCGCAACCTGTACTCCATGAACCACCAGGCCGGCCGCGGCAAGCTCGATTTCTCCAGCGTCGTCCAACTCGTAACAAGCGATAAGTAACCCGGTAGCGCCGGCCGTTGGCCGGCCCTCCTGATAACCAAACGCATCCCGTAAATGGGATCCACCGCGGTGGGATGGGCGGTTGCCAAGCTTCAACGCCAGGCAGCCGCCCATTTTTATGCCTCAGACAATCGTCAACGTCACATCGATATTGCCACGCGTGGCATTCGAGTACGGGCAGACGATATGTGCCTTCTGCACCAGTTCTTCCACCTGCTCACGCGGCAAACCCGGCACGCTGATCTGCAGCTCGGCTTCAATACCGAAGCCAGTCGGAATCTGACCGATGCCCACGCGGCCCGTGATCTGCGTCTCGGCCGGCAGTGCGACCTTGGCCTGACCCGCCACGAACTTCAGCGCGCCCAGGAAGCAGGCCGAATAGCCGGCTGCGAACAGCTGTTCCGGGTTGGTGCCCGTGCCGCCCGCACCGCCCAGCTCACGCGGGGTGGACAGCTGCACGTCCAGCACGTTGTCCGACGAGACGGCGCGGCCTTCGCGACCGCCGGTTGCGGTGGCCTGGGCGGTGTACAGAACCTTTTCAATCGACATGGGATATCTCCTGGCTGTGAAGGGGTGAACCGTTGTTGAGGTGTACTTTGCCTGTAAGGGGTGGACGTGTGGCAACATGGCGTCCAGAAAACTTGATCTGGAGTCCGCCATGGTCGACCGCCTGCAATCCCTGCTCAGCCGTTTCGCGGTCCGTGCCGAGGTGTTCCATACCGGTGCTTTGACCGGCACCAATGATCTGCCCGGCGATGGCGAGCGCGGCCAGCTGCATCTCATCCGCGATGGCCGCATCCAGGTGAGACATCAGGATGGCTCGGTGCTGGACATCGACCAGCCCAGCATCCTGCTGTATCCCCGCGCCCACGCGCACCGTCTGGTGGTGGACCCCAGTACCGGCGCAGGCACCGCCTGTGCCCACGTGCAGTTCGAAGGCGGCATCAACAACCCTATCGTCAACGCCTTGCCGCCGGTGATCTGCCTGCCGCTGAAGGAACTGTACGGCGGCGCGCCGATTCTGGAGGTGCTGTTCGAAGAAGCCTTCGCCCAGCGCTGCGGTCGCCAGGCCCTGCTGGATCGCCTCTTCGAAATCGTCCTGATCCAGGTGCTGCGCGTGCTGATGGAGAACGGCCAGCTGCGGGTTGGGTTGCTCGCCGGCATGGCGCATCCCCGTCTGCGCCACGCACTGGTCGCCATGCACGAAGCGCCGGCCGAAGAGTGGACGCTGGAAAGCCTGGCCCAACGTGCGGGCATGTCGCGCAGCGCCTTCGCCGACAGCTTCCGCGACACCATCGGCAGCACGCCGGGCCATTACCTGCAGGGCTGGCGCACCCGGCTGGTGCAGCAGGCGCTGCGCAAGGGGCAGCCGCTCAAGCGCATCGCGATGGATGTGGGCTATGGCAGCGAGGCGGCGTTGTCGCGCGCGTTCAAGGCGCAGACCGGGCAGTCGCCCCGGCAGTGGAAGCAGGGTGTGGAAACCAGGGCTGCCGTGACGGCCTGAGGGACCGTCACGGCAGAAGCGTGCTACTGGATGTTGAGCGGATCGTCGCCCTTCTTGTACGCATAGCCGGTCATTACCCAATGCCCACCGTGACCGGTGGAAGGTTCGGTCCACTGGAACGTCCACGACTGCATCGTGCCGTCTGGCAACGTGTTTTCCACGCTATAGACCTCGCCCGGGTAGCCGGAGTCCGGCAGCCCGCCGGGCGGCGTCGGCGAGTTGCGCTGGGTGAGCGGGAAGTGCTGAATTCTTTCTACCGACACCACGCTTGCGCCGCTCAGTGGTTGAAACCGGGGCGCATGTTTCGAGACCCATGCGAGTACTTTCTTTCCCTCGCTCTGGTCCGCTGCCCAGGTGTGGTTGACGACAACGGTGGCGCTCGATGGCGCTTTCGCTACCGCCACACCGGTGGCACTGGCTGCCAGTACAAGCGCGAGCATTGCTGGAACGATCAACCTCATAGCATTCACTCCCTTGATCACACGCGATGCGGATTCATCGCGCCGGATCGAAGCTAATGCAGCGCCTGCACCATCCCGAATGCAACAAATTGCATCCTACCGTTGTGCGGGATCAAATCTGACCCCGGCCGACACCCAGCCTCAGATCGTCCACTCACGATCCGTCGTAAACATGATCGTCAACCACCGGTCCGGCGATTCCTCCCCCAGCGCCTCACCGATCTCATCGCGCAGCCGGTCCCATTCAACCAACGCACGCGGCGGATCATTTTCCGGCACCACAAAGAACAGCTCGATCTGATCACCGCGCCCCACCTTGGCCACATAGCTGCGGTGCTCAATGAAGCCATGCTTGGCCACGACCGCCCGCGCCACATCATCCACATGCGCCTGCAAATCCACAGGCGTGATCAGCAGAATGTCCGACAGTGCCCGTCGTACCGTGCCCAGTGGGGCCAACACCACGAACGCACACACCACCAGCAGAATCGCCGGATCGATGTACGGCACCACCCAGGCCCACTGGGTGTCGCGCAGCAGCCAGCCGCCGCCAAACGCCAGCAGGTATGCCCCGGACATCGCCGCAGCCACCATCCAGTTCTTCGCATCCAGCCCCACGAACTCCGAGCCGATGCGCCGGTTCGCCCGCCGTACGAAGATCGCCAGCGCACTCTCGGCAATGATCGACAGCACCGCGAACACAATCGCCGGCCCCAGCGCGATATGGCGTCCGCCCGACATCAGCGCGTCCACGGCATTGACCGCCGCATACAGCGCCGCCCCGATCATCAGCGTGCCGCTGACCCCCAGCACGATCGGCTCCAGGTGCCAGAAGCCCATGGTGAAGCGCTGGTTCAAGCGGGACTGCAGCGCATCCACATTGGTGGACAGGCTGATCAGCCGCACCACCAGCAGCGACAGCCAGGTCATCACCACGTCGATCAACCCATAGATGCCGTCGAAGATGATCAACGAGGAGTTGGCCAGCAGCCCGAACGCCACCGCGGCGGCAGCCATCGCAAACGAGGCCGCAATCGACAGGCTCAGCACCCCCTGTTCGGTGGTGGGGTCGAAGCGGGAAGGGCGGGTGCTTCGCATGGCGGGGGGGCGTGAATGGGCGTAACCCATTGTGCATGTCGCCCGTGACAGGCCATGAAGATCGCCTGTAAGTGACTGATATGAATGATGGAAAAACCGGCGCGGCAGCCCAGCGTCATCAAATTGACGGCCATCCCGTACAATCGCCTCAGCGCAGCCGTGGGGACGGTTGCCGACCGGACGTGGGAGCCGTATCGCCGGGCGGTAACGAACCGCTGTGCAGAATGGATGCTCAACTACCGCCGTGCGCCCCGACAGGGCCAGGCATTACGCAGGGAGAAGCGGAACGTGAACTTGAATACCTCGAATCCGGCGATGAGCGCAGCCGCCTGCCGTGCTGCGTTGCTGACACTTTGCCTCGGACTGGTTGCCGTCCATCCTGCCGCCGCCGCTCCGCAGACGTCCTCGGCACCTGCCGCGGAGACGATCAGCGATGAGGACATGGATCCGGGCCTGGACGATTCCTACAACGTCGCAGACCTTCGTCCGCAGTACAAAGCGTGCATCGACGCCAGTGACGCGGTCATGCCGAAGGTGCAGGCATGCCAGGAACAGGAGTTTGTCTACCAGCGTGGGCGCATGCGCGCCGCCCTGGCCCGGATCGACGCCGGCCCGGACAGCTACTTCAAGGACGAGATCGGCAACTGGCAACACATCTATATGCAGAGCACCGACATTAGCTGCACGAACCTGGAGGAACGGGGTCCGGCAGGCGAAGGGCTGTCTTGCCGCATCAACCGATACGCCAACCGCGCACGCGCGCTGGAAGGACTAGCGGACATGGCAGACAAGGCATACGCGAAGGGCAACTGACACACGAAGGAGAAGCGCAACGTGCAGAACATCAACTCGAATACCTGGAACCTGGCGTCGGCCGCAACGCGCGGTGGTGCTTTGCTGGCGCTTTGCCTGGCGATGGCCGCCTGCAAACCGTCCACCCCCGAAGCGGGTATTGCTGCCGAACCCGCCGTGGCAGCGCCGGCCAAATCCGAGCCGACAGCCGCAACACCCGCCACTGCACCGGCTTCGTCCGATGCGCCTGCCGCGGCCACTCCGCAGGCACCTGCGGCACCGGTCACGGCCGCGGACACCGTGAGTGACGAAGACATGGATCCGGGCCTGGACGATTCCTACAACGTCGCAGATTTCCGTCCGCAGTACCGCGCGTGCATCAAAGCCACTGACGCGGTGATGCCGGCAATCGCGGCGTGCCAGGACGAAGAGTTGGCCTACCAGGAGAAGAGGCTGCGCGCTGCCCTGGCCCGGATCAACGCCGGCCCGGATGGTTACTTCAAAGACGAGGTAGGCAACTGGCAGGCCGAGTACATGCGCCACACCAACATCAACTGCGGCGAAAAGGAAAAGAACGGCCCGGTGGGTGAGGGCCAGTCGTGCTTCATGAATCGCTATGCCAATCGCGCAGACGCGCTGGAAGCGCTGGCGGACATGGCGGACAAGGCAAACGGAAAAGGCAACTGATACACCATGAAGAATGGAACAACAAAGTAATTCACACCGCAAAGGAGTGTAGGAAATGGATGTAGTTGATCAAGCAAAGCAGAAGATGGACGCCTGGCACATGGGCCAGACGTCCGAGAAGCGTGAATCCGGCGGACGCGGTCCGGGCCTGGTATCGACCGGTGAGGGTGATCACGGTGGTATCTCGTATGGCACCTATCAGTTCTCCAGCAAAACCGGTGGGGTTGCCGAGTACCTCAAGTCATCCGCGTATGGCGACAAGTTTGCTGGGCTGGATCCAGGAAGCCCGGAATTTGGCGCGAAGTGGAAGGAAGTCGCCGCCGCTGACCCCGCTGGCTTTGCCAAGGACCAGCACGATTTCATCCAGACGCTGTATTACGACAAGCAGATGGGTCGCCTGCAGGACCTCGGCATTGACCTTTCCGGTCGCGGTGCAGCTGTGCAGGACGCGCTGTGGAGCACCTCGGTCCAGTATCGCGAGTTGACCCCTTCGGTGTTCCAGAAGGGGCTCAAGACCGCGTACGGCGACAACTACAACCTGGCCGAGCTGACCGACGAGCAGATCATCCGCGCCGCGCAGGACTACAAGGTTGCCAATGTCGAGAGCAACTTCAAGAGTTCGCCCGACTTATGGGACAGTCTGCGCAACCGCGCGGTCGCCGAGAAAGCTGATCTGGTCGCGCTCGCCCGCTACGACGAGGTCAATCGCAATCCTGAGCCGTACAAGGGCAAGGATTACCAAGAGGCCTTCGGTGAGCCCGAGCCGCAGCAGTCGCGCGGTCGTGGGCGTGGCAACCCGATGGCCGACGGCGTAATGGTGAACGGTGAGCGTGGCGCGGAAGTTGAAGCGCTGCAGAACAAGCTGATCGCCGCCGGCTACACCGGCAAGGACGGCCAGCCGCTCACGGCGGACAAGCACTACGGCGACAACACCGAGCATGCGGTGCGCGAGTTCCAGAAGGCCCACGGCCTGACCGAAGACGGCAAGGCTGGCAAGAACACGCTGGATGCACTGGACGCTGCCGTGCGCGAGCAGGGTAATGCCGGTCCCGCGCCTGCTGCACCTGCTGCACCTGCGGCGCCGGCAGCTCCGGTCGCACCCGTGGCCCCGGTAGCACCCGCGGAGCCTGTTCAGGAGCAGGCTGCACCGGCCCGCGATCTGACGTCGGGCGAGCGCATCAAGGTGGTCGAGCCGATGGGCAGCGCCGACAACAAGGCCAACCGCACCATCCCGCATGGCACCTCGGGCGAAGACGCGTTCCGGGACATGCAGATCCATCACCCCAAGACCAACCGCGAGGCGGTGCGCACGGGTAATGCTGCCATCGCCGACCGCCACTCGGAAATGATCGAGGGCGAGCTGGAAACCACCCGTCGGGATTTCGACCGCAACGGCATCCCGCTGGTGCACAAGGATCTCATCCTGACCAACCAGCGCAACGAGCGCGACATCATGATCCCCAACCCGGTTGCGGGCTATGTGGAGGTCAAGGAAAACGCCTGGAACTCGGTCAGCATCTGGAGCCACCCGGCCGGTCACCCCGAGCGCGAGCTGGTGGGCCAGGTGCTGCACGGCGAGCGCGGCAGCTCTCCGTACAAGACCGGCGACTATGTCGAGTACGGCGCGCCGCTGATCAAGCAGTCCGACGCCGGTTCGCCGGGCGCGGTGCATGCGCACATCGAGCTGGAGCCGGACCAGTACCGCAAGTACCTGGGCGACATGCTCAATGATCGCCTCACCCTGGACCAGAACGCACCTACCCGGAATGCGATGTCCGACGGCATGCTCACCAAGACCGAGCGTGGCGATGAGGTCAAGGCGATGCAGGAAAAGCTGGCGGGTCTGGGTTACCAGGGCAAGGACGGCAAGCCGCTGTCCACCACCGGCTACTTCGGCGACGACACCTTCGCCGCTGTGCAGAAGTTCCAGCGCGAGCATGGCCTGAAGGACGACGGCAAGGCCGGCGACAAGACCCTGACCGCGCTCAAGGACGCCGTCGCCGAGAAGGCGCAGGCCCCGAAGGAGCCGAGCATGCGCGACGCCTCGCACGCCGACAACGGCCGTTACAACCAGGCCGTGGACAAGCTGCAGAACCTGGAACAGCAGCGTGCCCAGGGCGGACTAAAGCCGCTGTATGCCGACAAGGAACAGCTGGAACGCGTCGCCGGCCAGATGGTGGTGTCCAGCAAGGCCGCCGGCATGCAGCAGATCGACTCGGTGGTCGCCCGCCCGGACGGCACCGGTGTGATCGCCGTGCAGGGTACCCTGGGCGACCCGGCCTCGCGCCGCGCGCTGGTGGAACACAACCAGGCGGCCCAGCAGACCGTGGAAGCCAGCACCCGTCAGGCCGACACACAGAGCCAGTCGCAGCAGCAGGATCAGAACCAGAACCAGCAGCAGGAACAAAACCGCTCGCGCGGGATGTAAGCGTTGCAAATGGCCGGTGGCGTGCAACGCGCCACCGGCTGATGCCGGCTGGATCACGGGGTGTACTGGTGGGGTCGGTCGACAGACGACCGCACTGAAATCACCCGCGCCCGGTAACGCATGACCTGTATCGAAATGGGAATGTCGGCCAACGGCCGGCATTCCGCTTCGCCAGTTTCTTTGCGTTACCGCATGTTGATACGTTCACGGCGGTCGTCTATCGAGCGACCCTACCTGCCTCAGGCATCGCGCGAGAGGCGTGATGCGGAATGCGTCAGGCATTACGCGCACGGACGCGGTCATGCGGGTCGATCGCGTCGCATGACCGGTCAGAACATCCCATCGAGTCGATGTGACGTCGCAAACTCAATGCGCATTTCGCGGCGCTGCGATCGATTGATCCTTTCAGTTCAGGGACACGCATCTCAAAATTTGCGTGCCAATCCCGACAATGGCTCGATTGCGAGCGCCTGCGCGCAACCTCCTGTCGCAAATGCCAATTTCATTCCATGGCAGAAGAGCGCACTGTCCGCCCCGGGTGTTACAGCCCGTTCATGGCAAATAATTGTTTGTGCATCCCTGAGTCGGGAGGGTGGTTAATACAACACCCTCGTGAGGGGGAAATACGCCACACCGTACGCTATGAACGGCTGTAAACCTCCCGACCTCCCCTCGCCGCAATGGCGAGGGGTCTTCATCGACGACAGAGATTTCATATGCACAAGAACCGCGCAGCCGCGCCTGATCGTGACGCAACCTCCTCAGAAACCACCGGCCTGACCCAGCGCTGCCGCTGCTGCAACAGCCTGCTGCGGCCACCGGTGCTATCCAACCAACCCGTACCCTTCATTCTGCTGCACGGCACATGGCTGCACGATATGGGCATGAGAGTGGGCGCACGCGTGATCGTCGAGGCCGGCCTCGGCCTGATCACCGTAGCGCTGATCGGCCCCCGCGACCTCGTGGATGAGGTGACGCCCAACGGCCCCGACGGCGAGATCCACCAGATTCACTTCACCGACGTGCACGCCGACCCGATCCGGCAGATGTCATCTGCGGCTTAGCTCGCCCCAGAACAGCGCCCGGCGTTCGCCGGGCGCAACAACACGTACACCCTGACTTCCCAACCTACCTCTTGAAAATCCAACAACTAACCGCCCTGGTCCCCTTCGGCCCCCGCACCCACCGAATCCGCAAGAACCGCGGACACCGCCGCACCGCCTTACGCAGCAGATAAACCGGCGGAAGCTCAACCCCCAACCCTTGCGCGGCGGCATGCACCGCAACCAGCCGAATCGCCAGCAGCTTCGGATCCATGGAATGGTTCCTGATCACCTCATTCTCCAACCCTTTGTTCGCCGCGGTCCAGAAGCGTTCGATCATCTGATCCTGCGTCCACACGTCCTGCATCTTCAGTTCTCCCATAGGCCTAACGGCTAAAGGCCACAACTGAAGGGATTCTCCGACCCAGCCGGGCACATGGAAATTCCGCATGACGCAATCGGCGCAATTGTGTCGCGCTTCCCATGCGTCATGTGACGTGAACATCGGGAAGGAGCTACAGAGTATTCTGGGGCCGGGATTACGACAGACTTTGTGAGCAACATGGGGGTCTAGTTGATGAGGTGCGCAGAAGGAATTGTCTTCATGCTCCTGGTTCTGGTGCCGTTCGCTTCGGCTGCTTCAGAAGACCGTGCATCCAAACTCGCAGAGAAAAAATTGTGGGCGTACTCTGAGAAGATTGCGCTCGCGCTACCCGGTGATGGTCGCGATGTGTCGGCGCTTGCCTTCCCTTCTGATCGATCGGGTATGGCGTCTGAAAACAGCGAGCAGCATGCCTCGGCCACTGAGATAGGTCCGTCCCTTGCAGCTGTGAATACGGTAGTGGTAATTGCGAAGAACGCGCAGGCTGATTCAGTGTCTTTCGAATTGAAGGGTAGCTGTGTTCCATTCAAGTCACTTCGGTCGCGATACCCGAGTCTCCTTGTTCTGGACTACCCGCGCGATGAGAGTGTGCTCGCCAGACACACCTTTGGAGCCTTGGTCGGCGATTCAATCATCGCGTACTCGTTCCCCGCCGCCCAATCGGGCTGTATGAATCATGTGGAAGTGTCGCTGGCTGCTTCAATCACGGCGAAAACGGTGGGCAGTGCCGGTGGTTCCGGTAGCGTCGGTCGAAAGACGACGGCCGATGGCGGTGGTCGGCACGGTAACGAGTGAACACCAACGCAGAAGCGCCTTCCCGTCTAAGGTCATGCGTTCCAGCAGTGACAAGTGCTACGAGCCGTCGTCTGTCGACCGACGCTACCAAAGCGAATCAGGTATTCAGCGTGGCGCAACGTCCCATGATTGATTCCCAAAGAGCAACATCACGTGCCCGCCCACGCGCCTACCGCCATAGCGGCGCGCTACCTAAGCTGCCTCCACACGGCACATGCCGTGCCACGCCAGCCCGCGCCCCTGCCCGCTAGCCAATTCATGTGGAGACCTCGTCATGTTCAGCCTTGAAAATGCCGCCGCGCCCGTTGCCCCAGCTCTGGATGAGCTGGTGCCCTCACGCTATGCCCTGAAAGTGGGTGATATCGAAGTCCTGGTGATCAGCGATGGCGTTCTGCCGCTGCCCACCCAGATGCTGGGTCACAACGCATCCACGTCAGAACGCGCCGAATGGTTGGAGGAGATGTACCTGCCGCAGGAAGTCCTCGACTGGCCCCTGAATGTGATGGTGGTGCACAGTGGCGATCGCACCATCCTGCTCGACGCCGGGCTCGGCATGGATCCAGACCTGCAGTTGCCGCGCGCCGGGCAGCTGATCCACCGGCTCGGTGCGGCCGGCATCGACCTGGCGGAGATCACCGACGTGGTGATCACCCACATGCACATGGACCACATCGGCGGTCTGCTGATTGACGGCGTGAAGGAACAGCTGCGGCCGAACCTGAAGATCCACGTCGCCGCCGCGGAAGTGGAGTTCTGGAAATCGCCGGATTTCAGCCGCACCAACATGCCGCAGGGCTTCCCCGATGCGCTGCGGGCCACCGCCAAGCATTTCTGGGCTGAGTACAGCGGCTATGTGCACACCTTCCAGGACGAGCAGGAGATCGCGCCGGGCGTGACTGCCCGCCGCACCGGCGGCCATACCCCAGGCCACTGCGTGGTGCGGGTGGCCTCTGCTGGCGAGGCGCTGACCTTCGCCGGTGATGCGGTGTTCGCGGTCGGCTTCGACCAGCCGAACTGGCACAACGGTTTCGAACACGACCCGGAAGAATCGGCGCGCGTGCGCATCGCCCTGCTGCAGGAACTGGCAGGCACCGGCGAAATGCTGGTGGCCACGCACCTGCCGTTCCCGTCGGTGGGCCGGGTGTCGCTGGAAGGCGATACCTTCCGCTGGGTGCCGGTGTTCTGGGATTTCTGATTCAACCTATACGACAGGGGCGCACAGTCGCCCCTGTCGGTCCGGCGGGTCATTGTCGGTCATCCAGGATCCGGCGCACCTCTGCTTCAACAAAGTCAGTGAGCAGACGAACGCGCGCCGGCAGAAGGCGGCCAAACGCATGGATGTACTGCAAGGGGAGGCTGGGAAGGGGCAGCGATGGGAGCACCTGCACCAGTGCGCCGCTGTCGAGGTCGTGCTGCACGGTGCAACGCGTCAGGTGTGCCACGCCCACGCCGGCGAGTGCCGCCGCACGGAGCGCGGCACCGGTATTCAGGCCAACCCGGCCTCTTGGCTGCACGCTGGTTCCGTCGGCGAACATGATGGCGGCAGTTCGGCTCTCGAACAGGTATCGCAGCATCGGCATCCTGCGCAGGTCATCTGGCGTGCCGGGCATGCCATGGCGCGACAGCAACGCCGGGGAGGCCACCAGGATCATCGTCAATGAGGCGATAGGGCGCGCCATCAGCTCGCTGTCTGCGGGATGGCCGATGCGGAATGCGACGTCGTAGCCCTCACGAATGACATCGACAAGATGATCAGACAACGACAGGTCCAGTTCCAGTCCAGGGTGGGCGTCCAGGAAGCGGGTGGCTAAAGGCTCGAGCAGCAGCCGCCCGATCTCACTCGGCATGCTGACGCGGAGCAGGCCGCGCGCATCACCATCGGTGCGGATCGCATCGGCCGCATCCTCCAATCCTCGCAGCAGTGGAGCCACGCGCTCGAACAGGGCCAGCCCTTCCTCGGTTGGCTGCAGATACCGGGTGGACCGGTGGAAGAGTTTCGCACCCAGCTCGGCTTCAAGCCTGGTGATCGACTTGGACACCGATGAAGGCGTCAGACCGAGTGCACGCGAGGCTGCACTGAACGACCCCGCTTCCACAGAGCGCACGAAGGCCAGCAAGGTGGCCGTGTTGCTGAGCAGGTTCATCTGTGACTCCTTGGAACAACTGAAGTTCGACAGCTCGTCTTCCGGCCGGGACGGGTGAGGACTAAGGTCTGCGCATTCCCCAGATGCAAGGTATATCAGCTATGAAACGAATGGAAAACAAGGTCGCGCTCATCACCGGCGGCAATAGCGGCATCGGTCTGGCGACGGCCTGTCTGTTCGCCCGTGAGGGTGCGCAGGTGGTCATCACCGGACGCCGGCAAGGCGTGCTGGACGAAGCGCTTGAGCGCATTGGCCACGGCGCGATTGGATTGCGCGGGGATGTTGCCGATCTCGAGCATCATTCCCAGGCAGCGGCGTACGTGCGTGACACATTTGGCAGCCTCGACGCATACGTGGTCAACGCCGGCGTGCTGACCATCAATGAATCTGCCGCCGTATCTCCCCAGGAGTTCGATTCGCAGTTCTCCATCAATACGCGCGGCGTCTTCTTTGGCGTGCAGGCGACGGTCCCGGTGATGCGACAGGGATCAAGCATCATCGTCACCAGTTCGCTGGCATCAGCAAGGGTGCTGCCGGGCCACGCCGTGTATGCCGGCGCAAAGGCGGCGATCGAAGCATTCGCGCGTAGCTGGGCGCTCGAGCTGAAGGACCGTCGCATACGCGTCAATGTGCTCAGCCCGGGCCCTGTGGATACCGCCATCGTGGAGAAGCTGGGCGTGCCCGAGTCGGATCGCGCAGCCTTTCTTCAGTCGATGAGCGACCGCATCCCGGCGGGGCGCATGGGTGAAGCAGAGGAACTGGCCAATGCTGCACTCTTTCTCGCTTCAAGTGAAAGCAGTTTCGTAAACGGTGCCGAGCTGCGCGTTGACGGCGGCATGTTCCTTTCTTGATACCTGTTGGAGATCACCACCATGACGACTCAATCAAATACTGAATTGCTGAACTTCATCGACGTGCTGGCGGAAACGGGCAGCCACTACCGCATGGACGAGATGGAGGCTTTGTATACGGATGACCTGGCTTTCCTGGTCCTGACCCCGGAGGGCGGGGTTGTACGATTGTCGCGCGACGACATGTTCCAGGAATTCCGCGAGCGTGGTGCTGCGGGTGAACCGCCGCTCTCCACGGAGAAGCGGGTGCTGCATGTGGAGCAGGATGGCGACACCGCGGTCGCGGTTCTGTACCGACGCATGGGAGCATCTGCCTACCCCGCGCTGTACGAGTTGCGCCTGCGCTACAGCGCAGGGCGTTGGCAGGTATGCGGCGAGACCGTTTCACCATGGCCAGACCTCGCCAAGGCGGTAGGCTTCCTGCCTCCGCGTCAGAGCACTTGAACGGTTGAGCTGATTTATCGGGCTGCGTATCAGTGCCCAACAGCATCGTGAAGGTTCCGCAGCGCTGGTAGCGTCGGTCAACAGACGACGGCCGATATCGGTGATCGGCACGGTAAAGAGAGACAGGTAAACGAAGGATCCTCTCGCCGCCCAAAGCTCATGCGCTTCAATGGTGATTGTCGGAATGCGGCATGCTGGGACATGGGCATGCATCCATGCTTGGGCATAGACCCTCCATCTACGAGCTCTGTAGATTCAATCCGCGTGCAGTAGAAGAAGAGAATTCTGAATCAAGAATTCGGATTTATCCGAGTGTAAACGTTCCAGCTTCGCTCTAAGGTTGGTTCTCCATCTTGGTAGATAAATTGTGACTCTCGATGAGTAGATTTCTCCTTCACGTTGTCCTTCTGCTTGCGGTTCTGGTTCCATTCCCGAGCGGAGCAGTTTCTCCGATAGACGGTGAGACCGCGCTACATCACCTCACTCTCAGGTTTCATGTTGATGGCCGGGAGGTCATGACCCCTTCTGTATCAATGACATCAGAAGGGCCAGTTCGACTTTCCATCGGCTCTTCGTCCGAGCGCGGGCACACGTTGGTGCTGGATATTGATGAGGTCGCGGTTGACGCGGCAGGAGGTGCGCCCGTACTTCATGCCGTCCTGTGGGAGGGGGGTGAAGGGAGCGGACTGCGGCTTGTTGACGAAGTCATGGTGCTGGACGGGTCGTCGGCGGCGAGCCGACATGTGGTGAACTCGAGTGTGGCCAAGCCAACGCTGAGTGGAAAAGTTGAAACATCCGTTGAGCTGATATCTCATGCTGTGGAGATAAAGTCTGTAGCTGAGCTTGGTCCCGCGACACAGTGCGCGCCTCGCAGCCCAGGAAGTGGCGGTGCGAGGCCAGCCAAAGATCCCTGCTGCACCAGAAAGTGTCCGAACTCAAACGACAATTTGAGCTGCTGCGGCCCGCCAGGAACCCAATGCCGCGGATGCGGGGTTTCCTGCATAACTGGATGATCCTCCGCGACTGCATGCTTTCAGACGTCACCCCGGGATATGTTGCGTCAATGGAATCGCATCCTGCTCTGAAGGAGCTGCAGACCTCTGGCACCATTCGCATTGATACGCTTCTCCTAAGTGAGTATCGCGGGCTCGTCGGTAGGGAGGTGCGCGGGCATTCTGCGAATCACCGAAGTATCAAGGATCAGTCGCCGTACCTCCATCTGAAACGTCACCAGATCCGATCGAGATGTACTGGATATGCCGCCACGGGATGCTGATATCTTGGTTCTCGTCGTGGTGTGAAATGCGAGCGAGGTAAGTCTTGGGAGCGTGGTCAACTGTTCCAGTGGAAGCGTCTCGCGCCCGGCCTATTCCGGGCGCGAGACGTTACGCCCTCAATCTCTTCCCTTGTACCCTATGTGCCATTCTTGGTGGCGTCAGTCGACAGACGAAGGCCGGTATCTCCGATCGACGCGGTGACGAGTGACCATCAGCGAGGAAACGCATCTTCGTTCAAAAGTTCATGCGTTACAGCAGTGATTGGTGGTGCCGGCTGTCGTCTGTCGACCGACGCTACCAAGGCAACATCGATCCAGTCGTGGTCCGAGCGCTGCATGAGGTTGAGCGCAATTGCGCTGCCGCAGAATCAGAGTTCTCCGAGGTCAATCCGTTCGGGTGACCGTTAGAGTTTCGCGTTCATTCCGATAACACAGGTGACGCATGTCTCGCTTAATCCACATGCTGCTGCTCGCATCGAGCTTCGTGCTCGCTGTTTCAGCTCCGGTGGCCGCGCTCGAGATGGCCGTCAGTACGGAGAACACCCACGTTCTCTCGCTCAGAGTGATGACCCATGACACGGAAGTCATGGCACCGGTGCTGCATGTAGCTGCCGGTGCCCCGGCGTCAGTGGCCATCAGCAATCACGAAGGTCCGATGTACACCTTGGTTACCATCGTCCAGCCGCCGGTGGTGGATGGCACACCCACCGCAGGTGGCGTGCAGGTATCACTATGGAGTGGCGATCAAGATACCGGCACCCGAATCGTCGACGGAAGGGTGACCGTCAATGGCACCCGTGTTCTTGGCGACGGGCAGGGCACCACGGTGGAGCTGATTTCCCACGCTGTGTATGAGGCACAAGGACAATGCGGATGAAGCAGTCGGCGCTAGCGCCGGTAGCGTCGGTCGACAGACGACGGCCCATACCGGTGATCAGCAAGGTAACGAGTGACCATCAACGCAGATGTGCGTCTCCGTTCGAAGGTCATGCGTTACAGCAGTGATGGGTGTTACGAGCCGTCGTCTGTCGACCGACGCTACCAAAGCAGCCACATTCAGCGGTTGCAGCCAACAGCCCGACCAGCAGCAACAGCGCCCGCAGCAACCGGAACCCAATGCGGCGAACCACCCCCAAAAGCCACCATTCACCCCAGGCAGGTAAACTATTGATTGCGCGGGCAAACCCCGCCCCCATAGCCCCACCTGTCCATGACCCTGCCTGCCCCCACCGCCGCGGACCGCTACGCCGCTTCCCTGCGCCTTTCCGTCGCTCCCATGATGGACTGGACGATGTGCGTCAAAAAGCATATATAAATCAGCACGATGAAGATATTTGGCGACTACGCGTAGCACTTTCGTAGCGTCATCGGATATGCGGCGGAACTACCGGCGCTTGCCGATCGCATGATCAAGTGGGGAAGTCGCCCCGACAACGATCTGGGTTGACCGTTCTGTTGTAGGAGATGTGTCCAAATGGGAGGGGTATGTGCGAATACGACGCTAGCAGCATTGGACGATTGAATGTGCCGCCTACGAGGTGGGAGCTTTTATTGGCTCGGCCGGTGAATACTTGGACCGTGGAGGACTGGACGTACGCCGTAATTCGTACGGACGATTGCCATGTAAGTCGGGCGCAAGCAATGGATATCCTGCGCAAAGCGTATCCGGAGCTGGGACGTGAGTTTTCCTATGTTTTAGAGGTATGGGAAGCTGGCTACGGCCCTAAGGACTCGGCTTCCTGAGGAGACTGATTGGCTGGATAAGGGCACTCTCGCGTCTTCCAACGAAAGATGTACGATGCAGCCAGGTCCCGGATTGGCCGGGGAGAACCAAGGAGATGGTAATGAGCTACCCGGCAGATGCGTTTGTGCGGGTCACGAACGGGCGGGGACCGGATGGCGCACTGGTGTACGTGCGGGATTTTTGGGCCCTGATGACTCACCAGCATGGATTGCATGGTCGAGTCGACAAAAACTTGATCCTGACAGGGAAAGATGCGGGGGCAATCTATGGAAGGTTCTCCGATACGGGGCTTGCCACGGCGCCAGGTGTCAAGGCTGAGGTCAGAATTGTGCCCGAGGATCGCATCGTCAACGGTAGCCACACCACTCATTCCGCAGTCGTCATCTCGCCGGAGGGTGGCCTCCAATTTTGGGGGCATCTCCAAGGCTCCGACGCCCATCGGTACGGGTTCTTTCTAGATGGCTCCCCGGTTGCTGAAGAGGAGCACGAGCTGGCCCCATTCGTCATGTTCACGAGGTTCCAGGTATGGCTGTCGCGCGACGGACTGTTGCTGAGTGACAAGCCGCTTTTTACGGTTGGCTAGCCGAACTTGATGATTCTGAGGCTAGAGGGTCAGAAATGTCCCGGCCACGGTCGGGACGTTTCTGCGGACGGATAGATCCTGATTAACGTCGGGCATGACTAAATATCAAGCTTCAACTGGTCGCTCAGCTTAGGGTGAACCATCTCAAGTTTCTCTTCAAAGTCCGTGTAGTCACGACTAAGCTTCATGACCGTCACAACCGATGCCAGATGCTCACGAAGCTTGGGATGACCGATGTCAGCTGATAGCCTTTGGTGCAGACGAGCCTTCTTCTGATCTCTTGCCGCCTGTGCCTTCAGCTCCTTGCGCAAGCCCGGGGCAAGCCTGTCGTAGACGACGTTGTTCGTCAGCGTCCCAAAGTACGGTGGGTACGTGTTTCCTTCCGAGGGAAATGGCAGGCCCCGTAGTCGGCACATATGTTCGTAGTAGTCAATTGGGAAGGTCTTGACCCATGGCTGCAGCTCTTTCGCCACGTAGGCTTCCAGAATCTTGGCCAGAGCGTCACGCGCGCGATCCTTCTGATAACCCGTCGCCTCGTCTACTAGGGCAATGATGCCGACTCGAGCAAAGCCCCGGGTGAGTAGGTCGGCCTGAGCTACATACCTGTGATCTTGTTCAGTGGTAACAAGCCCCAGATCCCTAGCGGTCAGTATGGCCTCACAGATTTCCTGAAGGACTGTCGCTTCAAAACCGTCACTGGGAACATTGTCGCCGCGCGGAGATTTTCCGACGAACTTAATCGGAGAGTCGATGGCCACCGATAAGTCGCTGTTCTTGTAAGTTTTTATCAGCTTGTGGCCCGATATTCGTGCGGCACCTTGCCCACGACCTTTCATCCCGATCGCGGAGGTGAGGCCGCGACCGGAAATGACGCGCCTACCATCATCCAGCACAAAACAGGCAAGCGACTGGCCACCTACTTCGATGGTTCCAGAGTGAGTTGCCTTGGGGAGCATTGCCATTTCGCGCTTGGCTGCCAACGCCTTTTGTGAAATCTCTTTTCGCTTCTCCGGACTCAGGGATGCAGCTCTTGCCTTCCCTCCGACAGCCTTGCCCGTGACGCCACCTTCAGTATCCATTTCCACGGCCTCTGTTTGGTAGTGGGTTCACATTAGCATGCAATTCATAAAATGCAAGCACGTACCTTGCATGTAGGGCCACGCAAGCTGGTTGCATGAATCTCAGCGCGCTGCCGTGGCCCAGGAAACCCCAGGGTTGGCGGCCGTCCGCGCCTTCACTGCGCACTGCGCAACGATCCCAAGCTACTCGCGCGCCGAGGTGTGGGGCGTCTCTGAAGGCCATCCGGGGGAGTACGGAGCGGAGGCGGAGCTCACCGGTTCGAGATAGCACCCGGTGAAGCCCGGCCGAAACCGGGCGACGTGACAGGTTTTGACGTCATGGCAGAAGGTAGCTGCGCAGCCGCATTTGGTGATCATTCCAGATCGACTTCAACTTCTGTCGAGCGGAGCTAACGGCCTGTCGCGATATGCCAAGCTCCCTAGCGATCTCAGACTGCGAGTGACCTTCCTGGAGGAGTACCCAGACCCGCTCCTTCAGGCTTGGGTCCTTGCGAGCATTAGGTGACCTTACACCTGAGTGAACTCGATCGTAGGCAAGGCGGCGAAGCATATGCTCATCCGGGTGCGGTAAACCTGGTAATTCAAAAGCGTAAGCGGACGCCGAAAAATTGCAGACCGCTTCTAGCTCTTTCAGGAAGGCAGCTTTGTATCGCAAGTCACTTCGATACCGGGACTTCGGGTTGCTTGGATCGTGGACGTCGCAGAAGCGGGCGCTTCTCTGGCCGCTGCTCAGCAACTGCGGGGATTTGGTCGTGGCCACCCACCGCATGCTGGGACGCCAGCAAAGCTCACAGCATGTCTCGCTTCCGGGCGCGTGATCTGGCACGCGTCCCAACACCGCATGGTTCTTGTGACGTGGGCGGAGTCGCTTCAGAAGATGCAGGATCTCGCGCATCAGGTCCAACGAACCTGTAAAAGAAGCTGATGCTGGCGGCGCGACGCCCCTGGCATCGTCACAGGAGTGGATGGCCAGACGCAGGCACTGGATCCAACGTTCCATGGCGGAAATGGCTTCGTCTGCAGGCGATAGGCTCGTCCCATGGGAATCGGCGGTGCACAGGTGGCGCACTGCCGGGTACGTCGCCAGCTGCGCCATTACGGAAGCTCTGGGCTGACGCCAACCACCAGACGGACGGAACCCTCCAAGCAGCTTCGAGTCCCATGGTCCTGGATAGGCAAGGGCATCAGCAAACGGTAGATCCAGATGGCGTTTGAGCAACGCCCACACCGAGTATCGACGCGAGGTGAGTGTGTGCGACGCGGAAAGTGCCCTCGCGAAGTCAGATGCGCCTGACCTGAGTGCGGTGGGGCAGTTCTCATAGGTCGCGACAGCTTTGTGGATGCGGGTGCTGATGGATTTCATGTCAACCAATTCTGACATAAATGAAAGCCCATAAAGCAGCCTTGGTGACCTATCGTCGCGTCATGTAACAAGAACTCATTGGAAGCAACGTGAGCACTCGAGCGCTGTTGGTTGACCTATATGGTCCATTGCTGACCTACGAACAGCTGGCGAAGATCCTCGATAGGACGGCCGCCAGCCTACGGACCAATCTGAGCAGGCGCGATAGTGCGTCGGGTCAGATGCTGGCATCCGCCAGGATCCGGGTAGGTCGCCGCGTGTACTTCAGCACAGAGCGAATCGGAGAGCTCCTCGATGGCCAGCAGGACCAGCGCCTGGGGGCGTGCGTATGAATACCGTGTTTCTCCTCATGGCAGAGTATGAAACCGCGCAGATACCTCTGGAAAGACTATGCCCCATGTTCGGACTGACTCCGGCAGAGGCAGCGAAGCGAGCGGCGAGGGCCGCGTTGCCCGTCCCGGCCTATCGCCTTGCGAGTCAGAAGTCTCCATGGCTTGTGGATGTGCATGCCCTAGCCGCGTACCTGGATCAGAAAAAAGCGCTCGCCGCAGAAGAATGGCGTCGGGTCCGTGGAGCGGTGACCCCACTGCGGGACCATAAGGCGGCGTGATGACATCGAGCTGCTACGTGAATGCTTCTGCCGTTCCGTCCGTATGCACGTCGGGACGGTAGGGCCTTCCTCACCTCAGAAATCTCCAGCAGATAGGTATTTCCCCGTGGCCCCGGCCGCGGCGGTTTCGTGTGCCCGTTGTACGGTGATGGCAGAGGCCGGACCTGCGGCGCAGCACTGTAGCCAGGGGGCTCGGCACAAGCGTGTGCGCTGGAGGAAGCCCGCCGGCGCTCGCCGCCCCGGTGTGATCGACGCTACGCGATACGAGCTCGTGCGAAGCCTTGAACAGCGCCACGGGGCCATATGGACACGCATCAAGGACCAAGTACACGTCGCGGGGTACACAATCGAACGTGCCAGAGAGCGCGTGCGTGCCTTTCGCTCCGATGGGGCTGAATCTCTTCTGGCCATGGTGGTCGCACTGCTCTATATGACAGACGTGCGAACCGGGTTCGTCGGGAAGCCGCGCGTCGGCGGCGGGCGTTGGCAGCGCTACACACTCCGCGACCTGGCACAGCTCGCCTATGGTGCCCAAGGCGAACGAGACGTGCGTCGTGCCAGTCGAGCGATCGCGGTCATGGTGAGCATTGGATGGGCCTACCCTACCCAACAGGTCCGCCGCTACGCAGGCGACGCTTCCTTTCGCAGCGAACCGGGTGTGCGCCGATTGAATCTAAGGCGGATCTGCGAAATGACAGGCACGACTTGGCTGCTGGAACGCGACAGGCGTCATGCGGATCAGAAGCAAGGTGCTAGCACCGTATGGCTTGAGGAAGCCAAGGCAAACGTAGAGGCGCGAAGAAGGCGTGTGCAGGAGAGCCGTGCACAAATCGACAGGCTTGCGGATGAGCTGCGAGTGTCTCTGCCACGAACTGGGGCGGGTCCGCCGCCAGCCGCGCGGGGCGGCCGTACCCCTGCACTGCTCGGCGACATCTTCGGCTCTGCCTTCGGTTGAAATAGAGACCGGAGCGGGCACCTATCGCCGAGTGCCCTGAGAACGAGCGAGAGTGCGTCCCTATCCTGCCTGGCAATGGCCCGCAGCGAGGACCGGGGCCGGATGGAGTGCCTCCATCGCAAGATTCTAACGATCATCTGCGACTTATCCACACGTCCTGGGGACTCGTCAGTGGACAGGCTATTGATAAGTTGGTCTATTTGTCCTCGCTATTTGGTAGCTCATTCAGTCAACTCCGTTAAAAGCACAGTAAGCAGAATCAATCAAATTGAAAAAGTGATCCATCAAAATTGCGGCCGCCGCAAATTTGCACAGTCCATTCGCAATAGAGGCAAAGGAAAGAACGAATTCCTTGCAGACATGGATGCGCATTGATAGTAGATTTGAGTGTGATGGGGAGGGCCGTATGCGCGCCAAAACCCTGCAGAAATATTGCTACACGAATATCCAAAGAAGATAGCCGGTCAGATGCCGGTGAACGCTTCGCCGAAGGGCTAGTTCCCAGCGGTTTTCCACTGGCAAACCCACGGATACGGGTGCGCTCTTGAGCCGACACGCCATGTCGATGATCCGCCTGCCAAAAAGGCCGGGCCGATGCCTCACATGCCATTTCTGTCAACCGCTCAGGAGCTTGCACATGCACAAGAGAGATTCCGAAATTTTCGACGCTGAGTTCCGCGTCGTCCCCTCGTCCTACCTGGATAGTTGGAAGCTACAGTTGCCACGCACGCAGGACCGGATTGGCTACATTCTTGCAGCTGCGGCCGCCGCATCGGTGGTGGCTGGGGTTGCATCGGGCCATATGGTCGGTGGCTTCATCGCTGGCCTCGTGTTGGTCGGTACCGGGGCTGCGCTCACTGGAAGTCACAGGAACATGGGGCTCGTATCAATTGGTCTGGCGGCTTTGCTGGCTACGACCGGTTGCAGCAGAGAGCCGGAGCAGCTGAGCGTGGTCCATAAGGGACAGTCGGAATCTGAGGTGAAGGATAACGTTCGGAGAGCGACGAAGTACCAAGATATGCGGACCGGCTTCGAGCCGAGGCCGATTGTGGTCGGTCGCGACCTAAGCCCGAAAAAGGAGAGCGACGATGATCGTCGCTGACCAATCCGCTATCCAGCTGGTACAGCTTGGAGTATGGATACTCCAGGGATGGATGGCTGTGCTGGTCGCTTGCGTCATCGCGATGGCCTTGCTGTTTCGTAGGCACGGACCGGCAGCTGAGGTTCAGTCGCCGCGCGCCGTGCGCGCCTTGAGGGCCACAATACGACTGTGCGGTGGGCGTCTGATCTTCCTCAACGTCCGCCGGTACTTCCCCGATACGCACGACATGATATTCGTCGGGAGTCTGCAGGACGGGCCGGAGCGTAACGTCAAAGCCAGGCCATGGATCTTCATTGTCACCCTGGTGATAGTCATGCTTGTGTTGACGCCGGACTCCCAGGCGCAGACGGGTCCGATGGGCGACAACATGCTTGACGACACCACGGCGTTCTACGTCACCCAGTCCCAGGAGATGGCCGCGATTCTAAAGCCGCTCGCTAAGCAGCTTTATGGCTCGCTGGCGATCATCAGCTTTGCCCTGTTCTGGATACGTGCCTCGCTCAACGGGAGCGATGCGCCCTCCCTAGTCGGAAAGTTTGCTCTGGAAATATTGAAGGCCGGCTTCTTCTTGTGGGTGATCGATGTCGGTCCGGACTACTTGATGCAGTTCATGCGCTACTTCACAGACGCCGGATCACAGATCGGCCAGGCGGGGCAGTTGTCGCCATCAGGGATAGTCGTGCTCGGGTTCGATACATGCTTTCGTACGTTCGATGCCATTGGCCGAATGGGGTGGGGCGACACAGCCGCATTCGGTCTGCCGCTCGCACTGTGTGGTATCGCGATCCTTGTGTGCTTCGCTTTGGTCGCCATACTGTTGATGATCCGGCTGATCGAAATGCATATGGTGATCTACGGCGGAATTCTGCTTTTGGGCTTTGGTGGAATTTCGTTCACCAGGGATATCCCTCGCAACTATCTTTCATACGCGATCAGCTGCGGAGCGCAGCTGTTCATGGTCTATGTCCTAGTAGGCCTGGGGATGCAACTGGCAGACACTTGGCCCGCAAGCCTGTCAACTGACACCACGCCTGATGCAATCCTTCGCCAAGTGCTTCAGCTATTCGTTGCCTCCTTGGTATTTGCTTCGCTCTCGTGGTCAATCCCCAAGGCGGCGGCCAGTCTGGTCAACGGATCCGTGAGCATGGGGGCCGCCGATGCCTTTGCACCGGCTAGCGCGGCGGCGGCCGGGGCCGCTGCGGGAACCGCAGTGGCCACCGGAGGTACCTCCGCACTTGCAACGGCAGCGAAGGGAGCGGTGCAGGCGGCCACTGCTGGCACATCACTTGCGACTCAGCAGGGTGGCTCGGGTGTTTCAGCCGTCCTGAAGGGGCTTGGGCATGCGGCAAGTTCCACTGCGAAGGAAGTAGGGAGTGCGATGAAGGCCAAGACTGGTTTGGCCCCTCCCTCCCCAAATGCGACCGATCACCGAGGGCGCGTGGTAGACAGCCTGGGTACACGTGCTGCAAATGACTTGATTCAACAGGCTCAGGCCGAGAGGGAAGCCAAGGCGGGTGCTCCGTCCCCGCAGGCAAGTGAAGAAAGCGGCCGGCAAGCGATCGCAGAATCCACAGCCGCGAACCACGGCTCTCCCGCCGCTCCCAGCGGCGGTGCGGGCAGCGGTCCGCGAAGTCCTGAGTCGGGTCGTCCGCTTGACGGAGGTGCCATTCGGCCCGGCTCCGGCCCCCGCCTAGCTCCACCGACTTTGCCGCCTGACACCGCGCCCAGCAGCGCCGTTTCTATCCGAATCGACAATGAAGAATAAAGGGAAGTAACCATGAAGGCCGATAAGAAAACTGCAGTCACAGTCGCCGTGCTTCTAGCCAGCGTCAGTGCGGTTGTTCACATACCACCGGCCTCCGCCCAGTGGGTGGTGGTTGATCCTACCAACTACGTCGCCAATTTCATGACGCAGTTGAGGGCGGTGCAGTCAAACCTAAATGAAGCGAAGCAAATCCAGCAGCAGCTGGAGGGTCTGAAGTACCAGGCTCAGAACACCCGATCACTGGCGCAAGGCCGATGGAACGAAGGCGGCGACACCATCGCTCGCCTGGCCAACGTACTGCAGGAGGGAAATTCGCTTGCCGTTTCAGGGAAGGACTACGCTCGGCAGTTCCAGACGATGTTTCCCGGCTACAAGTCGGACAAAGACTTCAGTCAGAGCTATGACAGGTGGAACGCAACAACGCGGGACAGCGTGCTTGGTGCGTTGAAGGTCGCGAACCTTCAGGCAAACGGGTATGGGGATGAGCAGCAGGCGCTGTCCGCGTTGAAACAGGCCGTAGGGTCAACCAGTGGGCAAAAGGAGGCTCTGGACGCGGCCAACCAGATCGCATTGGCTCAGGTCACCCAGATGCAGAGCTTGCGCGAGCTTATGGTTGCCCAGATGCAAGCTGAGGGCACATACATGGCAGCCCAGACGCAGGCTACACACTCGCGAGAAGAATCGATCCGCGACGCTACGCAGTACCGTGACACGCGATCGGGATTCAAGCCGAAGCCGATCAAGATTGGGCATTGATCGCATCGGGCGGCCTGCATGCTGCGGGCCGCCAGGACATATCGAATGGCTTCATAGTCGTGGATGCAATGCGGTGAAGCTACTCGGTAGCTCTGGGCGAGTGAGTCCAGTCGATCCAGGAGACTGGGGGGCCACTGGAAGGATGAACCCTCGCCGGCGTCGAGGAACGCCGGAGAAAAAACACCGACTTCGATCAAGCTCTGCAACTGACCGCCATGGGCAAGTGCGACCCGAGTTGGGTCAACCTGTGTGATGGTGGGTGACGAATCAACCGATGCGCGAGATCTAGCCTTGGCTTACTAGTTCGCCAAATCATGGATGCGGCCATGCTCTTCTTGGAGCGCCACTCCTTGGTGCCTATCAACCGAGCCTCCTCTTTGAGCCCAAATTTGCGGCGGCCGCAAATTTAAGCTTGCCGTCTTCCGGCACCTGGCAATGGAACCGCTCCTTTGAGGCCATCAAATTTGCGGCGGCCACAAATTTGGGCTCGCCGCCTTCCGGCACCTGGTAGTGACACCGCTTCTTTGAAGCCTTCAAAATTGCGGCGGCCACAAATTTGGCTCGCCGCCTTCCGGCACCCGGTAGTGGAGCAGCTCTTTCAGGCCCCTGAAGTTTGCGGCGGCCGCAAATTTGGACTCGCCGCCTTGCGGCATCTGGTAGTGACACCACTTCTTTGAGGCCTTCAAAATTGCGGCGGCCACAAATTTGGCTCGCTCCCCTTCCCGCACCCGGCAGTGGAGCCGCTCTTTCAGGCCCCTGAAATTTGCGGCGGCCGCAAATTTGGACTCGCCGCCTTCCGGCACCTGGTAGTGACACCGCTTCCTTGAGGCCTTCAAAATTGCGGCGGCCACAAATTTGGCTCGCCCCCTTCCGGCACCCGTCAGTGGAGCCGCTCTTTCAGGCCCCTGAAATTTGCGGCGGCCGCAAATTTGGACTCGCCGCCTTCAGGCACCTGGCAGTGAAGCCGCTCTTTCAGACCCCTCAAATTTGCGGCGGCCGCAAACAAGGTTCTATGCCGCGTGGTCCGGGCAAACAGCTCGAGGCGGGCTTGCTTGCTGTTCTGCGGCCACAGCAGATCGTTAAGGTCGCTGAACTCGTTCCCACTTCAATAGTGCCAGACCACCCGGAACGTTTCGTGGTGCCTAGAGGCCGATCGCTTTGAGGCCCCTGCGTGTGGAAGACGGTTCAGGAGAAGCCAGCAACAACCACCGGAAGATAGTGGAACATAAAGAGTGGGATGCGCTACGCAGGGGGATCGCTCTTATGTCGTTGTTTAATAGGGCTTTTGTGTGCATCCCGAGTCATGGCTTTTGCATCCCATTTGCATCCCACTATTTGCTCATCAGTTTGTCGCAACTGCCCAATCCACGCGGGGTCGCTCGTAACTGTGGTGTCGGCCCAATCCGGAGGGAAGGCCTACCTGCTATGGGTGTCCTCCAAAAGCCTACGAAAGGGTCGTCCTGCACCTTGCCATCTACAACTCCAAGCAATGTGCAGCAGGGCAGCCCGAGGAGTAGCTTCTGCCCCGAGCACCACTGTGGGCGCGGAGCGATGGCCAGGCTGGCGCGATACGAGAGGTGAAGGAAGCGGATCAGGGCAAGCGGAAATGAGTGACGCCGGAAAACTCCTTACCCTCGATCAATCAGATGAGCTTTTGGCCTGTTCCTCCAGGACGCTGCGCTGTGCGACCGATACCGAACAGCTTCAGGCCTGCCGCCTCGGCCAGAGAGCAAAGTCCGACCGGATTCACCCAGACGAATTAGACGGGGTGGGCCCGGCCCAGAGTTGCGGGCCCCCGCTCTCGCTCCCCGCGCCATCCCTAGGCCCTCCTCCTCAAGATTCGGCCGATGATCGCGTTGCCGAAATGCTGGGAGTGCGGCGACCGGACTAGAAAAGCAAAAACCCCCGAAACGGGGGTTCGTTATTCAGTGCCGGCGCACTAAGTCCGTGATATCGAACTCATGAATATCACCAAATCGCTCCCAGATCTTTATCACCATGTCAGGGAGAACTGGGTTGGTGATCAAAAGCACCTCGGGGTCGCCGTCCGCGTCCACCAACTCGTACCAGTCGGATCCCTCGGCCTCCACCTGCACACCATGCTCCCTCAAAACCTGCAGCACATGTGTTCTAGGTTGAGCGCCGTCCCATGGCCCTTTGCGGATTCTCATGCTGCGTGGGCGATCTCAGCTTCTCGGAACGAAAGTGTCTTAAAGAACTTGGTGTCGTCGGGAATGTCCAACGCCACGACTGTGCCGCAGGTCAAAACATCCTTGCTTTCGCTGTCTAACCACAGCCCCCACGCCTCAGCGGGAGTCTTACCTTTGGTGAAAAGAGCGTCCAGCGGACGATTCCGCTTGATGTAAGCCTCGATCGTACGCAGCAACCCCTGAGCGAAGTTCTCTCGAACCTCCTCCACGGTCTGACCGGTGGTTAAGTAATCGATCTCCAAGCCCTGAGCGACATAGCCCCCATCCTCCGAAGGAAGGATAAGCACGCGCAACTGAGCGTCGACGGCATGCTTGCCGTCACTGGATTCTTGATGACGAATCACTACTGCGTTTTCTCTTTTCGTAGCCATAGATTGGGTCTCGCTATCCATAGTCTTCGAGACAAAAAGGCCGGTCCATTGACCGGCCGCAAGATCTTTGCGGCAAGGTGCCATGGGATCTTAGGTGGGATTCTAGTGTTACAAATTCGGCTAGCACAAGTGCCGCACCAACATCAACGGACAAAACTATGCACAACGTTCATTTCTGTGGATAAGCTGAAGATAAGTTAACTTTAAATTTATCTTTCAATCACTTATACCTGAACAGAAGTAGTGTTTTCTCGCCCGAATCTGAACGGGCTGCCAAGTTCTCAGTAGCTCTGATACCGCTCCCTGTGGCGTAGAGGTGTCTTCTAGGTCAGTTGTCACCCTAGGTTGAACCAGGCAACGGAGTCCTGCCTCAACCGACGTTCCAAAATGTTGCCCCTATCCACAATCTAACGCCTCAGACGATCCTGCAGCTGCGAACTCGCCGACCGGCTCGGTTAGCCTCTCGCCACTTCAGCACCTCGCCGGCAATCCATGTGGCGGGACGCATGGAAAACCGGACCGGGAAATTGTGGCGACAGGCAATCGTCTCCAGCACCAGCCGCCCGGCCACGCCCAGCAGCTCGCCGACCGCTTCGGCGTTGATGGCACGGAGTTCAAATAGAACCTGGCTCTATGGTTCGGTCATGCATTGGCAACCAAAGTCCGGAGATCTGACTGAGGTGCGCCTCAGGGACTGCCTTTCAGCCAGTGGCAGGTTCACCGGCCGCGGTCCGCTCCTTCCGCACCAAGCCCGGTTGTACAAAAGGCCATTCATTGATCCGGGCCTCCCGCTGCCTGAGGTGAGCTACCAACAACGCCCCCCCGGCTACCTGACGGCCATTCTTGTCGTTCAGATAGGTCGCCTGTAGCACGCCGGCCTGAAACACCTCTACCGGGTCAAAGCTGTCGGGCCTGCCCCGCAGCGGCTCTCCTGGGGAAGCGAGACCCCCGATCAGGGGCTGGATCAGCGCGGGAGTTTCCGACGCGTGCTTGGCATAGGCGGTAGCCGTCATTCGGCCCAGCCGGCCCGACCAGCCCCCAAGCACGATCTCAGTCCTCAAGTGGTGTACAGGCAACGCTGCTGCTTCAGCAGCCTCCACGTAGCCCGGCCAGAGTCGGTCCATCGTTGGCCCAATCTCTGCGGCCAAGCCCTCAATGGTGAAGTCGGCCAGAAAGCTGGCCTGCAGGCAAAGCTCATAGATCTTGGGGAAGAATTGGGCAGATCCCCGACTGGCCAGTACTAGGTTGTGCTGTGGGATCAGCAACAACTTCGCGCCGGCCGAGTGCCGACCCGTATAGGCGTCTTCCGCGAGGGTATCGACGGCCACCAGAAGACGGTCGTTATTGAGCAGCACGTTGAGAATGCTCACGGGTCGCTAGCCTCCTGCAGGACGACGGTGCAGCTCGGTTGGCGTTGGGAAGACCTGGCCCCGAATGCGCAGTCAAGCCGAGGGAGTCGGCGGGGGCGACCACGCATTCGGGTGGAATCTGCCAGGGTGGGCACAAGGCCCTTAGGCGGATGTCTCCCCGCACTGCCTCCAAATCTGCGACGCCCGCTGTTAAGCCGGCGCGAAACCCGCCAAGAGCTAGGGTCAGACTGCGGGCCGAGATCTTCAGCCACGGCTTTCTAGTTGATGTACGGGCTGGCCAGCGAGTGCATACGGTCAATCCCAGTTTGTGCCATACCCTTCACCGCGCCCACGCGACGATGAGCTAATCCCCGCCAATCGCTGCGAACTGCGATGCGCAGCTCAGGCTCGTCCACAAGCAGCCAGTGCATCGACCAGTAGGGAAAGCGGCGCTGGCCGCCCCGACTGCGACCTAGCTCCACGATCTCAGGTGTGGCTCCGGGAGTTCAGGATTCGGGAATAGGTGAGATTCAAGCCGTCCTCTGGCCCCTCAATGTACTGCAGGAAGCGATTGCCGTCCGTGAACAGAATGCCCGTCACGCCGGCGATCTGATTGTGCGCGGCGGCGTCGCGAGTCAAATCGTCGATCTGATCAATAGTCAGCCCCGGCACGGCTTGGCTGAAGTAAACGAGAGCGTGAAGCGTCATGCCATGCCCCCCAATGTAAATCGCCCCCTGCAAGCCAAACCCTAACAGGCACCTCATCCCGCCGGGTGTGAAATATGTCGGTATGTGGATAGTCGCCAGATCAGGTTTCGCTTGTAAGCCCTGCTCCGGCGGGTTGACGTTACGGTGACGTCACGCGTAACCCCACGCTATCTTTCGCAGCCCATCCCGCTGCGCTGGAGGACGCTTGCAGCGACTTGATAGCGTACTGCGGCCTTTGCTGAGTCAGCGGATTCATAGCTGCAGGACTGTGCCGGATCCATTCTCGATGAGCATCGAGCGAGGTTCTGCGCTGCCCTGGCTAGCTCGTCTGCTGCGATCAAGAACTCCGAACAGGCATCCGAATTTTGAGCAGGCATCCCGACTGAGGCAGGTGCCCGCCAATGCGGCCAAGCTTCATTCACCTGAACCACCGGCACGTCAGAGGGAGCCGCCTCCTCGTGTATGTGAGGGGTGGTTGTGAAGTAATAGACCGCTGTCGGCGGGGTCGATTGAATAGATCCCTGCTGATGCGCCGTGGTGGGCAAGGCGTAGGGATTCACTTTGCCGGGTTGTCCGGTGTGAGGGTTGTAGTTCCCTTGGGTCGAGTAGTTATCTAGGGGCGTGCGGTTGGGCGCACTTCTGTAGTGTGGAGCGACGTATGTTCCGTCCTTTTTGAAGTAGCCACGGACCCGAACGTCGCGCGCATCAGCCAGGCTTCCCCATGCCAACGCCAGCCCCGCAGCAAGCACCAGAATTCCCTTCACCGTCCCCCCCTTCGGCCCCTTGGGCCAATTCTAGAAATCGCTCTGAAATAGACTTAGCTGCCACATTGGGCGCTCCCCTGCATTGAGTGCCGGACCAGTTCATCCCTCACATTAATCAGCCACTTCAGTTCCTACCACGAGCTCAACTGGCGTCGTCGCCATCCACGAGGCTCAAAGACCGGTACGCGTGATCACGGCTAACACCGACCCGCGCAAGGAAAAGTCGCGGGCTTGATGGCATCCTCTTCGTGCAATTCCTCGGTGCGCAGCGAGAAAGCGTTGGAATCTGGCCCGCTCCAGTTGCCTCCAGAGTAAGCAAAGCCCCGCTGGTGCGCCGAGGGAGTGTCCACGGCCCCACAGCCTTTGCAGGTCAAACTGTAGTGAGTCGAAGTGCTGATGCCCATGCTCACTCTACGACTAGTGTCTGAGAGGATATTCCTGCATTGCCGATCATGCCATCCACCAAATTCCATAGTGAGATCCTCCAATGCGGGTTGAAGCCCAGAACTACTTCGCCTTGATAGTCGAACCGACCTGCACCGAATACTTCGAGCGGCCGTGGGAGTTCCGCCGAGGGATATTGTCGCTGATCGTGACCTCTCACATGGTCGATTACTGGGTGATGGGCAGCTATGCGGGAGGGTCCACTAGGAAGGACATGACCGACGCGGTTAGTCAGGGCCGCGATGCCTTGACAGCTCTCTATCCAGATCTGCGTCTACTCGCCGATGCGGCCGATGCCGCCAAGCACGGGAGGCTGGCCTCAATTCAATCACGCGTCCGGCAGATCGACAGAGCGGACCAGCTGAAGGTGACGCCAAGCCTATTCAATGCTCCCTTTGGCCAAGGCGTGTTCGCTGAGGCAGTGGAAATCTACTTCGAACGCCCCGACGGCCGACACGTGAGCATGCGAGGGCTCCTATCGCAGGCGCTTGCCTTCTGGCGCGGCCAATTGGGTATTCAATCCAAGCCGTAGCCAAGTCATCCATGTCAGGAAATCCCTGACTAGAACACGCCGGAATCGTCTGCGAACGTCATGCCCTCAATTGGAGGACAGATGCGCAAGTCAATTTGGGACATGAACCCGAGGGGGTTCGGCGTCTTGGTGGTGCTCACCTTTGCTGTGCCTATAGGCGGGGCAGTGCTGGCGTCCCACTTGGCGTTCTTCGAAGCGCGTGCTTGCACCGGACTCGCCCAACTGAAAGAAGGCTCGTACGAGTACGAGCAAAGGCTGATGGAATGCATGCGGGACGGCCGAACACTTCCAGTGAAGTAGGGCCGCAGACGACTACTGCCTCCCACGGACACGCGGTCCAGGGCTGATCATTTACGCCGGAAGTGACGGGGAGAGACGTTACCTCCCTTATGAGAAGTTCTCGCTCCACGAGACGGTTGAGGCATTCGGTATCACTCAGCACCGATCCACTCGTGGGGTACAACAGTAGGGTGATTGCCTCCCGCAGCGTGGACTTGCCAACGTCTCACGCGTTGACATTGCGGAACTCAGACAGGTGTGCCCGCAACACGTTAACGACTTCCGCCTGGCAATTAGCGGTCCGGCACATCCTCAGGTCTGAGATGCGTATACCGCTTCAACGTCGCCCAAGATTCATGCAGAGTGAATTGCGCAACTTCTTGAATGCTGTAGCCTTTCTCAAACAAGCGTGACGTCGCTTCATGGCGAAGGTCGTGGAAGCGAAGGTCAGGAATGCCTAGAACGTGTACGGCGCGAGTAAAGGCTGCACCAACTGACTTGGAATTGTAGGGAAACACCAATGGACTGGTAGCCGAGCTCCTACGTCGTTCGATCAGTTCCCAAGCGGCTGGAGAAACCTTGAAAACCTTGTGGTTCCCAGTCTTGAGTCGCGGGTGTTTTACGTCCCGCAGGAGCGCGGTGCCGCGTTCACGGTTCAAGTCTTTCCACTGCAAGCGGGTAATTTCTTCTTGGCGTCGCGCCGAGGCCAGCGCGAACCTCACGATCTCCACCATAGGGATGTCGGCACGCTGATCGCGCTCGGTGAAGTAGGCGATGAGACTCCGCTCCTCGGCTTCTGAGAGGCGTCTCTGCCTTTGGCGCGATTTTGCAGTGATCCGCTCCCCACGAAGAAAAGTTGCCGCCTCATCCAGGGCATGCAGCGGGGTAGGTAGCCCCAAGACAGCCGTGGCGGTCTTGAAGACCATGCGGAGCCAAATCAGGTCGTTTGCAGCCGTAGCAGGGCCCGCGCCCTCGGCGCGGCGTCCCTCTACGTAATGAATGAAGTCCTGGCGAGTCAGGCTGTCGGCCCGGCGATCCCTTAAACTGGCCATCTTGAGCCTGGCCAGGTCTGCCTTCTTGGATCGCCCCCATTCTTCCCCTTGGCGCTCCCGAAGCTCATACCACCCGATCAGTTCGCCCCAGGTCATTCGCTTGCCCAACGGTTCACCTCGGGCGCGCTGAAGCTGGAGGCTAGCCTCTCGACGCGTGATCCACTCCTTCGGTAATCCCCCCACTTCTAGCTGTCGCCAAAAGTGGAACTAGGCCGCCAATGC
>NZ_DAMDFR010000003.1:0-163577 GCF_032103445.1 Stenotrophomonas sp.
TCACCTGCGTTGCCGGCGGCCGCACCGGCCCGTCCCTGGGGCTGGATCGCCGCAGCGGCTGGGTTCGCGCTGCTGTGGCTGCTGACCCTGGCATGGGGCTGGCGTCGCCGCCGGCAGCCGGTGGTCAGCGCCCCTGCTGTTGCGGCTGGGACCCGGCGGTCGCCCACGCTGGCGGAACTGCGCCAGCAACTGGATACCGGCGGCCTGGACGATGTGATTGCCACCTTGGCCCGCATGGGCGGGCTGCGGGGTCTGGACGATGTGCTGGCAGCGCTGGCTGAACCCGACCAGCGCCAGGCCCTGCAGGCCATGCAGGCCGCGCGCTGGAGCCGGAATGGCGGTGGCGTGGCCGTGGCCAGGCAGACCCTGCGCCGGGCCTTCCATGACGGACCGCACTGGCGGCCGGTGGCGTCGACTGACCACACTGGCCTGGCACCCTTGTATCCCCCGGGCCGTTGAGGGGTGCCCGGTAGTCCCTGCCGGCTTTGCTAAGCTGTCCGATCACCATAGGAACACCGCTCGATGACTGAGGCCGCAACCCCCGGGCAGACGCCGCCCCGGCAGAAACTCCCCCTGCACTGGAAAATGTTCATCGGGTTCGGACTGGGCCTGGTCCTGGGCCTGATCGTGCATGCCCTCGAGGGCAACATCGGTGGCCTGACCGAAGCCGCCCGCGCGGTGATGACCTACGTCACCACCCCGTTGTCGGGGCTGTTCCTCAACCTGATCTTCATGCTGATCGTGCCGCTGATCTTCTCGGCGCTGGTGATGGGCGTGTCGGAGATGGGCGACATCCGCGCCCTGGGCCGGATCGGCTGGAAGACCCTGGCCTACACCGTGGTGCTGTCCGGCGTGGCGGTGGGTATCGGCCTGGTGCTGGTCAACGTGCTCAAGCCGGGTGTTGGCGTGGACCCGGCCATGGCCGCCCAGCTGCTGCACGAGAACGTCGAGCGCAGCCGCGAGATCGTCGCCAACATCGGCGAGCAGCCCAAGGGCATGGACATGCTGCTGTCGATCGTGCCGAGCAATGTGCTGGCCGCCGCCTCCAGCAACGGCGCGATTCTGTCGCTGATGTTCTTTGCGCTGATGTTCGGCATCGGCATGGTGCTGTCACCGGAAGACAAGGTGGCCACGCTGCGCAAGGGCATCGAGGGCGTGTTCGAGATCTCGATGACCCTGATCAACCTGGTCATCCGCCTGGCCCCGTACGCCGTGGCCTGCTTCATGTTCAACCTGGCCGCGATTTTCGGCTTCGACCTGCTGGTGCGGTTGGGTGCGTATGTGGGCGTGGTGGTGCTGGCGCTGGGGCTGCACATGGTGGTCAGCTACGGCGTCGCCGTGTGGCTGTCCGGGCGTTCGCCGCTGGCCTTCTTCCGCGACACCCAGGAGGCTACGGTGATGGCCTTCTCCACGGCTTCCAGCAATGCCACCCTGCCGACCGCGCTGCGCGTGGCCGACCAGATGGGCCTGCCGCAGCGCGTCTCGCGCTTCGTGCTGACCGTGGGGGCCACCGCCAACCAGAACGGCACCGCGTTGTTTGAAGGTGTCACCGTGATCTTCCTGGCCCAGTTCTTCGGCGTGGAGCTCAGCATCACCCAGCAGCTGATGGTGATGGTGGTCTGCATCCTGGGCGGCATCGGCACGGCTGGCGTGCCGTCAGGATCGCTGCCGGTGGTGGCGATGATCTGCGCCATGGTCGGCGTCGACCCGATGGGCATCGGCCTGATTCTCGGCGTGAATCACTTCCTGGATATGTGCCGCACTGCGCTCAACGTCACCGGCGACCTGGCCCTGACCACGCTGGTGGCCAAGGGTGAAAGTGACGAGCATCACACTCCGGAATCTGTCGCGTCCGGCAATTGATCCTGCGCGGCAGGCCATGGATACTGCCCCGGCGCATGGAAGGCGCCGCGCCGGCGCCGTGCGGGGAAAGGAGCAACAAAGATGAGGAAGTATCTGATCGTGGCGGCACTGGGTCTGCTGGCGTTCGACGCCAGCGCACAGGACGCCAGCGCTGAGAGTGCCAAAGTAAAGAAGGACTGCGAGGCCAACTACGTGCAGGAAGGTAGTTTCTTCGCAGGCCGCAAGTTCACCAACTGGGGCGTGGTGCCGGTCAGTGCAGAGACGGCTCTCAAGCGCATCAAGCGCGAAGGTGTGAAGGCTGGCCTGACCTTCACGTCCGAAGACAAGGACATCGGCATGCTGCAGTTCGAGCAGCAGACCAAGGGTGACAAGGGCATGGTAACTCTGCCGTGGAACGTCATGGTCGAGCCGCAAGGCAAGAATTCGTCCAAGGTCAGTGTGACCAAAACGACCCCGCCCACCCACAACACCAGCGAAAAGTTCCAGCGCGCCTCCACCTGTGGCGTGATTGAGGCTGCCCTGCAGGCCCCGTAATCGGACGGCTTGCAGCACCCGACGCCCCGCCCAGCGGGGCGTTTCTGTTTCCGTGCCCGCCTTCACAAGGCTGACGCTTCTGTCCTGACCCGGTCGGTCGACTGTGGGACAATAGGCTGCCCGCAAATTGCGGGAGCCTCCCGACCCCGACAGAACCATGACGCAGCCCACCCGCCGCCAGTTGGCCAACGCCATCCGCTTCCTTGCCGCTGATGCGGTCGAAACCGCCAAGTCCGGGCATCCCGGCATGCCGATGGGCATGGCCGATATCGCCGAAGTGCTCTGGAACGACTACCTCCGTCACAATCCCAACAACCCGAAGTGGTTCAACCGCGACCGCTTCGTGCTGTCCAACGGCCACGGCTCGATGCTGCAGTACGCGCTGCTGCACCTGAGCGGCTATGACCTGCCGATCGAGCAGCTCAAGCAGTTCCGCCAGCTCGGCAGCAAGACCGCCGGCCACCCGGAACGCCATGAAACCCCCGGCGTGGAAACCACCACCGGTCCGCTCGGCCAGGGCCTGGCCAACGCGGTCGGCTTCGCGCTGGCGGAAAAGCTGCTGGCACAGCGCTACAACCGCCCCGAGCATGAGATCGTCGACCACCGCACCTGGGTGTTCCTGGGCGACGGCTGCCTGATGGAAGGCGTGTCCCACGAAGCCGCCTCGCTGGCCGGCACCTGGGGTCTGGGCAAGCTGGTCTGCTTCTGGGACGACAACCACATCTCCATCGACGGCAACACCGAAGGCTGGTTCACCGACAACACCCCCGAGCGTTTCGAGGCCTATGGCTGGAACGTGGTGCGCGGCGTCGATGGCCACGACCCGGACAGCATCAAGGCGGCGATCGACAGCGCGCTGGCGCAGTTCGACAAGCCGACCCTGATCTGCTGCCGCACCACCATCGGTTTCGGTTCGCCGGGCAAGGCCGGCAAGGAATCCAGCCACGGCGCACCGCTGGGCAAGGATGAGCTGGAAGCCACCCGCAAGGCGCTGGGCTGGAACTACGGTCCGTTCGAGATTCCGGAAGAAATCTACGCCGGCTGGCGCGCCGGTGGCACCGGCACCCTGCGTCAGGCCGAGTGGGAACAGCAGTTCGACAAGTACGCGGCGCAGTTCCCGGCCGAAGCTGAAGAACTGACCCGCCGTTCGCGTGGCGAACTGCCGGAAGACTTCCTGGCGAAGGCTGACGCCTACATCGCCCAGGTGCAGGCCGAAGGCCCGACCATCGCCTCGCGCAAGGCATCGCAGCTGGCGATTGAAGCATTCGCTCCGCTGCTGCCGGAACTGGTCGGTGGTTCGGCCGACCTGGCGCATTCGAACCTGACCCTGTGGAAGGCCAGCAAGTCGGTCGCCACTGACGACCCGAACGCCAACTACGTGTACTACGGCGTGCGCGAGTTCGGCATGACCGCCATCGCCAACGGCCTGGCCCTGCACGGCGGCTTCATTCCGTTCGACGCCACCTTCCTGGTGTTCAGCGATTACGCCCGCAATGGCGTGCGCATGAGCGCGCTGATTCCGGCGCACGCGATCCACGTCTACACCCACGACTCGATCGGTCTGGGCGAAGACGGTCCGACCCACCAGCCGGTGGAGCACCTGGCCTCGCTGCGTTACATCCCGAACAATGACGTGTGGCGTCCGTGCGACGCGGTGGAATCGGCGGTGAGCTGGAAGTCGGCGATCACCCGCCAGGATGGCCCGAGCTGCCTGGTGTTCAGCCGCCAAAACCTGCCGCACCAGCCGCGCAACGCCGAACAGGTGGCGCAGATCGCCCGTGGCGGTTACGTGCTGGCCGACGCCGAAGGCGGCGTGCCGGACGTGATCCTGATCGGTACCGGTTCGGAAGTGAGCCTGGCGGTTGCGGCCAAGGTCGAACTGGACGCGGCCGGCATCAAGACCCGCGTGGTGTCGATGCCGTCCACCGACGTGTTCGAGCGCCAGGACGCGGGCTACCGCGAAGCGGTGCTGCCGAACGCGGTGCGCAACCGCGTGGCCGTTGAAGCCGGCGTGACCGGTTTCTGGCGTCAGTACGTGGGTCTGGACGGTGCCGTGGTCGGCATCGACACCTTCGGTGCCTCGGCCCCGGCGGACGCGCTGTACAAGCACTTCGGCATCACCACCGAACACGTGGTCGCCGCCGCCAAGGCACAGCTGGCCAACTGATCGTTGCCTGCATGAAACCCAACGGCGCTCACTGGCAACGGTGAGCGCCGTTTTTGTTTGCCATGTCCTGATTGCACGATTTCCGTAGAGCCGGGCTCTGCCCGGCTGCTGTTGGTTGTGGGCGAACAGCCGGCGGTCAACGTTGTTCTGGTTTGGCGGCTCGGGATGGGCGTTCCGGGGGACGGCGCAAGTACGTCCATGTAGCCTCGATCGCCGCATCCATGCGGCTCACGCCCCCTCCAGCCCACCCCGAGCCGCCACGACAGACCATCGGTGGCCATCGAAAATCAGATGCACGTAATCCCGGTAGCGTCGGTCGACAGACGACGGCCGTGAAATCCTCAACATCCGGTAACGCATGACCCCACATCGACATCGCCGTTGATGTTGCCGTGGCCCTCCCATGGCCACCGGCCAACTGTCTGGGGCGTGCCGGGGTGGGTTTGCGGGACCGTAGAAAACATGGATGTTTTCTACGAGCCCCCATGGACGGGTTCACGGCGTGTCCCGCAAACCCACCCCGGCACGTCCAAACACGGAAACCGATGACCACCGGCTGTTCGCCCAAAACCAACAGCAGCCGGGCAAGCCCGGCTCTACGTCACATTTGCAAGCGCACCGGCATACGCCGTCAAGCCGTCCGCGCCAACCCCAATCGCACCAACCGCGCCTCGAGCTTCTCGCCGAACGTCTTAGGTGCATCCAACCCCATGCGCTGCAGATACACCACGTCGCCATCACCGGCCGGCTGACGTAACGCCGCCAGCACCGTGCGCAGCTTTCCGCCGCGGGTGAGCGTGTTCTGCTTCAACCAGCCCAGCGCCTTCACCAAATGCTGCTCGACCTCGGTGAAATCACTGCCCAGCGGATAGTCCGGCAGTTCGCCGGAGTGACGGAACGGTGCCAATGCCGCACTCACCGCCGCCGCACTGTTGCGTTCGCGCCACCGCGCCGGCGCAGCAAACGACGTCGCCAGCTTCTTCGATGCCTTCGCCGTCTGCAGCAGATCGTCCTGAAAACCGGCATCGGCAATCGCGGTCATGTTCACCACGCAATCCTCATCGGTCAGGTTGCGCAGATCCGCAATGCCGTACTCGTTGATGTAGATGTCGCGCAGGTGCCGGGGAATGGTGGTGTGCCCGTAGTTCCAGCGCACGTTCGACTGCAGCCCCCGCGCATCCTCGCGCGTGGCCCGGAACATCAGGGCGCTGCGCGCTTCCGGCAAGGCATGTGCCATCGCCACGAAGTTGTACTGGCCGCCCACGCCCGACACCACCCGGCCATCTTCCAATGCATCCGAGGTTGCCGCGCCCAGCGCGGTGGCGATCATGCAGGAGTTGAAGAAGCGCGCATGGCGGCGCTGCAATCGCTCCAGCGTCTCGTTTCCGCCGTACAGCTGGTTGATCTCGCTGATCCGGCGCATGCCGATCGCCCGGCACTCGTCTTCCGGCAGGTCGCGCAGCCACTGGTAGAAATCCGGCGAACCCAGGTAGAACGCGCCGTGCAGATACTCGCCCTCCGCTTCCAGCGTGGCGTGGTCGATGCTCAGCGTGCTGCCGTTCTCGATCCGCTGCATCAGCGCCAGATCGTCGTGCACCTTGCGCCGGATCACCCCGGTCTGAACCAGCCGGCGGAAGCCTTCGTTGAGCATTTCGCTGCAGCCATACAGGCCCACTTCGAACGGCTCCAGCCCGCCGCATTCCAGCACTGTGGGATTCTGCTCCAGCTCCGGATCCAGCGCCCGCAGGATCTGCCGGTAGCGTGCGTTGTCGGTGTGGCGCAGTACCAGCGCGTGGCTGATCGCGTCCGCCAGCGTGCCGATGCCGATCTGCAGCGTGCCGCCGTCGCGCACCAGGGTGCTCGCGTACAGGCCAATGGCGTAATCCGCGTCGCTGACCGGCTGGCGCGGCAGCCCGAACAGGGCCGGGTAGGGCGGCGGCGGGGTGATCACCAGGTCGAAGAAGGTCACATCCACCGTGGCCGAGCCACCCAGGTACGGCAACTGCGGATCGATCTCGGCGATCAGCAGCGGGCGCGGCAGCCCGCGTGCGGCCATCGCGTCCAGCGTGTCCTGGGTGATGTCGTTGTTGCACGACAGCGACAGCCGGCGGTCGTCCGGGCGCATCGCTACCTTCTGCACAATGGCGTGCGGCGCGCGCTGCGCCACCGCATCGGCGGCATGCGTGTAGTTCAGGCTGGTGTAGCCGCGCTGTGCCTGTGACGAGCCCAGCAGCGCGCCGGACTGCATGTAGAACTCTTCCACCTGCACGTGCGCCGGCAGGCGGTCACGCGCCACGGCGTCGGCATAGGCCAGGCGCGGGAAGTCCGCACCGAAGTGACGTTCGGCGAACGGGGCCATGAAGCGGCCTTCCAGTCCCCCCGAGGGCGGCTTCGGCGGGTTGAGCGACAGCGCGGTGTACAACTGCAACGGCCGCGACGCATCGCTTTCCACCCGCGCGTACAGCGCATTGAGCAGGCGGTGCGGCTTGCCCAGCGCCAGCGGTGCGCCAATCCGCAGCGGGCCATTCACCCGTTGCAGCAGCCAATCGACGGCGGCGTCCAGGTCGGTAAGGTGATCGGTCATCCAGTGCTGTCCTGCCCAACGTGAAATCTTTTGAGATCGTGGCAGCGCGCCCATGAATCCGGTGTTGACAAAGGCTTGACATCGGGTTTGATTACGTGCGTAATCGAACCGTCGATTACGGGTGTAAATGATGAGCCAGATCAGCGAAGCCGAAGCGATTGTCATGGAAGTGCTGTGGGCGCGGCATCCGCTCGGGGCCGATGACGTGGTGGCCGCGCTGGCCGACCGCGACTGGGCCGAGCCCACCATCAAGACCCTGCTCAACCGCCTGCTCACCAAGGGCGCCATCAGCGCCAGCCGGGACGGCCGGCGCTATCTGTACTCGCCGGTGCTGCAGCGTCAGAGCTGGGTGGCCGAGCAGAGCAGCGGCCTGCTGGACAAGCTGTTTGCCGGCCGGGTCGCCCCGCTGGTCGCCCATTTCAGCCAGCGCGGGGAGCTGAGCGCGCAGGACATCGCCGAATTGAAGAAGCTGATCCAGGAGCTGGACCATGACTAGTCTGCTGCAGGTCTTGTTGCTGACCAGTGCATGGGGCTCCATTGCGGTGCTGCTGATTGCGATGGCGCGCCCGTTGCTGAAGCGGCTGGGCGGCGCGGCAGTGGTGTACCGGAGTTGGTGGTTGCTGCCGCTGGCGCTGCTGGCCCCCTTGCTGCCGGTGCCCGCAGTAGCCGTGATCGAGGCCGCACCGGTGCGCGCATTCGGGACCGTGCTGACAACCCCGCTGCTGCCGGCCGATGCACCGCTGTGGCCCGCGCTGCTGGTCGCCGTGTGGTTGGCCGGTGCCGTGGGCGTGGCGGTAGTGCAGATTCGCGCGCAACGCCGCTTCATGCAGGCAATGGGGCCGCTGTCTCCGCGTTCCGACGGCAGCTGGCAGGCCAGTGCGGACCCCGGTTTGCCGGCGCTGGTCGGCGTGCTGGAACCGCGCATTGTCGTGGGCCCGGACTTCGATCTGCGCTTCAGCGTGGCCGAGCGTGATCTCGTCCTCCAGCACGAGCGCAGCCACCGTGCCCACCGCGATCACTGGGCCAACCTCGCCGTTGCTGTGCTGCGTTGCGTGTTCTGGTTCCATCCGCTGTTGCCGTGGGCGACGCGCCGCTTCCTGTGTGACCAGGAGCTGGCCTGCGATGCGCGCACGGTGGATTCCCATCCGGCATTGCGCCGGCTCTATGCCAGCACGCTGCTCAAGGCGCAGCTGGTCCACCCGGTTGCGCCGATGGCCTGTCATTGGCGCAGCCAGCCGATGTTGAAGGAGCGAATTGCCATGTTGAAGCAGAACAAGCGGAAGGCGTTGCCGTGGGTATCCGGTCAGGTCGTGGTGGTGGGGCTGTGCATTGGACTGTGCAGCATGGCGTGGGCCAGCCAGGGCGGTGCCGGAACACCCTCGATCGGCTTTGAAGCAGAGCCCGTCCCGGCCGGCAGCGCGGAAACCGTGGGGGCCCAGGTGATCAATACCACGGCACCGAAGTACCCGACCGCAGCCTTCGAGCAAGGCGTGTCAGGCAAGGTCGACCTGCGTGTCGAGGTGGGCGCAGACGGTCGCGTCACCGATGTGCGCGTGCTGAGCGCAACGCCGGCGGGTGTGTTCGAGGATGCGGCGGTGACGTCGGCGCGCGCATGGACGTTCAAGCCGGCGCTGCGTGATGGCAAGCCGGTGGCCTCCGCACTGAAGATCCCGGTCACGTTCCAAATGAATGACGAGGCTCCTGCACCATGAGGTGGGGAGGGCTGCTGGCGGCACTGCTGCTCACCGGCTGTGCCAGCCAGCCTGCCATCACCACGGTAGACACGCGCAGCGAGAACGTCGACCACCGGCGATTGGCAGCTGCGGCACCTGGTGGCGGGAGTGGCGCGGTGGCGGCCTACGAACTGGGTGCCACCGAGGGCTATCGCATGCCGCAGTTGTATGGGGGGCCGCAGCCGGTGCTGGGCGAGCGCGATCCACGTCGGGAGCTGCCTCCCACCCAGGTCTGCCTGCAGGTGGTGGTGAACGCGGAAGGCAGGGTCGAGCGCAGCGTGCTGCTCAATGACCGGCCGGAATGTCGGGCCGGTGCTGCGGCGGAGAACACGGTGCTGGTGCAGGCGGCGCAGGAGGCGGTGGCACAGTGGCGCTTCTCACCCGCTGCAGTGTGCCATTTCGCCCCGGGCCAGGTGCCGGAAGACCGGGGGGATTGTCGTGATGCTGAACGTGTTGAGCCGGTGGCGGTCAGTCTGCTGTATGCCTTCAGCTTCGAAATCGTGAAAGGCCAGCAGATCCTGCGCCAGCACTGACGTATCGCGCGGCAACACCGACGTAACGTACGCCAACTCTGACGTATCGCGCGCCAACATTGACGTAGAGCCGGGCTTGCCCGGCTCCCGGAACAGCCGGGCAAGCCCGGCTCTACGCGCCACCCTGGATATTCGCTTTCACTGAAGGATGCATCAGCTTCGGCTCGGCCAAGGTGGCGTCACGCGCCTGCCGCGTGGCGACAAACTCCGCCTCGCTCACCCCATCGCGCAGATGGATGTTGTGCTCACGCTGCGCCCCGATGGTGGTTTCGTTGGCCACCTTGCGCCCGCCCGGACCATAGTCATGGCAGACGAACACACGGGTCGCATCGGGCAGCGCCAGCAGGCGCTGGATCGAGCGATACAGCAGCCCAGCATCACCACCGGGAAAATCGCAGCGCGCCGTGCCGCCATCCGGCATGAACAACGAGTCGCCGGTGAACAGCGCATCGCCGATCCGGTAGGCCACGCTGTCCGGGGTGTGGCCCGGCACCGCGATCACCTCGGCATCCAGCTCGCCCAGCGCAAATCGCTCGCCATCGACGAACAGGTGGTCGAACGGCGCACCGTTGGCGGGCACGTCCATCCCATAGCGCGGGGCAAACGTGCGCTGCACCTGGGTGATGTCTTCGCCCATCGCCAATGTTGCCTGCGGCCACTGCTGCTTGAGCCGGCGGCCGGCGCTCACATGATCCGCATGCGCGTGGGTTTCCAGCAGCCAGCGCACCTGCAGTCCATGCGCATCCACGTGGGCGCGCAGCGCCTGCAACGGTGCTTCACCCAGCGCGTCGGTGTCGGGATCGTAGTCCAGCACCGGGTCGATCACTGCCGCCTGCAGCGAGGCCGGGTCATGCACCACGTAGCTGAAGGTATGGCTGTCGGGGTGGAAGAAAGCGGCAACGTGCAGCGGCATGATCAGATCCTCAGCGTTTCCCCAGCGTGTCGTTGAGCAGCACGGCGAGGCGTTCGCCGGCCAGACGCAGTTCGCGCTCGGCGACCGGCAGGTAGGTGTCGGTATAGCCTGCCTCAAGCGTACGCTTCGGTGGGTAAACGCCAGGTGCAATGGCAATCCGGCAGCTGGCTTCAGCCCACGCCACTGCGTCGGCATTGATGTTGGCGCGCTTGCTGAACTTCGGCTTCGGCAGCTTGTTCAGGCGCGCGGCATAGGCGTCGTCATCCAGTTTGCGGGTATTGAGCATGCCGCTGTCCCACAGCGAATGCAGGTTGGTGCCACGACCGTTGTACTGCACCTGGAAGTCGTTGCCGCCCTTGTCGTGGCCGTAACCGGCATGCATCGGCTGGTGGATGTCGCCGACAAAATGCACCACGAACTTCAGTGCCTGCGCGCGTTCGGCATCGGAGCGGCTGCGGTCACCGAGGATGGCGGTCTGCGCCTTCAGCGCCTCGACCACGCAGTTGCCGTTGGCGCACTGGCTGGCGGGTTGGTACTGGCAGTCGTCCTCGCCCATGTTGATGTAATGCCAGCGCGCCGAGCGCCGACCCAGGCCCGGGTCCTTGGCGCGCAGTTCGTCGGCCCAAGGGGCCACGCCGGCCAGCGTTGGCACCGGTTCGTTGGCGAGCAGGCGGTCGACCTCGGCACGGGTGGTCGGGGTCAGGCGTGACTCAGCGACGCGCGCCACCAGGCGATGGCCTTGTGCGCCCCAGGCCAGGGCATCGGTGGAAACAAAGGTGAGGGCCAGGGCGAGGGTGCTGGCACGGAACAGGGAGGAGATCTTCATCGGCGCATTCTAGCGGGCGATGGTGCCGACGATCTTGACCGCATCTGGCCAGCAGCAGAACAAAAAAGCCCCGGCCGGGGCCGGGGCAAATGCTTTGCTGCGAGGGGTGTTGCTCGGTTGGGTTCTGATCCGCCGATCAGAACTTGAAGACGTAGGCCACGCCGTACACCAGCGGGTCGATGTTGACGGTGCCGATCTTTTCGCCGTTCAGCTTGACCTTGCTGTCGATGTCGATCCAGCGCACGTCAACGCGCAGCGAACCGTTCTCGGCGACCTTGAAGTCCAGGCCGGCGTGGGCGGCCAGGCCCCAGGAGTCTTCCAGCTTCAGGTCCGCGCCGGCCAGCGCGCCGGTGGTTTCTTCGCTGAAGAAGGTGGTGTAGTTGACACCGGCACCGACGAACGGCGAGACCTTGCCCTGGCTGTTGAAGTGGTACTGCAGGGTGACCACCGGCGGCAGGTGCTTGGTGCTGCCGACGCGGCCCAGGCCGTTGATGTTGATATCGTGCTTGAAGGGCAGGGCGGCCAGCACTTCAATGCCGAGGTTGTCGGCGATGAAGTATTCGCCGGTGATGGTCGGCTTGATGTCGCTGTCGACGTCGACTTCCAGGCCGCCGGCCAGGGTGCCGTTGTCGGACTTGGGGGCAACCTGGTGCACGCCGGCACTGATGGTCCAGTCGCCCTTGGACTGGGCCATGGCCGGGGCGGCGGCCAGCGACAGGGCGACGGCAAGGCTGGACAGCAGAAGGGTGGAGGTCTTGCGCATGAGGGTGTCTCGTTGCGGGGTGGAATGGGGCCAGTTTTCCCGTCCGCGCCTCACCCCGCCTTGATCCGGATCAATCCGACCCGGCCGCTCAGCCGGCGGTCAGCCAGCCGGCCCGGGGCCCCGGCTGCCGGGGGGCAGGCTTTGCTAGAATGGCGTCCCTTTCCATCGGCGCCGCACCGTCGCGGCTGCAGGAGCTTGTGAACATGGCAATCAAGGTTGGCATCAACGGTTTCGGTCGCATCGGGCGCAACGTGCTGCGTTCGGCGGTGCTGAACTTCGGCAATGACATCGAAATCGTGGCCATCAACGATCTGCTGGAGCCCGATTACCTGGCCTACATGCTGAAGTACGACTCCGTGCACGGCCGCTTCAAGGCTGACGTCAGCGTGTCCGGCAGCGACCTGCTGGTGAACGGCAAGAAGATCCGCCTGACCCAGGAACGCGACCCGGCCAACCTGAAGTGGGACGAAGTGGGCGTGGACGTGGTGATCGAATCCACCGGCCTGTTCCTGACCAAGGAAACCGCGCAGAAGCACCTGGATGCGGGCGCGAAGAAGGTGATCCTGTCGGCCCCGTCGAAGGACGACACGCCGATGTTCGTGTACGGCGTGAACGACAAGACCTACGCCGGCCAGGCGATCATCTCGAACGCGTCGTGCACGACCAACTGCCTGGCCCCGCTGGCCAAGGTGATCAACGACAAGTGGGGCATCAAGCGTGGCCTGATGACCACCGTGCACGCCGCCACCGCGACCCAGAAGACCGTTGACGGCCCGTCCAACAAGGATTGGCGCGGCGGCCGTGGCATCCTGGAAAACATCATTCCGTCCTCCACCGGTGCGGCCAAGGCCGTGGGCGTGGTGATTCCGGAATTGAACAAGAAGCTGACCGGAATGAGCTTCCGCGTGCCGACCTCGGACGTGTCCGTGGTCGACCTGACCGTGGAACTGGAAAAGGAAGCCACCTACGCTGAAATCTGCGCCGAAGTGAAGGCACAGAGCGAAGGCGCGCTGAAGGGCATCCTGGGCTACACCGAAGACAAGGTCGTGGCCACCGATTTCCGCGGCGAAACCCACACCTCGGTGTTCGACGCCGAAGCCGGCATCGCGCTGGACGGCACCTTCGTCAAGCTGGTGTCGTGGTACGACAACGAATGGGGCTACTCCAACAAGTGCCTGGAAATGGCCAAGGTTGTGGCTGCCAAGTAATTCGGTTTTTCGGTAAGTCAAAAGCGGCGCGTTCCTGAAAAGGGGCGCGCCGTTTTACGTAGAGCCGGGCTCTGCCCGGCTGCGGTTGGATCTGGGCGAACAGCCGGTGTTCACGGCATCCCTGGTTTGGCGGCTCGGGATGGGCGTTCCGGGGGACGCTGCAAGTACGTCCATGTAAGCTCGATCGCCGCATCCATGCGGCTCACGCCCCCTCCAGCCCACCCCGATCCGCCATCGACAGTGCGTCGGTGGCCATCGAAAATCAAAAGCACGTAGCCCCGGTAGCGTCGGTCGACAGACGACGGCCGTGAAATTCCCAACATCCGGTAACGCATGACCCGGACCAACATCGCCGTTGATCTGGCATTTCCCATGGCCACCGTTTGTTCGCCCAGATCCAACAGCAGCCGGGCAAGCCCGGCTCTACAGGGATCGTGCACCCTGCCGAACCGGGCACATCAGGTACGATGACCCCGTGCCGCAGGTACCCACCCTCGGGGAAGGGGCGGCGTTTGATCGAGGATGACGTGGAATGGAAGCGTTGATTGTCCTGGCCGTGCTGGTCCTGTTGGCCATGCCCGTGCTGCTGGTGGTGGCCCTGGTAATGATTGGCGGCCTGCGCCGGCGCGTGGCCGCGCTGGAAGAGGCTCGCTACGCAGCGCAGGCTGCGGCTGCGCCTGAACCGCCTGTGGCCGAGCCGTGGCGTGACAGCGCCCCCGTTTCGCCGGAAATGCCAGCCGCGCCCGTGGTGCAGGCACCCGCACCCGAACCGATTCCTACACCCGCTCCCGTCGCCGCCCGCGCCGCACCCCCGCCATTGCCGCCACGCGCGCCGGTTACCCCGCCGGCACCTGCCGTGCCGCAGGGGCCGAACGTCATCGAACGCGCCATCGATACCGTCAAAGCCTGGTTCACCGAAGGCAACGTGCCGGTCAAGATCGGCATGCTGGTGCTGCTGGCCGGTGTCGCCGCACTGCTCAAGTACGCCAGTGACCAGGGCTGGCTCAACGCGCCCATCGAACTGCGCCTGGCCGGCATCGCCGCCGGCGCACTGGGCCTGCTGGTGTTCGGCTGGGTGCAGCGCGAGCGTCGGCGGTTGTTCGCGCTGGCGCTGCAGGGCGGGGCGATCGGCATCCTGCTGCTTACCATCTTCGCCGCGTTCAAACGGTATGGGTTGGTCGACCCCGGCATTGCCTTCGCCCTGAGCGTGCTGCTCATTGCCGGCCTTGGCGTGCTGGCCGTGGTGCAGAACTCGCGCACCCTGGCCGTGCTCGGCATCCTGGCCGGCTTCATGGCCCCGATCTGGCTCTCCACCGGCAGCGGTAACCACGTCGCGCTGTTCTCGTACTACGCCGTGCTCAATGCGGCCATTCTCGCCATCGCCTGGTGGCGGCCGTGGCGCGTGCTGAACCTGCTCGGTTTTGCCTTCACGTTCGGCATCGGCACCTTCTGGGGCGTGCTGCAGTACCAGGCCGACAAGTTCGCCAGCACGGAACCGTTCCTGCTGCTGTTCTTCGCGTTCTACCTGGTCATTCCGCTGTTGTACGCCCGCCGTCAGCCGGCGGAGAAGCGTGACCTGATCGACGGCAGCCTGGTGTTTGGTACGCCGCTGATCGCGTTCTCGCTGCAGGCCGGCATGCTGCACCACGACCGCCTGCTGCTGGCCCTGTGCGCGCTGGCGCTGGCGGCGCTGTACGCCGGCCTGGGCTGGGCGCTGATCCGTCGCGAGCGCTACGCCGCACTGGGCCAGTGCCACGCAGTGCTGGCCGTGGGCTTCGCAACGTTGGCGGTGCCACTGGCGCTGTCGGCGCGTGCCACCGCCAGCATTTTTGCGCTGGAAGGGGCCGGGCTGGTCTGGCTCGGCCTGCGCCAGCAGCGTCTGCTGCCGCAGATCGCCGGTGCGCTGCTGCAGTTGGGCGCGGCGTTCGCCTTCGTGGTCGGTGCCGACTACTGGCGCTTCGACGGCACTGCCGTGGCAAATCCGACCTTCATGAGCGGGCTGCTGCTGGCGGTGGCCGGGTTTGCGTCCGCCTGGAGCTGTCGCCGCGCCGACAAGGAGGCACCGGCCATCGTCTACTACCTGTGGGGCCTGTTGTGGTGGTTGGGAACCTTCAGCCATGAAATCGGCCGATTCGTCGCACGCAGCAGCGTGCCCGACGCCATGCTGGTGCTGGTTGCCGTCACCGCCTGGCTCGCGGCTGAAATGCACCGCCGCCAGCCTGCGCGGGCGCTGGTGCTGACGACGCTGGTGATGTTGTTGTGCGCGTTCCCAATGGCGCTCTGGCAGGTGGACCTGCACCAGCAGCCCTTCGCGGGATACGGTGCGCTGGCCTGGGCGGTATTCGCCGCGCTCGGCGTGCGCAGCCTGTGGTGCCTGCGTGGCGGTCAGGGTCGTGCGGCCGTGGCCGCGCAGTTCATCTGGTGGCTGTTGTGGCCCACCGTGCTCACCCTCACCGCGAGCTGGCTGGCCGCGCGCTTTGAATTGGCCCAGGGCTGGGCGCTGGCGCTGGCCTTGTTGCCCTGGCTGCTGCTGGCAGCGGTGTCGCTGCAGCGCTGGCGTTGGCTGACCCTGCCGCTGGGCGGGCGCTTTGATCACAGCCGCCATGCCTTGCAGGGCACCGTGTTCGCGGTTCTGGCACTGGCCTGGTGCGCGTATCTGTTCGCGCCCGGTGATGCCACCCCGCTGCCATGGGTGCCGCTGTTCAATCCGCTGGAGGTGGCCCAGCTGGCGGTGCTGGCGCTGCTCGCGCGCTGGCTGTGGACCGGACAGGCTCCGCAGGACCTGCAGTCCCAGCGCATTCCGCTGCTGGCCGTGGCGGGGTTTGTTGCCCTCACCAGCATCACCCTGCATGCCGTGCACCACTGGGGCGGGGTGGACTGGAATGAGCGGCTGTGGTCCTCCACGCTGGCCCAGACCAGCCTGACCGTGGTCTGGAGCGTGCTGGGCGTGATCAGCTGGGTGTGGGGCTCGCGGCGTGGCCAGCGCGCCCTGTGGCTGGTGGGTGCCGTGTTGATGGGCGTGGTACTGGCCAAGCTGGTGCTGATCGACCGCCAGCATCTGGGCAACCTGCTCGGCATTGCCTCTTTCATCGCCTACGGCCTGTTGTGCACGGTGGTGGGCTACCTGGCACCGGCTCCGCCGCGCGCCGCCGAATCTGCTGTGGAGAATGCACCGTGAATCGTGTCTGCCAGGTCCTGACCGGACTGTTTCTACTGGCTGCGCCGCTGCTGGCGTTGGCCGATGACGCGCGCCAGAACTATCGCGAGCAGTGGCCGTTGCAGCTGTCTGCGCCGCAGGCCGGTGCGTACAAACTCACGCTCGGCGAAGCCCAGTACCGCAGTGCGGTGTCGCCGCAGTTGAAGGACATCCAGATCTTCAACGCACAGGGCCAGCCGCTGCCCTCCGCGCTGTTCAGTGCCGAGCAACCCGTGGCGCAGCTCACGCCGCTGCAGCCGCTGCCATGGTTCGCGTTGCCTGCGCAGGGCAGTGCAGGCGGCGATGACCTGCAGTTGCTGACCGAACGCAACACCGACGGCAGTGTGCGCCGCGTCGAAGCGCGTCTGGGCCGCACCGCCAGCAATGCGCAGCCCGGCGGCTGGCTGGTGGATGCCAGCAAGCTGGACGCGGCGCTGCAGGCGCTGCGGCTGGACTGGCAGTCCGGGCCGGCAGTGCAGTTGCGGGTGCGTGTGGACGTCAGCGACGACCTGCAGACCTGGCAATTGATCAATGACGACGTGCCCTTGGTGGACCTTGCGCAGGACGGCAATCGCCTGCAGCAGCGCCGCATCTTCATCGGCCGCGAAGCGAAGTACATCCGCATCCTGCCCGCGTCCAACGGCGCGCTGCCGGTACTGTCCGCTGTGCAGGCCGAACCGATGTCGACACTGCAGGCGATCGACTGGCAATGGCGTGCGCTGCCGGGCAATGCCGGCGTACCGGGCGAGTTCGAATATGTGCTGGACGGGCGTTTCCCGGTGGCGCAGGTGGATATCGCCACGGCCGACAACAGCGTGGTGCAGTGGACCCTGCTCAGCCGCGACGATGCCGCCCAGCCGTGGCAGGTGCGTGCGGGGCCGTGGGTTGCCTACCAGTTGCAGGACAGTGCGCAGCGGCGGCAGTCGCAGGCACAGGCGCTGCCGGTGCCAATCCGTGACCGCTACTGGAAGCTCACCGCTACCCAAGGGCAGCCGGCGCAGGCCCCCACCCTGAAGCTGGGCTACCAGCCGGAGACACTGGTGTTCCTCAGCCAAGGTGAGCCGCCGTTCACGGTGGCGGCCGGAAGCGTGCGCGCGGCGCGTGCCGATGCGCCGGTGGGGACAGTGCTGGCGCAGCTGCGCGAACAGCAGGGTGCGCAGTGGCAGCCCGCGACGGCCACGGTGCAGGGGCCGGCGCAGACGCTTGGCGGCGACGCCGCAGTGCGGCCCGAACGTGACTGGAAGCGCTGGCTGCTGTGGGGGCTGTTGGTGCTGGGCGTGCTGATCGTTGGTGGGTTTGCCATCAGCCTGTTGCGCACGAAGCGATAACCCCGACCTGCGCGACGCACGCGATGTGCCGGTAGCGCCGGCCGTTGGCCGGCCCATGCGATGCATCCCGCGTTCATGAGGGCCGGCCAACGGCCGGCGCTACCGGGACACATGACCGTTACAATGGCTGCTGCGCGCCGTGCGCGGCGCCCTTTCCTTTTCCGTCAAGAGCTGCTGCCCCATGTCCATCGTCCGCATGACCGACCTCGACCTTTCCGGCAAGCGTGTGCTGATCCGCCAGGACCTGAACGTGCCGATCGAGAACGGCCGCATCACCTCCGAACAGCGCATCACCGCCTCGCTGCCGACCCTGAAGCGGGCACTGGAGCAGGGCGCAGCGGTCATGGTGACCTCGCACCTGGGCCGTCCGAAGGAAGGCGTGTGGAGCGAAGCCGATTCGCTGGCTCCGGTAGCCCAGCGTCTGTCCGAACTGCTGGGTGTGCAGGTGCCGCTGGTGCGCGACTGGGTCGACGGCGTGGAGGTGGCCCCGGGATCGATCGTGCTGCTGGAAAACTGCCGCATGAACGTGGGCGAGGGCAAGGACGATGAAGCGCTGTCGAAGAAGTACGCCGCGCTGTGCGACGTGTTCGTGATGGATGCCTTCGGCACCGCGCACCGTGCGCAGGCCTCCACCCATGGCGTGATCCGCTTCGCCCCGGTGGCCGCCGGTGGCCCGCTGCTGATGGCCGAACTGGACGCGCTGGCCCAGGCCCTGCATGCGCCGGCACAGCCGCTGCTGGCCATCGTCGCCGGCAGCAAGGTCAGCACCAAGCTGGAACTGCTGGCCAACCTGGTTGGCAAGGTCGACCAGCTGATCGTCGGTGGTGGTATCGCCAACACCTTCATTGCCGCCGCCGGCTACCCGGTGGGCAAGTCGCTGTACGAACCGGATCTGCTGGATACCGCGAAGAAGATCGTGGCCGATGCCAAAGCCCGCGGTGCGGACATTCCGCTGCCCACCGACGTGGTGGTCGCCAAGCAGTTCCTGCCGGACGCCCCGGCCTCGGTGAAGGCGGTCAGCGAGGTCGCCGAAGATGACCTGATCCTGGACATCGGCCCGCAGACCGCGCAGCACTACGCTGGCTTGATCGCCAAGGCCGGCACCGTGGTCTGGAACGGCCCGGTCGGCGTGTTCGAGTTTGAAGCCTTCAGCCACGGCACCGAAGCGTTGGCCAAGGCCATTGCATCCTCGCCGGCGTTCTCCATTGCCGGTGGTGGTGACACCCTCGCTGCAGTGGACAAGTTCGATATCGCCGACCAGGTCAGCTACATCTCTACTGGTGGCGGTGCGTTCCTGGAGTTCCTGGAAGGCAAGACGCTGCCGGCGGTGGCGGCACTTGAAGCCCGAGGCAATTGATGTCGCTGATCCATCCCGGCATGGTCGCCACCCATGCCGGGCATGAACCCGACACCCTGTTCTTCGACCTCGACGGCACGCTGATCGACTCAGCGGTCGGCATCACCCAGTGCGTGGCGCATGCGTTGACCCAGATGGGTCAGCCGGTGCCGCCGCAGGAGGAACTGCGGCGCTGGATCGGTCCGTCGCTGCGGACCAGCTTTGCGCCGTTGTTCAATGATCCTGAGAAAGTGGAGCAGGCGGTCACGTACTACCGCGAGCGCTTCGATGTGGTCGGCTGGCGCGAGCACGAGGTCTACGCCGGCATCGGCCAGGTGGTGAAGGACCTGCACGCACGCGGACATCGTCTGGCGATCGTGACCGCCAAGAACGAACCGCATGCGCGGCGCATCGTCGAGCATCTGCCGTTTGGCAGCTGTTTCGAGGACGTGATCGGCGCGACCATCGATGGCAGCCGCAGCGAGAAGCCGCAACTCGTGGCCGAAGCCCTGCGACGGCTGCAGTTGCCGGCGCAGCAGTGCTGGATGATCGGCGACCGCCGCATGGATATCGAGGGTGCGCGGCATCACCAGATGCGCAACATCGGCGTGTTGTGGGGGTTTGGTGGGGCGGCGGAACTGCAGGCGGCGGGTGCGCAACATCTGGCCGCGGCACCGGACGCGTTGTTGTCATTGCTGGCCTGAACAGGCCGGAACGGCAGCGGGGCAAGCCCCGCTCTACGGTGTAGGGCGGGCGGCGGCGATCCGTACGCCGCCGCATGTCGTGGGCAGGACCTGCGCTGTCCTGTCCCGGCCTTCGGGACTGTCCGTAGGACATCTGCGAAACCCAGCAGGCGCAAAGGTGTAAACGTATTCATGGGGCGTGAAGGGTGTGCTAATTTTGACCCTTTCCAGGGAGCCCTTTAACCATGATTGAGCGTCAGCGTCGCACCAAGATCCTCGCCACCCTCGGGCCGGCAACAGACAAGCCCGGCGTGCTGGAGGATCTGTTCCGCGCCGGCGTCAATGTGGTGCGGCTGAATTTCAGTCACGGTGACCCATCCGGCCAGGCCAAGCGTGCCGCCGATGTACGTGCTGCTGCCGCGCGGGTGGGCGTGGAAGTGGGCATCCTGGCCGACCTGCCGGGTCCGAAGATCCGCATCGAGCGCTTTGCCGAAGGCAAGATCACGCTGAAGGCCGGCGACCGTTTCGACTTGGTTGCCTCGCCGGATGCACCGGCCGGTGACACCACCCAGGTGGGCGTGAGCTACCTCGGCCTGCCGCAGGATGTGGGTCCGGGCGACGTGCTGCTGCTCGACGATGGCCTGATGCAGCTGCAGGTGGTCGAAGTGCAGGGCGAACGCATCATCAACACCGTGCTCAACGACGGCGTGCTGTCTGACCGCAAGGGCCTGAACAAGCAGGGCGGTGGCCTGTCGCTGGGCGCGCTGACCGAGCGCGACAAGGAACTGATCGGCATCGTCGCCAAGATCGGCGTGGACTTCATTGCGGTCTCGTTCTGCCGCAACGCGCAGGACATGAACGACGCCCGCGCCATCGCCCAGCAGCACGGCTGCGATGCGGCGCTGGTGTCGAAGATCGAGCGCACGGAAGCCATCGAGAATCTGGAAGAGATCGTCGATGCCAGCGACGTGGTGATGGTGGCGCGAGGCGACCTCGGCGTGGAAATCGGCGACGCCGAACTGCCGGGCCTGCAGAAGAAGATCATCAAGGCCTCGCTGGCCCAGAACAAGGTGGTGATCACCGCCACGCAGATGCTGCAGTCGATGGTCGAAAGTCCGATCCCGACCCGCGCCGAAGTACTGGACGTGGCCAACTCGGTGATCGACGGTACCGACGCGGTGATGCTGTCGGCCGAAACCGCGGCCGGTGCGTACCCGGTCAAGGCAGTCGAAGCGATGGCGCGTATCTGCCTGGGTGCAGAGCGTCAGTTCCAGACCGAAACCGACTTCGGCGCGTCGCCGCGCAACCTGGAACGTGCCGACCAGGCCATTGCCATGGCCACGATGTTCCTGTCCCAGCACGTGGGCGTGCGCGCCATCGTGGCGATGACCGAATCCGGTGGCACCGCGCGCTACCTGTCGCGCTTCCGTGCCTCGGCCCCGGTGTTCGCGGTGACCCGTCACGACGGCGCACGCCGCCAGATGGCGCTGATGCGCGACGTGTTCCCGATCAACTTCGACAGCCGCGGCCTGACCCCGCGTGAAGCCGCGCGCGGCAGCATCCGCCTGCTGGTGGAAGCGGATCGCCTGCAGGCCGGCGACCGCGTGGTGTTCACCAGTGGCGAGCACATGGAGACCCACGGCGCGACCAACACCCTGCGCCTGCTGGAAGTAGGCGCGGACGGCCGCGCCAGCGGCCTGGGCGACCTGTAGAGCCGGGCTTGCCCGGCTGATGCAACCGACGCACAGCCGGGCCATGCCCGGCTGAAAGCGTTTCCAAAATCCGTGGACAGCCAGTTCAGGGAAGGGCGGGTCTATAATTGCGGTTTTCCCGCACCCGCCACAGGAAATACATGAGCATCGAACAGCTGGCCGAAACCGCCCAGGCCATGGTCGCCCCCGGCAAGGGCATCATCGCCATCGACGAATCCACCGGTACCATCGCCAAGCGCTTTGCCAGCGTGGGCATCGAGAACACCGAAGAGAACCGTCGCGCCTACCGCGAGCTGCTGCTGACCACGCCGAAGCTCAACGAGCACATTTCCGGCGCGATCCTGTACGACGAAACCATCCGCCAGTCGACCAAGGACGGCGTGCCGTTCGCCAAGTACATGGCCGATCACGGCATGATTCCGGGCATCAAGGTCGACAAGGGTGCCCACCCGCTGGCCGGCTGCCCGGGCGAACTGGTCACCGAAGGCCTGGACGGCCTGCGTGAGCGCCTGCAGGAGTACTACAAGCTGGGTGCCCGTTTCGCCAAGTGGCGCGCGGTGATCAACATCGGTGAAAGCATCCCGTCGGGCACCTGCATCGAGTCCAACGCCCACGCGCTGGCCCGCTATGCAGCGCTGTGCCAGGAATGCGGCCTGGTGCCGATGGTCGAGCCGGAAGTGATCATGGACGGCGAACACGATATCGAAACCTGTTACGAAGTCACCGAAGCTACCCTGCGTTCGCTGTTCGACGCGCTGTACCAGCAGAACGTGTTGCTGGAAGGCACCATCCTGAAGGCCTCGATGGTCATCGCCGGCAAGGGCAGCGAAGAGCAGGCCGACGTCGAAGAAGTGGCCGAGTCCACCGTGATGTGCCTGAAGAGCACCGTGCCGGCGATCCTGCCGGGCGTGGTGTTCCTGTCGGGTGGTCAGAGCGACGAGCAGTCCACCGCACACCTGAACGCGATGAACCAGATGGGCAACCTGCCGTGGCCGCTGAGCTTCTCCTACGGCCGCGCCATGCAGCAGGCCGCACTGAAGCTGTGGGCCAAGGACATGAAGGCCAACTACGCCGCCGCACAGAAGACCGTGTTCGAGCGTGCCAAGGAAAACGGCCAGGCCGCCCTGGGCAAGTGGAACGGCTGATCCACGCCTGATCCACTGCAGTAAAAAAGAATCCGGTGCCGGCCCGCCCTGCACCGGATTTTTTATGCCCACGTAGAGCCGGGCTTGCCCGGCTGCCGTTCGCGGAACACCCACAACACGCGATCACATCTGGCACGATGCGAAACTCGCACTCCGAACGGACTCCCCGCAATGCGCGCCTGGCTACTCATTGCGTTTCTGCTTCCCACTTCGGCACTGGCCTCAAAAGACCGCGCCGTAGACATCCTCCACTACGACGTCGCACTCGTCCCCGACATCGCGGGTAAACGCGTAACCGGACAGATGTCGGTAACACTGAAACCCACGCACAACGACGTCACCGCAGTGTTCCTCGACAGCGGCGAACTGAACGTCACCTCGGTCACCCACAACGACCGCGCCTTGGCCTTCGAACAACACAACGGCCACCTGCGCATCAGGCTCGATCAACCCGCGCCCACGGACGCGCCGACTACGCTGCACCTCCGCTACGAGGGCGCACCACCGTTCGGCCTGGAATTCGCCCCGGATCGCGACGAGGTCTACACCGTTTTCTCCACCAGCCAATGGATGCCGTCGGTGGATGCCCCGGATGAACGTGCAACCCTCGCGCTGTCACTGACCCTGCCGCCAGAACTGAAAGCCGCAGGCACTGGCCGCGCGATGCCATCGCGCACGTTGCCGGACGGACGGGTAGAGCACCGCTGGATGCTGGCATCGCCGATGCCGGCCTATGTGTACGGATTCGCAGCAGGCCGCTACCAGCAGGCCGCGCTGCCGCACGGCAAAAGCACGCTGCACCTGCTGTCGGTCAACCGCTCACCGCAGCAGCTGAAACAGATCTTCGCCCGCACCGGCGACATGCTCGCTTTCTTCGCCGACAAGTCCGGATTGCCCTATCAAGGCGACTACAGCCAGGCATTGGTGGCACGCACCATCGGCCAGGAAATGGCCGGGCTGTCAGTGATGTCCGAGGCGTACGGTGCCGAGGTACTGGATAAGCCGGATCAGATCGCGCTGGTCGCGCACGAAGCGGCGCACCAGTGGTGGGGCAACCGGGTGACCTGCGCGGGCTGGGAGCACTTCTGGCTCAACGAAGGGTTCGCCAACTTCATGACCGCGGCGTACCTGCAGCATGCGCAGGGCGAGGCGGGGTACCAGGCGAAGATCAAAGCGTGGCGCGAGCGGGTGGAATTACTGCGCGCGAAAGGCGCGGATCGCCCGCTGGTCTATCCGGACTGGAAGGCACCGACCGCGGATGATCGTGCGGTGGTGTACCAGAAAGGGGCGTATGTGCTGCATCTGCTGCGCGCGGAAATGGGCGAGGACGCGTTCTGGCGGGGCATTCGTGCCTATACGCAGGCGAATGATGGACGCCCGGTGGTGACTGCTGATTTCCAGCGCGCGATGGAGCAGGCGGCAGGTCGCTCGTTGCAGCCGTTCTTCGGTGAATGGATATACCCGTAGAGCCACGCCCTGCGTGGCTGCTCTTCGTCCAACACCGCGAAGCCACGCAGGGCGTGGCTCTACGGCCAATTCAGCATCGCGAAGCCACGCAGGGCGTGGCTCTACGGCCAATTCAGCATCGCGAAGCCACGCAGGGCGTGGCTCTACGGCGCGGTGGCTGGCAACGCCATACCCATACCGGGCATCGGCAAGGACCCCGCCACTTCCACCGGCTGCCCCAATGCAGCCAAGGCCGACTGATACGCCTTGAACGTGGCCGCGTTGTAGGCCACCAGGATGATCCGCTGCGGTTCGCGGTGCGAGCGCTGCCACGCCAGCGTCTCCGTCGCGGCAATGTGTGCGGCCTGGTGCAGCGGATAACCGAACACGCCGCAGCTGATCGCCGGGAAGGCAATGGAATGCAGGCCCAGGCTTTCGGCCAGCTGCAGGGACTTCCAGTAGCAGTTGGCCAGCAGTTCCGGTTCGGCGCGGGTGCCGTCGTTCCAGACCGGGCCGACCGTGTGCAGCACATGCCGGGCCGGCAGGTTGTACGCTGCCGTGGCACGTACTTCGCCGGTGGGGCAGCGGACGCCCGGCCTCACTTCTGGCAGCGCCGCGCATTCGGCCAGCAGCTGCGGGCCTGCGGCCCGATGGATTGCACCGTCCACCCCACCCCCGCCAAGCAGGGATTCGTTGGCCGCATTGACGATCGCATCCACCTCCAGGGTCGTGATGTCGCCCTGCCACACTTCGATCTTCATGCGTGCCGCTCCTTTTGATGCCGGGCCGTACTGGGGGAGATTGCTGCCTGGCTTCACGGTAACCGGCGGCAGGTAGAGACTGCGTCATTGCCGTCTCAGACCGTGCGACCCGGCCCCGCAAAGGAAAACGCCCACCGTGAAGGTGGGCGTGGGGTGGGGCGCAGCGGGGCAAGCCCCGCTCTACGGTGTACCCGCCAGCCACTCGTCGTCCGACCCCTCATTGATATCCGCGAACAGCGGCGTGGAGAAGTACCGCTCGCCGGTGTCCGGCAACATCGCCAGCAACACGCTGCCCGGTTCAGCCTTGGCCGCCACATCCAGCGCACTGGCCACCGTGGCACCGGCCGAGATCCCGACAAAGATCCCTTCCTCTGCCGCCAGCCGGCGCGAGGTCTCGATCGCGCGGGCATCATCGATGTTCAGCAACTGGTCGTACACCTCGCGGTTCAGCACATCCGGCACGAAGTCCGGGGTCCAGCCCTGGATCTTGTGCGGCTTCCACTCGGCCCCCCCCAGCAGGGCTGCGCCTTCCGGCTCGGTGGCGATGATCCGGGTTTCCGGGCGGGCCACCTTCAGCACTTCGCCCACGCCGGTCAGAGTGCCGCCAGTGCCCCAGCCGGTCACGAAGTAGTCCAGCCGCTTGCCGGCGAAGTCGCGCAGGATCTCCGCGGCGGTCGTGTTGCGGTGGTAGGCCGGATTGGCCGGGTTGGTGAACTGGCTGGCCAGGAACCAGCCGTGCTCCTCGGCCAGTTCCTTGGCCCGGCGCACCATGCCCGAGCCGCGCTCGGCCGCCGGGGTCAGGATCACCTTGGCCCCGTAGGCGCGCATCAGCTTGCGGCGCTCGATAGAGAAGGTTTCCACCATGGTGGCGACGAACTTGTAGCCGCGTGCCGCAGCCACCATCGCCAGGGCCACGCCGGTGTTGCCGGAGGTGGCTTCCACGATGGTGTCGCCGGGCTTGAGCAGGCCGCGCGCTTCGGCGTCCAGGATGATTGCCAGCGCCAGGCGGTCCTTGACCGAACCGCCGGGATTGAACGACTCGACCTTGGCATACAGGGTGACGTGCTCGGGGGCGATCCGGTTCAGGCGCACCACCGGGGTGTTGCCAACAGTGTCCAGGATCGAGTTGTACAGGGCCATGGGATGCTCCACAGTAAACGTAAGGGGGCCGGGCGGCTCAGCGCTGACCGTAGCGCTGGCATATGACCGCGCGAAATGACCTGATTACCTTCATAAACAACGTTTGGTTATAAGCTGGTGACGGCAACTGTCTTACAGTCATGCCGTCCCTTTCCCTGCCTGCGGCACGCCCATGACGCTGACCCAACTCCGTTACCTGGTCGCCATCGCCGACGCCGAGCTCAACATCACCCTGGCCGCCTCGCGGGTGCATGCCACCCAGCCGGGCCTGTCCAAGCAGCTCAAGCAGCTGGAGGACGAACTGGGGTTCCTGTTGTTTGTACGTAAAGGGCGCAGCCTGGAGGCCGTGACCCCGGCCGGGGTGGAGGTGATCGGCCGCGCCCGCGCGGTACTGGCCGAGGCCAACAACATCCGCACCTACGCCGCCAACCAGCGCCGCGAAAGCCAGGGCCAGCTGATTCTGACCACCACCCACACCCAGGCCCGCTTCGTGCTGCCGCCGGCGGTGGCACGGATCAAGCAGGCCTACCCGCAGGTCAGCGTGCACCTGCAGCAGGCGGCCGAGAGCGACGCGCTGGATCTGCTCAGCCAGGGCGATGCCGATATCGCCATCATCTCCACCGCCGGGGCCGAACCTACCGCCGGGCTGGCCATTCCGCTGTACCGCTGGCGGCGGCTGGTGCTGGTGCCGCGCGGGCATGCGCTGGACCGCCCGGGTGCCGCGCCGGACCTGAATGCGCTGGCCGGGCAGCCGCTGATCAGCTACGAGTCGTCCACGCGCGGCAGTTCGTCGCTGCAGCGCGCGTTTGCGGCCTCCGGGCTGACCCCCGACATCGCGTTGACCGCGCTGGATGCCGACCTGATCAAGACCTATGTGCGCACCGGTCTGGGTGTGGGCCTGCTGGCGGAAATGGCGGTCAATGCCAGCGATGAAGACCTGCGCGCGTGGCCGGCCCCGGCTCCGATTGATGAATGCATTGCCTGGGCAGTGTTGCCGCGCGACCGGGTGCTGCGTGATTACGCGCTGGAGCTGGTGCACGTGCTGGCCCCGCAGATCGACACGCGCGACCTGCGCCGGGTGATTGATGGGAACCAGGAGGCGAACTGGCCGGTGCCGCCCACGTGGGAAGAGCTGACGCAAACCATCACCGTCTAGCGACGGCGATGGTTTGCCCGCGCAACCGGTCCGGGCCCCAACGTGCCGTTGCCCGGCCCTGCGACGCTTGGTCGCACGCGGCGTTCGGCCGCATCGCGGTCGCTACAATTCCCCGGTGAACCGCCGTCGCCGTCCCTATGCCTTCCTGCTACAGCTCGCCTTTGTGGCGACGCTGCTGATGGCGCTGGCTCCGCTGCTGAGCCGCTGGCAGCAGGCGCACGGTGACCCGGTGATGCTGATGCCCAGCGGCATGGCGCATGTCATGCCTGCCTTGCCCAACGCCGATTCACCGCCACCGATGCACGACCACGCGGCAATGCATCACGGTGCATCGCATGCCATGCCGGATCACGCGCATCACGCGATGCCGGCCGAACCCGCGCCACCGCTGGACCCCCACGCCGGGCATGGTGAGGCCTGCGAATACTGCATGATGGCGTCACGGCTGATGCCGTGGCTGGCGGTCATCCTGGTGCTGCTGCCGGCCTTGCCGCGCATCGCGCCCCCGGTGCTACGCACCGTCCTGGCACCGCGCAGCCTGCGCTGGCCCGCCCACGCCGCCCGCGGTCCGCCACTGAACGCCTGAACACCGCCCACTGATTTTTCTGCTGTGCGCTGCCGTTCCGGCGGCGTGCACCTCCGCGTGTTCCTGGAGTTCCAACATGACGTTTGCTTCCCGTAACCCGGGCGCATTCACGCGCCTGTCTGTCTGCCTGTCCTTGGCATTGATCGCCCCCGCGCTGCATGCCGCCGAGCGTGACGACGCCCGCACGCTCGACACTCTGGTGGTCACCGCCGCCGCACCCTCGTCACCGCTGCAATGGGTCACCGACCCACGTCTGCCGCGCCAACCGGTGCCGGCCAGCGACGGAGCCGATTACCTCAAGACAGTTCCCGGCTTCTCCGCCATCCGCAACGGCGGCACCAACGGCGACCCGGTGCTGCGCGGCATGTTCGGTTCGCGCCTGAACATCGTCAGCAATGAAGGCAACCTGATCGGTGCCTGCCCCTCGCGCATGGACAACCCGCTGTCCTACATCGCCCCGGAAACCTTCGACCGCCTCACCATCATCAAGGGCCCGCAGAGCGTCCGTTGGGGAGCCGGTGCCTCCGCCGGCACCGTGCGTTTCGAGCGCGAAACGCCGCGCTTCGACGCCCCGGGCATCGACCTCGACGCCAGCGCCCTGGTCGGCTCGCGCAACCGCAACGACCAGGTACTCGACCTCACCGCCGGTGCTTCGCAGGGCTATGTGCGGGTCAACGGCAACCGCTCCGAAGCCGATGACTACAAAGACGGCAACGGTGATGTCGTGCCCTCGAAATGGCGCAAATGGAACAGCGACGTCGCCATCGGCTGGACACCGGACGCCGACACCGTGCTGGAGCTGTCCGCCGGCACCGGCGATGCCATCGCCCGCTATGCTGGACGTGGCATGGACGGTGCGGCGTTCAAGCGCACCAGCTACGCCGCCCGCTTCGAGAAGGACAACCTGCCCGGTGCGTGGGACAAGGTGCTCGCCAACGTCTACTACAACGACGCCGACCATCTGATGGACAACTACACCCTGCGCGAGCCGAACATGGCCAGCAGCATGCCCATGCCAATGGCGGCAAATGTCGATCGCCGCACTACCGGCGGCCGCGTCGCCGCCGAATGGCGCTGGCAGAACGTCGCCGTCGTCGCCGGCGTCGATGCCCAGGACAGCCGTCACCGCAGCCGCAGCGGCATGGGTCGCGACACCTATCGCCAGCAGCCGTGGAGCGTCGATGCCCGCTTTGAACAACGGGGTGTCTTCAGTGAGATCACCCTCGGCGAAGGCACGGCCCAGCGCTGGGTCGGCGGCCTGCGCATCGACCGCGCCGAGGTCACCGACGAGCGCGCCAGCGGCGGCATGATGGGCATGCCCAATCCCACCCTGGGCCAGACCCGTCGTGAAGATCTCGGCAGCGGTTTCTTCCGCTGGGAGCGCGATCTCAGCGGTGCACTCACCGCATACGCCGGTGTTGGCCACAGCGAGCGCATGCCCGACTACTGGGAACTGTTCTCGCCCGACAGCGGCCCTGGCGGCAGCATCAACGCGTTCAGCAGCATCCAGCCGGAAAAAACCACCCAGCTCGACCTCGGCCTGCAGTACCGCAGCGACCGTCTCGACGCCTGGGTCTCCGCCTATGCCGGCCGCATCCAGGACTACATCCTGTTTACCTATCACGCCGGCGGCATGATGGGCAGCAGCAGCCAGGCCAGCAACATCGACGCCCGAATCGCCGGTGCCGAAGCCGGCGCCGAACTGCAGGTCGGGCAGGGCTGGAAGCTGGGCAGCACCCTGGCTTATGCCTGGGGCGAGAATCGCAGTGACGGCACCGCACTGCCGCAGATGCCGCCGCTGGAAGCGAGGCTGACCGCCAACTGGGAGGGCGCGCGCTGGAGTGCCGGGGCGTTGGTTCGTGCGGTGGCGCACCAGCATCGCGTAGCAGCGGGGCAGGGCAATGTGGTGGCGCAGGATCTGGGGCCTAGCGCGGGGTTTGCCACGTTTGCGTTGAATGCGGCGTACCGGTTCAGTGACAGTCTTTCGGTCAGTGTCGGCGTCGACAATGTGTTTGATCGTGCTTACAGCGAACATCTGAATCTGGCTGGGAGTGCCGATTTCGGGTTCCCTGCGGATCCCGTGCGCATCAATGAGCCAGGTCGGACGGCTTGGTTGAAGGTGAATTACCGGTATTGAGGGTCGAGCGAACCGGGCACCGCGAAGCCACGCAGGGCGTGGCTCTACGGCCCATCAGTGCAGCGTAGCCATGCTGGAGGAGAGCCCCCTTCTTGTTGAAGGGGGCGCGCCGAAGGCGGGGGGTTAAGGTGGAATGCGCGGGTATCTCGAACCGCAGGTTTGAGATACCCCGGAGCGGGGCTGCCTGCCGGCCTCCCTGCACGGAACAAGCGAAACGCTGCACTTCGCGACCAAGCCCGAAGCATACCGACACGCACTGACACACGCCGACACACGCCCCGCATAGCCCAGCACGAAAGGGGTTTCCGGTGTCACCGTGCAGGCGTGAAGGCCCCGGTAAACGCTTGGCACATATGCCCTCACGGCTCGGCCGCTACACTCGGCCGTCGTAGAATCTTTGGGGTTGTTCTGCATGTTGGTACGCATCACCGCGCGCATCGCCGCTGGCCTGGGTCTGGCCCTTCTGGCCGCCTGTGGCAGCAAGGACGAGGCCGCTCGCCGGCAGGCTGAACAGGTTCCGGTAACCACCCAGGTGGTACAGACCTCTGCGTGGAACGACACCCTGCAGGCCCTCGGCACCGCCAAGGCGCGCGAATCCGTCACCGTCACCGCCAAGGTCAGCGAGATCATCGAGCAGGTTCACTTCGAAAGTGGCCAGCAGGTCGCCGCCGGCACCCCGCTGGTGACCCTGCGTGGCCAGGCCCAGGAAGCCGCCCTCGTCCAGGCCCAGGCCACCTTTGCCGAAGCCGACCAGCTGTACAGGCGCCAGCGCGAACTCGCCGCCCAGCAGCTCGTCGCCAGCGCCACCCTGGACACCCAGCGCGCCATCCGCGACGCCGCCGAAGCCCGCGTGCTGGAGATGAAATCCGACATCGGCGACCGCCGCGTGCGCGCGCCGTTCGCCGGCGTGCTCGGCATCCGCCAGGTCAGCGAAGGCTCGCTGGTCACCCCCACCACCGTCATCGCCACCCTCGACGACATCGAACGCATGCACGTCGACTTCCAGGTGCCCGAAGCCGAACTCGCCTCGCTCGCACAGGGCGACAAAGTCACCGCCACCAGCGTCGCCTATCCCGGCCGCACCTTCGAAGGCGAAGTGGCCACCATCGATACGCGCGTTGATCCCGGCACCCGTGCCGTCACCGTCCGCGCCGACTTCATCAACGCCGACCACGCCCTGCGCCCCGGCATGCTGCTGGATGTGCGCATGTTCCGCCCCGAGCGCCAGGCGCTGGTCATTCCCGAAATCGCCGTGGTCCAGGTTGGCCGCGAATCCTTCGTCTACCGGGTCAAGCCCGACCACACCGTGGAGCGCGTCGACGTGGTCAGCGGTGCCCGCCGCGCCGGTGTCGTTGAAATCCGCGAAGGCCTGAAGGCCGGCGACCGCATCGTCGTCGACGGCACCGGTAAGCTCCGCCCCGGTTTGAAGGTCAGTGACAGCCCGGCCGCCCCCGCAGCCGCCCCGGCTGCCACGCCCCCGCAGCCGCCCGCACAGAAGGCCACCGCTCCGGTGGACAGCGCCGGATGAAACTCTCCAACATCTCCATCCAGCGGCCGGTGTTCGCCGTGGTGATGAGCCTGCTGCTGGTGGTGCTCGGCATCATGTCGTTCACCCGGCTTACGCTGCGCGAACTGCCCGCCATCGACCCGCCGATCGTCTCGGTCTCGGTCGACTACACCGGTGCCTCCGCGGCCGTCATCGAAAGCCGCATCACCCAGGTGCTGGAAGACGCGCTGGCGGGTATTGAAGGCATCGACACCATCAACGCGCGCAGCTCCAACGGCCGCTCGCAGGTCAGCATCGAATTCACCTCCAACCGTGATATCGAAGCGGCCGCCAACGACGTGCGCGATGCGGTCAGCCGCGTGGCCGACCGCATGCCCGAAGAGGCGCGCCCGCCGGAAATCGCCAAGGTCGAGAGCGACGCCGACCCCATCATCTGGTTCAACATGACCTCCTCCAGCATGAACACGCTGGAGCTGAGCGATTACGCCGACCGCTATGTGGTGGATCGTTTCTCCAGCCTTGACGGCGTGGCCCAGGTCCGCATCGGTGGCCGCCAGCGCTATGCCATGCGAGTGTGGCTGGACCGCGACCAGCTGGCCGCACGCGGTTTCACCGTCGGTGACGTGGAAACCGCGCTGCGCAACGAGAACGTCGAACTGCCCGCCGGCCGCCTGGAATCCACCGACCGCGACTTCACCCTGCGCGTTGAGCGCAACTATGTGAAGCCGGAAGACTTCGCCACCATCCCGCTCGGCAAGGGCGCGGACGGCTACGTTGTGCGCATGGGCGACGTGGCCAAGATCGAACTCGCGTCCTCCGAACGTCGCGCTTACTACCGCAGCAACGGCGAGCCCGGCATCGGCCTGGGCATCGTCAAGACCTCCACCGCCAACTCGCTGGACGTGGCGCGTACCGCGCGCGCCGAAGCGGAGCGGGTCGGGCAGACCCTGCCGGACGGCACCCACATCTTCGTCGCCTTCGACAACACCACCTTCATTGAAGCCGCGGTGGATCGCGTCTACGCCACCCTGGTGGAGGCGATGCTGCTGGTGCTGGTGGTGATCTGGCTGTTCCTCGGCAGTTTCCGCGCCGCGCTGATTCCGGCCGTGACCGTGCCGGTGTGTCTGGTCGCCGCGTTCATCGCGCTGTACGCCTTCGGCTTCTCGATCAATCTGCTGACCCTGCTGGCATTGGTGCTGTGTATCGGGCTGGTGGTCGACGACGCGTTTGTGGTGGTGGAAAACGTGCAGCGCCGCATCGATCTTGGCGAACCGCCGCTGGTCGCATCCAAGCGCGGTACCGCGCAGGTGGCGTTCGCGGTGATCGCCACCACCGCGGTGCTGGTGGCGGTGTTCCTGCCGGTGGGCTTCCTGGAAGGCAACACCGGCCGCCTGTTCCGCGAACTGGCGGTGGCACTGGCCGCAGCCGTGGCGTTGTCGGCATTCGTGTCGCTGACGCTGACCCCGATGATGGCGTCCAAGCTGCTCAAGCCGCACAGCGGCCAGGCTCCGAAGGGCCTGCATGGCTTCATCAACCGCAACCTGGACCGCGTCTCGGCCAGCTACGGCCGCTTCCTGGATGCGCATGTGGGCCGCACCTGGGTCTACATCGTGGTGATGGTCCTGTCGCTGGCGGCCAGTGCACTGCTGCTGAAGGTGCTGCCGTCCGAGCTGGCCCCGGCCGAAGACCGTGGCTCGTTCCAGATCATGATCGATGGCCCCGAAGGCGCGGGCTATGACTACACCGTCGGCCAGGTGCAGCAGGTCGAGCAGATCGTCAGTGGCTTCGTCGGCGATGACAAGCCCATCGTCCGCGCCAACCCGCGCGTACCCGGCGGGTTCGGGGCCAGCGAGGAAATGCACACCGGCCGTATCAGCGTGTTCCTGCAGCCGTGGCGCGAGCGTGACACCAACACCATGGACGTGGCGGCGGACCTGCAGAAGCACCTGGATGTGATGCGCGGCGTGCGCGTACGCACCCAGGTCGGCGGCGGCCTGGTCCGCAGCCAGGGCCAGCCTTTCCAGATCGTGCTGGGTGGCCCGGAGTACGCCGAAATCGCCCAATGGCGCGACCGCATGCTGGCGCGCATGGCCGACAACCCCGGGCTGGTCGGGCCGGACTCGGATTACAAGGAAACCCGCCCGCAGATGCGGGTCAACATCGACCGCCAGCGTGCGGCAGACCTGGGCGTGTCAGTCACCGCGATCGGCTCGGCGCTGGAAACCATGATGGGCTCGCGCCGGGTTACCACCTTCGTCGACAACGGCGAGGAGTACGACGTGCTGGTCCAGGCCGGTCGCGAAGGCCGCGCCACCCCGGACGATCTGGCCGCGATCCGCGTGCGCGCCAGCAGTGGCGAACTGGTGCCGCTGTCCAACCTGGTCACCCTCAGTGAAGTCGCCGAGGCGGGCAACCTGAACCGCTTCAACCGCCTGCGCTCGATCACCATCAGTGCCGGCCTGGCCCCGGGCTACCCGCTGGGCGAGGCCATCGCCTGGGCGCAGCAGACCGCCCGCGAGGAGCTGCCGCAGCACGCCCAGATCGACTGGAAAGGCGAGTCGCGCGAGTACCAGAACGCCGGCAGCGCGGTGCTGCTGACCTTCGCCATGGCCCTGCTGGTGGTGTACCTGGTGCTCGCCGCGCAGTTTGAAAGCTTCATCCACCCGCTGGTGATCATGCTGACCGTGCCACTGGGCGTACTGGGCGCGTTGCTCGGCCTGTATGTGAGTGGCGGCACCATCAACCTGTTCAGCCAGATCGGCATCGTCATGCTGGTCGGCCTGGCGGCCAAAAACGGCATTCTGATTGTCGAATTCGCCAACCAGTTGCGCGATGAAGGGCGTGACGTGCACCGCGCCATCGTCGAGTCGTCGATGGTCCGCCTGCGCCCGATCCTGATGACCTCCATCGCCACCGTGGTCGGTGCCATCCCGCTGGTCGCTGCCGGCGGGCCGGGTTCGGCCAGCCGCGGCACCATCGGCATCGTGGTGATCTTCGGCGTCACCGTGTCCACGTTCCTGTCGCTGTTCGTGGTTCCGGCGTTCTACGCCGTGCTCGCCCCGTATACCCGCTCGCCCGAAGCCGTGGCCCGCGAGCTGGAGAAGCAGGAAGCCGAAACCCCGTCCGTAGGCGGTCACGCCTAACCTGAACGGTGCCAACCAACGGTTGGCACCTACCGGTGGGGCCTCCAATCAGCGAGAATCAAGGCGGTCCCTTCCAGCCGACGGGACGCCCTTCATTTTCCGCCGACTGGAGAGAGCGCGTGGAAGCAGCCGTACATTTCATCAATGGCATCATCTGGAGCAAGGCACTCATCGCCGTGTGCCTGCTCGCGGGGCTGTACTTCAGCCTGCGCACCCGCTTCATGCAGCTCCGCGGTTTCGTGGAAATGTGCCGCCTCACGGTGAAGGGCGAAAAGTCCGACGCCGGTGTGTCCTCGTTCCAGGCGCTGGCGATGTCGATGGCCGGGCGCATGGGCATCGGCAACATCGCCGGCGTGGCCACCGCCATCGCCTTCGGCGGCCCCGGTGCCATCTTCTGGATGTGGATCATGGGCTTCCTCGGCGCGTCCACCTCGTACGTGGAATGCACCCTGGCGCAGATCTACAAGACCAAGGACGCCGAAGGGCGCTACCGTGGTGGTCCGGCGTACTACATTGAAAAGGCCATGGGCCTGAAGTGGTATGCCATGGCCTTCGCCATCGCCACGATCATTGCCGCCGGCTTCCTGATGCCGGGCGTGCAGGCCAACGCGATTGCCGACAGCATCATCAACGCCTGCCGCGGCGGCGCGCTGTGCGGTCCGCTCGACGGCCAGGCCTTCGGCATGGATGCGGTGTCCGCACTGAAGCTGGGCATCGGCATCGTGGTCGCCCTGCTGCTGGCGGTGGTGATCTTCGGCGGCGTCAAGCGCATCGCCAACTTCGCCGAGATCGTGGTGCCGTTCATGGCCGCCGGCTTCATCCTGATGGCCGTGGTCATCATGATCATCAACTACGAGCGCGTGCCGGAAATGTTCGGCATCATCTTCAACAGCGCGTTCGGTACCCACGCCGCCTTTGGCGCGATGATGGGTCTGGCGATTGAATGGGGCGTCAAGCGCGGCATCTACGCCAACGAAGCCGGCCAGGGCTCGGGCCCGCACGCCGCCGCGGCGTCGGAAGTCTCACACCCGGCCAAGCAGGGCTACGTGCAGGCCTTCGCGATCTACTTCGACACCATGATGGTGTGCACCGCCACCGCCTTCCTGATCCTGGCCAGCGGCACCTACAACGTGTACTCGCCAGTGGAAGGCGCTGCGCCGATCTTCCAGGGCCTGGCCGGCATTCCGGAAGGCGCGGGCTACGCCCAGGCCGGTGTGGAAGCCGTGCTGCCGGGCTGGGGCGCGTCGTTCGTCTCGATGGCGATCTTCTTCTTCGCCTTCACCACCATCATGGCGTACTACTACATGGCTGAAACCAATCTCAGCTATGTAAACCACAACAAGCATCGCCCGCTGACCGTGCTGCTGCTGCGTCTGGGCATCATCGGCATGGTCATCTTCGGTGCCTTCCACAACGCCACCCTGGCCTGGGGCCTGGGCGACATCGGCGTGGGCCTGATGGCCTGGCTGAACATCATTGCCATCTTCATCATCCAGAAGCCGGCCATGCTGGCCCTGCGCGACTACGAACGGCAGAAGAAGCTGGGCCTGGACCCGATCTTCGACCCGGACGCGCTGGGTATCAAAAACGCCGACTTCTGGCGTCAACGCAAGCTGGAGCTGTCCCGTAGTGAGTGATCCCTGGAAAAACGCACGCCGCCCGTCGGCGCGTCCGCCGCGCGCCACCCCGCTGCCCCCGCGTGAGGGTGGTGGGCATGGCGGTGGTCAAGGCACGCCGCCCGGGCGTGGCAACGACGAGCTGCGCCTGTACGGTCTGAATGCCGTGCAGGCCCTGTTCGAGAAGCGCCCGCAGGCGCTGCGCAAGCTGTATCTGGCCGAAGCGATGATTCCGCGCCTGCAGCCGCTGCTGAAATGGTGCGTGGCCAACCGCGTCGGCTATCGCGTGGTCGAAGAGGGCGACCTGAACAAGCTTGCCGCCACCACCCACCACGAAGGCGTGGTCGCCGACGTGCTGCGGGCCCCGATGCTGGAGCTGGGCGAATGGCTGGACAGCCTGCCGGCCGGCAAGCCGGTACTGGCGTTGTGGCTGGACGGCGTGGGCAACCCGCACAACTTCGGGGCCATCCTGCGTTCGGCCGCGCATTTCGGCGTGGCCGGGTTGCTGCTGCCGCCGGGCGCGACGCTGGCGCTGTCCGGGGCCGCCGCGCGCGTTGCCGAGGGCGGCGCCGAAGCGGTGCCGCTGGTGCGTCTGCCGGTGTTGCCGCAGGCGATGGCGCAGCTGCGCCAGGCCGGGTTCGGTCTGGCTGCCACGCTGGTCGAGGGCGGCGACAACCTGTTTGCCAGCACGCTGCCGGCACGGCTGGTGTATGTGATGGGTGCCGAAGGCGAGGGCATGGACCGTGACCTGGCGCAGGACTGCGACCTGCAGGTGTCCATTCCCGGTAGCGGTGCGGTGGAAAGCCTCAACGTGGCCTCGGCGACGGCGGTGTTGCTGTCGCACTGGTACGCGCACACGCTGAGTTGATTGACCGGGGTGGCGCAGCTGCGCTGCCCCGCGTGGTGTGACCAACTGCTGCCATTCAGCAGTGACTACAGGCGATTCGGAGTTTTCGGATGGTGGCGCGGCGGTTGAATGCGCCACTCTGAGCACCGGTACTGTATTGCGTAGGTGAGGAGAGACACCCACGCAGTGCGGCACCGTTGTCCGGAACACGGACCGTCCGTGTCGCTCACCGCGTGGGGTGTGACGAATCCCGGTAGCCCGGTCGCCCAGCGACCGGGCTTTTTTTTGTGCCCGACACCCGTAGTGACACGCCATGCGTGTCTGCTTTCACCCAAATGCGACAACCATTGTCGCAATCAACACCAACATGCCCCCAAAGTTCACAGAACCCCCAACTTTGAACATTTAATGATTTTTCAACGCGACAGCGCCCGGCAGATTGCAGCTTCCAACACCACAGGAAGCACCCATGTCGCGACTGATTCCCCTGGCCCTGGCCACCCTGATGTTCGTTCCGGCCATGGCCTCGGCCAGCGGCCGCACCCTTGAAGGCGTCAACTTCACCGGCCCGCTGATCACCCCGAATCCGGCCGGCATGCCCAAGGGCAACGCCTACGTCGAGCCGTATCTGATCCGCACCGACAGCGACCGCTACTACGACGGCGAAGGCCGTCGCCATGACAGCCCCGACAGCAGCGCCTGGTTGATGGTGCTGCCGATCGCCTACGGTCTGGGCGAGCGTGTCACCGCACAGGTCAACCTCAGCGCGGCCCGCGTGGAGGCAGCCGGCGAACGCAGCCGTGGCTTCCGCGCCGGCGACACCACCGCCATGGTCCAGTACGCACTGCAGAAGTCGAACGAAGACGGCACCCGTCCGGCCATCTCGCTGTCGGTCACCCAGCGCTACGCCACCGGCAGCTATGACCGCATCGGCGGCAATCCGCTCAATGCGCAGGGGGACGGTGTGCAGCGCACCAGCTTCGGCCTGGGCATGCAGCAGGTCGTCTGGATGCCCAACGACCGACCGCTGCGCTGGCGCGCCCAGCTCACCGCCAGTCCGGCTCCGGCGCGTGTCGCCCTGAACGACAACAGCGTGTACGGCACCCCGGACGGCTTCCGCGGCAACTACGCCCCCGGCTCCCTGTTGGGCGTTTCCGCTGCCGCCGAGTACAGCTTCAGCTCGCGCTGGGTGGGCGTGTTCGAAGTGGCCGCCAGCCGCCAGTCCGACCGTCGCCTGAGTGGTTACTCCCCCGGTGCCGACGGCAACGCACAGCGCGTTGAACTGCGTCTGCCGGCAACCCGCGTGGTCAGTCTGGCTCCGGCCGTGGAATACCACTTCTCGCCGAACGTCGGGCTGATCGCCGGCGTGGAGTTCAGCGTGGCCGGCCGCAACACCGGCAGTTACATCAGCCCGCAGATCGCGCTGGGCATGTTCTTCTGACCGCAGGAGGTTCCTTGAACATTGAAGCCATTGTCACCTACGTCGTAGGCGTGGTCTGGAGCCCGGTGCTGGTCGGCCTGTGTCTGCTGGTCGGCCTCTACTTCAGCCTGCGCACGCGTTTCATCCAGTTGCGGGCGCTGCCGGACATGCTGCGCCTGATGACCCAGGGTCGCAGTTCCGGTTCGGGCGTGTCCTCGTTCCAGGCGCTCAGCATGTCGCTGTCCAGCCGCGTCGGTGTCGGCAACATCGCCGGTGTGGCCATGGCCATTGCCTACGGTGGGCCGGGTGCGATCTTCTGGATGTGGCTGGTTGCCTTCCTCGGCGCGGCCAGCGCGTTTGTCGAGTCGACCCTGGCGCAGATCTACAAGGAACGCGACAGCAATGGCATGTTCCGTGGCGGCCCCGCGTACTACATCGAGCGGGGGCTGGGTAAACGCTGGTACGCCGTGCTGTTTGCGCTCAGCACCCTGGTCGCGTGTGGGCTGTTCCTGCCCGGTACCCAGTCCAACGCGATTGTCAGCGCGGTGGATGAAGCCTGGGCCATTCCGGGCTGGGTAACCACAGCGGTCATCGGCAGCGGTGTGGCCCTGGTGCTGTTCGGCGGGGTGCGCCGGATCGCCCAGGTCACCCAGGTGGTGGTGCCGGTGATGGCGGTTGGCTATCTGCTGGTGGCGGGCATCGTCATGGTGCTCAACATCGATGCGGTACCGGAGATGTTCGTGATGATCCTGCGCAGCGCGTTCGGCACCGACGCCGCATTCGGCGCAATGATCGGCACGGCCATCCAGTGGGGCGTGCGTCGCGGCGTGCTGTCCAACGAGGCAGGCATGGGCAGCGGTGCCCATCCTGCCGCCGCGGCAGACGTGTCACATCCGGTCAAACAGGGTCTGGTGCAGGCGTTCTCGGTGTACATCGACACCATGGTGGTGTGCAGTGCCACCGCGTTCCTGATCCTCTCCACCGGCGCGTACAACGTCTACGATCCGCTGTCGCAGACGGGGCAGTTCATCGTGTCCAACGTCGGCGCCCTGGAAGCCGGGCCGCGGTACGTGCAGCAGGCAGTGGAATCGGCGCTGCCCGGGTTTGGCCGCTCGTTCATTGCATTGGCCATCCTGCCGTTCGCGTTCACCACCGTCCTGGCGCTTTACTACACCGCCGAGACCAATCTGGTGTATCTGAGCCGTAACCGCCCGTCGCCGAAGCTGCTGGCCGCGTTCCGGATCGCCTTCCTGGCGGCCATGAGCTATTCGGCGCTGAACACCGCGACCGTGGCCTGGACACTCGGCGACATCGGCGTCGGCATGATGTGCTGGTTGAACATCATCGCGTTGCTGCTGCTGCAGAAGCCGGCATTGGCGGCACTGCGCGATTACGAGGCCATCCGTGGCATCGGCGAGGATCCGGTGTACAGGCCGGAAACCCCGACCCGGGCGGCCCCCGATGTATGGGAAACCGCCCGGTCGTGATCGGTCATTCGTTCGGCGGCGTGGTCGGCTTGGCCTCGCTGCCGAACGAACCCTCGGCCTCGGCGGACAGGTACGCGAACACGGTGTAGGCCGCCACGTTCTGTGCCAGCGCCGCCGGGTCGATCTTGTCCAGGGTGTCGTCGGCGGTGTGGTGCAGGTGGAAGTAGTCGCTGCCGTCCTGCGCCAGCCACGCCCAGGCACCGCCCTTGGCGGCCAACGGGCCGATATCCGGTCCCGGGCCACCCTTGTCGGCCACGTACTCGATACCCAGCGGCTTCATCACTTCCGCAATCTGGCGGGTCGCTTCGCGCGAACCTTCCGGATTCGGCGAACCGGTGTTGAACGCATAGATACGACCGGCACCGAAGTCGCTCTCGGCGGCCACCTGGTGCAGGGCAATGTCCTTGGCGTGTGCTTCGGCGTATGCCTTGCCGCCGTACAGGCCCTGTTCTTCGTTGGCGAAGGCCACCACGCGGATGGTGCGCTTGGGAGCCTGCTTGAGCTGGCCGATCAGGTGGCCGGCGGCCATGGTGATGGCCACGCCTGCGCCGTCATCCACCGCGCCGGTGCCCAGATCCCACGAATCCAGATGCCCACCGATCACCACCACTTCCTTGGGCAGGCTGCGCCCGGTGATCTCGCCGATGACGTTGTAGGAGGTGGCCTTGCCGTCCCAGCCGCAATCCAAGTCGAGCTTGATGCGGGTGCTGCCCAGCGCGACCAGACGGGCCAACTGGTTGGCATCGGGCACCGACAGCGCGGCTGCCGGCACCGGGGTCAGGCCCTCGTCGAAGCGGGTGATGCCGGTGTGCGGCACACGGTGCGAATCGGTACCGGCCGAGCGCATCACAAAGCCGACCGCGCCCTTGCGGATGGCTTCAGACGGGCCCTTGCTGCGCACCGCGCCGCCCTTGCCGTAGTCGCGGCCATCGCGGTACGCGGTCATCTGGTAGTCGACGAAGGCGATCTTGCCCTTCAGCGAACCCTCTGGTGCCGCCTGCAGCGCGGCCAGATCGGCAAAGCGCACCACCTCGGCTTCGACCGAACCCCCCGGGCTGCCGCCCAGTGCGGTGATCGCCAGCGGCTGGGCATGCTTGCCGACTACCTGCGCGCTTTCACTGCGGCGTTCCCACTTCGGGAACTCCACCGGTTCGGTCCAGACCTTGTCGAAGCCCAGCGCCTTGAACTTGGCCACCGCCCAGGCCACGGCGCGTGCGTCGGCTTCACTGCCGGCGATGCGCGGGCCGATCTCGGTGGTCAGCGATTCCACCACCTTCCAACCGGTGTCGTCCTTCAGCGCCTGCTCGCGCAGCTGCGCGGCGGTGCCCAGCGAGGCCGGCGGCAGCGTGGTGGTTGAAGGGGCGGCGAAGGCCGGCGAGGCCAGCAGCGCGAGGGTGGAGGCGATGGCAAGAACGCGGCGACGCATGGACGAACTCCACAAAACGGGGCGGAAGCGTCCGAGAGTAGCAGCATCGTCCCGCCGCACATGGGCGGGAGGTCATGGTTCTGGAAGATGCTGTTTTCCATCAACGAAAAACCCCGCCGGGGCGGGGTTTTCGGGATCATTTCCTGAGGTTGTCGCGGATCTCGCGCAGCAGCAGGATTTCTTCCTTCGGCGCGGCCGGAGCCGCTTCCTTCTTCTGGGCGAGGCGGTTGATGACCTTCACCACCATGAAGATCGCAAACGCCACGATGATGAACTGGACCAGCGTGTTGAGGAAATCGCCGTAGCCGATCACCACGGCGGGAATCTCGGTGCCGTCCGCCGCCACCCGGGCGGACGACAACGTCCAGGCCAGTTCCGAGAAGTCCACCCGGCCGATCAGGTAGCCCAGCGGCGGCATGATGATCTTGTCCACCAGTGCGGTGACGATCTTGCCGAAGGCGGCACCAATCACGACACCGACCGCCAGGTCGATGACGTTGCCACGCATGGCAAATTCCTTGAACTCAGTCAGCATCCCCATCGGGTTCTCCTGTTGTCGTGCATTCAAAAGGCAAGGCAGGGTAGCCCAGCCGATGTCATCCGCCGATGATGCCGTGTCGCTCGGCCACGTTTTCCAGGCGCGCGCTGAAGCGATCTCCCGGCTTCAATGCGGCCACGCCACTGGGCGTGCCCATGAACACCAGGTCGCCAGCGCGCAGCGCCCACAGCTTGGACAGCTCGTGCAGAATCTCCGGCACGTTCCAGATCATCTGGTCCAGCAGCGACTGCTGGCGCACCTCGCCGTTGATCTCCAGCGACAGGTTCAACGCGGCCAGATCGCCCACTTCACCGGCCGGCACCAGTTCGCTCACCGGTGCGGAGTAGTCAAAGCCCTTCGCGGTGTCCCACGGATGGCCCTTGGCCTTGGCCGCCGCCTGCAGATCGCGACGGGTCAGGTCCAGGCCCACGCCGTAACCGAACACCAGTGCTTCGGCCTGGTCGACCGGCAGTTCGCCCGCCGGCGCATCACGGCCAATCGCCACCACCAGCTCCACTTCGTGGTGCAGGTCGTGGGTGGCGGGCGGGTAGGGGATCACATCGTCATGGCCGACCACGATCGCGTCGGCCGGCTTGGAGAAGAACATCGGGCGACCGCGGTCATCCGCCGCTGGCACCGCCGCTCCCATTTCGCGCGCATGGTCGGCGAAGTTGCGGCCCACGCAGTAGATGCGACGCACCGGGAAGGTGCCGCCGCCGGCAACCGGAATGCGGGGCGTTTCAGGAGTGGGGATTACATCGGTCATGCGCGCGTGTCCTGTTGCAGGGGTTCACGCGATGGTATGGCGGACCGCCGGTCCGCAACAACCTCAAACCGTCAATGGCCTCAACGCGACAACGGCAACGCCTGCTTGCGCACCACGCGGTATTCGCCTTCCACGATCTTCGGGTCGCCCGCACGCGCCGCCGCCTTGCGGCTGGCCAGCAGCTTCCAGGCCACGCCGGCAATGATCATCGCCGCGCCCACGAACACGCCCACGAACACCAATGCGGCCAGAATGGCCAGACCCAACAGGCCCACCGCAACGCGCACCAACGGATGGCGCGGCTTGCGCGGCGCGAACAGGGTGCGGAACTGGTTAAACTGGAATCGGATCATGGCGGTCATTCGGCTGAAGTCAGCAGGCGGCCAGTATCCGAGGTCACTTGGCCGCATGAGTGAAAAATACGTTAAGTGCGACAATCTGTCATTTCAAATCAATGGCTTGCGTTCATTTTCCGGCCAGCTGGCGGTCAGGCATGCGACAATTCCGCCCTCGTTCGCCGCTGTGAAACGCCATGTCCGCTGCTGAATCGCCGTCGCCCCTGATCGCCGTGGAAGCCATCGCTGACGGTGCCTTCGCCGAAGTGGAGGTGTGCCTGGACGGCGATTACGAATCGGCCGTGCTGTATCGCCACGGCGACAGCGTGCGCGGCTGGCTCAACATCTGTCCGCATGCCGGTCGCCGGCTGGATTGGGCCCCGGGGCAGTTCCTTAAAAGTCGCGAAGGGCATCTGGTATGTGCCGCGCATGGGGCTTCGTTCTCGCTGGAAGATGGCGAGTGCGTGGCGGGGCCGTGCAAGGGCGATGCGTTGCGCGCGGTGGCATTGCAGGTGCGCGACGGGCAGGTCTACCTGGCCTAGAACATCAGGTTGATCATCAACACGACCACTGCCGTGTAGATCAACGACAACGGCGCACCCACCCGCCACAGCTCGCGCGGGGTGTAGTTGGCCGGGCCGGTGATCATCGAAATCACCGGGTTCGAAGCGGTCATCAGGTTGTTGGACGCCGACAAGGCCACAATCAACGCAAACGCGGTCGGGTTGCCACCCGCCGCCAGCGCCAGATTCACCGCAATGGGTACCATCACGATGGTCGCCCCGACATGGCTGATCACCAGCGAGAACAGCGTGGTCAGCAGCGCCAGCGCGATTTCCAGCGTCCACACCGGAATGCCGGTGGGCAGACGGTCGATGGTGTGCCCCGCCACCCAGGCCGCCGCACCGCTGCTGTCCATCGCCCAGCCCAGCGGAATCAGTCCAGCCATCATGAAGATGGTCTTCCAGTTGATCGAGGCATACGCCTCGTCCATGCGCAGCACGCCGGTCAGCAGCATGCCGGCCACCCCGGTCATCAGGGTCAGCGCCACCGGCAGCTTGGAGGTCAGCGCGATCAGGATGGTGATGGCGAAGATGGTCATCGCAATCTTGAACTTGTGTGGCCGCTGCTCGCCCTTTGGATAATCGGTCACCACCACGAAGTCGCGACTTTTCGCGGCCTGCGCCAGGTCGGTCCAGATGCTGTGAAACACCAGCATGTCGCCGGCGCGCAGCGGCACGTTGCGCACGTCTTCGCGGATGACCTGCTTGTCGCGGTTGATCGCCAGCAGGCTGATGCCGCGCTGCTTGCGCAGGCGCAGCTGAGAAGCACTCTTGCCGATCACTTCCGAGGTGGGCGGCACCACGGCTTCGGAGATACCCGCGCGGCTGGGGTTGAACAGGTCGCCCAGGTGCTTCAGCCGCGAGGACATGCGCAGGAACTGGTTCTGCGCGAAGTCGCTGACCTGCTGGCGGCTGCCCATCACGCCCAGCACGCTGCCGACCCAGATACGCATCTCGGCCGGTGGTGCCAGGCGGGTGTCGTTGCCGGTTTTCAGCGCCAGCATCAGCGGCGCGTCGTGCACGGTTTCGGCTTCGCCCAGGGTCATGCCGACCAGCGGGCTTTCCGCGCTCACCACCAGCTCGAACACGTCGCCTTCGATACCGTAGGTCTTGGCAAAGTAGCTTTCGGTGCGTGCCGGGGTGACCCCGTCGTTGGCCAGGGTTTCCTCTTCGACCAGCTTGCGGTCGCCGTAGAAGCGGAAGTACAGCAGCGAGGCGATCACCAGTGCCACGCCGATCGGCAGCGGTGCGAACATGCGCAGCGGCTCGATGGTGGCCAAGCCCGAGGGCAGGTTGTTGTTGGCCGAGGCCAACAGATCGTTCAGCAGAATCAGCGGCGAGTTGCCGACCATGGTCAGCGCACCGCCCATCACGATGGCGGCGGCAATCGGCAGCAGCAGCCGCTGCAGAGTCAGCCCGGTGCGTGCCGCCAGCCGCGAGGCGACCGGCAGGTACAGCGCCATCACCGACGGGTTCTGCATGAAAGACGAGTTCAGGCCGGCGATGGCCGTGGTCATCATCAGCAGGCGCGTTTCCACCCCGTGGCCTCGCCGCAGCAGCCACGCCGCCAGCCGGTTCAGGGCCCCGGTGCGGTCCAGGCCCGCGCCGAGGATGGTGGTGGCGATGATGCTCATCACCGCGTTACCCGAGAAGCCGCCGAAGATTTCCTCCGGCGCGATCAGGCCGGTCACGCCCAGCACCACCAGCACCACCAGTGCCACCACGTCGGCGCGGATGCGCTCGAACAGGAACATCGCCATCGTGAAGCCGACCAGCCCGAGCACGAGCTTCATGTCGTTGGTCAGCGTCAGCGCGGTTTCCATGGCGGGGCGGTCCTTGCCTCAGGTCAGGTGCGGTCGTACAGCAGGTCCCACACACCGTGGCCGAGTTTCTGGCCGCGGGTCTCGAAGTGGGTCTGGGGACGCCACTCCGGGCGCTCCACCTGACCGCGTGGGCCAGCCCGGTTGACCAGCCCTTCGGTGGCCTCCAGCACTTCCCACATCTGCTCGGCGTAGTCTTCCCAGTCGGTGGCGCAGTGCAGGCGGCCGCCCGGGCGCAGCTTGCGCACCAGCAGCGCCGCGAACGCCGGCTGCAGCAGGCGGCGCTTGTTGTGGCGCTTCTTGTGCCACGGGTCCGGGAAGTAGATGCGCACTTCATCCAGCGCACCGTCGGCGATTTCCTTCTCAAGCACTTCCACGGCATCGTGGTGGTACAGGCGCACGTGGTCGGCGTTGTCGTCGGCCAGTGCGTTCAGCAGCCGGCCCACGCCCGGGGCGTGCACTTCAATGCCGATGTAGTCGCGGCTGGGATCCTGCTGGGCGGCGAAGCGCAGCGCCGCGCCGTTGCCGAAGCCGATTTCCAGCACCTTGTGCGCATCGCGGCCGAAGGTGGCGTTCAGATCGCGCGGTTCACCGGTGAAGTCCAGGCCGAAGCGCGGCCAGCGCTCGTCGAATGCGCGCTGCTGGGCCGGGGTGAAGCGGCCCTGGCGCAGCACGAAGCTGCGGATCTCGCGGCGGCCTTCGCTCACCGTGAACGGCTTGGGCGGAGCCTTGGCACCGCTGCTCGAGAACGGGTCGGTCATCAGCCGATCACTCCTTCCACCGGGGACGACGCACTGGCATAACGCTTGCGCGGAATGCGCCCGGCCAGGAAGGCTTCACGGCCCGCTTCGACGGCCTTGCGCATCGCGCTGGCCATCAGCACCGGATTGCGCGCACCGGCAATGGCGGTGTTCATCAGCACGCCGTCGCAGCCCAGTTCCATCGCGATGGCGGCGTCAGACGCCGTGCCCACGCCGGCGTCGACGATGATCGGCACCTTGGCGTTCTCGATGATTTCCAGCAGGTTGTACTTGTTCTGGATGCCCAGCCCCGAGCCGATCGGCGCGGCCAGCGGCATCACCGCCACGCAGCCGATCTCTTCCAGGCGCTTGGCCAGGATCGGGTCGTCGGAGGTGTAGACCATGACCTCGAAGCCGTCCTTGACCAGCTGCTCGGCGGCCTTGAGCGTCTGCACCACATCCGGATACAGGGTCTTCTGGTCGCCCAGCACTTCCAGCTTGGTCAGGTTGTGGCCGTCCAGCAGTTCGCGCGCCAGGCGGCAGGTGCGCACCGCGTCTTCAGCGGTGTAGCAGCCGGCGGTGTTGGGCAGGATCGTGTAGCGGTCCGGCGGCAGCACATCCAGCAGATTGGGCTCGCCCGGGTTCTGGCCGATGTTGGTGCGGCGGATGGCCACCGTGACGATCTGGGCCGCGGCCGCCTCGGTGGCGATGCGCGTTTCTTCCAGATCTTTGAACTTGCCGGTTCCGGTCAGCAGCCGGGACGTATAGGTCTTGCCGGCAATCACCAGCGAATCGGGGGAGGCATGAGCAGTCATGCGGCGAATTATCGCCCAAGCGGGCATCATCTGTCCGGTCGCATTAAACCCGTAGAGCCGGGCTTGCCCGGCTGCTCTACGCATCACGCCAACAGCAGCCGGGCAAGCCCGGCGCTACGATCAGCCCCCACCCAGCGCGTGCACGATCTCCACCACATCCCCGTCAGCCAGCACATGACCCTCATGCAGGCTCCGGGTCACGATCTCGCCATTGACCTCCACCGCCACCCGGCGCTGGGTCAACTGTTCCAGGTCCAGCAACTGCTGGACGGTGGTGCTTTGCGGAAGCTGGCGGGGTGCGCCGTTGAGCTGGATGTTCATGACGCCATTGTCCCCTAAACGTCACGCTTCCGCGTACCCTTGCCGCCCCCGTCGATGGCCGCAAAGCCCTGCGTTGGCGCGCTCCTGCAGGATTTCCGGCAGGTGCCATGCCGCAATGCAGCGTGTAACAGCCGGGGTGCAGTAGGACCATGGCACCGTGCGCCGGCGTACGTCGGCCGTTTTCACCCCCAAGGAGTGTTACATGCAGTTGAGCAAGCGACCCCTGCGTTCTCTGATGGCCGTTGCCATCGCCCTGGCTGCCATGCCGGCCATGGCCCAGTCCCCGTATTCCAAGACCGTGTTCATCGGCGACAGCCTGACGGACCAGGGTTACTTCCGTCCGTTACTGCCGGCTTCCGTGCAGCCGGTCACCGGCCAGTTCACCACCAACCCGGGTTGGGTGTGGGCCCAGTACGTGGCCGACTATTACGGCACCAATGCCACCGCCCACGGCAACGGCCAGAACGGTGACAACTACGCCATCGGCGGTGCCCGCGTCGGCGTGGACACCACCCAGGTTCTGGCAGCCGGTACCCCGGCCATCCCGGTCTACTCGCTGAAGACCCAGACCCAGCAGTACCTGCAGGCCAACGGTGGCAAGGCCGATGCCAATGCCCTGTACACCGTGTGGGGCGGGGCCAATGACCTGTTCGCCATCCAAGCCGGCGCACCGCTGCAGGCCACGCTGGGCGCGGCGGTCACCGACCAGGTCGGCATCGTTGGCACCCTGAAGGCGGCCGGCGCGCAGTACATCGTGGTGCCGACCCTGCCGGACATCGGCCTGACCCCGGCTGCCCGCGCCGGTGGCGCAGTGGGCATGGCGCAGGGCACTGCACTGGCCAAGGCCTACAACGACGCCCTGTTCGCCGGCCTGAAGAGCGCCGGTCTGCAGGTGATTCCGGTGGACACCTTCCACATCCTGCAGGAAATCGTCGCCAGCCCGGCCACCTACGGCTTCGTCAACGTGACCAGCCCGGCCTGCACCACCGCCTCGTCGCTGACCTGCAACCCGACTGCCTACGTCAACCCGAACGCAGCCAACAACTACGTGTTCGCTGACGGCGTGCACCCGACCACCGCGACCCACCAGATGCTGGGCCAGTACACCCTGTCGATCCTGGAAGCACCCCGCAATCAGCAGATCCTGACTCATTCGGCGCAGACCATCGGTCGCTCGCGCGCGGACCAGGTCAGCCTGCACGTGGGCGGCCGTCCGGCCGACGGCATGAGCTGGTGGGGCGGCGTGCGTGGCGACATGCAGCGCTACGACCACGCCGACCTGTACGACGGCCTGGCTCCGGCCGGTCTGTTCGGCATGGACTGGGCGAAGGACGGCATGGTGCTGGGCGGCTTCGCCGGCTATGGCCGCATGGACGCCGACTTCGGCAACAGCAAGGGCGATTTCACCCAGTCCGACACCACCCTGGGCCTGTTCGCCGGCTGGTACGGCGACAAGGTGTGGGTGAATGGTCAGGTCAGCTACAGCTGGCTCGATTACGACGTTACCCGCCGCGTCCAGCTGGGCCCGGCCGAGCGCACCCACACCGGCAAGCCGGAAGGTAGCAACCTCACCGCCGCGCTGAACGCCGGCTACGAGTTCGGCACCGAGGGCGGCCTGCGCCACGGCCCGATCGCTTCGGTGATCTGGCAGAAGGTCAAGCTGGACGCGTACACCGAGTCGAACCTCAGTGCCACCGCGCTGGGCTATGGCAACCAGGACGTGGACTCCACCGTGGGCCGCCTGGGCTGGCAGATGCGTTTCGACGGCGGCAGCGTCAAGCCGTACGCCCAGGTCACCTGGGACCACGAGTTCGAGGACGGCCAGCAGGCCAGTGCCTGGCTGCAGACCATGCCGGACGTGGGCATGTACAAGGTGCCGGGCCTGGAGTTCGACGAGGACTACGTGACCGCCATCATGGGCGTGCGCATGGAGATGTTCGGCCTGAACAGCAACATCGGCATCAGCACCACGGCCGCGCAGAACAGCGCCCGTGACGCCACGATCTTTGCGCAGTTCAGCGGCAGCTTCTGATGTACCGGCACGGGCGGCGCAACGCCGCCCGTTGCCTTTTGGCAGCCCGGGCGCATAGAATTCCCCGGCACCACGCGGGTGTAGCTCAATGGTAGAGCTGTAGCTTCCCAAGCTACTGACGAGGGTTCGATTCCCTTCACCCGCTCCACGGTTTGCAAGGCAAACCATGGAGCGTGGCGGCATGCCACCAGATCCCCGCGCCTGTCGGCGCGCCCCCTTGACTCAAGGGGGCTGTCATTTCGATTCCTGTTCCCGGCGCTGCACTCGCCTGATCGCTCTACCGATAGAGCGGTGTTGTCGCATCTTCCTCTGGCGTCGCGCATCAATGGTGACCATTCTCAGTGGCGGCGGAATGACCTAAACGCAGGTCGCTGCCAATCCACATGGTTTAACGGTGAGAGAGGGGGGGGCATGCATAGATTCGTTGCAGCTCTGCAGGAAGTCCTTGCTAGCATGGGTAATGCATTCCAGTGGTACCCCACGGGGCGTATCGATCAGTACGTCAAACGTCAATCGGTTGAAGCGCGAATGCACCGGAATTTCGCCCGCGTTGGGGCGCGCTTGGAGGGCGCAATGGGAAAGGTCAAGGATGAACAGCGGAAGGCGAAAGGGCGGAGCCTGGACTAAGGCAGCTGTTCACCACGCTCCTGCTAGTTGATTGTTGGCGTCTTGTTGACCGGCAGTGCATGTCGTTCTAACTCTGTGGCGTGCAGCATGTCAGCCTCGACCTGAAGACTATCGCTTGGAGTGTCTAATGATCGCTGCGGACCATAAAAGCATCCTTGAGCAGGCAAACGCCGCTGTTCGCGTCGGCGACAACGAAGGCTTCCTTGCGCACTGCACGGATGACATCCGCTGGACGACCGTGGGCGAGGGCACCCTGCAGGGCAAGCAGGCGGTGCGTGACTGGATGAAAACCGCCTATGCCTCGCCGCCGAGTTTCCGCGTTGAAAAACTGGTTGCCGAAGGCGACATGGTTGTCGCACTGGGGACGATCATGGCCGACGACGCGCAGGGTCAGCCAGCTGAATTTGCCTATAGCGACGTGTGGCGGTTCCGCGATGGGAAATTGGCCGAGCTCGATGCGTTTGTGATCCAGCCGAAGGGTTGAGTTACTGGCGCTCCCACAACTCCTGGTACGTCGTGGTCACGGTCACATTGCCTCGGTTTTCGTTTGGGGATAACTGGAAGCAGTATCGGCTCAGGCGGCCCGTGCGCCAGTGCACGGCGAACGTCAGCGACATCGTGCTCTCCGTCCAGTCGACTGCCATGACCTCGGGTCGATCGCCACTGTCCGTATCCAGTACTGACACATGCATGACGCCGTCGCGTACGTAAAACGTGAACTCAAGGTCCGAGAAGCCATCGCAGTGCTTCCAGGTGCCGACGATACGGTGTGCATTTCCGAAGGTCACAACAGTGCCCATGGCGAGGTGGCGCAGGTGGGGTAAGAGTGTCAATCGTACGCCAGCATCGACCGTCATCTGGGCATACCGCTACCGCGCTATGCTTCGCGCTTTCCTCCACTATATGCCCTGATGAAACTCGCCATCCTTTCCCGCAACAGCAAGCTGTACTCCACGCGGCGGTTGGTGGAGGCGGCTCGGTCGCGGGGGCACACCGTGCGGGTGCTGGACCCGCTGCGCTGCTACATGCGCATTGCCGCCGACGGTTTCACCATGCATTACAAAGGCCGGCCCATCACCGGGGTGGACGCGGTCATTCCGCGCATCGGCGCATCGATCACCCGCTACGGCACCGCCGTGCTGCGCCAGTTCGAGATGATGGGGGCGGTCACGCCCAATCCATCCGACGCCATCCTGCGCGCGCGCGACAAGCTGCGCGCGCACCAGATCCTGGCCTCCAAGGGCATCGACATGCCGGTGACCGTGTTCGGCGACAACCCGGACGACACCGTGGACCTGCTGTCGATGCTGGGCCCGCCGCCGCATGTGGTGAAGCTCAACGAGGGCACCCAGGGCAGGGGGGTGATCCTGACCGAGAAGGCCAGCGCCTCGCGCGGCATTGTCGAGGCCCTGCGCGGGCTGTACGCCAACTTCCTGATGCAGGAGTTCATTGGCGAAGCCCAGGGGGCCGACCTGCGCTGCCTGGTGGTCGGCGATCAGGTGGTCGGGGCGATGCGCCGGCAGGCCCAGGAAGGCGATTTCCGCTCCAACCTCCACGCCGGCGGCAGTGCCGAAGCCGTCAAAGCCACCCGCGCCGAGCAGCAGGTGGCCATCCGCTCGGCCCGCGCGCTGGGGCTGGGGGTGGCCGGGGTGGACCTGATCCGCTCCGATCGCGGCCCGCTGGTGCTGGAGGTGAACTCCACCCCGGGGCTGGAGGGTATCGAGGGCATCTGCCAAGGCGACCTGGCCGGGCGCATGATCGACCACGTGGCGGCCCAGGTGGCTGCAAAAAAATCTAATAAATCAAAGGCTTGAAAATATTTCGCGGAGGCTGGCCGGTTTTAACATGGGTTTAATCGCCCCCGGCGTAGTCTTCAACGGACCGCAGCTCTGCCCTCCTCAGCAGAAAACGGTAATCGGGAATGACTTCAGGCCCAGGCGGCTTCCGTCTGGGCCTTTTTCTTCCCCGAGCTGCTTAGGCCAAAACTCACTTGCTGCGTCTTCGCGTCCGGCATACATTCGGCATTCTGTTCATCTAACTAGGGATTGGTTGCAATGAAGCGAATGATTCTGGCTGCCGGGACTGCGGCCTTGATGTTGGTGGTGGGTGCGGCGCAGGCTGCGGATGGCGACACCGTGTTTGAACGCGGCAAGCCGCTGATTGCGCAGATCGACCGGATCGAGCTGCAGCTCAACGACGGCGAAACCTACTCTGAACTGGCCCCCGAGAAGCGTAGTGAGGTCCGCGAGACGCTGGCGCGTCTGCGTGCCATCACCGAACGCTATCCCGACCAGGCGTCGGTGCCCGAGGGCGTCAAGGTGGAGCAATTCAACGATCAGGCCCGTGTGAACGTGCTCTTGACCAAGGCGCGCGAAGATAGCCGTATGGTCTGCAAGCGGGAGAAGTCCACCGGCTCCAACCGCACCACGACCCAGTGCATGACGGTTGCCCAGCGTGAACGCGCCAAGGCAAAGGCGGAGAAGGACATGAGCAACGCACAGCGCACGGGTCATTCCCTTCTGTAAGAGGTCACATGCGAATTCTTGTAATTGAAGACAACAGCGACATCGCTGCCAACCTGGGCGACTACCTCGAAGACCGCGGCCACACCGTGGACTTCGCCGCCGATGGCGTCACCGGCCTGCATCTGGCGGTGGTGCACGAGTTCGACGCGATTGTGCTGGACCTCAATCTGCCGGGGATGGACGGCATCGAAGTCTGCCGCAAGCTTCGCAATGAAGCGCGCAAGCAGACCCCGGTGCTGATGCTCACCGCACGGGATTCGCTGGACAACAAGCTGGCCGGCTTCGACTCCGGTGCCGACGACTACCTGATCAAGCCGTTTGCGCTGCAGGAAGTGGAAGTGCGTCTGAACGCCCTGTCGCGTCGCGGCAAGGGCGTGCAGACCCGGGTGCTGGAAACCGGCGACCTGGAATACAACCTGGACACCCTGGAAGTTCGCCGCCAGGGCAAGCTGCTGCAGCTCAACCCCACCGCGCTGAAGATCCTGCAGGCGCTGATGGAGGCGGCACCGGCCGTGGTCACGCGCCAGGAACTGGAAACCCGCGTGTGGGGCGAAGAACTGCCCGATTCCGATTCCCTGCGCGTGCATATCCACGGCCTGCGCGCGGTGGTGGACAAGCCGTTTGAAGTGCCGCTGATCCAGACCCGCCATGGCATTGGATACCGCATCGCGGCTCCGGAAGTCTGATCCAATGCCGGCCACAGGGGGCCGTCGCCGCGCGCCATACCGGCGGCGGCTGCGCAGCCGCATCATCGTCTCGTTCGTGCTGTTGGGCTTCTGCCTGACCACGCTGTTTGCGTTCGCCACCAACTGGGCCCGCGCCCGGGTGGAGAACCAGCTGGTCGAGGACGTGATGAACCGGAATATCGATGAGTATGCGCGTCGGTTCCAGTTCGACCCCTCGCGCAGCCCCGATCTGCCGGTGCAGCAGATCCGTGCCTTCGTGTATACGCCGGACAAGTTTGACCGGGTGCGCGAGGAGCGCCCCGAGTGGGCCGAATTGCCCAACGGCAATCACAATGTGAGCGGTCTTGAGGAGAACGGGCAGGCGTTCTCCTACAAACTGGCCGTGCGCAAGACCCCTGAGGCCTGGTTCTTCCTCGCCTATGACATGACTGAGAGCATCCGCGTCGAGCAGCAGCTCAAGCGCGCGCTGTTCATTTCGGTGCTGGTGTTCAGCGTGCTCTCGCTGGTGCTGGGCTGGTGGTCGGCCTCGAAGGTGATGAAGCCCGTCTCGGACCTGGCCGCACGCCTGCGCGCCTACCGAGGTGGCACCAGTGACCCTGAGCCGCTGGCTCCGCGCTTCCCCGACGATGAGGTCGGGCAGCTGGCGCAGGCGCTGGATGATTACTCCGCGCGGCTCACCGAGGTGGTGCAGCGCGACCGCGAGTTCAATGCCGACGTCAGTCATGAACTGCGCACCCCGCTGGCGGTGATCCGTGGCGCGACCGAGCTGCTGCTCACCCGCCCCGACCTCGACCCCAAGGTGCTGCAGCGCCTGCAGCGCATCCAGCGTGCCGAACAGCAGTGCACCGACCTGATCGGCTCGCTGCTGCTGCTGTCGCGCAATGAGCGCGGGCAGGGCAGCAGCAACGTCGCCCGCGTCGCCGAGCAGCTGCTGGAGGCTCACCGCGCCCAGCTGGGCGGAAAGCCGCTGGAGCTCATCTTGGAAGGCGACCGCGAACTGGTCGTTGATGCACCCGAATCCGCGCTGTCCGTGGCGCTCGGCAACCTGATCGGCAACGCAGTGAAGTACTCGCAGGAAGGCTCGGTGCGGGTGAACGTAACTGGCGACCGCGTCGAAGTAACAGACAGTGGCCCGGGGCTGAGCGCTGAAGATGCCGCCAAGCTGTTCCAGCGCGGTTATCGCGGCACCCACGCCGGCCATTCGCAGGGCGGGGGGATTGGGCTTTCGATCGTCAGCCGGTTGTGCGATCTCTATGGGTGGCAGGTCAATGTGCGGCCGGGTGTGGATCGTGGTGTTGTGGCTACGTTGACGTTCACCCCCGCGGCCTAAGCATTAGGGCCGGGGGGGGGGCGCGCCGCGCCGGTTCCGTCGGCTATCCAGATTCCTGACGGTGTTATCAGTTTCTGCCTCTTTGGCGATGTAATCTCCGCTTACATCCAAGGAGGGCTTCAGATGGCATACGGAACATGCAGGTTGATTTTTGTGCTGCTACTGGCGGTGGCCGGTGCGGCCCTTGTTCCGGCTGCGAGTGCTCAAGAGGGATACGCTCCCTTTTACCGTTGGACCGTAGAGAATCATTACTCGCAGAGCAGCCCGGAATGGCATAACCGGATGTTCACAACACCGGAGGAGTCCTTCGTCATCGAATGGGCCAGAGATTCCGTGGGAAAGCCTTGCACCCCACAGAGTGTCCGTCGATGGGACTATCTGGATTGGCATTACACGGAGAGTGTTCCTTCGTTTCCTTACAAGAATTCCATAGCCAGCGCGCGCTACATGCTGGTGGAGTGCGATGGCTCGGAGGTAAACGGCCCGTACCTGTATCCGTCATACTCCATTCGTCACTGGATGTGCGCTGACGGCGAGTGGCGTGAGCCATTGATCTACACCGATTCCGAGGTGTGCACCGTGCAGGACGACGTTCCAGAACTGGCCCCCAACCTGGGCCCCCCGGACTGTGAACATCAATGCTTTGGAGATCCGATCAACTCGGCTTTGGGTAACAAGTATGAATCCCGCACAGAGTATGAGGCGGGTTCACGATTCCTGAGGCTGGACTGGACTTACAACGCTCGCGCTGTATCTGGTAGCAGCATTGCCGGCAACATTCTCGGGCGCGGCCGTAGCACCAATCTATCGCCCAGCATCAGCCACTTCACCCGGTTGCTGGTCTCCATTGGGAGAGGTGCCGCACGCGCTGCGCCGACAGAAACCACGGTCTACCTTACTCGACCTAATGGAAAGATCCTGCGCTTCCGCGATGTGGGTGATGACTGGGAGGCTGCACTTCCCGATGGCGGACGTCTGTTCCGGCATGGTGAGGAGGTATGGGAGTACCAGAGCAAGGACGGCGTTAGCGAATTCTTTGGTGCTCGCGGTCGCCTCGAGCGCATCCAGGACCTGCAAGGGCAGTTCGTGGAACTGGACTACGACGACAGGGGGCGCGTCATTCTCATGACTGATGCGCAAGGACGATCGCTGGGCTTCATCTACAATGAAAAGGACCACCTGGCCTCGCTGCTGCTCCCGGAGGGAGGAGTGACGACGTTCTCGTATACGTCCACCGGCTATCTGGAGCGTGTGACATATCCGGATGGCACAGGAATCACCTATCTCTATGATGAACCGGACTATTCGGCTTCGAGCAAGATCGGATTGCTGACCGGGGAAATCGACGAAAAGGGCGTGCGCCGCTCCACGACGTGGTATGACGGCAACGGCTTCGCCTACAAGACAGCATTGGCAGGTGGAACGGATACCCAGTCCGCACAATACACGGCATCCAACAACGGGAAATACAAGCGCAGGACGGTGGTGACCAGCGGGCTTGGCTCAACGCGTACGACGGATTTCATCGTACGGCGCGGCAAGCTTGTCACCGCGGCGAATGAAGAAAGCTGCGTCGGCTGTACACCCGTTGTATCCACCTACCTCTACAACGATGCTGCGCTGGTCTCATCTATTTCCCGAAACGGCATCGTTGAGAATCGAGAGTACGATGCGGCCGGCAACGAGCGTCTGCGGGTAGAAAATGCCGCAGGCACTGGCTCGGACAAGCGCCGTATCGAAACGTTGTGGGCTGCGGACCGCTCCAGGCGGCTTTCTGAAACGGTATACGGTCATGACGGTGCGCTCATCCGCGCAAGAGGCTGGACCTACAATGCACGCGGCCAGGTGCTCAGCGAGTCTGTCAGCGATGGCTTCGGCAGCAAGCGGACGTCCACCTTCACCTATTGCGAAGCGGGAGATGTTTCGAATGTCGCGCTGGGGTGTCCAAGCGTCGGCCTTCTGCGCTTGATCGATGGACCCCGAACCGACGTTGAAGACGTCACCCGGATTGCCTACTACCGCGCGGACGATACGGGGTGTGATACCGGGGGGGCTTGTGCATTTCGCGCGGGTGACATCGCCAGGACGACGAATGCAATGGGCCATTCGGTGGACGTTCTTGCCTACAGCGCAGCGGGTCGCCCCTCGGTCGTAAAGGACGCTAATGGCGTTGTCAGCAACTATACCTATAATGCCCGCGGCTGGGTGACGTCGCTCGCCGTACTAGTAGGCAGTGCTGGATCGATTGGCGACCACGCGACTGTCGTGGACTACTGGCCAGGCGGTCAGGTAAAGCGCATAACGGCACCAGATGGTGACTGGATTGCCTATGCCTACGACGAAGCGGACCGTTTGATTTCCATTGAAGACAATACGGGGAATCGTATCCACTACAGTCTGGATGCCGTAGGTAATCGCATAGGCGAGCAGGTTGTCGGCGACGATGGTGCCGTCAAGCTGCTGCGTTCGCGCATCTTCAACGCAATGGGGCAGTTGGTAAATATTGTCGACGCGGCGTCGAACAGAACGGCGTTCACCTACGACGCAAATGGAGATCAGGCCTCGGTGACGGACGCATTGGGCCGGCGCACGCTGCAGGAATACGACGGCCTCAAGCGATTGAAGCGGGTCATCCAAGACGCAGGTGGCATCGCGGCGGTGTCCCGGTTCAGCTATGACGCCTTGGACAATCTCTCCATGGTCACGGACCCCAAAGGTTTAGATACGACTTACCGTCACAACGGTCTGGGTGACCTTTCCGGAATGATGAGTCCAGACACAGGGGAAACTGTCTTTTCCGTCGACGCCGCCGGAAATCGCACTCTTCGTACCGACGCCCGTGGGGTGACCGCCCACTATCAGTACGATGCACTTAATCGTCTGTCGTCAGTTTCCTACCCGGATTCCAGCCAGAGCGTGCACTATACCTACGACGTGGCTCCAGATGCATGCGAGGCTGATGAGCGCTTTGCCAAGGGGCGGCTGGCTCGCGTGATGCATGCTGGAGGTGGCACGGAGTACTGCTTCGACCATTTGGGGCAAGTCACACGCAAGGTGCAGGCCGTTAACGGCGTGAGCAGCACGCTTCGCTATGCGTACACTCAGGGTGGCCACCTTGCTCGAATTACCTATCCCGATGGTAGTGTGGTCGATTATGTGCGCAACGCAATGGGGCGGATCGCTGAGATTGGGCTCATGCGTCCCGGTCAAGGTCGAGAGGTTGTCGTCACTTCAGTCATTTATGCGCCGTTTGGGCCTCCTATTCGCTGGGCTTATGGCAACGGCCGCACATTGGAACGGCCCATCGACCAGAACTACAGGCCGCTGGCGGTGCACGACGGTCAGCCGGATGGGTTGTCGCTCGGCTTCGAATACGATTCCGTCGGATCCTTGGTGAAATTGAAAAACGGCGACGGCGTCGAGACATTAGCTTCGTATGGCTATGACGCCTTGGGCCGCCTTACCCAGACACGGGACGGCGCTACTAGCACCCCGATCGAGACGTACGCCTACGACGCTACTGGGAACCGCCTCTCGCTCACGACCTCTGCCGGCATCCAGCTGTACCAGTATCCGGCCACCAGCCACCGCCTTATCGGCGTGAATGGCGAAGCGCGGCACCTGGATGCGGCAGGCAACACCCTCACCATCGGTAGTCGTGCGTTCGCCTACAACGATGCCAATCGCATGAATGAAGTGAAGCAGAGCGGCGCGGTGGTGGAAACCTATCTCTACAACCATCGTGGCGAACGCATCCAGCGCAGCCCCGCAGGAGGCGAACCCCAGTTCACCGTGTACGACGAAGCGGGGCAATGGCTGGGCAACTACAACAGCATAGGGCAGTCGCTGCAGCAGGCCATCTGGCTGGACAACTATCCAGTGGCATTGATCAATGCGCCGGCCGTGGGTGTACCGGAAGTGGCATTCATCCAACCCGACCACCTGGGCACCCCGCGTGTGGTGATTGACCCGGTGCGCAACCTGAGCGTATGGGAGTGGAGCAGCAAGAGCGAGGTGTTTGGGAACCAGGCTCCGAGTGGTGATCCGGATGGGGATGGGGTCGCGTTTGAGCTGGCGCTGCGGTTCCCGGGGCAGCAGGCAACAGATGCTAGCGGGCTGTTCTACAACTACCAGCGCGAGTATGACCCGGCGGTGGGTAGATATTCGCAGAGTGACCCGATTGGCTTGAGAGGGGGGGGTAGTATATATGCCTATGTTCGCGGAAATCCGGTAAGCCTCGTTGATCCACTGGGTTTAGCTGATCGTTACGTCTTTGATGGATCAACGCTCACGGGTTACAACAGGTATGCACCGCCGCCGTTCGACTCTGCTCTTGTGGGTTCCGGACTGCCGCAATGGACGCCTGAAATTAGCGTGCCAGCCGTGTCAGGGCCTTGGGGTGACGGCAAGCTGCCGGCAGGCACCTATGGCGGAAGGAATTTGAGGAAGCGCTCCGACAAAGCCATGACATGCCCCGGCGGCAATGGCTACAGTTTGGATTTGGATGACAAAGGTGGGAGATCACTACTTCGAATACACCCTGATGGCAATGTGCCGGGCACTCTGGGATGTGTAGGCATTGTTTGTGGGTATCAAAACCAAGTCTTCGATTCTCTCCAAGACGGATTGCAGAGAAATGGTGGTGAGATCACTCTCGAAGTGGACTATGGCCCATGAAAACTTTTGCCAGGCGAATCCAATGTGGACTGACGGTGTTGGCTCTGTTGCCGGGAGCCAGCCTTGCAGGTGATCGTGACGCAAAGACAGATTTGATAGCGGTCAGTTCAAGAATGGTGAAAATGTATGTCAGCAGCACTCCTCATAATGCAGGCGACACCGACGGCCAGTTCATCGAAGATGAAGTAATTCCGGCTGTTCATGAAGTAGTAGTGAGAGGGGGCGCGCAGTTAACTAAGGCGCAGTATTTAGCGGCGCTCGACTTCATCATCGCTTCTAAGCCGCTGGCTAGCGAGGGAGTCAGCGACATTGCAGCAGCGCTATATCTTCCGCAAAAAGCGAGGCTGTGTTCCTCCATCGCTGCCTTTAGCCAGTCGAGAAGAAAGATCGTTCTTGATCAAGTAAGGAGTGGCTTGGCCGCTGCGGGGAGACCTCTCCCTCGGGTCATTTGCAATAGCAAATAGGCGGGTATCGAACCCGCCGCGCATTAGAAGCAAGAGTACTGCGCATGAAGCCCTGCCTTGACTTGGTGGGGCTTCTTCTTTAGCGGCTAGCCGTTTGCTGTTGCAGCACGGTATCGAGCATCTGCATGACAAAGCGCTGCTGCGCCTTCGGCAAGCGGGCGGCTAAAACTAGAACAGGGTGGCGAACAGCACCGCAATGCGTTGCGTTACATCGATGAGGCCAGGGCGATACGGATGGTGCCGGAAGTAAATTTAGCCCTACGCCACGTATTGCGAAGGCGGGAACGATCCGGATTACGTCAAGGCGAAGCATTACTACTTGCGCGCAGCCCTGGCAGGTCGCTTTGCAGGCTTCTTCGGATACGCCGCTGCGTCTAGGGAGATGGGGCACAATGTTCGAGCGCATGTAGCTGATGGTCTGCGGCTCGTTGCCGGGTCATTCCTGTTCTTGTTTCTGGGAAAGAAGGCTAGAAAGACGTTGTGATGACATGAAGCCCCGCACACGCGGGGCTTCTTCGTTAGCCGCTGCGGTTGCTGTTGTTGTCAGAAGCCGCGCTTGCTCAACGCATGGCGATAGTCGTGATCCCACGCCACGCGCTTCAACGCCTGCGCGGCGTTGGCTAGCCACCGGCTGATGCCGTCCTCGCCGTAGCGTTGCAGCCACGCCGTGCCCTCGCGCTGCGCGTCGTCCGCTCCAGAGCAGCCGGGCAGAGCCCGGCTCTACGGCACTGGGAGTGAGAGTGCAAGTTATACGCGTGGACGCGCATGTCGCATCCTACAGGTGCACCCCGTGTAGTAACGGGCTATGCCCGTCAACGCATCAGACCAACCGGGTAGAGCCGGGCTCTACCCGGCTTGCACACATCAATCGATCACCCCCCCCGGCCTACGTTGCCGCACCAGCAACTGCGTCATCACCGCCCGCAGCGCAGGCGGCCTCACCGGCTTCGGCAGGAATCCCCAACCCTGTTCCGCCGCGTGCGCCTTCAACGCGTCATCGCGCTCAGCGGTCACCAGAATCAGCGGCGGCCGCACCTGCCACGGCAGGCACAGTTCTTCATACAGATCACGCCCGTGCCATTCGCCCATGCGCACGTCCAGCAGCAGCAACTGCGGTACGTTGAATGCTGAGGCAATCTCCACTGCAGCCTGCAGCCCATCGGCCAGCTCCACATTGCAGCCCCAGCGCTCCAGCAGCGCACGTGTCGCGGCACGCGCGCGCGGGTCGTCGTCGATGCTCCACACCGGGCACCGGCGCAGGGGGCTTTCATCGCCCGGGTCAGCAGGCGCAACAACCGGTGCCGGTGCAACCACCGCCTCGGCCTTGCCCAGTGCCGCGGTCACGCAGAACACGTTGCCTTTGTCCACCATGGAGCGCAGGCCGATGCGGTGGCCCAGCAGCCGCCCGATGCGCTCGACAATGGCCAGCGCCAACACCGGACCACGCTCCTGCTCCACACCATCGTTGGGGGCATCTGCGTTCAGCTACAGGGCGGCTAGATACCGATAGGTCGCATCCAGACGCTTCACCTCGGCGGCCAGCGCCTCCGGCTCCCCGTCATTCACCACCACATCATCGGCCAGCGCCAACCGGTCCTCCCGGCTGGACTGCGCGGCAATCATCCGGTCCGCCAGCTCCCCGGTCACCCCATCGCGCAGCATCAACCGTGCATGCTGCACCGCCACCGGCGCGTCGACGACTAGGATCCGGCTCAACCAGGGATATTTCTTTCGCCCACCAGCCTCGGCCAGCAACGGAATCGCCGCAATCGCATAAGGACTGGTCGCCGCCTCGCACACCTCGCGCAGCCGCTGCCGGATGGCCGGGTGGGTGATCGCCTCCAGTGCCTGCCGTTCTTCAGCGGAAGCAAAAATCCGCTCCCGCAGCGCAGCCCGGTCCAGTGACCCATCGGCCAGCAGCACCCCGTCCCCAAAGTGCCTCACGATCTGCTTGAGCCCCGGGCTTCCAGCGGCCACCACCTCGCGCGCCGCAATGTCGGCATCGGCCACGGTGATGCCCAGCGACTCGAAGCGCCGGCTGACTTCACTCTTGCCGGCGGCCACGCCGCCGGTCAATCCCACCACGAACAGGCTCATCGCCTTGCCCTCATCGCCCTACGGTCAGCGCAGGCCGGACATGCTCATATAGCTGTTGATCAACGGCTCGCCCCACATGAACACGATCCAGCCCGCTATCGCCAGGTAAGGCCCGAACGGAATGGGCGTGGCCTTGTCGCGGCCGCGCGCGTACAGCCACACCGAGCCAATGATGGCCCCGAGCACCGACGACAGCAGGATGATGGGCAGGACGCCCTTCAACCCGCACCAGGCCCCCAGCGCCGCCAGCAGCTTGAAGTCGCCATGGCCCATGCCTTCCTTGCCGGTGATCTGCTTGAACAGCCACCATACCGACCACAGCGACAGGTAGCCCACCAGGGCCCCCAGCAGGGCGGGTTTGGCCGGCATATAAAGATTGTCCACGCTGGCAATCAACCCCAGCCACATCAAGGGCAGGGTGAGCTGGTCGGGCAGCAGCTGGGTGCGCAGGTCAATACCGGACAGGGCCACCAGGAAGCAGCTGAGCACAATGGCCCCGAAGCCCTGCCAGCCAAAGCCGAACTGCCACACGCTGGCCACCACCAGCAGGCAGGTGACCAGCTCCACCAGCGGGTACTGGATCGAGATGGGGGCATGGCAATGGCGGCACTTGCCGCGCAGGGCCAGCCAGCTGAACAGCGGAATGTTCTCGAACCAGCTCAGCTTGTGCTTGCAGTGCGGGCAGTGTGACGGTTCCACCACAATACCCGGCGGTGGCGGCTCGTAGATGTCTTCCTCTTCCAGCACCTCGCGGGCGTCACGCCGCCACTGCCAGTCCAGCCGCTTGGGCAGCCGCAGGATCACAACGTTCAGGAAACTGCCAATTAGCAGTCCCAGTCCGGCCGCGGCGGGATAGCCGAGGCCGGGGTGCTGGTCAAGAAATGCCATTGTTACCTTTTAGCCGACGACGGCACCGAGTTTGAAGATGGGCAGGTACATGCCGATGACCATGCCACCGACAATGGTACCAATGAACACCATGATCATCGGTTCCAGCAGGCTGCTCAAGGCATCCACGGCGTTGTTCACTTCCTGCTCGTAGTACTCGGCCACCTTGAACAGCATGGTGTCCAGCGCACCGGCCTCTTCACCGATCGCGGTCATCTGCACCACCATGTGCGGGAACAGGTTCACCTGCTTCATCGCCATGTTGACCGGGTAGCCCACCGAGACGTCGTCGCGCATGCGCAGCACGGCCTCTTCGTAGACCTTGTTGCCTGTCGCGCCAGCCACGATGCCCAGGGCTTCCACCAGCGGCACACCGGCCTTGAAGGTCACCGCCGTGGTGCGGGCGAACCGGGCAATGGCGCTGTTGTTCATGATCTGCCCGATCACCGGTACCTTCAGGATCCAGCGATCCATCGTGTGCTGAAGCTTCGGCGACCGCTTGTAAGTGAAGATGAAGCCGAAGATTGAGCCGCCGACGATCAGGCCCATCAGCCACCAGTACGAAACCATGAACCTCGATAGATTCACGATTATCTGGGTGAAGGCCGGCAGTTCCGCACCGAAGCCCGCAAACACCTGTTCGAACTGCGGCACCACGAAGATCAACAGGATGCAGCTCACCAGAATGGCGACCACGATCACCATCGCGGGGTAGAACATGGCCTTCTTGATCTTGCCCTTCAGGGCTTCCATGTTCTCTTTATACGTAGCCACCGTGTCGAGCACGGTTTCCAGTACACCGGCACCTTCGCCGGCCCGCACAAGGTTGCGGTACAGCTCGTCGAATTGAACCGGGTGACGGCTGATTGCCTCATACAGCGAGGAACCCCCCTCGATGTCGGCGCGGATGCCATCCACCATCTTCTTCATGCGCGGGTTCTTATGCCCGCTGCCAATGATTTCCAGGGCGCTGACGATGGGCACGCCGGACTTCATCATGGTCGCCATCTGGCGGCTGAAGAAGGCGATGTCCTTGGCACCGACCGGCTTGCCCGCCTGCCCGAACAGGGGTTTAGGCTTCGCCTTGACCACTTGGGGATTGATCCCCTGGCGGCGCAACTCTGCACGCAGCAGGTTGGCGTTCTTCGCCACCTGCTCCCCTTTCATCTTAATACCCCGCTTGTCGGTCCCCTCCCAGACAAACGGTTGCATTTCCGAGGTGCTTCGCGCCACGGGCTCTTTCTTGATTGCACTACGGCTTACGGACATACACAGGCTCCCCAGCCGCGCCATCCCCAGGCGGGCTTCTCAGCCGAATGGTAGCCGGTTCCGGGCCGGAGTGGCATCCCCGCCGGGGTGGCAAACCGTGACCCTTGTCGTGGACCGGTGCCGTCACAAGGTGACGCAGGGCGTCACAATGCAGGTTCTGTCGCAAATTGCTGCGACAGGGGTTCCATTCCTGAGGATTGCTGCCATCATTGCGCCGGGGAAATGCTGGGGAGCATCGCCGAGCACTTGGCACGCAACCTGCTATCAACCACCCGCAGGAACTGGCCCTGCTCAACCGCACCAGCGGTCAGGCCTGATTCCGGTGTCCGTTTTTTACCTACCTCTAGGGGATGTACAAATGAAGAAGCAGCAGGGCTTTACCCTCATCGAACTGATGATCGTGGTCGCGATCATCGCCATCCTGGCCGCCATCGCACTGCCGGCTTACCAGGACTACACCGTCCGCTCGCGCGTTGCTGAAGGTATGGGCCTGGTGTCCGCTGCCAAGGTGAGCGTGGTTGAGAACGCTGCCAACGGCAATGCGTTTGCCAGCGGCTACACCAAGCCGACCGCTACCGTCAATACCGCTGACGTCGCCATCGCTGACAACGGCGTGATCACCCTCACCACGACTGAGCGCGCTGGTAACGGCACCATCGTGTTCACCCCGACCCCGGCTCTGGTCGCTGGCACCCCGCCGGCAACCAACGTCACCTGGGATTGCAAGACCGGTGGTTCGGTTCCGGCCAAGTACCGCCCGGCAGAGTGCCGCTAAGGCTTAGGTGCGCTTAGTTTGAAGAAAAACCCCGCACATGCGGGGTTTTTTTTGCGGTAGGTTAGGCTATACGCCTGAAGATTGTCCTGGGGAACCCATCAATGAACGCCATCGTCACCGCTAACCTTGTCGGCATCACCGGCATCGCCCGTCGCTTGGTTCAAGATGGCGTGCTTGAGGAGGCGGCTGCGCGCGATGCGATGGCCAAAGCAGCGGCGGCAAAGCAGCCGCTGCCCCAGTACTTCGCCGAGAAGAAGCTGGTAACGGCGGCGCAGTTGGCAGCCGCCAACGCACTGGAGTTCGGCATGCCCCTGTTGGATGTGGGGGTGTTCGACAGTGCGCAGAGCGCCATCAGCCTGGTTAGTGAGGAGCTGCTGCGCAAGCACCACGTGCTGCCGCTGTTCAAGCGGGGCGGCAAGCTGTTTGTGGGTACCAGTGACCCCACCCATTCGCTGGACGAGATCAAGTTCCACACCAATCTGGTGGTGGAGCCCATCCTGGTGGACGAAGAGCAGATCCGCCGCACGCTGGAACAGTGGCAGTCCAAGCACGACAACCTGGGCGGTGCGCTGGGGGGCGGTGACGACGACATGGGGGACCTGGAGGTCTCCGGTGGCGATGAGGACGGCGGCAGCACCGATTCTGGTGTGGACGCCAAGGGCGATGACACCCCGGTGGTGAAGTTCGTCAACAAGGTGCTGGTGGATGCCATCCGCAAGGGCGCTTCGGATATTCACTTCGAGCCCTACGAGGACGATTACCGCGTCCGCTTCCGCATTGACGGCCTGCTGAAGAACGTCGCCAAGGCCCCGGTCAAGCTCAATCAGCGAATTGCCGCGCGACTGAAGGTCATGTCGCAGTTGGATATCGCGGAAAAGCGCGTGCCGCAGGACGGACGCATCAAGCTCAACCTGTCCAAGACCAAGCAGATCGACTTCCGTGTAAGCACGCTGCCCACGCTGTTCGGCGAGAAGATCGTGCTGCGTATTCTGGACGGCAGCGCGGCCAAGCTGGGCATCGACAAGCTGGGCTACGAGGACGTGCAGCAGAAGCTGTTCCTGGAAGCCATCCACAAGCCCTACGGCATGGTGCTGGTGACCGGTCCCACCGGCTCGGGTAAGACGGTGTCGCTGTATACCGCGTTGGGCATCCTCAACGACGAAACCCGCAACATCTCCACCGCCGAGGATCCGGTGGAAATCCGCCTGCCCGGCGTGAACCAGGTGCAGCAGAACAACAAGCGTGGCATGACCTTTGCCGCCGCGCTGCGCTCGTTCCTGCGACAGGATCCGGACATCATCATGGTCGGCGAAATCCGCGATCTGGAAACGGCTGAGATCGCCATCAAGGCGGCACAGACCGGCCATATGGTGCTGTCCACGCTGCATACCAATGACGCCCCGCAGACCATCGCGCGACTGATGAACATGGGTATCGCCCCGTTTAATATCACCAGCTCGGTCACCCTGGTCATTGCCCAGCGTCTGGCCCGCCGCCTGTGCAATAACTGCAAGCGCCCCGTGGATCTCCCTGCGCATGCCTTGCTGGCTGAAGGCTTCACCCAGGCGCAACTGGATGCCGGCATTACCTTGTACGAAGCGGTAGGCTGCGATGAATGCACGGAGGGCTACAAGGGCCGTACCGGCATTTACCAGGTCATGCCGATGAACGAAGAAATCTCGGTGATCGTCCTGGCTGGTGGCAACGCCATCCAGATTGCGGAAGCTGCGCAGAAAGCCGGCATCAACGACCTCCGCCAGTCGGCCCTGGTCAAGGCCGCCGCAGGTACCACTAGCTTGGCTGAAATCAATCGCGTGACCAAGGACTGATCGAGACCCCTTACTTGGCACGAAACCTGCTTGGGTGTTTCCCATTACTGGGGATGAAAGGCGGGGCAGGCGTGAAAAGCACTAAGGGGTTCACCCTGATCGAGTTGATGATCGTTGTGGCGATCATCGCCATTCTGGCAGCTATCGCGTTGCCGGCGTATCAGGACTACACGATCAGAGCGCGGGTGACGGAGGCGCTGTTCCTGGCGTCGTCGGCCAAGGTGACGATTGGCGAGAACATCAACAACCTCAATGCGTTGGATGCGACAGTCTGCCAAGGGGTGGAGAACATGACCACGGCAACGCGGAATGTTGTGTCCATGGAATGCGCGGGCAATGGTGTTCTGACCATCATCACCACCGAAAGAGCCGGTGCTGTGACGTTGCTGCTGCGGCCCAGCTATGTCCCGAACGATGCCATTCGCTGGCAATGCGTGCGGACGGCGGGCGAGAACAGTCACGTACCGGCTGAGTGCCGGACATGATGTGATGGGTGCCAGGCCAGCAGCCTGGCACCCGACTTGCGCTACTTGATGCTGAAAAGGTACATGTTCACCGCGCCGACGCCGGTCGACTGATCGGCGTAGATGATGGTGAGGGGAATGGCATCCCCGGCGTTGCAGGTCCATGGGGCGGGTGCTGTCTTCAGAATCGTGGCCACACCGTTCGCGGCCACTGACATGCACCCCTTCGGTCGATAGATCAGTTTGGATGATCCGGTGACGTCCTTTGCCTTGCCATTTGGGTCGATGAGCTTGACCTTTATTTGGAACGACGAGCCCTGAGCGACCTTGGTCGGATTGATGCCGGGAGCGGTGCCGGTACCAAACTGCGACAGGTTGCCTGAAGCCATTGAAAGCTCCCACTCTCCAACCAGCTCACCTTGAGGGATCGATGCCTTCAGGCTGGAGGTGGGGCGGCCGTCGTCCTGGGCAAATACCCCGGGCGCGACAGCGAGGAGCATTAGGACTGCTGCGGCTAGACTACGCATACTTCTCCTTGCGCTTTGCTGAAATCCCTAAGTTCTACTTCCCTTGGCCGTTTACATCTTGAAGCTGAAGGGGCCAGTCCAGATCAGGAAGATGCACTACTGTACTCGGCACTTCAATGCTGCTCGCATGGTCGGCGGCTGCCTCAATTCTGAACGGAGTAGACCGGCATGGCGCAGAGGCAAAGCAGGATAGGCGCATGCCTGCTGTGGATCTTCATCCTTTCCGGCTTCTCCGGGCTGATCTACCAGTCCATCTGGACCCAGTATCTGGGCCTGTTCCTCGGACATTCCGCGCATGCACAGTCGTTGGTGCTCATGTTGTTCATGGGCGGCATGGCGATGGGGGCGTGGCTGGTCAGTCGCTGCAGCGCAAGCGTACGCCGCCCACTGTTGGCCTACGCGCTGATCGAGGTGGTGATTGGCCTGCTGGGCCTGTGCTTTGACGGTGTCTACCACGGCTTGACCGGCTGGGCGTACGCCCAGCTACTCCCCGCGTTGCCGGCCGGGCAGTTGCAAGTGGTGCGCTGGCTGCTGGCGGCCGTGCTGGTGCTGCCGCAGTGCGTACTACTGGGGGCCACCTTCCCGCTGATGAGCGCTGGCTACATCCGCCTGAAGCAGCATGCGGAAGGGCGGGTGCTGGCGGGACTGTATTTCTCCAACAGCCTGGGCGCGGCCATCGGTGCCTTGGCTTCCACTTACCTGCTGCTGCCCGCCATCGGCCTGCCCGGAACCGTGTTTGCAGCCGGTTTGGTCAACATTGCGGTGGCCTTCGTGGTCATTCCGCTGAGCAGGCGCGAGGAAGGCAATGGCGCGCCTGCATCACCTGCGCCAGTCGCGGTGCCATCCGCACCGGTACTCCCGCGTCCGCTGCTGGTGCTGCTGGTCGCCGGGCTCACCGGCGCGGCCTCGTTCGTGTACGAGGTCACCTGGATCCGCATGCTGTCGCTGGCATTGGGCACCACCATCCACTCGTTCGAGCTCATGCTGGCCGCCTTCATCCTGGGCATTGCGATGGGCGGCCTGTGGCTGAAGAACCGCGCTGACCGGCTGGCGTCGCCGTTGGTCACCGCCGGCTGGGTCCAGGTATGGATGGGCATCGCCGCGCTGGCGTCGATGTTCGTCTACGCCAATGCGTTTGAGTGGGTGGGCTGGTTGATGCGGGTGATCGCCCGCAGCGCCGAAGGCTACGGCCTGTTCAATGTGGCCAGTGCCGTCATAGCCCTGCTGGTGATGTTCCCGGCCGCGTTCTTCGCCGGCATGATCTTGCCGCTGATCACGCTGGCGCTGCTTCGCCAAGGCCAAGGCGAAAAGGCCATTGGGCAGGCCTATGCGTTCAATACGGTGGGCGCAATTGTGGGCGTGTTGGCCGCGGTACATGTGCTGATGCCGCTGCTGGGGCTGAAGTACGCGCTGCTCACCGCCGCGATTGTGGATATCGGGCTGGGTCTGGTGCTGCTGGCCCGCTATGGCCCAGCTCAGTCCAGTCGTACTGCGCCCTGGGTGCCTGCCATGGTTGTTTCAGCTGTCGCGGTTGTGGGTGCGGTTGCGCTGGTGAGCTTCAATCCTGTCGTGCTCAATTCGTCGGTGTACCGCACAGGTGCCACCACGCTGGGTGACAGTTCGAAGGTGATCTATCACCGCGACGGTAAGACGGCCACTGTGGCGGTATTCGACCACGGTGCGAAGGGGCGGGAGATCCGCCGTATTGCCACCAACGGCAAGGTGGACGCGGGCATAGCCCTGCCTGCCGGGCAGCCAGCCAGTCCCGATGAGGCCACCATGGTGCTGCTGGCAGCGCTGCCGCTCTCGATGCGCGATGAATACAAGCGTGTGGGCGTGATCGGCTTTGGCTCGGGCATGACCACGCACACCCTGATGGGCCACGCCAAGGTGGGGCGGGTGGACACGGTGGAGATCGAGCCGGCCATGATTGAAGGTGCACGCCACTTTGGTCCGCGCGTGTCGCGCGCGTTCACCGATCCGCGCTCACATCTGGTCATTGATGACGCGAAGGCCTACTTCGCCTCCGTGCCGAACAAGTACGACCTGATCATTTCCGAGCCATCCAACCCGTGGACAGGCGGTACGGCTTCGTTGTTCAGCACAGAGTTCTATGAGTACATCCCGCAGCAGCTCAATCAGGATGGCCTGTTCGTGCAATGGTTGCAGTTGTATGAGATCACGCCGGAGCTGGTGAACTCGGTGCTGTCGGCGTTGCTGGCCAACTTCAGTGACGCGCGGGCGTATCTGGCTGACGAGGGTGACCTGATCCTGGTAGCGTCGCCGCACGGCAAGGTGCCCGAGCTGGGCGGTAACCTGTTTCAGCAGCCGCTGCTGGCGAAAGACCTCGCCCGCATCGGCGTGAGCAATCTGCGCGACCTGCAGGACACGGTGGTGATGAACCGCCAAGGACTAAAGGGTTTTCTGGAGCTGTACCCCTATCGCATGAACTCGGATATGTACCCGGTGCTGAAGCTGCAGGCTCCGCGTGCGAGGTTTGAGGGCGCGCAGGTGTCTGACTTCCATGCGCTGGGCACAGCGCCGTGGCCGTTGCTGCGGTACCTGGGCGGGCCAGCGCCGCGCACGGGCGTGCAGACGGACTCAAATAGAATGTCGCTAGGGGCGGTGCAAAGCGGGCAAGTAGCGGCGGGACTGTTCACTGCGCTCGTGGAGGGCGGTGCGGGCGCGCCAGGGCTCTTTTCAGAAGTGGATGCGCTGCAGGTGGATGCATTGCGAGGGCTGGCCGCTTCCTGTCAGCTCGGTCGGCAGCCGCTGCGCGACGCGACGCTGATTCTGTCTCTGGGCAGCAAGACGACGGCCTATCTGGATCCGGAACGGCTGGAGCGCATGTGGGGAAATCCGGAATGGCTGCGTTGCCCGGCGGGTAACGCCACTGTGGACACTGCACTGGAGCTGTTGGCAGCTGTAGCTGAAGATCGTCACGCCGATGTGCTGCGCCTGGGGCAGCAATTGCTTGAGAGCGAGCACGGGGCGGTCTTGCTGCGGGACGGCGAGGCGGCGATGTACCTGATGGGAGCGATGCAGTTTGCGGCGCTTTCGTCGGGCCAGTCGGAACTGGCCCAAGCCTTGGTGCAGCGTTACTGGGCGCGGATGGATCGGCGGGTGCAGGCCAGTGGGGCGCTGCGCCTGTTGGCGTTGTTGGCTTCGCGGGTAGAGCAAAAGCCATAAAGGGGCGTACATGGGCAAGCTTGCTTCCCACGCGTGGGCCTCGGCCACGCCCGACCTGGTGTTCTGTGAGGGTCGTTCCATATCCGGCGCCTCGCACGTGGCATCATTCGCGCGAGCGTGGGCCAACACGTAACGGAACGCGGCACCGGGACCCCGCCGCACTAAAGGGATTTAGGTATGCGATCTGCAGCGGCGGATGGTTTCGAGGACGGTCTGGCAGGGGTAGTTTCGGTGCGGAAGCTCGCGCCTCTCTCAGTAGGGGCGCGCATATTGGTCCTGCTGATTGGCATCCTAGCGGTCAACATGACCGCCATGGCCCAAGCTCCTCAGGTTTGGACCGCAGAGCCCTTCTCCGACAGGACTTTTCCAAGTGAGCCGGCGGCTTTGGCTGCCGTCAGGGCGCTGGGTGGAAAGTACATTCGTGCGGAAGTCATTCAGTCGGTATCAGTCTCCTCTGGCGACAATCGCGTCATCTATCGATACATGGCGCGCCCCCGTCCTCCGGAGACGGGTGAGTGGCACTACTACGGGAACGGTGTGGATCCTGCACCTGTATCTTCAGCAGAGGCAGCTGCTGCAATTACCTTGGCGAACTTTCAGTTGAAGTATCCCGAGTGTGGGTTTCAATCCATCGAGATTGAACGAGACTGGAAGTTGTTCGGTAGCGCGCTAGGTCTTCCAAGACTGTACGACCGCATCTTGCGGATGGTTGCGACGAATCAGAATCGATGCAGTCCTGTTTGGACGGTCCAGCATTGGAAGCAGCGTAGCGTGGAATGTGCCGCCTACATGGCCTGGAACGGCACTGAATGCGTGGCGCAGTCCATCGTGTCCATCTGGTCGACCACCATTCCCTGCGACCAATGCGACCTGCGTGGTAACCCGGTAAGCGTCGTAAGCGGCAGCAAAATCCAACGCGAGAACGACTTCTCGCTGGGGTGGTTGGATTTTTATCGAACAATGAATTCCTCGTACCAGATGCAGGGCGGCATGGGTCGCTATTGGTCGCACAGCCTAGGTATGCGGCTGTACGGCGCGAGCACATCCTACTCCGTGGTGGCGTACCCCAGCGGCAGCCTGCTGCGCTTCGCAAGCGGCGAGGCCATGGACGGCTCTGGTGCCACTCTTCGGAGCGCAGGTGGGGGTGAATACGATCTCTACCAGGAAGACGGCCGCTACCGGTTTAACGCCAGCGGCCGCCTATCAAGCATCGAACGCTACGCTGGGGACACCTTGAACATCGAGTTCGACGGCAAACAGCGCATCTCCCGAGTGGTTCACTCCAGCGGCAGAAGCGTCGACTTTGGTTACGACAACGCCTCGGCCCTCGGTGAGTCCGAGCTGACCTACATCAAGGACTTGGACGGTCCCCTCGTCACATACGCCTACGACGACCAGTTCCGCCTGCAAGGCGCTACCTACCGAAACGGCACCTCGCGCCGCTACCTGTACGAACACCCGGTCTACCCTTTCGCCCTCACCGGCATCGAAGACGAATCCGGCAGCCGCTACGCGACCTACGCCTACAATGACGATGGCCTGGCCATCTCTTCCGAGCATGCGGGCGCGGCCCAGAAGGCGACGTTTAACTACCAGGCCGACGGCAGCACCACCCACACCAATGCTCTTGGCGCGGTGGAAACGGTGACCTTCACCGCCGCAGAGCCGTACCGCAAGATCGCCTCCATCACCACAGAGGCCGGCACGGAGTCATGGATATATGCGCCCCGTACCGGCACCGGTAGCGACGTTCGTCGACGCGTGAAATCGCACACGAACCGCTCCGGCAGCGTGGACACCTACGCTTATCAGACCCTGACGGACCCCGTGTACGGCGCGGTTTCCATCAAGCGCAAAACCGAAGCCAGCAACCGCCCCGAAGCTCGCACCACTGAAGTCTGGAAGCAACGCGACACCAACCAGATCGTGAAGCAGGTCAGCCCGGCCCGCACAGTCACATGGCTGCGAAACTCCCGCGGCCAGATCACCCAGGAAACCACCCAAACCCCCGCCGGCGAAAGCCGCACCACCACCCACACCTACTGCGAAGCCGTAAACGTCCAAGCCGGCTGCCCAGTCCTCGGCCTCCTGCTTTCCACTGACGGCCCAATGCCAGGCACGGACGACACCGTGCGCTACACCTATTACCCCGAGGACGCCCCCGGCTGCGCCACCAGCGACGCCGCCTGCACCTACCGCAAGGGCGACCTCTGGAAGACCATCCAGCCCCTGGGTCACGTGACCGAGGTGCTGGCCTATGACGGTGCCGGGCGCCCGCACATGGTGATGGACACCAATGGCGTGGTCACCGAGTACCAGTACACCCCGCGCGGCTGGATGGCCTCGGCCACGGTGCGTGGCGACGACGATGCCTCCGGCACCGACGACCGCGTTACCACCATGGAGTACCTGCCCACCGGTCAGCTCAGCAAGGCCACTGCCCCGGATGGCACCGTGGTCACCTATACCTACGATGCCGCTCAGCGCCTCACTGCCATCGGCGATGGCGCAGGCAACCGCATCGAGTACACGCTGGATGCGGCCGGTAACCGGGTGCAGGAGGAGTACAAGGGGGCCGGCGGTGAGGTGAAGCGCACGCTGTCACGCGTGTACAACCGCCTGAGCCAGTTGGTGACCTCGGCCGATGGCCTCGCCAACCCCACCGACTTCACCTACGACGCCGAAGGCAACTTGAACTCGGTGATCGACGCGCTCGGCCGTGTCTCACGCCGCGAGCATGATGCCTTCGGCCGCCTGACCCGTCAGGTGGACGACGAAGGCGGTATCGCCGCCACCGTCGCAATGGCCTATGACAGCGACGACAACCAGACCCAGGTCATCGACCCCAAGCAGCTGCCCACCACCTACGCCTACAACGGCTTCGGTGACCTGCTGCAGCAGGTGAGTCCGGACACCGGCACCACCACCTTCAGGGTGGACGCCGCCGGCAACCGCACCACCCGCACCGACGCGCGTGGCGTCACCGCCACCTACCAGTACGACGTACTGGGCCGCGTCACCCACATCCGCTATCCGGATCCCACGCTGGAAGTGGCGTACACCTACGACATCGCCCCGGCCGTGTGCGCGGCGAACGAGCAGTTCAGCCGGGGCAGGGTGGGCACGGTGATCCATGCCGGCGGCAGCACCCAGTACTGCCATGACCGCTTCGGCCAACTCACCCGCAAGGTGCAGACGGTCAATGGCGTGGCCACCACCGTGCGCTATGGCTACACCGCCGGCGGCCGGCTGGCCGCGCTGACCTACCCGGACGGCACCGTGGCCGACTACCTGCGCGACAGCCTGGGCCGAATCAGCGAGGTGGGCGTCACCCGCCCCGGGCAGGCCCGGCAGGTGGTGGTGACCGATGTGACCTATGCGCCATTTGGCCCAGCGACGGGCTGGACGTATGGGAATGGGCGGACCCTGCAGCGGCCTGTGGATCAGGACTACCGGACCATTGCGGTGCACGACCCGGCACCGGGCGGGTTGTCGGTGGGGTATGGGTATGATGCGGTGGGTGGGATTACTGAGCTGACCAATGGCGATGGCACGGAGGTGCTGGCGCAGTACAGCTATGACGCGCTTGGGAGGCTGACGCAGACGAAGGATGGGGCTACTGGGACGCCGATTGAGACGTATAGCTACGATGCGACTGGAAACCGTACTCAGCTGACCACGAATTCTGTAACGCAGCAATACACGTACGAAGTGGACAGCCATCGACTGACGACAGTAGGCGGCGAGGGACGCGAGTATGATGCGGCTGGCAACACCCTGAGCATAGGTGATCAGGAGTTCGAGTACGGTGATGCGAATCGCATGAGCCGCGTCGTGCAGGCCGGGGTAGTGGCGGAGGACTATGTATACAACCATAGGGGCGAGCGCATTGAACGCTCGCCTGCGGCAGGAGGGGCGCGCTACACCCTCTATGATGAAACAGGGCAATGGATTGGCGACTACACGAGCACGGGTGAGGCTTGGCAACAGTACATATGGATGGATAACTTCCCTATTGCCCTGCTTAGCGCGCCCCCGGCTGGTTCGGCGGACGCCTCCTACATGCAGCCGGATCACCTGGGAACTCCCCGTTCGGTGATTGACCCCGTTCGAGACGTGCTCATTTGGGAGTGGAGCAGCAAGGGTGAGGCCTTTGGCAGCCAAGCGCCCACCGAGGATCCTGACGGCGATGGCCGCCTATTCCAAACTGCCCTTAGATTCCCAGGTCAGCAAGCCAATGGGGCGAGTGGGCTCATCTATAACTATCAACGAGAGTACGACGCGGTCACTGGCCGATACTCGCAGAGCGATCCGCTCGGAATTGATGCGGGAATGACGACCTATTCATACGTTGATCAGTCGCCGATTACATCTGTAGATCCGCAAGGACTGTTCTCGATCTACGCATACGAGCTTTACAACGGGCAATGGCGCTTTCGGTTTGATTTCCACCAGGCTTGTGTGCTTGGAGATTCGCCAATTGGCCATCTCGATCGTGGCTTCCAAAGGATTCCGTATGTTGGAAAGGTTCGACGTAAGCAGGTTGAGTTTGAGCGGCCGACTGGGGATGTTGATGCCCTGAATAAATGTGCTTGCCGTGCATTCGATTCTGAACTCAAGTCGCTGTTCATCTCCCGAGGTTGGTCGACAGGTGATCACTACGGTGGAAGTTCTTACGATGAAGCAACGGCAAGACAGATCATCTCGGCATTCCGCCAAAGGGTGGCGCAGCGGAATCGAGGTGTCGGTGAGGAGTGTGATCGCTGTGAGATCCCTTGGGATTCATTGATCTCCAGGGCAAAGGCAAGGGGCAAGCGCTTCATTGGCAATGGGGTCTACTAATGAACGGGTCGGCTCCACGAATTCTTACCTCCATTGCGTTCTTCGCAGTTGCGTGCGGCATTCTGGGTGTCTGCACATGGGTGCTGTTGCCGCATGTAGTCGAATGGGTTCTGCGATGCAGCACGGAGCGTGGCGGCAAGCTTTGCGGTGTTGCGGCATTCTTGGCCAACTACTGGTGGATTCTATTGCTGCCCTTACTGCTCTTGCTGGCACTCGCTTCGACATGGGTGTCGCGACGAGTGGTAAAGGGGACGTAGGTCCGGAGGGAGATTGATGCGACTCTATGGTGCGGCTTATGTCGCGGGGAACAGGGAAGAACAAATGAGTGAACTGGTCACATGCACACGGAGCGTTGGATGCAAATTTCGTCTGATGGTCAAAAATCGTGTATGGCTCCTTGCTTTCATCCAGCTACACGCTTGTGGTGAGCTGTTTGCCGCCGACCTTCCGCCGAACAATCCGCCTGTGGCTACGGATTACTGCGTCTCCACCGGCGGATGCTTCAAAAGCATGGCAGAGGCCGAAGCGGAGATGAACGCTGCGACGCCACACTACAGTGGCATGATGCGGCAGAGTCGCACCATTCCAAGTGGGGAGGATGGGCTTAAGATCGAATACGCAGTCGACAATCGACCTCCGAGATTGCTCTATCCGGCCGTTTATCAGATTGCAGGCCAGCAAAATTCCAGTCCATACTGCCCGGGTATGGTGTCCGAGAGTGACCCCTATTTCCCCCTTCTATGCTACTCAGATGTTGTGGGTATTGAGCAGTACAAGGCAAAGTTCCTGGTAAACACTCAGCAATGCACCTTCACCAACATTGAAGTTGTGGGTGACTACGGCCCGACCCCAACTTGGCACAATCCCAATACTCCGGGTACGTCGGGTTACGTGAACTATTCGGCCCCCTATAAAAGGCTCGAGTGGGACATCTACTGCACTGGATGGGGTAATGTCCCGCCGGATCACAGATCCATACAGGTTGCGAAGTTTCAGACTTATGACTGTCCGCTCGCCTTCTCTGGTGTCAATTCGACGACTCCAGAGATAGCGCGGCTCTGCAGGCCGAACAGGTCCATCCCCTACATAACCGTCCGCAAAATCCGGCAGACTGACTCCGCCTCCGCCAACTGCAACCCCTGTCATCCAGACAACGGCGACAAATCCCGCGTCGAACCTGATTTCGCCTTCGCTGGCGGCAGCTTTACCCGCTACTACCATTCGCTGCGGCAGGTGGTGCTGGAGCGCGCCTTCCCGGCGGGCTGGACTTTTACCTACAGCAGCCGTCTGGAGTTCTCCAGCCGCTACCTGATAACCGATGACGGCTACTACGCCAAGCTTCACCAGCTGCCCTCCGGTAGCTTCGCGGTGGACAAGTCTGGCGGCGCGGTTCTGAACCGTATCTCCGATGCGTTGTACGAACTGAAGAGTGCCAGTGGGGAGATCCGCAGTTTCGATGGAAACGGCCGGCTGATCGCCATCCAGAACCTGAGCAATCCCGCCAGCGACGTTTCCATCACCTACCAGCCGGTGCTGATAGGCGGCACCGCCAGCACACAGCTGATTTCGCGCGTGACAGACAAGTCGGGCCGCTCCATTCAGTTCCACTATGACGACGCGCGCCTGGTGGCCATCGAGCTGCCCGACGGTGAGCTTGTGTCCTACGAGCAGGACGCCATCGGCAATCTGGTTGCGGTCGATTATGGCAACGGCCAGGTCAAGCAGTATCACTATGGTGAGCAGGGCAGCGGGCCGTACTTGCTGACCGGCATCACCGCCGAGGACGGACTGCGCTACGCAAGCTTCAGTTACGATCAATGGGGCCGGGTTGTCTCCAGCGTGCTGCATGCCGACAACCAGCGTGTGGATGGCACCTACCTGTCTTATCAGGATGATCAACACGCTACGGTCAAAACCCGCCTGGGTGAAATCCGATCGTACGTGTTCGCGAGCGACTTCTATCGGTCTCCGTTAAGCGTGGCGGACTCAAGGGGGGCGCTGGCCACGACGCACGACGCTTCCGGGCGCATTCTGAGCCGGGTGGATCGGCGTGGTGCACGCAGCATCTCCAGCTACACCGGGGCGCAGCTCACCTCAACGTCCGATGCCGTAGGTACTCCCGACCAGCGCACCACCGCCACCGACTGGGATGCCGCGCTGAACGTTCCGCTGGAACAGCGAGTAAGCGACGCTGCCGGGACGCTTCGCAACAAGACGCAGTGGGCCTACAACACCCGCGGCCAAGCACTTTCCTCCACCGAAACCGACCCGGTCACCGGCCAGTCGCGCACCGCCACCACCAGTTACTGCGAACAGGCCGACGTCACGGCCGGCACCTGCCCGTGGGTGGGCTTGGTAAAGGCAGAAGTAGCCCCGGGCGGCACGCTGCCCACCACCTACATCTACTACCCCACTGACGATATTGCCTGCGCAACGCCGGGTGCGGCGTGCACCCACCGCAAGGGAGACCTGTGGAAGGTTTCCAACGCGCTGGGCCACACCGCGGAGTACTTGGCCTACGACAATGCCGGCCGGGTAACCCAGCAGAAAGACGCCAATGGCGTGCTGACCAGCCTCACCTACCACCCGCGCGGCTGGCTGGCCAGCCGGCGCGTGCACGGTGCCTCGGCGGCACATGACCGGCTGACCCAGATCGAGTACTGGCCCACCGGCCTGACCAAGCGCGTCGTGGAACCCGATGGCAGTTTCATCAGCCATCGCTATGACAGTGCGCACCGCTTGGTTGAGGTCAGCGACAACACTGGCAACCACATCCAGTACGTGCTGGATAACGCCGGCAACCGCGTGGCCGAGAACACCCGTGACCCGGGCGGTGCCCTGAAGCGCACCCTGAGCCGCCTGTACAACACCTTGGGTGAGCTGGTGACCCAGGCCGACGCATCCGCCAATCCCACCGATTACACCTACGACAGCAACGGCAACGCCACCACGGTGACCGACGCGCTGGGCCGGGTGAGCCGCAGTGATTACGACCCGCTCAACCGCCTCAAGCGCAGCCTGCAGGACGTCGGTGGCATCGAAGCGGAGGTGCAGTACCGCTATGACGCGCTGGACTACCTGATCGAGGTCACGGACCCCAAGGGCCTGAAGACGCTCTACGCGCGCAACGCCTTTGGCGAGGTGATCACCCAGACCAGCCCGGACACCGGCGTTACCGCCATGACCTACGATGCGGCCGGCAACATGGCCACCCGCACCGATGCCCGTGGTGTTACCGCCACCTACCAGTACGACGCACTGAACCGCGTCACCCACATCAGCTACCCCGACCCCACACTGGATGTGGCCTACACCTACGACATCGCCCCGGCGGTGTGCGCGGCGAACGAGCAGTTCAGCCGGGGCAGGGTGGGCACGGTGATCCATGCCGGCGGCAGCACCCAGTACTGCCATGACCGCTTCGGCCAACTCACCCGCAAGGTGCAGACGGTCAATGGCGTGGCCACCACCGTGCGCTATGGCTACACCGCCGGCGGCCGGCTGGCCGCGCTGACCTACCCGGACGGCACTGTGGCCGACTACCTGCGCGACAGCCTGGGCCGCATCAGCGAGGTGGGTGTCACCCGCCCGGGGCAGCCCCGGCAGGTTGTTGTGACCAATGTGACCTATGCGCCGTTTGGCCCGGCAACGGGGTGGACGTATGGGAATGGGCGGGCCCTGCAGCGACCTGTGGATCAGGACTACCGGACCATTGCGGTGCATGACCCGGCACCGGGTGGGTTGTCGGTGGGGTATGGGTATGACCCGGTCGGTGAGATCACGGAGCTGACCAATGGCGATGGCACGGAGGTGCTGGCGCAGTACAGCTATGACGCGCTGGGGAGGCTGACGCAGACGAAGGATGGGGCCACTGGGACGCCGATTGAGACGTATGGCTATGATGCGACCGGAAACCGTACCCAGCTGACCACCAATGCTGGTACCCATGTGTATAGCTACCCAGCCGCCAGTCATCGACTCACGGCTGTTGACGCCGAGTCGCGCGCCTACGATCCCACGGGAAACACGCTGAACATTGGTTCAAGGGAGTATGTGTACAGCGATGCGAACCGGCTGACTCAGGTGAAGCAAGGCGGGGCAGTGGCAGAGAGCTACGTCTACAATCATCGAGGCGAGCGAATTGGGCGGTCGCCGTCGGGAGCGCCCGAACGTTATTCGGCCTACGACGAGGTCGGCCAATGGCTCGGAGACTTCAGTACTTCCGGTCAAGCGGCCCAGCAGGTGATCTGGTTGGATCGCATCCCTGTGGCTCTCGTTGGCGAGCAGCCCGAAGGTACTTCAAAACTTGCGTATATTCAGTCAGACCACCTGGGTGCTCCACGTTTGCTCATTGATCCGACGACAGGTGCCTCCCTGTGGGAGTGGAGTAGCAAGGGCGAGGTGTTCGGCAGTCAGGCCCCAAACATTGACCCTGCCGGGAATGGGGCGTCCATGGAGCTGGCGTTGCGCTTCCCTGGGCAGCAGGCAACCGTGGCCAGTGCGTTGTACTACAACCATCAGCGTGAGTACGACGCGACTACGGGCCGCTATTCACAAAGTGATCCTATCGGCCTGCGTGGCGGATCTTCCACATACTCCTACGTTGGGTCTTCGCCACTCCGTTACGTCGATCCCCTTGGTCTGGTGAAGTGGAAAGGCTATGCCCATGGCATCGCTGGCGGTGGCGGTGGATTGGCATTAGCTTTTTACAACTTCCACCTGACATCCGAGTGTGTGGGCGGAAGGATGGCCGTCGTAGACCTCGACGTCTTCTGGGGCGGTGGCGGTCTTGGGGCTCCGGTTACTTATACAGTGTCCAACGTGACGCTCGATGACGGCGCGTCGCAGGTTGACCCCAATAATCTGACAGGCCCGGCGGTACTGTATGGTGGTGGATTCGCGGCCGGCGGAGGTGCAAGCTACTCTGAGCTTGTGCTTGGTTCTGGAAGGTCAGATTTGTCCTGGAGCGGCCAAGGCGGATGGGACGCATCTCTGTATGCCTATCCTTATGGCCGGTCCCGCTTCGATGGGCAACCACGGATCATCAACTGCGGATGTGAACGGTAAGCGTATGTTCGAATTGGTTCCGTACGTCGTTTACATCCTGTTCGCGGCAATATTGAGTCGATCAATTGTCGTTCTCGTAGCTCGGTGTCAGTCACAGAAGACACCCGGCGAGGAAGCACTCGCGAAGCTGCCCATCCTTCCCTACAGGGACGTCGATGTGCAGGTGAGTACGATTCAGGCTTGCTATTTGGCTATGCGGAACGGAGGGGTATGGCGACCGGCCGGTGCTCTCGCCCTTCTTCACGTATCGCTATGGGTGGCGCTCGCGGGTGTATTCCTGCTTATGGCGATCGTTGAGATTGCGAACTTCGACTGGACGCATGCTTGACTTAAACAGCTCGCAGGCGGCCAAAGGCTGGCACTGTCGTGCGCATCGACATGATCTTGGCCCAAGAAATTCTTCCTCAAATTCCTGAATGAAAATGTGGGCAATCGCATGGAAGGATCACTGATTGGACTGATTCGGGTTGCGCTTCTGTTCGTACCGTTGGTCGCATGTTCGCAGCAGGATGTTGAGTGCGGTGGGGTCGAGCCGAGGGAGTACTCTCAATCCGAACTCGCTCTTCTCGAAGTTGCCAGGAAAGAGTCGCTTGCATACTGTGGATTGCCAAAGACGGGCTGCGAATATTCCGTTTACAAAACCCGGGCGGGAACCACCGTGCGGGTCTCCAGGCTCTCTTCTACAGGAGGTCAATGCCTCGGAGCGATAGGGGATGAGAAGTTCTACAGCTTTGACGACGTCGGTCATCTGGTTCGGGTTATTGATGGCCTTTAGGATCAGCGGCGATGACCACTTTCGATCAGCGTGCTAACAGCGGAGGAATGGTCATGCCGCCCGAGGTTCGAGTTCTTGTCATTGCGTTCAATCCAGCTACTTATGACGCGATCGAGGTGGCAAGAGTCGCGAGGGCCGAGTTCACAGATGAGAACGTCGTAGGCGCCATCCTCGAAGCTTTGGACATGGCTGCTGACGCAATTGGGCTGGAGGAGCTTGCCCTATGGGAACCTCAGGTTGATCTATGGCTGTGGAGCGACAGGGGGCAGAGGGCGGCCATGCACCTTCCTCGTGAAGTGATGCACAGGTTGGCAGTGGCGAATGCGTCGCTCGACATCGATCCATACATGTGTGAACCAGGGAGGGGATGAGTACGGAGGAGGAGTCCAGGAAGACCATGGATGAGCTGCTACAGCCATTCCGCGAGATGGCAATGTTTGAAGATTGCGAGCTGACCTCGCCGGAAAGTACCTGCCCCTGGGGCGATGCACCCGTACATGTGGCAGCCTACGACAACGATGTTGAAACGCTTGGAGCATTCCTGCCTTTTGTTCGAGACCTGAACATCAAGGGAGAGCTTCAGCTTACCCCGCTGCATAGCGCCATCCTGAACGGATCAGTGGAGGCGGCGGAGATGTTGATCGCGGCAGGTGCGGACGTTGAATGCATGAATCATCTGGATCAGAATGCGCTGACGATGATGGCCGGGAAGCCTGCGTTCATCACCATGGCTCGTAAACATGGGCTGCAGGTTTCGGGAAGGGATGAAGGGGAATAATCGTGATTGCAGGGAAGGCCTTCGATGATGTCGTTTTCCATGACGGTATCGTCCACGTCATTGCCGTATCCGTCCTTCGGCGATCCTGTGAGATCGATCTTTGCCTCGGGGATTGGGAGAGAGGGAAGCCGCGTCTGACATCGCGTTTCGCCCTTGGCGAGATGGACTCTTTCTTCGCTCGCTTTGATTTCCCAGAGTTGGCCGACAACGCGTGGGCAGGCAATGTGCAGGACGGCTCCGTAGAAGCATCCAAGCGACGGCTGAGCATGCACCTGGTGGGTGGAATGCTGGAGGCGGTTGCGGAAGACATCGAGCTGCGCGCCCCGTCCGAGTATGAAGCTCAGGCAGCGATTCCGATGCTGGTAGACGCTGCCGGGAAGCCTCAATCTCTTGAGGGAGTGGATCTGGACAGGTCGCACCTCGAGGCGATTGAGTTCTCCCCTGTGACCAATACGTGTCGTCTGGATATGCAGGTTCGTACTTCAGAGGGCATGCTTGATCGCGCGCCAGCCACGATCCTGATCGAAGGGGTTACGTCCTGCATCAGCAAGATGGACATGGCCGCTCTGAATGTGGAGCATCGGTTCGGAAACGTCATCGGAGGTCACTTTGACACCAGTCGGGGCCTGCTGAGGTTGCACCTGGAGAAGAGCTTCATCGAGATCGTGGGAGCCGGTGCATGGTTGGTCTGGCGATGAATGGATTGCCCAGCCAACTCACGGAGCAGTTCGAGGAAGCTAACGAACAGGTGGGGTCTGAGGCCGCCTTGGCCCTGCTATCTCCCCATCTTGCCATCGGTGATCCAGAGGCGCTGTACCTTCGCGCGCACATCCTTGTCGCCGATGATTCTGAGGAGAGTTCTCTCTACCTGCTCCAGGAGTCGGCGTCCAAGGGCTACCTTCCCGCCATCTTTCAGATGGGAATGAACTACTTGTTCGGCGACTGGGGTGTTGAGCGGGATGAGGCGGCGGCTGCGGAGTGTTTTGCCGAGGCGTCCGCGGGCGGGTATGCATCCGCTCACTACGAGTATGGGCTGGCATTGCTTCACGGTAAGGGTATTGAGCGCGATGTTGCCAGGGCCATGGAGTTAATCAATGCAGCTGCCGAGGCGGGGAACGAGTACGCCTTGGAGTTTCTGACTAACAGAGGCCCATGAGGCCGGGGGAACGGATGGCGACCGGTGAACCAGTGGGAGGCGCTCGGTGAAGTATGCGGATGGTCAGGAGGTGCTGCTCGGTGACGCCGTGGATCTCGGTGGCGGTTCGGTTGGCCGTGTGGTTGCCGTGTTGGATACTGGGCGTTACTCCCAGTGTTATCTTGCGGAGGAATGGAGCTATCTGAAGGAGGGCGTTCTACTTGAAGCGCACGCGTTCGGGCTGGTTCATTGCACCGAAAGCGGCCACGACTTCACACTGCTGGGTCGGGGCGAAGCCAGTTGAGGCCAATCATGTTGCTCGCAGATCTGTTGGAGGGCTACGGCCAGCTTCCTGAGTACTCGGGTATTACGCTTGCTGATGTCGATCAAATCAGCCTGTTCGGAGATGTGCCCATCAACGTGGCTGCTACTCGTGGGAGCATTGTGGAAATGGAGACGCTGCTTTCCGTCGGAGCTGACCTTGATAGTCCCGGGGAGCATGGATGCACGCCCTTGCACAACGCTGTGGAGCAGGGGGCGAGAGACGCCGTTGAGTGGTTGATCTTGAACGGCGCGAATCGGTCTGCCATCAACGACTGGGGAATGAGTCCGTCGGACTTGGCGGCTGCGCTGGGTGAGAGCTTGATTGGGGGGCTGTTAAAGTGATGCCGGCTCTGATTGATGTCAGGCATCGCGGCGGTGTATCGCCATGACAGTTGGATCGCGGGTGGCGCTGATTGCGTTGGGCTTTTTCATCCTCGGCCTCGGTGCATCGGCGATACTGTTTGAACTACTGCTTCCCGACGCTGCGGTTTGGGTAAGGCTTTGCAGCGCGGATGCTGGCGGTTACTTCTGTTGGGCGGCTGCATTCTTGGCCAGATACTGGTGGCTGCTTCTTCTGCCGTGGTTTGCCGGTCTGCTATTGATATCAGTCTTGATGGTATGTCGGGTCGTTACGGGCGTAGAGAGGAGTGATCGATGAGCGACTGGTTCGTAAACATATCTTGCTTGTTGCGTGCTGAAGGTCGAGACAGGTCGATAAAAATTCGAATCTCTGAGCCGTTTCCTGTCCAAGGGGAAGTTGAGTATCGCTGTTTGGTTCAAGCGCCTGAACTGCTTCGTCGTGATGTGGAGATTGCCGGTATCGACGCGGATCAGGCTCGAGCGCTTTCAGTTGAGTTCGTGAAGTCGATGGCGGGGGATTTTGAGTTGATTGATCAGGACGGGAATCACGTCGTTCTTTAGGTGATGGCCGTCTGTGCGTTGGGGTTGGTCGAAGCCACGCAGGGCGTGGCTCTACGGCCTGGCCGGGCAGTCCATTGCGACGGGGCGGCACCATGCGCCGCCACTGTCCCGTTTCCTCTCCAATGTGCGCTGTCAGTTCGCACTGTCGCGCCCTACCAGCGCCGGACTTTTCTGTAGATCTTGACCGCCTCCTGATCCTTCGGTGGCGGGTCCGCGTGGAAGCGGAAGCCGCGCCATTCGGGGTACAGGTACAGCCGCATTCCGGTGTCGATGCCCAGGTCTCGCATCCACAGGCCCCGTGTTTTGAAGCAGGGAACGGTGGGGCAGCCGGGGTAGGTCTTCAGGCCGTCGTGGTGCAGGGCGTTCACGATCACGCTCTTGGGCGGTCGCCAGAAGCGTCGGCGAAACTCTTTCTGTTCTTCGGTCAGGTCGTCCCAGTCTTCTGTTTCGTCGTTCATGGTGTGTCTCCGCTGTTGAACCTGCCCCGCCGGGATGGCGGGAGAGTCGGGAGGGTAAGAACCGTCAGAGGAACCGGCGCGACGTATTTCCGCGAGGGTGTTTTATTTCGTCGCCCTCCCGACACAAGTCGTCCAACATGTAATTCCTCTAGGAGTTCTTACGCTCCGAGACACACCATGCGACAGATCCAAGGGTAGCGGAGCGCGGTTGTTTTTTGCGGTGTGCTTCGGTGTGCGGCGATGCAAAACGATTTGTGTCGTAAGTGGGCCGGATGCATGGAAAAGTGTGATGGGTGCCGTGCTTATGGGCGTTGGGTGTGTCGTTTTTGGTGTTGGAAAGTTTGTTGGGTTGGGGTGTTGGGTGGGGTGGGTGGTGTGTCGGTTTTGGCGCTTATGGCGCGTGGGGAGGGGGTGTTGGATGGCCGCGGAAGAGCAGCCGGGCAAGCCCGGCTCTACGCGTAGGGTGGGATGACTGCGTAGCGCGCAGGTTGGGGTGATTGCGTAGGGTGGGGTTGGGGCGAAGCTAGGCTGCGGCGAGGTTTTGGTGAGGCGGTGCGCGCTGGGTGGTGGGCGCGGTTACCTTTTGTGTTCCGCGCGCTGTGCCTGTGAGGCTGATGCGCATCCCTTTGGAGATGGCTGATGCCTACGTATGTTGCTTATCCGAGTTCGCTGGAGGTGTTCTTTGGAACTGTGGAGAGCGAGGCGGTTTGTGCGCGAGATGGCGAGGTGGTGATTGAAGCTGTGCCTGCGCGGGGTGGTCGGCGGCGTGGGGTGCGGATTGTTGTTGCGGAGGTGCTGGATGGGGAGGAGGGGGAGGCGTAGCGACGCGCCATGCGCGTCGGGCGGAGTGTGCGCGGAGAGCCGACACGCATGGCGTGTCGCTACGGGCGATTTTTGAATTTGGAGCTCAAGCGGCCGGAGGGGGTTAGGATTCCGGCTTCGTACAACGTCCTTACGTCGTCTTCCGGCGTCATGCTTCCGTAGAGGTACGCGAGTCGCTCTTCGGTGCTTCTGAAGTAAGGTACGAGGATCGGCTTTACCCGGGTGGGACGACGTGGGCTTCCCTTGGCCCACTTGCGGGTGCTCGTCTTTACTGCTGGCTTCTTGGTAGCCATGACTGTTCCTTGGGTGATCGAGCCTATGCGCGCTTGCGTGGTTTGGGTGTGGCTGCGCACAGTGCGGCGAATCGTTCTTTGGCCGCAGTGAGTTCGGCGGCACTCAACATGCGCTCCCCCGGTGGTACGAACCAGCCCTTTATGCAGCTGAAATCGCGCAGTGCGATTTGAATGTGACTGTCGCGATGAAAGCCGGAGCTGGGGGCTATCTCGACGCCTTGGCGGAATGCGCCGCGAACGGCTTGTAGCGTACCCCTCGTCCCCATTTCCTCTCGCCTGGTGTGGATGAATCCGAACACAGTGCGATCCAGTCCACGCAGAAGAACGTCCTGATCCTGTTCTGGGGCAGGAACGTTGATGGGGAGCATCCGTCCGCTCTGCAAAAAGCCTCCTTGCAGGAGCAGGTACGCATCCTCAAACTCAAGTCGACCTGCTCGGGTTGTCATGTCGAGGCAGCGCTGCACGCTGAAGAGGCAGCCGACGACTGCCGGGGTAGCGATGGGGCGGGCTGTGAGTCGCCTTCGGGGTTGATGCGCGGCGCATTCCGCGAAAGCTCGGGCGCGCTCTTCATCGTTCTCGAACATATAGAACCCGGGCCCGAGCCAATCATATTGATTGTTGCTCTCTTCGGGTTGCAGCTGCCCCGATACCAGCCCGTCGCGTACGATCACATCGCACCCGTGGTAGCCGACCATCAGATGACCATCGATCATTTGAACTTCGAGCTCAGACGGCCGGATGGCGTAAGAATCCCTGCCTTGTAGAGAATTCTCAGCGAGTCTTCCGGGGTCATGCTGCCGTAGATGTACTCCAGTTCCTCCTCGATGGTATTGAAATACGGGTAGAAGATCGGTTCGGGCTTCGCCGATTTGCTGGTTGTGGATTGGGTGCGCTTGACAGTGGTGGTCTTGCGGGCGGCGTTCTTGACGGGGGTCTTTTTGGTAGTCATGGCCGGATCGTAGGTCCGGAGTTTGGGTTGTCTATAGAAGTGCGTGCGAATCGTTGGGGGCGACTCGATTGAGTCTGCTGGAACCGTTGGTGTGCTTGGGGTTCGGTGCCGCATGGGCCGGCCAACGGCCGGCGCTACCGGGTGTCGGTTTTGGCGGGGTGTTTGGTTGGGGGCGCGCGTTGTCGGGGTGTGCGCGGAGAGCCGACACGCATGGCGTGTCGCTACGGGGGCGTTTGATCGTTTAGAGACGCGCCTGCCGTCAATGCGGTGGTCCGGCATGGTCGAAGCCACGCAGGGCGTGGCTCTACGGAAGCGTTTGATCGTTGGTATGTGTGGAGCGTTCGATCGTTGGTATGTGTGGAGCGTTTGGTCGTTGGTACGTGTCGAGCGTTCGATCGTTGGTACGTGTCGAGCGTGGGGTCAATCCATTCCCAGCTTTTTAAGCTTGTAACGCAGCGCACGGAACGTAATGCCGAGCTGCGCGGCAGTCCGCGTCTTGTTCCAGCGATTCTCTTCCAGCGCCTTCTGGATCGCGGTGCGCTCCATCTGCTCGATGTACGAGGGCAGCGCACCGTTGCCGGCGGGTAAGTCCACCACGGCTTCTTCCTGCACCGCGGCCGCGCTGTTCACACCGGTCTGGCGCGTGGCACCGGGCTGGGGTAAGCGCAGGTCGCTGGCGCTGATGGTGTCGCCCTCGGCCAGGGCCAGGGCGCGCTCCAGAATGTTTTCCAGCTCGCGCACGTTGCCGGGGAAGTGGTACAGGCCCATGGCGTCCAGCGCCGAAGGGGCCAGCAACGGGGTGGGGCGGCCGTGTGTGCGGGCCAGGCGGGCCAGGATGGAGGCGGCCAGCTGCGGCAGGTCGCTGCTGCGTTCGCGCAGGGGCGGCACGCGCAGTTCGATCACGTTGATGCGGTAATACAGGTCGTGGCGGAAGCGGCCTTCATCCACCAGCTGGCCCAGGTCTTTATGGGTGGCCGACAGAATGCGCACGTCCACCGGAATCTCGGTGGCTGCACCGACAGGGCGGATCGACTTCTCCTGGATGGCGCGCAGCAGCTTCACCTGCATCTGCAGGGGCAGCTCGGCCACTTCGTCCAGGAACAGGGTGCCGCCATGTGCGGCCTGGAACAGGCCGGGCTTGTCGGCGTGCGCGCCGCTGAAGCTGCCCTTCTTGTGGCCGAAGAACTCGCTTTCCATCAGTTCGGACGGAATGGCACCACAGTTCACCGGCACGAAGGTGCCGGCGGCACGCGCGCTCTGCGCGTGGATGGTGCGGGCCACCAGTTCCTTGCCCACGCCCGATTCGCCCAGGATGTACACGGGGGCCTGGCTGCGGGCGACCTTTTCAATGGTGGTGCGCAGCGCGTCCATCGCGGCCGAATCGCCCAGCAGGCGGGTGGTCTGCTCGCTGGTCAGCGGTGGCGGCGCGGGGCGCTCGCTGTTGTTCAACTCCAGCGCGTGCTTCACCAGCCCCCGCAGCACCGAAATGTCCACCGGCTTGCTGACGAAGTCGAAGGCACCGGCCTTCAGCGCTTCCACCGCCAGATCCATGCTGCCGAAGGCGGTGATCATCGCCACCGGGGTACGCGGGTAGTGCTGGGCAATCTCGGTCACCAGCTCGATGCCGTTGCCGTCGGGCAGCCGCATGTCGGTGATGCACAGGTCATAAGGGTTGCTGGCCAGCAGCTCACGGGCCTCGGCGAGATTGGCGGCCGTGCTGATCCGCAGGCCCATGCGGCCCAGGGTCAGCACCAGCAGTTCGCGGATGTCGCGTTCGTCGTCGACAACGAGGGCGCTGCGGTTTTCGTTCATGGGAGTGAAGATAGCCGAGGAGTGTCACTAACGACAAATGTTTGACAGTTGTTGACCACTTTTAACGATTGGAACAGACCAAGGTGTCATTCCGGCAACATGGTGTGCGGGCCGGGCAGGATCAGCCTGAAGCAGGCCCCGCCGGCGGGAACGGCCACGTACTCCAGCTGCGCCTGGTTGGCCCGGCACAGCTCGCGGGCGATGTACAGGCCCAGCCCGGTGCCATGCTCGGAGGTGGTGAAGAACGGGCGGAACAGCTGGCTGGCCACCTTTTCCGGAATGCCGGGGCCGCGGTCCATCACGTCGATCACCGCCGAGCGCTCCATGCGCGCCACGCGCAGGCGCACCCGCGCCGGCTCCTGGCCGGTGCGGCCGTACTTGAGGGCGTTGTGCACCAGGGCGGTCAGAATCTGGTGCAGGTGGCGCGGGTCCACCAGGCCATGCACCGACGATTCGGTGATGATCGGCTCCACGCTGTCGGTTTCCAGGGTGAGGCTCTGCTTGTAGTCCAACACGAAGCGGCGCACGAAGGCGGCCAGGTCCAGGTTTTCCGGGTTGGCCCGCTCGCGCCGGGCCAGGCCCAGCACGCTCTCCACAATGCCGTTGGTGCGCTGGCACTGCTGGTGGATGATCTGCAGCAGGCGGCGGTCGGTGTCGGTGATGACAGTGGACTCTTCCAGCAGCTGCGCGGCGTAGTTGATCGCCGCCAGCGGGTTGCGGATCTCATGCGCCAGGCTGGCCGAGAACCGGCCCATGGCCGAAAGGGTCAGCGATTCGGCGCGGCGCGAAACCACGCTGGAGTCGTCCAGAAACACCAGGGTGAGGTCGCTGCCGGCCAGCAGGCGGGCGAAGCGCGGCTGCACCTCGGGCTGGTCGGGGGACAGCTGCAACGGGGTTTCCTCGTTGTTCCAGCCGTTGCGCCAGCGCTGCAGGCGGCGCAGCAGGTCGGGGGCGGCGCTGGCCAGTTCGAGCTTGCCGCTGCCGCTGTTGCCTTCGTTGTCGCCGATCAGGGTGCTGGCCGCCTCGTTGGCCAAGGTAATGCGGTTGCTGCCGTCCACCACCAGCACGCCGGTGCGCATGCGGCGGATGATCAGTTCGTTGATCTCGAACAGGTTGGCCACTTCCTCGCCACGCTGGTTGGCCAGCTGCTGGTTGCGGCGGGCACGGTTGCCGACCTGGTAGCTGACCACCGTCACTGCCAGATAGCTGGTGATGAACATGGCCAGCTCGGCCAGGGTGCGGTTGGGGTCGCCATTCTCCAGTTGGTTCCAGAGGTACTCGCCGGCGGTGGCCACGGCCGCGGCCACGGCCAGGCTGAAGCCCAGCGAGAGCGGCAGCAGGGTGGCGGCGGCGGCGATGTTGAACAGCAGGGCCATCGAAAGGCCGGCGCTCGCACCGGGCAGGGCATGGGCCAGCAGGGCGGTGGCGAGAATGTCCACGGCCACGCTGCCCACCACGATGGGGCGCAGCCAGCGCTCGTTGCGGCCCACCAGCAGAATCAGCACCGCCACGCCCAGGTAAGCCACGCTGACCACCGCGGCCAGAGCCGGGTGGGTGGACTCGCCGACCAGGCTGGCCAGCGGGCTGAATACGAGCGCGGCGATGACCGCGGCGATCAGCACGCGGTACAGGGCGAAGAAGTACAGCTCCCGCTTCGGCAAGGACTCGATGCGGTCGATCAGTGAAGCGCTGGGTGACACGCCGGAACTCCCCTTCTGGCAGGGGTCCAGTGTAGAGGGAGAGGGGCAATCGCGCGCGGAACGTCATCGCCCGGGGAACTCCGCCGGCCCCGGTGCAATCGCAACTGTCTGAAAAATCGCCGGAATCGTCCCGGAAGCGGCCAATCTGGCCGCGTGTCTTTGCGCCGTCGCCTTCGCTCGTCCACAATAGTGGGCCCGCCGCGGTCCCCAGCCGGCGCCCTGTCGAGGGAGCCCGGAAGCGCGTGCGGTCGTTCCTATTCCCACGGTGACGCATGAATTTCCACGAATACCAGGCAAAACAACTGCTTGCCGAGTACGGCATCCCGGTCCCGGCCGGCAAGGTCGCGGCTACTCCGGACGAGGCGGTTGCCGTCGCCCAGTCGCTGGGCCAGGGCCCCTGGATGGTCAAGGCGCAGATCCACGCAGGCGGCCGCGGCAAGGCCGGCGGCGTCAAGTTCTGCAAGACTGTCGATGACGTGAAGGCCGCTGCTGCCAAGATGCTTGGCACCAAGATGGCCACCTACCAGACCGCCGGCGTTGAACTGCCGATCAACCTGGTGCTGGTGACCACCGCCGGTGAGATCGTCAAGGAGCTGTACCTGTCGGTCCTGGTGGATCGTGGCACCCGCACCATCAGCTTCATCGCTTCGTCGGAAGGCGGCATGGAGATCGAACAGGTCGCCGCTGAAACCCCGGACAAGATCCACACCCTGAATGTGGACTTCGTGGAAGGCGTGCAGGGTTACCACGGCCGTGACATCGGCTTCAAGATGGGCCTGACCGCCAAGCAGGCCGGCCAGTTCGCCAACATCATGGTCAACCTGTACCGCATCTTCAACGAAAAGGACCTGGCCCTGGTTGAAATCAACCCGCTGGCCATCCTGGACGACGGCAACCTGTACGCGCTGGACGGCAAGTTCAACAGCGACGACAACGCCAACTTCCGCCACAAGGCACTGGTCGCCATGCGCGACAAGTCGCAGGAAGACGAAACCGAAGTGACCGCTTCGGAGCTGGACATCAACTACGTCACCATGGACGGCAACATTGGTTGCATGGTCAACGGTGCCGGTCTGGCCATGGCCACCATGGACGTGATCAAGCTCAACGGCGGCGAGCCGGCGAACTTCCTCGACGTGGGCGGCGGTGCCAACAAGCAGCGCGTCATTGAAGCCTTCAAGCTGATCCTGTCCTCGGACAAGGTCGAAGGCATCTTCGTCAACATCTTCGGCGGCATCGTCCGCTGCGACATGATTGCCGAAGGCATCATCGCGGCTGTGAAGGAAGTGGGCGTCAAGGTCCCGGTCGTGGTGCGCCTGGAAGGCACCAACGTGGAAGAAGGCAAGCAGCTGCTGCGCGACAGCGGCATGGCCATCATCCCGGCTGACAACATCAACGACGGCGCCAAGAAGGTCGTTGAAGCTGTCAAGAACGCCGCCTGATCCGACACCAAGGAATTCTCATGTCTGTTTTGATTAACAAGAACACCAAGGTGATCGTGCAGGGCTTCACCGGCCAGCAGGGCACCTTCCACGCCACCCAGATGATCGAGTACGGCACCCAGGTCGTCGGCGGCGTCACCCCGGGCAAGGGCGGTACCACCCACATCGACCTGCCGGTGTTCAACACCGTCGCCGATGCGGTGCAGGCCACCGGCGCTGATGCGTCGGTCATCTACGTCCCGCCGCCGTTCGCTGCCGATGCCATCCTGGAAGCCGCTGCTGCCGGCATCAAGGTCATCGTCTGCATCACCGAAGGCATTCCGGTGCTGGACATGCTGCGCGTGGACAACGTGCTGAAGGCGTCGCACCCGAACACCGTGCTGATCGGGCCGAACTGCCCCGGCGTGATCACCCCGGGCGAGTGCAAGATCGGCATCATGCCGGGCCACATCCACAAGCCGGGCAAGATCGGCATCGTGTCGCGTTCGGGCACCTTGACCTATGAAGCGGTCAAGCAGACCACCGAAGTCGGTCTGGGCCAGTCCACCTGCATCGGCATCGGTGGTGACCCGATCAACGGCCTGAACTTCGTCGACTGCCTGAAGCTGTTCAACGAAGACCCGCAGACCGAAGGCATCATCATGGTCGGCGAAATCGGCGGCGACGCTGAAGAAGCCGGTGCGGAATACATCAAGGCCCACGTGAAGAAGCCGGTTGTCGGCTTCATCGCCGGTGCCTCGGCTCCGGCCGGCAAGCGCATGGGCCACGCCGGTGCGATCGCCTCGGGCGGCAAGGGCACCGCGGAAGGCAAGTTCGCCGCCATGGAAGCTGCTGGCGTCGTCACCGTGCGTTCGCCGGGCGACCTGGGCGCTGCCATCGCCAAGCTGGTCAAGTAAGACGCAACGCGTCTTACGTAGAGCCGGGCTTGCCCGGCTTAAAACGCCGCCTTCGGGCGGCGTTTTTGTTTCCGCAATACAATGGGCCATTGCACCCAAATGGCACGGCCTCATGACCTCGATCCGCATCGCGATGGCGCAGTTTGATTTCCCGGTCGGGGCCGTCGCCCAGAACACCGACAACATCATCGCCATGATCGCCGAGGCGCGTGACGAGTTCGGGGCCGAACTGGTGGTGTTCCCGGAACTGGCCATCAGCGGCTACCCGCCGGAAGACCTGCTGCTGCGCCCGGGCTTCCTGTACGACTGCGAACAGGCGCTCAAGCGCATCGCGGCCAGCGTGCAGGGCATCACCGCCGTGGTCGGTTGGCCGCAGAGCGCCGGCACCGTGGTCTACAACGCCGCCAGCGTGCTGCAGAACGGCAAGGTGCTGCACACCTACCGCAAGCGCGAACTGCCCAATTACGCCGTGTTCGACGAGCGCCGTTACTTCGACGTCGACCCGGATGGCGGCAGCTGTGTGTTTGAACTGAAGGGCGTGCCGGTGGGTGTGCTGGTCTGTGAGGACCTGTGGTTCCCCGAACCGCTGGCCGACACCGTGCGCGAAGGCGCGCAGCTGGTGGTGGTGCCCAACGCCTCGCCGTACGAACGTGGCAAGCACGCCCAGCGCGATGCACTGCTGGCCGAGCGCACCCGCGAAAGCGGCGCGGCGCTGGCCTACGTCAACATGGTTGGCGGCCAGGACGCCTTGGTGTTCGATGGCGCGTCCGTGGTCGCCAATGGCGATGGCACGGTGCACCCGGCCGCCGCTGCGTTCACCGACCAGTGGCTGGTGGTGGATTACGACGCCGAGACCCGCAGCTTCCTGCCGCGCGAGTGGATGGACGACGGCGACGAAAGCATGGACGCGCTGGCCTGGCGTGCGGTCACCCGTGGCATCCAGGACTACTGCCGCAAGAACGGTTTCAAGAAGGTCTGGCTGGGGCTGAGTGGCGGTATCGACTCGGCGCTGGTGCTGGCGATGGCGGTGGACGCGCTGGGCGCGGAGAACGTCACCGCGGTGCGCCTGCCGTCGCGTTACACCGCCGGCATGTCCAACGACCTGGCCGCCGAGCAGTGCCGCGCGCTGGGGGTGAAGCTGGAGGCGGTGTCGATCGAGCCGGTGTTCGAGGGGCTGATGAATGCGCTCGCCCCGATGTTCGAAGGCCAGCCGGTGGATGTCACCGAGGAAAACCTGCAGTCGCGCGCACGCGGCGTGATTCTGATGGCCCTGTCGAACAAGTTCGGCGGGTTGCTGCTCACCACCGGCAACAAGAGCGAATACGCGGTGGGCTACGCCACCATCTACGGCGACATGTGCGGCGGTTACGCACCGCTGAAGGACCTGTACAAGACCGAGGTGTTCGGTCTGTCCAAGTGGCGCAACACCGTGGGGGGGGCGCCGGTGATTCCGCCGGCGGTGATCAGCCGTCCGCCCTCCGCAGAGCTGCGCGCCAACCAGACCGACCAGGATTCGCTGCCCGCGTATGACGTGCTGGACGGCATCCTGTACCGCTATGTCGACCAGGAGCAGTCGCGCGAGGAGATTGTCGCCGCCGGGTATTCGCCGGAGGTGGTGGATCGCGTGCTGCGCCTGGTGCGCACCAGCGAGTGGAAGCGCCACCAGGCCGCGCCGGGGCCGAAGGTGTCGCGGCGTGCGTTCGGCCGCGAGCGGCGGTATCCGATCAGCAATGGGTACAAGGGCTGACGCGAAACACCTGTAGAGCCACGCCCTGCGTGGCTGCGCAGCGCCCGAACGCGTTCAGCCACGCAGGGCGTGGCTCTACGGATCCCGTCAGTCAGCGCTCAGCAGCGCAGGCCGCTTCTGTTCGACAACGGTCAGGAAGGCCTCCAGCACATCGTAGGGATAGTCCCCTGGCCTGCAGGCCACTTTCCCCGGCAGCGAGCGCGCTTCGTAGAACGCCTCGCGCAACAGGGCCTTGGAGCGGGAGGAGACGAGCGCTTCATCGCGATTCCAATTCAGACACATCATCAGCTGGTTTTTGATGATGGAGGCGGGCAGCGAATCGCCATTTTCCATGAGGCACTGGGAGTGGCCCAGTGCTGTCAGATCCACGCCTACGCGCGCCGCCATTGCGCCGAATGAACTATCGACGGTCTCCTTGGCGTGATGTTCCGCGAACTGAACCCGCTTGGTGGGCTGGGGGGGCTGTGCAGGGCTAGGACGTGAGACGGCGACGGACGAGGCAGCTGACCTGAACTGCGACAGCGTGCTGCCAATATCGCGGGTGGGTTTGGCCACGTCAGGGCGTGGCGCGGTGCCCGATCCGCCAAACAGGCGGTTTTCAATCAAGCCGATATCCAGCCGACCCGGCGATCTGCCGACGAGCAGCGCTTTCGCTGGTGAAGAGACAGTGTGCGTCTGCGCGGGCGGCGTGGAGGAGGGAATCAATGTCATCGTGTGAGCACGCGTGAGGGGAGGGGAGATTGAATACCCTGCGCGCGTCGATTGCGCTTTCAACATTCTTCCGCCCGTGCGGCGGACGTGTAGGCGGCGGGTGGCACGACGTTGCAGAACGGGGCGGGATGGCGCAGCCACGCAGGGCGTGGCTCTACGTGCGGTGGCTAGCGCGTTCCGTGCACGACACGTCACCATGGAGGATGGGAACCGGGGTAGGGTCGGACGACAGTCGACCGCCGTGAACCGATCAACGCCCGGTAACGAGTGACCAGAATCGAAGCCCGCGCTGCCCTCAACCAACTGCAACAATTCTGAAAGCCCCACCCTCGAGCCAGCATTCCAATCGACGGCCCCCTCCGTCGTGGTCACTGCTCATGAAAATCCCGTCATTCCGCTCCACCACCGTAGACGAATACCGTTACGGCCTCGACAAGGCCTTTCACTGCAAAGTGCATAAGCCCGCCCATGAAGCCCTCTCCCTGAAAACCAGAGAGAAGTTTGCCTACATCGCGAACAGGAAGTTCGGCTTTGGTCTCGGCACGGTGTTCACCGGTCCCCTCGATGACGCGCCCGTCCTGAAGGCCGACATCTGCCGGTCGAGGATTGAGAGTCTGCGTAACACGATCATCAAGCAACAGGAGATGTTCCACGAAGGCACTCGCATGCACTGGTACCTGACTGAAGTGTTGGGCCGCTTGCCCAAGGCACCGCAACTTGTACAACTTTATGAGCCGGCATTGCGGCCTATTCTGAAATCAGAAACGGAAGCTCCGAAGCCCACGACAGAAGCACGGAAGGTCGGTTTTGCCGAGGGGGTTGAGTGCAATGTATTCGCAGACACCATCGAGGATGTTGTAGCGCGGTTGTCAGTAGAGCAGAAGTCCGGGCACAGGCTGCTTGGGCGGTTCAGAACCGAGCATGATGAGAACGCTTCTGTGTCAGCTGGAGAGCTGCGTCAGCTGTGGGAGTACGCCGTGGTGTCGAAGAGCAGCCGCGCGGCGGCGCTGGCTGCGATCGAGAAGGTGGTGAGCTGGGAAAGGTTCAAGCAAGGCAAGGGGGCGGTTCCGCCCATGGAGGTGCTTGTCCAGGTGCTGTCTGATCGGCCGTAACGCGCGGTCTGTCGGTCATTGCAGCTGAAAAAGAAAGGGCCCTTGCGGGCCCTTTCTCATTTCGATGATTTCAATGCGTTACCGGGCGTGGATTGGTTCACGGCAGTCGTCTGTCGAGCGACTCTACCTCGTCATGGTTCCACTTGGGCCGGCCAACGGCCGGCGCTACCGGTAAACAAAAGGCCCCTCGCGGGGCCTTTTGTTTACTTCCGTTCCATCTGCGCGTTGCGCTGGCCGGTGCTGGCGGACTTCTCGCCAGCGAACGGGTTGAGCTTGCGGATCATCCACGGGTACTTCGGCCAGTCGCCCTGCAGCCACGGGTGGTTGGGCTGGTTCAGCTCCAGCACGCGGCGGGCGTCGTCGGCCAGGGTCTTGTTGCCGAGGTGGGTGTAGGCCTCGCCCAGTGCGGCCACGGCGTCGTACTGGAACGCGCTCTGCGGGTAGGTTTCCAGCAGGTAGTTGGCGCGGCCGGCAGCGGACACGTAAGCCTCGCGGCGCAGGTAGTACAGGGCGTTGTCCAGTTCGTGCTGGGCAAACACGTCGCGCAGCACCAGCATGCGGCTGCGGGCGTCGGCGGCGTAACGGCTGTTCGGGTAGCGCTCGACCACGATGTTGAAGTCGGCGTAAGCCTGGCGCGGGGTGGACAGGTCGCGGCGGCTCGGATCCAGCGACCATACGCGGCGCAGGAAGACCGTATTGCGGTTGCTGTTGGACAGGCCGCGCAGGTAGTACATGTACGCAATGTTGCGGTGGGTCGGGTAGGTACGGATGAAGCGGTCGATGCTGGACACCGCATCTTCGTGCTTGCCGGCCTTGTACTGGGCGTAGGCGGTTTCGATCATCGCCTGCTCGGTGTACGGGCCGTACGGGTACTGGGCCACCAGGCGGCGGAACGAGGTTTCAGCCCCGGTCCAGTTGCCCTTCTGCATCAGGCCGTGGCTCTTGTCGTACAGGGTTTCGACGGGCGTGCCTTCATCCGGGTTGTCGCCCTTGGCACCCCGGTGGCAGCCGGTGGAAACGAGGGCCAGGACCACCAGCAGGGCGGCGGTACGGACGGGCGCGGACAGCAGGGACGAGCGTCGGATCATGAGGTCAGGGCGGGACGCGGCTGGAATACGAAGGGTCGATGATAGCCTAGTGGCCTGTCCAGCGACTGAAACAGGTCGTCCGGACCTCAAATTTGTCCTTTTGAAGCGTGTAGCCATGTCTGAAAACCTCGAAACTGAATCCGAATCGCCCCGTCAGGCGATCGTCCCCGACAGCGCTGCCGGTCGTCGCTTTGACGCCGTGCTGGCCGAATTGTTCCCCGAGTTCTCGCGCTCGAAGCTGAGCGAGTGGATCAAATCCGGGGACGTCCTGCTGAACGGTGAACCGGCGCGCGGGCGCGACCCGGTGCGCGGCGGCGAGGTGGCCAGCCTGACCGTGGTGCTGGACACACAGACCCACGCCGAGCCGGAGGACATCCCGCTGGACATCCTGTACGAGGACGAGCACGTCTTCGTGATCAACAAGCCGGTGGGCCTGGTGGTGCACCCGGGCGCAGGCAATCCGTCGGGCACCCTGGTCAATGCCCTGCTGTTCCGCGACCCGGGCCTGGCGGTGCTGCCGCGCGCGGGCATCGTGCACCGCCTGGACAAGGACACCAGCGGGGTCATGGTGGTGGCGCGCACCCTGCAGGCGCAGACCGCACTGATCGAGCAGCTGGCGGCCCGCGACGTGCACCGCCAGTACGTGGCGGTGGTGGTGGGCGCGCTGGTATCGGGCGGTACCGCCGATGCGCCGATCGAGCGCCACCCGCGCGACCGCATCCGCATGGCGGTGCGTGAGGACGGCAAGGACGCGGTGACCCATTACCGCCTGCGTGAGCGCTTTCGCGCGCACACCGCGCTGGAGTGCCGCCTGGAAACCGGGCGCACCCACCAGATCCGCGTGCACATGGCGCATCTGAAGCACCCGATCGTGGGCGACCCGCTGTACGGCGGTGCGCTGAAGCTGCCGAAGGGAGCCAGCGACGAGCTGGTGGCCCAGCTGCGCGGCTTCAAGCGCCAGGCGCTGCACGCGGAAACCCTGGAGTTTGCCCACCCGATCACCGGTGAGCCGGTGCGCAACAGCGCGCCGTTGCCGGCGGACATGGTGGCGCTGCTGGACGCACTGCGCGACGACACCCGCCACCACGCCGAACTGGAACGCGGGCGGCGCTGATGCAGCCCACGGTTCCGGTACTGCCGGCCGACTGGCCCGCGCCCCGCGGGGTGCGGGCGGTCACCACGCTGCGCTATGGCGCAGGCGGCTCGCTGCCGCCGTTCGACCGGTTCAACATGGGCAACCGCTACGCGGCCGACGGCGACGACCCGGAGCAGGTGCAGCGCAACCGTGACCTGCTGGTGCCGGGCCTGGCGCTGCCTTCGCGTCCTCACTGGCTGCGCCAGGTGCACGGCACCGGGGTGCTGCGTTTCGATGCCCCGCCCACTGCGCAGGGCGTGGACGTGGAGCCCACCGCCGATGCGGCCGTCACCTCGGTGCCGGGCGTGGTGCTGGCGATCCTCACCGCTGACTGCCTGCCGGTGGCGTTTGCCGCACGCGATGGCAGTGAGGTCGGCGCGGCCCATGCCGGTTGGCGCGGGCTGGCGGACGGCATGCTGGAAGCCACGGTGGCCGCCATGCGCACGCCGGCATCGGAACTGCAGGCGTGGCTGGGGCCGGCGGCCGGGCCGGCGCACTATGAAGTGGGCGAGGACGTGTATCGCGCCTTCGTGGATCTTGATGCGGGTGCGGTGAGTGCGTTCGCCGCCACCCGCCCGGGGCACTGGAAAGTGGACCTGTACGCGCTGGCCCGCCGGCGGCTGCAGGCAGCGGGGCTGGAGCTCGGCGCGATCAGTGGCGGGCAGTACTGCAGCATTGCCGACCCGCAGCGGTTCTATTCGCACCGGCGTGACCGGCGCACCGGGCGCATGGCCACCCTGGTGTGGATGGCCCGGTAACCCTGCATCACTCCATCACGGTGTACACAATCCGCCGGTTGCGCTCGCGCCCGGCTTCCATGCGGTTGTCGGCCACCGGCTGGTCTTCCCCGTAACCGCGCGGCACCAGCACGCTGGACGGCACGCCCAGGGCGCGCAGTTCGGCCACCACCGCTTCCGCGCGCTGCTGGCTCAGCCGCAGGTTGGCGTCCGATGCGCCCAGGCTGTCAGTGTGGCTGCCCACCTCCAGCCGCAGCTGCGGCCCGGCCGCGCGGATCGCCAGCGCGCTGGCGCGCAGCGTGTCCATGCTGTCGGCGCGCAGCACCGGCGACTTGTGCTCGAAACGCACGATTCCCTTGTTCAGCGCCTTGGCCAGCTGCGGCGGATCATGCGCCTCCGGCAACTGTGCCAGCGCCACCCGGCCGCGGTCCCACAGGCCGGTGACCGGCAGATGCCCGAACGAGCGCCGCAGCACATCGGAAACCGCCACCCGGTCTGCCTCAGGCAGGCGGCCCAGGTCGGCGTTCACCGCATCGCCGCTGAACGACAGCGCCAGCCCCGGGTGGTCCAGGGAAGGCAGCACCGCGACCAGCCGATCCAGCCAGCGCGGTGACTGGGTCTGCGGATCACGCTGGATGTCCCCACCCACCCGGGCCTGTCCGTACTGGGCCAGCAGCGCGGTCCAGACCCGGCGGCGGTCTGCTTCGCTGGGCAGGCGGCCGCGCACGTCCACACCGGTGTCCTTGACCACCAGGGTCAGGCGCGGCATCTGGTGTCGCTCAGCCGCCTTCACTGCCGCGGCCTGGGCGACAGTGCCGGTCGGCGCGCGGGTCTTCTGATGGATCCACCCGGTCAGGCACAGCAGCACGCCGGCCACCACCAGCCACAGGGCCCCACGTAAGGCTCCACCACGCAGTGACCGCGGCGGTGTCGTCACCGCACGCGGCTCCTGGGCGGGAACGGGCGCAGCCGCTTCCTGCGATGCTTCGCGCTCCAGCACGTCGATCAGCCCCGGAAGCAGGTCGGCCGCCACCACCGCGAACATGCCGGTGGGAAATGCGGCCAGCCGGGCCATCTCCACCAATTGAGCGCGCCCCACGATGCGTTCGAACTGACTGGCCAGCAGCCGGTGCGGTGGCGCACCGGCAGGGAACTCGTGGCCCAGCCCCGCCTGCTCGAAGCGCTGGCGCAGTCCCTCCACGCCCCCCGGCAGGCTGTGGATGTAGTCGACCAGCACTTCCACCAGGCGGCGTGCACGATGGCCCAGTCCCATGTGCAGGGCGGTGTCTTCAATGAAAGGGGCGAGCAATGACATCAATCAGGTTCCCGGTTGCTTCGCCCCGTGCGGCATGCAGGGGCTCTGCGACGTCAATGTGGGAACCGCTCGTCAACGCGAAATGAAAGTTTGTCGCGAAAAAGGTTGCGAATTGGCAGCAGATACCGGCCATTTAGGCCAACTATGGTGGCTCAACGTCGCAACCGCGCGGGTTGCAACATTCCGGGTGGGTCAAAAACGACATAGGAGTGGCTTGCCCTACAAATGACGAATGGTGCAGTTCAGAGGTTGTTTTCGGGTTGAAAGCGACATCCGCTGCGCGTCCGATTCTGTCGTGATCAACCAAATTCGAGCTGTTCCAGATAGCGCTGCCGCCACTGGTTGATGTCATTGGCGCGCAGGTGATCCATCATCGCGTTCCAGCGCTCCTTGCGCTTGTGCAGGGGCATGGTCGCGGCCGTGGCAATGGCATCGGCGACGCCGTCCAGGTCGTGCGGGTTCACCAGCAGCGCCTGTTTGAGCTCGTCGGCAGCGCCGGCCAGCAGTGACAGCACCAGCACCCCGGGGTCGTCCGGGTCCTGCGAGGCCACGTACTCCTTGGCCACCAGGTTCATGCCGTCCCGCAGCGGCGTCACCAGCCCGACGGCGGCGGCGCGGTAGAAGCCGGTCAAGGTGGCATGCGCGAAGTTCTGGTTCACATAGCGCAGCGGGGTCCAGTCCGGTTCGGCATAGCCCCCGTTGATGTGGCCGGCGGTCTGCTCCAGCTGGCTGCGCAGCTGCCGGTACTCGGTCACATCGCCACGCGACACCGGGGCAATCTGCAGGTAGGTCAGGCTGCCGCGCTGGTCCGGGTGCCGCTGCAGGTAGCGCTCGAAGCCCAGGAAACGCTCGGGCAGGCCCTTGGAGTAGTCGAGCCGGTCCACGCCAATGGCCAGCTGGCGGTCGCGCAGGCTGTTGCGCAGGTCGCGCACGGCCGGTTTGCTGGCCCCGGCCCTGGCCAGCCGCTCGATCTGCGCGGTATCGATGCCGATCGGGAACGCGGCCGCGCGGAACTGACGCCCGCCCGGAGCCTGCAGCAGCCCGCCATCCACCACCTGGCCGCCGCCGAACAGGCGCACATAGGACTGGAAGCGATCGGCGTCGCGCTGGGTCTGGAAGCCGACCAGGTCATAGGCGTACAGGCTGGAGAACAACCGCAGGTGGTCGGGCATGGCCTGCAGCAGGTCGGCCGAGGGCATCGGCACGTGCAGGAAGAAGCCGATGCGGCAGCCAATGCCGCGCTCGCGCAGCAGCGCACCCAGCGGAATCAGGTGGTAGTCGTGGATCCACACCACGTCGTCTTCGCGCAGCAGCGGGGCCAGCTTCTCGGCAAACAACGCGTTGACCCGGCGATAGGTCTCGCGGGTGGCGCGATCGTAGTCCACCAGGTCCAGGCGGAAGTGCAGCAACGGCCACAGCGTGCGGTTGGCGAAGCCGTTGTAGTAACCGTCCACGTCGCGCTTGTTGAGGTCCAGCGTGACGTAGCGGATGTCACCTTCGGTCTGCTCATGCAGCGCGCCGCTGGCTTCCTTGACCGATTTTCCGCTCCAGCCGAACCACAGCCCCCCGCGCTCCTGCAGCGCCGCCTGCAGGCCCACCGCCAGCCCGCCGGAGATCGACTGCCCGGGCACTGCCACCCGGTTGGAGACCACCACCAGCCGGCTCATGACGCCTCCTGCCAGCTGCGCGACAGCCGCATCGCGGCGGTGATCAGGCCCACATGCGAGTAGGTCTGCGGGAAGTTGCCCCAGGCCTCGCCGTTGTCGAAGGCCAGGTCTTCAGACAACAGGCCCAGATGATTGCGGCGCTCCAGCAGCATCTCGAACATCTCGCGGGCTTCGTCGAGGCGACCAATCGCGGCCAGTGCGTCGATGTACCAGAACGTGCAGATGGTGAAGCTGGTTTCCGGCTCGCCGAAGTCATCCGGGGCCACGTAGCGGTAAAGCGCGTTGCCATGCTTGAGGTCGCGGCCGATGGCATCCACGGTGGCGACGAAGCGGGCGTCGTCGGCGTCGATGAAGCCGATGTCGGCCAGCAGCAGCAACGACGCATCCAGCCGATGCCCACCGAAGGTGTCGGTGAAGTGGCCGAGGTCTTCGCTCCAGGCCTCGCGCAGGATGCGCGCGTGGATGGTGTTGGCGCGGTCGCGCCAGTATGTCGCGCGTTCGTCCAGCTTCAGCCGCACCGCGATCTTGCACAGGCGGTCACACGCGGCCCAGCACATCGCGCTGGTGTAGGTGTGCACCTCCGTGCGACCACGGAACTCCCACAGCCCGGCATCGGGCACGTCGTGCAGCGCGAAGGCCTGTTCGCCCAGCGGTTCCAGTCTTGCGAAGGTGTGGGTGTCGCCCGGGTCCTGCAGGCGCTGGTCGAAGAACAGCTGGGTCGAGGCCAGCACCACGCTGCCGTACACATCATGCTGGCGCTGCACCCAGGCCAGGTTGCCGCGGCGTACCGGGCCCATGCCGCGGTAGCCGTCCAGCGTGGCCACTTCGTGTTCATCCAGCTTGGCCTCGAAGCCAATGCCGTACAGCGGCTGCAGGCTGCCGTCGGCCGTGGCCAGGTTGAAGATGTAGCCGAGGAACTGCTCCATGGTGCGGGTCGCACCGAGGCGGTTGAGCGCACGCACCACGAATGCCGCATCGCGCAGCCAGCAGTAGCGGTAGTCCCAGTTGCGGATGCTGCCCGGCGCTTCCGGAATGGAGGTGGTCATGGCGGCGATGATCGCGCCGCTGTCTTCGTACTGGCACAGCTTCAGGGTGATCGCGCTGCGGATCACCGCGTCCTGCCATTCCAGCGGAATGGACAGGTAACGCACCCATTCGCGCCAGTAGTCGCGGGTGCGCTGGAAGGCTTCCTGCACATAGCCGCTGATCGAACGGGTCAGGGTTTCATCCACGCCCAGCACCAGATGCACCGGGTGATTGAGCACGAACGGCAGCTGGTCGCGGACGAAGCGCAGCGGCACGTCGGTGGTCAGGCGCAGCACGTGGTCGGGCAGCACCCAGCGGATGTGGTTGCTGCCCCAGGTGGCATCGGGCACGTCCGCGCCCCAGTTGGCCAGCGGGCGGGCGCGCACGATGATGCGCGGGCTGCCCTTGAGCGGGCGCACCTGGCGGATCAGACTGACCGGACGGTAGAAGCGGTCGTTGTTGCGCCAGCGCGGCGCGAAGTCGATGATTTCCAGCGCGCCGCCGTGCTTGTCGTAAAGCACGGTGCGAAGGATGGCGGTGTTGGTCAGGTACTGCTGTTCGCTGCCGGTCATGTCTTCCAGCTCGATGGCGAAGTCGCCACCTTGCTGGGTATTGGGCTGCAGCAGCGCGCAGAAGGTGGGGTCGCCGTCGAAGGTGGGCAGGCAGCTCCAGACCACACGGCCCTGGCGGTCGATCAGCGCACCGAAACTGCCGTTGCCGACCACGCCCAGGTCAAGGTTGGGTTCACTCATGCGGGGGATTTCCGGTTTCAGTAAGCGTTCTCGCGCAGCCAGCCATGCACGTTGCGGATCTGCGGCAGGGCAAACACCGCTGCGCTGGGTTCGCGCGCACCCACCAGCACGCTCCAGCCGTGCAGGGTGTTGGCGGCATCGAAGCCATATTCGTCGGTGAGGTCGTCGCCCAGGAAAACCGGCACGCGCCCGCGGAACGGGGTGTGCTGCATCAGCTGGCGGATGGCGCGGCCCTTGTCGCTGCCCACCGGTACGAACTCGACCACATGGTCACCCGGTTGCAGGCGGTAGCCGCTGTGCCCGCGGATGTGGCGTTCAGCGAACTGCTGGACGTCATTGCCCGCGTGGGGGGCTGCGCGCCAGTGCAGGGCCAGGCTGCGGCCCTTGTCTTCGACCAGCACGCCAGGGTGCCCGTGCGCGAAGCGCATCGCCTGCTGGTGCACGGCGTGCAGCCAGGTGCTGGTGTTGGTGTCATCAGCCGCGTCATGCGCGGGCGGATCGAGCGCGGGATGGGTGCGCAGTTCGTGGCCGTGCAGACCAGCGGCGGGCAGCCGTAGTGGCGCGAACAGCGCATCCAGCTGCTCCAGTGGTCGGCCGCTGATCAGCGCGACTGCGCCTTCCAGCCGGTCACTGATGCGTCCGATCGCCTCGCGCACCTCCGGCAGCAGACGCACCGCCTCGGGGTCGTCGGCAAATTCGATCAGGGTGCCGTCCACGTCCAGGAACAGCGCACAGGCATCGTCCAGCAGTGGCGGCGGCGGACGTAGGGGGAAGTCGTTGGCCATGGCGGCCAACATGCCACCGCAAATGTGATTGCCGGGTGTTTAAACAACGCGGGGCACCAGAAACTCCCGGCACCCCGCGCGTCGTGTAGAGCCGGGCCATGCCCGGCTGCACCAATGATCAGAACGTATACCGCACGCGCCCGTAATAGTAGGCACCATTGCTTCCAATCGGCGACAACACGTCATACGGCAGGTTGCCGTAGTAGTAGATGTCCTCGTTGGAAAGATCCGAGTAGTTGTCGGTCAGGTTCTGCCCACCCAGCGCCACGCTCCACTGCGGGGTGATCTTGAACTCCACTTCCGCATCCAGCTGCCACTCGGCGCCATAGGTCTGGCGCGGAATGAAGCCGTCACCAAAGTTGAACACCCGCGTGGCGCTGCCGTAGCGGGTCAGGCGGCTGTTCAGCGCCCAGCGGTCATTCGTCCAGGCCGCGGCCAGCGAACCGCGCGTGCGCGGGGTGGCATCGGTCAGCGTGTTGGTTTCTTCCACGCCGAACAGCACGTAATCCGGGTCCAGTGCGAGCAGATTGGCCGGCGTGGCCAGCACGTTCTTCAGGGTGGTCTTGTTGTAGGCATAGGTGCCGGTCAGCACCAGCTCACCGCCGCCCAGCGACTGCCGCCAGTTGCTCACCAGTTCCGCGCCGCGGGTGCGGGTGTCGGCGGCATTGACGAAGAAGCTGGCGCTCTGCAGACCGGCCACGCCGAACTGCTGCTGCACATAGTCGGTCAGTGCATCGCCGGTGATGCTTTCGGACAGCGCAATGCGGTCGTCAATGTCGATCTGGTAGAAGTCCAGCGACACATCGAAGTGGTCGCCGATGCGGCTGGTGAAGCCCAGGCTGGTGTTGATCGACTTTTCCGGCTTCAGGTCGGTGGCACCCAGGCCACGGGCAATCGGGTTGTTCACCGACAGCGTGCGGCCCTGCACCAGCTGACCGGCGGCGTTGTAGCCGGTGGAGGTGGATTCATAGCCGATCTGCGCCAGCGACGGCGCACGGAAGTTGTTGGAGATCGCACCGCGCAGCGCGAACGCCGGGGTGAACTCATAGCGCAGGCCGAGCTTGCCGGTCAGCTCGCCGCCGTAGTCGTCGCTGTGCTCATAGCGTGCGGCCAGGTCGCTGCTGAAGTGGTCGCCAAAGGTGCTGGACAGGCTGGCATAGGCGCTGGCGACATCGCGCGACAGCGAAGTCGCGTCCTGCGGGGTCAAGCCACCACCGGCCTGCGAGCCGGTTGGGCGGTCGGTGTAAGGGCCGGCGGCGTAGCTGGCCGGGTCGCCTGGGCGGGTCTGATAATGGTCACGACGCGCTTCCAGGCCCAGGCCCAGGCTGTGGCTGTTGTTGCCCTGGGTGAACACCCGGCCCAGGTCGAAGTTGCCCACGGTCAGTTCATTGCGGTAGTCGCCGGTCTTGAAGCGGGTCGGGCTGGTCGGGCCCAGCGACGCGTTCAGCGAATCGCGCAGGCGGTAGGTGAAGGTGTTGAAGCCGTAGTCCAGGCTGGCGTCGTAGTTCCACTCGCCCCACTGGCCCTTCGCACCGGCCACCGCCTGCACGTCCCGGTTCTCGCCTTCGGAGATCGGGCGGTAGCCGTTCGGATAGATCTCCTGCCAGTTGGCGTCGCTGTCGGGGTAGCGGAAGTAGTTCGCGCCTTCACTGTCGCGCTGGTTGAAGGTGCTGAAGAAATAGAACTTCGAGGTTTCGCCGAGCGGCAGTTCGCTGTTGATCCAGGCGTTCAGATCCTTGGTCTTGCCATCGCCCAGCACGTAGTTGCGCTGGCCCTGCAGGGCCAGATTGGCGTCGCTCTGGTCCCACGGCGGAATCTGGTCGAAGCCGGCGCGGTTGGTGCCTTCGCGGTTCTTCAGTTCCAGGCCCACACGCAGGAAGCCACCGTTGTCGCCGAGCCCGGTGCCGACCTTGGCGCTGAAGAAGCTGGTCTGGCCATCGGTGAGGGTGCGGTCGATCGGCTTGAGGTCGGTATGGTGCGCGCCAAAGCTGGCTTCAATCGCGCCGCCTTCAGGCGCGTTGTCCAGGATCACGTTGATCACGCCGGCCACCGCGTCGGAGCCATACAGCGCGCCGGCGCCGTCGCGCAGCACTTCGATGCGCGAGATCGCGCTGACCGGAATCGAGTTGAAGTCCACCGGCGTGGTGCCCTTGCCGATCTTGCTGTCGGTGTTGACCAGCGCGCTGGTGTGGCGGCGCTTGCCGTTCACCAACACCAGCACCTGGTCCGGGGAGAGACCGCGCAGCTGCGCGGCGCGCACATGGTCGGCACCGCCGGAGTTGGACTGGCGCGGGAAGTTGAACGACGGCAGCAGCGTCTGCAGCGCGCTGCCGAGCTCGCCGTTGACGACGCCAGCCTTGCGGATGTCCTCGGCGGTAAGCACGTCCACCGGCGAGGTGGATTCCAGCACCGTGCGGTCAATGGCGCGGGTGCCGGTGACGATCACCGTGTCCAGGGTGGTGGCCGAAGCCGGCGCGTCCTGCGCGTGAAGGTCCTGGGCCAGCAGGGGAGCGGAGAGGACCAGGGCAATGGCAAGGCCAAGGCGTGACGCGGACGGGCGGGACATGCGAACTCCAGCAGAACGACGGGGGCAGGGGGATCTGGATAGTTTCATTTACATCCATCCGGATGAAGCGATATATTATCCCCGTGTGATGCTGCACCGCAAGGTAGTGACGGGCCACGCCCGTCATGACGATTCGTTATTGCCCCCCTGCTCCGGAATATCCATGAAACCCCACACCCTGCTGCTCGCCCTCATCCTCACCGCCACCGGCTGCGCAACCGCATCGGGCCCGACGACCCGGCCGGCCGAACCCGCCGCCGTCACCGCCACCCTGCAGGGCGATGCCGCACGCCCGGATGCCGCCGCAGGCTGGGTGCGCAGTGAGCTGTACTTCGGCGTGGGCGAAGAGAGCGGGGCATCCGAACGCAAGCAGACTGATGCGATCACCGAAACGCAGTGGCGCGAATTCCTCGACAAGCAGGTCACGCCACGTTTCCCGGATGGCTTGACCGTGTTCGATGCCTACGGCCAGTGGCTGTTCCGTGGTGCGAAGGAGCCCAATCGCCTGCGCACCAAGGTGCTGGTGGTGCTGCATGAAAACACCCCGCAGCGCCGCGCCGACATCGAGGCGATCCGTCTGGCGTGGAAGCAGGCCACCGGACACCAGAGCGTGTTGTGGGCGCAGCAAGCGGTGGAGGTTTCGTTTTAAGAGGCACATACATAGGTATGAACCGGCGTGTTTTCGCACGCCGGTGTCACCTGCGCAGGACTAGGCTGCAGCTTCCCCCGGAACTGTGGATGTCCTGTCATGAGCAAGCGCGTTGCCGAAATTGTCGTTGAAACCCTGCAGGCGGCCGGTGTGCGCCACTGTTACGGAATCGTCGGCGACACCCTCAATCACGTCACCGATGCCATCCATCGCAGCGACATCGACTGGGTGCACGTGCGCCATGAAGAGGTGGCCGCGTTTGCCGCCGGGGCCGATTCGCTGATCAGCGGGCAGCTGACCGCGTGTGCCGGCTCCTGTGGGCCGGGCAGCCTGCATTTCATCAACGGCATCTTTGAAAGCAACCGCAACCGCGCGCCGCTGGTGTTGATCGCCAGCCAGATCGTCACCGCCGAACTGGGCATGGAGTTCCCGCAGGAAGTGGACTTCAAGGCGGTGTATGCCAGCTGCAGCGTGTTCTGCGAGCAGGTGCACAGCCCGGAACAGGCGCGCCGCGTGGTGGCGCTGGCCTGCCAGGCGGCGATCAGCCGCCGCGGCGTGGCGGTGGTGATCCTGCCGGCCGACATCAGCGAGGCCGAAGTAAAGCACGACGTGCCCTTCGGCGTGCACGTCACCCGGCCCGTGCTGCGCCCCAGCGACGACGAGCTGCAGCGTATCGCCGGGCTGATTGCCGAAGGAAAGCGCATCGGCATCTACGCCGGTGCAGGCTGCGAACACGCGCATGATGCGCTGGTGGCGCTGGGCGAGCGCTTGAAGGCTCCCATCGCGCACACCTCGCGGGCCAAGGACTTCGTGGAGTACGACAACCCGTACAACATGGGCATGACCGGCATCTTCGGCATCGAATCGGGATTCCACACGTTGATGGCCTGCGACACGCTGTTGCTGCTGGGGGCCGATTTCGCCTGGGGCCAGTATTACCCGGACAAGGCCACGCTGATCCAGGTGGACCGTGACGGCAGCCACCTGGGCCGCCGCCACCCGGTGCAGCTGGGCGTGGTGGGCGACATCGGCCCCACGCTGGAGGCTCTGTTGCCGCTGCTGCCACCACGAGAGGACCGCAGTTTCCTGGAGGAGTGCATCGCGCGCCGCGACAAGGCGCTGGCAACCCGCGCCGAAGAAGAGCAGCCGGGGGAGGGCACGCTGATCCATCCGCAGCATCTGACCGCGCTGATCGACCGGCATGCCAACGACGATGCGCTGTTCACCGCCGACGGTGGCTCACCGATGGTCTGGATCCTGCGCCACATCCGCGCCAACGGCCGCCGCCGCACCCTGACAAGCCTGCTGCACGGCACGATGGCCAATGCGATGCCGCAGGCGCTGGGCCTGCAGAAGGCGTTCCCAGGCCGCCAGGTGATCTCGCTGTCCGGCGATGGTGGCATTGCCATGCTGCTGGGTGATCTGCTCACAGCGGTGCAGGAGAATCTCCCGATCAAGGTGGTGGTCTACAACAACAGCTCGTTGAACTTCGTCGAGCTGGAGCAGAAGGTGGAAGGGCTGCTGGACAACTACACCGATCTGAAGAACCCCGATTTCGGCCGCCTGGCCGAGGTCATCGGCTTCTACGGCCGCACCGTGACCCGCAGCGAGGAGCTGGAACAGGCCGTGCAGGATGTGCTGGCGCACCCGGGACCGGCGCTGCTGGACGTGCACACCAGCCCCACCGAGCTGGTGATGCCGCCGCAGGTGGAGGCCAAGCAGGTGGCCGGTACCGCGCTGTATGCGGCCAAGGCGGTGCTGAGCGGGCGGGTGCGGGATGTGCGGGATCTGTTGGCGAACAATTTCCTCAATAAACCCTGATCTGCGGGGTCTGGGACCCGGTAGCGCCGGCCGTTGGCCGGCCCAGGCGGTCCATGGGCCGGCCAACGGCCGGCGCTACCCGGTGTTCCACGTGCGTACCTGTTGTTGACGGCAGCGAAGCCCTACCATCGGGTACCCCCCACCCCCGCAGCTGCCCGCATGTCCGCATCCCCCTCCGTCTCCGGACGTCCACGCTGGTTCGTCGCCGGTGACTTGAACGGCTTCTTCGGCCTGGTGGTCGACAACCTGTCGATCCTGGGCTTCATCGCCATGGCGCTGGTCGGCATTTTCCAGTTCCCGGCCGACGTGGTGTTCGGGCGCATGTTCCCGGGTACCGCCTTCGGCGTGCTGGTCGGCAACGTGCTGTACACCTGGATGGCACGGCGTCTGGCCGCACGCACGGGGCGCGACGATGTGACCGCGATGCCGCTGGGGCTGGATGCGCCGACCAGCATCGGCATGGCCCTGCTGGTGCTGGGCCCGGCGTTCCTGGCGTTCAAGGCGCAGGGGCTGGCCCCCCACGACGCGGCCATCGCCACCTGGCAGCTGGGCATGGCCTCGCTGGTGATCATGGGGGTGCTGAAGATCATCCTGTCGTTCTTCGGCGAAGCGGTGACCCGCGCGCTGCCGCGTGCGTCGCTGCTGGGCTCGATTGCCGGCATCGCGATCGTGCTGATGGGGTTCCTGCCGTTGCTGGAAACCCTGCGTTCGCCGGTGGTGGGCTTCGTCACCCTGGGCCTGCTGCTGTACGTGCTGGTGGCCAAGCGCAAGTTGCCGATCCGCGCCCCGGGCGTGCTGGTGGCGTTCGTGTTCGGCACCGTGCTGTATTACGGACTGGGCCTGGCGGGGCTGGGCGCACCGGGCTTCAAGGTACCGGAGTGGACGCCGCCGCAAGTAGTGTTGCCGTGGCCGACGCTGGGCTTCATCGAGGGCCTGCCCACCGCCATGACCTACCTGCCGCTGCTGCTGCCGTTCGGGCTGCTGATGGTGGTGGGCGGCATCAATGTCTCTGAAAGCGCACGCGCGGCAGGCGATGACTACCGCACCCGCGACATCCTGCTGGTGGAGGCGGTGGCCACGCTGGTGGCGGGTCTGTGCGGCGGTGTGGCGCAGACCACGCCGTATATCGGCCAGCCGGCCTACAAACACATGGGCGCGCGCAGCGGTTACACCCTGCTCACCGGCCTGTTCGTTGGCATCGGCGGCATGCTCGGGGTGATCTCCGGGCTGGTGCAGTGGCTGCCGCTGGCGGTGCTGGCCCCGATCATCGTGTACGTCGCCATCGACATCACCACCCAGGCCTTCCAGGCCACGCCGCGCGAGCACGCCGGCGCGATGGTGCTCGGCTTCCTGCCTTCGGTGGCCTACCTGCTGGCGATCAAGGCACCGGGCTGGATCGCGCCGGAACAGCTGGTGGCGATGACCACTACGCTGGATGGGCATGGCCTGCCGGAACTGGCGGTGATCTTCACCCTGGGCAACGGCTTCATCATCACCTCGATGCTGTGGATCGCCGCGGTGGTGGCGATGATCGACGGCAAGCTGCTGCGTGCGTCCGGCATTCTGCTGGTGGCTGCCGCGCTGACCCTGTTCGGGTTGATCCACTCGGTGGATCCGCGTGGCGGCATCTATCTGCCGTGGACGCTGGAAGGGTTGCCGAAGCTGATCAGCTGGCAGTTCACCGGGGCGTATGTGGCGTTGGCCGCACTGTTGGCCCTGCTGTCGCTGCAACGCACCGAACACACTCGCGACGCCTGACTTGTAGAGCCGGGCTTGCCCGGCTGCTCTGCAGGGTTCAACGACAGCCGGGCAAGCCCGGCTCTACAGTAGCCGTGCAGCGGCCGGCACTACCGTTCGCCATCCAACTCCGGGTAATACCGGAATATTCCGTTGGTGTTGAACGCCAACCGCCGCTCCGACGCCAGATAGGCGGCCACATTCGGCCGCCGCTGCACCCGGTCGTGCAGCGCATGCAGCAACGGCAACTCACCGCGCAGTGCCTGCATGCGGCGCGGGAACATGTAGGTCAGCCCGCTGATCAGCTGGAACAGCGACAGATCCACATACGAATGCTCGCGCAGCGGATGCAGCCCACCGTTCGCTTCCAGCACCTGCTCGAACCAGCCCAGGAACTTCGGCAGGCGCTCGGCACGCATAGACGTCGCCCGCGCCTTGGCCTCGGATTTCTGGTCCTCGTAATACTTCGAGCCGGCAATCGGGTGGTGCGTGTCGTGCACCTCGGCGACCAGATCGGCGATGGTCAGCTGCAGCTGCAGGGCCTGCATGCGCCGTGACGCGGCCTCGGGCACCAGCTGCAGTTCTGGACCAAGGTGATCGAGGATCGCCGCGACCTGCGCGATCACCTGCCGCCCACTGACCAGGAAGGGCGGCGCAAACGGCTGCAGCCCCTCCTTGCTGCACTCCAGGAAGGGGGTCATGACCTCGTCGCCGTGTTCGCGTGCCATGTCGGTATAGGAGGCACCGGCGTCTTCCAGCGCAAGGCGGATGAACTCGCCCCGGCCCTGGATGCCGGTCCAGTAGTAAAGCTGGTAGTGCATGCGGGGGCTCCTTGAAGGGGGTTCCAGCTTCCCGTCGCCGGCCGAAAGCCGCTGTGAGCGACGCGTCCCCACGGTGGCAACACACCCCCGCGGCGGAGTGTGAATAGGGTCACAAACGATGAGGGCGTGCGCTCGTCACTGTCTTGAATCACTTCGCGGCAACCGCATATCCGGTACATCTGATACGGCCGGCGACGCTGGCCATTACCTTGAAGAGGATCCCCCATGCGAATGGACAAGCTCACCTCGCGTTTCCAGCAGGCACTGGCCGACGCGCAGTCGCTGGCCGTGGGCCGCGACCACTCCATCCTTGAACCGGTGCACGTGTTCACCGCGCTGCTCGACCAGCAGGGCGGCAGCACCCGCCCGCTGCTGTCACAGGCCGGCGTCAACGTGCCGGTGCTGCGCGAGCGCCTGACCGAGGCGCTGGACGCCCTGCCCAAGGTGACCGGCCAGGCCGGCAACCTGTCGATGGGCAACGACCTCAATCGCCTGCTCAACGCCACCGACAAGCTGGCCCAGCAGCACGGCGATGCCTTCATTGCCAGCGAGTGGTTCGTGCTGGCCGCGCTGGAAGACAGTGGCACCCTCGGCATGGCGCTGCGCGCCGCCGGTGCCGACAAGGCCCGCGTTGACGCGGCCATCGACAAGATCCGTGGCGGTGAAAGCGTGCAGTCGGAAAACGCCGAAGACCAGCGCCAGGCGCTGGAGAAATACACCATCGACCTGACCGCGCGCGCCGAGAGTGGCAAGCTCGACCCGGTGATCGGCCGTGACGAGGAGATCCGCCGCACCATCCAGGTGCTGCAGCGCCGGACCAAGAACAACCCGGTGCTGATCGGCGAACCCGGCGTGGGCAAGACCGCGATCGTGGAAGGCCTGGCCCAGCGCATCATCAACGACGAAGTGCCCGAAGGCCTGCGCGGCAAGCGCGTGCTGTCGCTGGACATGGGCGCGCTGATCGCCGGGGCCAAGTTCCGCGGCGAGTTCGAAGAGCGCCTGAAGGGCGTGCTCAACGACCTGGCCAAGAGCGAAGGCCAGATCATCCTGTTCATCGACGAACTGCACACCATGGTCGGCGCGGGCAAGGCCGACGGTGCGATGGACGCCGGCAACATGCTCAAGCCGGCGCTGGCTCGTGGCGAACTGCACTGCGTCGGCGCGACCACGCTGGATGAGTACCGCAAGTACATCGAAAAGGACGCCGCGCTGGAACGCCGCTTCCAGAAGGTGTTCGTGGGCGAGCCCAGCGTGGAGGACACCATTGCCATCCTGCGTGGGTTGAAGGAAAAGTACGCCGTGCACCACGGCGTGGAGATCACCGACCCGGCGATCGTCGCGGCCGCGACCTTGTCGCACCGCTACATTGCCGACCGCCAGCTGCCGGACAAGGCCATCGATCTGATGGACGAAGCCGCCTCGCGCATCCGCATGGAGATCGACTCCAAGCCGGAGGAACTGGACCGCATGGAACGCCGGCTGATCCAGCTCAAGATCCAGCGCGAGATGCTGAAGAAGGAAAAAGACGACGCCTCGCGCCAGCGCCTGGTCGATCTGGAAACCGACATCGATGCGCTGGAGCGGGAATTCTCCGATCTGGATGAAATCTGGAAGTCGGAGAAGGCCGCGCTGCAGGGCACGACCAAGATCAAGGAACAGATCGAGCAGGTGAAGCTGGAGCTGGAATCGGCCCAGCGCCGCCAGGACTTCGGCCGCATGAGCGAGCTGCAGTACGGGCAGCTGCCGCAGCTGGAAAAGCAGCTGGCCGCCGCGCAGGAAGCCGAAGCCACCGAGTTCAAGCTGGTCCAGGACCGGGTGACCGCCGAGGAGATCGCCGAAGTGGTCTCACGCTGGACCGGCATTCCGGTCAACCGCATGCTGGAAGGCGAACGCGAGAAGCTGCTGCGCATGGAAGATGTGCTGCACGAGCGCGTGGTCGGCCAGGAAGAGGCGATCAAGGTCGTCTCCGACGCGGTGCGGCGTTCGCGCGCGGGTTTGTCCGATCCGAACCGCCCGAGTGGCTCCTTCCTGTTCCTCGGCCCTACCGGTGTGGGCAAGACCGAGCTGTGCAAGTCGCTGGCCGAATTCCTGTTCGACAGCAGCGACGCGATGATCCGCATCGACATGAGCGAGTTCATGGAGAAGCACAGCGTGGCGCGCCTGATCGGTGCGCCCCCGGGTTACGTGGGCTACGAGGAAGGTGGTTACCTGACCGAGGCGGTCCGCCGCCGGCCGTATTCGCTGATCCTGCTGGATGAGGTGGAGAAGGCGCACACCGATGTGTTCAACATCCTGCTGCAGGTGCTGGACGACGGCCGCCTGACCGATGGCCAGGGCCGCACCGTGGACTTCCGCAACACCGTCATCGTGATGACCTCCAACCTGGGCTCCCATCAGATCCAGGACATGAGCAGCGACGACAGCCCGGAGGCCTACACGCAGATGAAGGCGGCGGTGATGGGCGTGGTGCAGGCGCACTTCCGTCCGGAGTTCATCAACCGGCTGGACGACATCGTGGTGTTCCACCCGCTGGACAAGGCGCAGATCAAGCAGATCGCGCGCATCCAGATGCACGGCCTGGAGAAGCGGCTGGCCGAACGTGGCCTGCGCATCGAGGTCAGCGACGACGCGTTCGGGTTGCTGGGCAATGTGGGCTTCGACCCGATCTATGGCGCGCGGCCGCTCAAGCGTGCCATCCAGGCGCAGCTGGAGAACCCGCTGGCGCAGCGCATCCTGTCGGGTGACTTCGCCACCGGTGATGTGATCAAGGTGGACGCCGCCGAAGGCAAGCTGATCTTCGCCAAAGGCTGATGGGACTTCCGCCGACCGTAGAGCCGGGCTTGCCCGGCTAGGCAGACCGTAGAGCCGGGCTTGCCCGGCTAGGTAGACCGTAGAGCCGGGCTTGCCCGGCTGAGCGGGGCAAGCCCCGCTCTACATCAGCCTCAGCGCGGAATGAACTTCAATGGCCCGTGATAGTCCGGCCACGCAATCGAGTTCTGGTCGCGCAGGCTGATGGCGGTCGGCCGCGCGGCCTTCCGGGTCTGTTCCAGCGATACATCCGGATCGGTAAGCAGGGTCAGCAGGGTGGGGACGAAGGGCCGTACGGCGTCCTCGTCCAGGATCAACGGCTCGATGTGCAGCTGGGTGGTCTTGCCGGATTCCACGCGCACGGTGCGGATGTTCTGGGTGACAAACGCTGCCCGGTTCATCTGTTTGTCCGTGCTGTAACTCTGGCGAGGCTCAAGTCCCACCACGGTCAGCTGGTACTCACCTGCCGGCAGCTGCACGGAATGTGAGTGGCCAAATCGCGTAGTGAAGCCATAATCGTAATCGACATAGCGCGGGTCGGCCTGGACCAGTACCAGCTGTTTGCCCTGTACGCCCCAGGTGACGCCGCCCACGCGGACGTCCTCCATGACGGTCTTGCTGAGCGGTACATCCGATTGCAATCGTTCAACCTGCACGAACAGGGTCCCGGTATCGGCCAGCGCCGTGCCCGCGAACGACAGCAACAGGCCTGCAAAGGTGGTGCGTACGGCAGAATGCATGGTCGATCCTTGATGTGGGCAGGAACCCCCTGTTCCTGCTCCGTGCCGAGTATGCCTGCGCGGCCTACAGGTAGGCTACTTGCTGTTCGCCAGAACGCGCCATCGCGCTCCCGGGCGTGCAGTTGAACGCCTCCGCATACGCTGGCAGGTTGGACGCCGCGACATCGGTGCGCGGCGCACCGAAGCTGTGGGGGTTGGCGGCCAGTTCCAGGCGCAGCCGCTGTGGCGTCTGCAACCGGCGGTTGGTATGCGCCCAGCTGATGAAGAAGCGCTGCTCGCGGCTGAGTCCGTCGATCATCGGGTCGGTGGTGGCCCCGCACTGCTCACGCAGCGCCTCCAGCGCCAGCATCAGCCCGCCCAGATCAGCCATGTTCTCGTTCGCGGTCAGCGTGCCGTTGACCGGCAACCCATCAATGCGCTGCTCGTCGTACTGCGCGGCGAAGCGGCGCGATAGGTCCCGATAGCGCGCACGGTCGTCCTCGCTCCACCAGTGCTGCAGCTGCCCGTTGAGCGCGAACTGGCTGGTTTCGACAGAAAAGGCATGGCTCATTTCATGGCCGATGATCACCCCGATGGCCCCGTAGTTGAGGGCGTCATCGGCCTCCGGGTCGAAGATCGGCGGCTGCAGCAGCCCGGCCGGAAAACCCATGTCGTTGTTCATCACATCAAAGTACGCGTTCACCGAATGCGCGCTGATCCGCCAGCGCTGGCCGTCCAGCGGTTGTCCAATCCGCGCCAGGTCCGCGCGCTGCTGGAACGCCCGCAGCAGCCGCAGGTTGCGCAGATAACCGCAGCGCTCGGTACGCAGTTCCGACCAGTCCGGCCACTGGTCAGGATGGCCGATGCGCGGGTTGAGCAGGTCGGCCTTGGCCTGCGCGGTGACCCGGGTTTCCGGATCCAGCCACAGCGCGGTACCCAGCCGCCGCTTCAACACCGTACGCATCTGTTCAACCATCTGATGGATCCGCCCACGCACGTCCGCAGGGAAGTGCGCGCCGACGTAGACCTCGCCCATGGCGTCACCGGCGTAGGCATCGATGCTGCCCAGCACCCGCTGCCAGCGCGGTGCCAGGGTCTGGTTCACGCCCAGCAGGCGCTGCTGGAAGTCGTGCATGGTCTGCACGAAGCGGTCATCCAGATGGGGGCTGGCCGTGTCCAGGCAGTGGAAGCGCAGATAGGCGCGCCAGACCGCCGGGTCGGTATCGGCCAGGGCGGCGCTGACCTCACGGTGGAACCCCGGCGTGGCCAGCGAGAAGCGCACGGCCGGATCCACGCCCAGGGCCGCGAACAATCCACTCCAGCGGAAGTTCGGGGTGAGCGCGTCGGCCTTGGAAGCATTCACCGGGTTGTAGGTTTCGGCAAGATTGTCGCGCAGCTCGGCCCGGGACGTGGATGCGGCTGCCAGGCGCTGTTCCAGCGCGAACACCGCCAGCGCATCGTTGTGCGCCTGGTCGGCCGGTACGCCCGACAGTTCCAGCAGTGCGGCGATGTAGGTGCGGTAGTCACGGTGCAGCGTTGGCTGGCGCGAGGACAGGTAGTGCGCGGCGGACGGCAGTCCCAGCCCGCCCTGGTATGCATAGGCGATCTGGGTGCTGCGGTTGCCCATGTCGGGTTCGACAACCAGGCCGAACACCGGGTTGCGACCTTTGAGGGTGAGCTGCTGAAGGTGCTTCTCGATGTCCTGCGGCGAGTTCAATGCATCGATGGCGGCCAGCTCGCCGCGCAGCGGACGCAGGCGGTCACTGTTGATGTGGCTTTCGTCCATGCCGCTGGTCCACAGGTCGGCCACCACCCGTTGCGCAGGCGTGGGCGCGGGCAGGGTGGCCAGCTGCTCGGCCAGCGCACGCTGCTGGCTGCGCCCGCGCTGTTCCAGCACGTTGGAGATGTGCCAGCGGCTCTGGTTGTCCGCCAGCACGGTGCTGTTCGCCCAGCGAGCGTTGACGTGGTCGTACAGCGACACGCAGGGATCACGCGCGGGATCCAGTTGAGAGGGCCGGAAGCCCAGCATGGCGGGCGCGTCCAGCGATGCAGTCTGATTGCGCTGGTGCTGCGCCGCCTGGGATCCTTGCGCTGCTGCCGAGAGCGCCGCAACGCAGGGGCCGGGTAAGGGTGTATCGGAGGGCACGCCCCCGGCATGCTGATCACGCGCCTGCCAGCCGATCCACGCGCCTGCCGTCAGGCTGCCGACGGCGACCAGACTCGCTCCAACCAGCAGTTGCGGGCAGTTTGCCGGGCGTGCCAGACAGCCTGCCGCTGCTGTGCTGGCGGCCTGAAGCGGCGGGTCGAGGTTGACCGCGGTGTAGCCGTTGCCCGGCATGCTGGCCCGCGCTCCGGGAAGCACCGTGCCCAGCAGCAGGCCGACGGTGATGGCCTGGCCGACATTGCGTATGTGCAGCTCCGGGGGACGCCCTGCGAATCGATGTGCCCCGCCATGCCGCGGGAGCGGCTGGCGAGCGCCCAACGCGCGTTCGAAATGCCCTTGTGACCGACGATGCTGGCTGATGATGTCGCTGCGCATGGTGTAGTCCGGTCAGGCCGCCGGCTGGCGCAGCCAGACCTGTGCGGCTGCATGCACGGTATCCACCACGCGCATTGCGGTGCGCGCATCGACCTGGTCCGGCTGGTCTTCAGCGCTGTTGGGAACGCGCATCGCACGGGGGAGTCCTACCGCGCCGAAGTCGTCGCGTGCAGTGCGCCAGGCATCCAGCTGACGGCGGAAGGTCTGTTGCTCCTGGGGATCAAGCTGACGCGCGTTGTACTCCGGGTAGCGCGCCCAGTCCACGGCCGCTTCGGCAGCCAGCATGTGCTCGCGTGCCTCGAAGAAGCGTACGTCGTGTTCCATTTCGCGATCCGTGCTTTGCGTGACGCCCAGCGCGGCCACACCTTCGCGTTGCAGCGCGACCTGGTCTGACGGCAGCCGCCAGTTCGCGGTGTCGGGCAAGCGCAGGCCGTAGCGCGGCGCAGCCAGGCGCATCTGCTCGGCGAAACGGGCTTCCAATGCGCCCACCGCGCGTGCGTTTCGCTGTTCGGGAAACTCGGCCGCCTCACTGACCAGCGCATGGCGATCGGTTCCGCTGAGCGCGAGTGCGTTGCCCCAGCCCAGGCGATCCAGATTCACTGCCAGATCCGGACACGTGCCGTCCACCAGGCACTGCTGCACGAACGCCTTGGCTCCGATCATGCCGCGCTGCTGCAGGTCGGTGATCAACACCTGCACCCGGGCACCGGCCGGTAGGCCGTCGTTGCGGAATCGACGCAGCAGCGCGAGCACCCCGGCCACGCCCGAGGCGTTTTCCCAGGCACCGCTGGACCGTGACGCAATGCCGGCGACGTCGCCGTGCGCCATCAGCATCAAGGTGCGTTCGGCCGGGCCGGGGCCGTCCATCTGCAGCCACAGGTTGCGGCCGTTGTGAAGGCCGGGCTCGCCCAGGTCGGTGGTGGCGTTGATCAGGAAGGCCTGTTCCTGCAGCTGAAAGCCGTCCTGCTGGAACCGGTCGCGGATTGCGTCCATGCGCGCCTGGTTGATGTGGCGCTCATAGGCGGGATCGAAACGGCGACCAAGACGATTCACCGCAGCGTGGTGTTTGGCGTCCAGGGTGGCCTGGCTGATCTGCTCCACATCCAGTTGCAGCTGAAGTTGCTCGGCGTGGTCCAGTGCCCCCAGCAGTTCGGCCGCCTGCACCATCCAGTCCATGGCCGGCATCTGCGCCTGCGCACCCGGCGGCCAGCTGCTGGCGTCGGGTTCAACCGGCAATACCGGCAGCTGCGATTCCGACATCAGGCACTGCAGGGCGCGCTGCTGGACGGCGGGCAGGCGCGCCAGCACATCGTGGATGCGTGGCGTGGCGCAGGTCTCGGCACCGCTGCAGTCGCGCACGATCTCCAGCACGTCGGTCTGCGCCTGCGGCGGCAGCAGCGCCAGCACGTCGTCGGCGCGCAGGGCTTGCGGCGACATCGGCGCTTCGTTGGCTGGCGCAGGTGTGGTGTCCATGGCGGTGAGGCGGCCCAGCCCGAACCCGGCGATGGCGCTGCCTGCCATGCTGAGGCCGATTCCAACGCCTGTGCTCAGCAGGGCGCTGCCGCACTGCCGTGGCTGCACTACGCACACTCCCAGTGCTCCGTTACCCAGGGCGTGCAACGAACTGGACAATGGCGAAGGTGCAGGCACCTGCGGCTCCATCAGCATCTGATAGTCCGGTGCGCCGGGCAGCGCCTGCACGCCGCCAGGCATGCCCTGTGCTGGCGCAGGGAGCGCAGGCCGCGCCAGCCGCAAGGCGGGCCCGATGACCTGCAGGCAAGCGAACAGCTGCAGCGCATTGCGCACCTGCAGCGGTGTCGGGCGCGGGCCGAAGCGACCCAATGCGTTGTGATGCTGGCCGGGCTGTACGCCACCGGTCCTGCGCTCGAAGGTGCCTTGGCTGCGGCGTGCTGCATCAACATGGGAAATGCGCATGGTGACCTCATCAGGTTGGAAGAGAAGCGAACGTGCATACGTTGCCGACAGGGCTCACGCAGGGACATCGGAATCTGCGTAAAAATGCGCGTGCCTTGAGGGAAGCGCCAGCCACGCGTCCACCGTGCGACGCACCACATCGAGTGTGGCCAGCGCCTGGCGGATATCCACGTGCTCAGGTTGATCGGCAGCGGTGTGGATGCGCCGCTGCCGCTGCGACTGCGGTAGCGCCTGGTATTCCAGCGCGGCGGTGTCGGACGCCTGGATATCACGCGCCATGGCAATCGATTCGGTCTGGTTCAAGGTGCCCGCCAGGTAAGCGTCGTATCGGCTTGGGGTGACGCGCGCTTCGGCCTGCAGGTAGCGGGCACGCGCCACCTGCAGTGCGCGCTCGGGCGCGCCGTCGGCCTCGTGCATCCCGCTCACGCCCAGTGCGGCCAGACCGGCGCGCTGGAAGGCCACGTGGTCGGACTGCAGCGTCCAGCCGGGTGTGGCGTGCACCTGCATGCCAACGTCGGCGGCCGCCTCGCGCAGCAGTCGCTCCAGCTGTGCCTCGGCAGGTGTCACCGTCGCAGTGCCGTTGGCGAAAGGCGAATCGCCATCACCAAACCCCGCATGGTCGGCCGATCCGGACACGCTGATGCCATTGCCGTAGCCCAGAATGTTCAGATTCAGCGCCACATCCGGGCAAGCCGCAGCGGACTGGCAATCACGCACATAGGCTTTAGCGCCCTTCAAACCGGCCTCTTCCTTGTCGGTCACCAGCAGTTGTACGCGGGTGCCGTCTGGCAGCCCGGTGTGGTCGAGGTGCCGCGCCAGGGCCAGCAGCAGGCCGACCCCGACGCCATTGTCGAGACTGCCGGTGGAGCCGATCTCGGCACCCGCCACGTCGCCATGGGCGAGCACCATCAAGGTGCGTTGCACCGGCCCACGACCGCACAGCGTGACCAGCAGGTTCTGCCCGCTGGTACGGTACGGGTGGCTGAACAACGTGTGCGTGGTGAGGTTGAACGGTTGCCTTTCAACCGCAAACCCGTCGTTCTCAAATTGTCCGGCGATGGTGTCCAGCCGCGCACGGTTGGTCGCTTCACGCCTGGCGACGATGCTGCCCGGGCGTGCCTGGGCGGTGCGGGTGGCGTCGGCAATCGCGGCGATGTCCAGTTCCAGTGCGGCCTGTTCGGCGCTGATCTGCGTGCCCAGCAGTTCTGCCAACCCGCCAATCCAGTCCATGCCCATCGGAATGGCCAGTGCGTGGGCACCCGGGGGCCAGTGAGCGGCAGACGGAACGTGCTGGACTGCCCGGTTGCCTACGTTGTGCAGCGAGGATTGCGATCGTCCGGCGGCGCGCGGCTGCGCGCCGGCGTCAGTCGCGGGGTTGCCGGGCATGCGCAGTTGGGACAACGCCGCGCTGAGCAGCAGACCGGCCACAACGCAGTCATAGCGGTTGCGGACATGCAGCGGACCACGTCCGGTCAGCCCCTGGAATGGGCGCTGCGCGGGTGCAGTCGCCCGTTGACGCTGCGCCATCTGGGTGTGGAAGCGGCCTTGAACGCGGGCGGCGTTGGTGATGTCCTGGGGCATGAAGCGGCATCCTTCTGGAAAGAGAAAGTGCAGCCTGTGCGCCCGCGACGACGTTGCCTATCGGAGTCATTGCGGAAATGCCGCAGCGCTTGCCCGGTTACACCACCGGCAGGTGTTTCCCCAGCGTGCGGTAAGGCGGGGTGGCCATCACCATTTCCGCCAGCGAGTAAGCCAGTTCGCGTTCGGCCATCACCGTGCCATCGGCACCGTGCTCCAGCAGGTGCTTCACTTCGGCGTCGCTGTGGGCGCGCGCCAGCAGGGTCAGGCCCGGGTTGAGTGCACGCAGCTTGGCCAGGGTTTCGCCGGCTTCCAATGGTTGCGGAATCGCCAGTACGGCGATCTTGGCGCGTTCCGGATGCGCCTCGGCCAACACCTTGTCGGAAGCAGCACTGCCGCGGATGCCGGGCAGGCCGGCGGCGTGGGCCTCGGCGACGTGTTCCTTGTTGTCGTCAATGACCAGCACCGGCACGCCACGTTCGCGCAGCACCTGCGCCAGCGCGCTGCCGACCCGGCCATAGCCGATCACGATGGCGTGGTCGTGCAGGTCCAGCGACGGGCCGGGCGGCAGTTCGGTTTCCACCGCCTGGGGCATGCTTTCCTGGTGCTTGGCCAGCCAGCGGTCGAGCAGGCCGAACACCACGGGATTGAGCATGATCGAGATCAGCGCGCCAGCCAGCACCAGGGCCTGCCCGGTGGGCGGCAGGATCTGCAGGCTGACGCCGAGGCCGGCGATGATGAAGGCGAACTCGCCGATCTGCGCCAGGCTGGCGGAGATGGTCAGTGCAGTGCCGTTGGGGTGGCCGAACGCACGCACGATGAAGAAGGCGGCGGCGGACTTGCCGAACATGATGATGGCGGCGGTGGCCAGGACCTGCCAGGGGTGCTCGATCAGGATGGCGGGATTGAACAGCATGCCGACCGAGACGAAGAACAGCACGGCGAAGGCGTCGCGCAGCGGCAGCGAGTCGTTGGCGGCCTTGTGGCTGAGTTCGGATTCATTGAGCAGCATGCCGGCGAAGAATGCGCCCAGCGCGAACGAGACGCCGAACAGCATGGCCGAGCCGAACGCCACGCCCAGTGCGATGGCCAGCACGGACAGGGTGAACAGCTCACGCGAGCCGGTGCCGGCAATACGCTCGAGTATCCAGGGGATCACGCGGCGGCCGACCACCAGCATCACGGCGACGAACAGGCCGAGCTGCACGAAGGTCCAGCCGATGCTGGCCAGCACGCTGCCGAGGGTGTGGGTCTGGTTGGAGGCATCGGGGCCGAACACGCCGGCCAGCACGGGCATCATCACCAGGGCGAGGACACAGGCCAGGTCTTCGACGATCAGCCAGCCGACGGCGATCTTGCCGCGCTGGGTTTCCAGCAGGCGGCGTTCTTCCATGGCGCGCAGCAGCACGACGGTACTGGCGGTGGCGAGCGAGAAGCCGAACACGACGCCGTGCAGGGTTTCCCAGCCCATCAACCAGGCCAGGCCCCAGCCGAGCAGGGTGGCGACCAGAATCTGGCCGATGGCCCCGGGAATGGCGATGGCTTTCACGGCCATCAGGTCTTTCAACGAGAAATGCAGGCCGACCCCGAACATCAGCAGCATCACGCCCAGCTCGGCCAGCTGGTTGGCCAGCGCCTGGTCGGCGACGAAGCCGGGGGTGAACGGCCCTACACAGATGCCCGCAACCAGATAACCGACCAGCGGAGACAAACGCAGCTTGTTGGCCAGCGCGCCAAAGATGAAGGCGAGCCCCAGGCCAACGGCAACGATGTTGATCAGGTCGGCATCATGGTGCATCGGGACTCGCAAAAATGGGGGATACCCCGATTTTCACCGATGCGGCCCCATCCGGCAAATTCGGAGCGCTTGCATTGACGTAGAGCCGGGCTTGCCCGGCTGCTGTTGGCTCCTGGCGAACAACCCTCGACTGCCGATCTACGTGCTTGGGGCCGACGGGTGGGGGGTACGGGACACGCCGTTAACCCATCCATGGGGGCTCGTCAAAAACATCCATGTTTTTGACGGTCCCGTACCCCCCACCCGCCGGCCCCCCGATACATGGTCGGTGGCCGCAGAAGATCAAAAGCGGCACTTGCTTCGCACCCATCTCTCACACCCGCCGCCGAACTACTTCGATCCCCATCTCGCGCGCCTCCTGCTCCGCCGCCAACGTCGCATCCAGGTCCTGCAGCTTCTGCAGCGAGTCTTCTACCGGCTCACGCAAGGCACCCGGTACGCTCATGTACGCCCGGCGGTGCGACGCCTCCCCCAGCATCCCCTGCACGATGAACACGTTCTGCGATTCCGGTGTCGCATCGGTGGGTCGACCCAGCAGAACGTGGTCGATCTGGCTGAAGCCGGTGGCGCGCGCCAGATTCGCCAGACTGGCCGCCATCCGCTCGCTCGCCGCATCCGGTTGCCGACCCAGACTGGCGTCCAGCCGATGGACGCCATCAATGGCCTGCTGGTGCAGCCGCTGGGAGATATCACTCAGCGACCGTGCATGGAACGTCATGGGGCAACTCCGTGATGCATGCGCGGATCATGGCGGGATGCGGGTCCGGCGAGGTCAGGCGCGACATGGGATGACGTTTGCTGTTCGTCAGCGATGGACCGCCGGTAATGGCGGCTTCCAGTGGCGGTTGCGCGGGGTGTGGGTCATGGGGACGCGCATGGCGCGTCGCTACGCAGTTCGTTGGCTACGTCGTCGGCCGCCTTTTTGATGGCTTTGCTCACTGCCAGCGATTCGGTTGCGTGGGGAATCCTGACCACGCGTCGCATGAACATGCGGATGGCTTCGGAAGGCGAGTACTGCCCCTGTGTCACCACCGACTTGAAGTGGCGGCGCAGGTCGTCTTCCACTTTCGCGCGGACCCATTTCGGATTCTGCATGGTAAACCTCCAGAACGCGTTGACCCCTGCCAGGACGGCGAGGGGTCGGGAGGTTAGAAACCGCGGACGGAAAAAAACAAAAACCTAGACGGCGGGCGTATTTCCTCCTTGCGGAGGTGTTGTATTAGCCACCCTCCCGACGCGGGAGACGAGCAGTTCCAGCGCAGGACAGAATGTTTTTTTCCGGACCGGAGTTTCTACGCTCCCGGGGCCACTCTGCTGAAATGCCGTGATGGAAAAAACAGGCAATTGCGAAAGAATCGTGGCGTTTTTTTTGGCGCGTCAGCAAATGGTGTGACGTGATTGGCGCATGTGGGAGGCGAGAGGTTTGGCGCGCGGGATGTGGGCGTCGGGGCGCGGTGTCGGAATCGACCGGAGGTCGATGTTGCGAAGTGTGACGTGCTTGGAGGTTTAAGCCGGGAGGCGTGTTGGGATGCGGGTCGTGTGCGTCATTGGGGCGCGTTTCGATCCGGGGTTCATGCGTTAAAGAACGTGGGTTGTTTCACGGCGATCGTCTTTCGACCGATCCCACCAAAGCAGGTCAGTGCATGGACAGGACCAGTGCACCGACAGGACCAGTGCACCGACAGGCTCAGTGCACCGGCAGGACCAGTGCACCGACAGGGTCAGTGCACCGACAGGACCAGTGCACCGACAGGACCAGTGCACCGACAGGGTCAGTGCACCGGCAGGACCAGTGCACCGACAGGGTCAGTGCACCGACAGGACCAGTGCACCGACAGGACCAGTGCATTGACAGGATCAGTGCACCGAAAAGGTCGGTGCATTGACAGGGCCATTGCACCTACAGGCGATGCATTGATTTTGATTTTCGGTGGCCACCGATCATGTGTCGTGGCGGGTCGGGGTGGGTTGGAGGGGGCGTGAGCCGCATGGATGCGGCGACCGAGCTTACATGGACGTACTTGCAGCGTCCCCCGGAACGCCCATCCCGACCCGCCAAGCCAGAACAGCCGTCAACCGAGGGTTGTTCGCACGAATCCAGCAGCAGCCACGCAGGGCGTGGCTCTACGGATCGCATGCAATCAGGCAGGCGGGGTGCATGCAATCAGGCAGGCGAGCGGGGTGCACGCAATCAGGCGAGCCGATTGCGTGCGATCAAGCTATGCCGACGTGCGTCGAGGCATCACCACTTGTAGGTGATGCGCCCGTATACGTAGGCACCGTTGAAGCCGTACGGGGAGTAGTTGCTGTACGGCAGCATGCCCCAGGTGGAGTTCTGCAGGTCCACCGTGCGGTCCGGGTACTCGTCCAGGATGTTGTCCGCACCCAGCGTCAACGCCCAGTTCGCGCTCGGCTTGTAGCTCACCGACGCATCCAGCACCCACGAGTCGCCGTAGGTCTGGTCGCGCGTCGGCGTGGCCGAGTTGCGCACCGTGAACTCGCCGTAGCGCGTTGCCGCCAGGCTCAGGTCCCAGTGGTCCGAACGCCACGTGCCGCTCAGAATCGTCTTGTCGCGCGGGTAGCTGTCCTCGATGCGACCCACCTCGTCACGCCCGATCAGCGACTGCGTCAGCCCCAGCGTGCCGAACACCGCCGGCGAGGCGATGTACTTCTTCACCTCAGTCTCGTTGTAGCTGTACGCCGCCGTCAGTTCCAGCGAGCTTGCGCTGAACGGCACCGTGTAGCTCGCCACCGCATCCACACCGCGCGTGCGCGTGTCCACCCCGTTGGTGAAGTACGAGAACGCCGTCACCCCCGGCAGCCCCAGACCCGCCAGCAGACTGTTGGTCGCTGCATTGGTGGTGATGTTGGTCGACAGGATGATGCGGTCGTCGATGTCGATCTGGTACGCATCCACCGTCAGGTACAGCCGGTCCACCGGCTGCACCACCAGACCCAGGCTGTACGAGGTCGAGCTTTCCGCCTTCAGCGGGCTTGCCCCCAGCGCCTGCGCCGCCGCGCTGGTGGTCGGGAACGTGCCGCGTTCCACGAACGCCCCGTTCACGATCGTGCTGGTCACCGCCTGGTAGCTCTGCTGCGCCAGCGACGGAGCACGGAAACCGCTCGATGCCGTCGCACGCAGTGCCACCTTGTCGGTGAACGCATAGCGCGCCGACAACTTGCCCGAGAACTTGTCGCCAAAGTCCGAATAGTCTTCATAGCGACCGGTGGCACCGGCCGAGAACTTGTCGGTGAAGTCCGCTTCCAGCCCCGCGTACACCGCGTAGTTGTGGCGATCCGCATCCACCGCGTTGAGCGGCGTGAAACCGCCGAAGCCCTGTGCACCCGAGCCCGTGTACGAGTTCGGTTCGCCCGCGCCCTGTTCCCAGGTCTCGCGACGGTACTCACCGCCGAACGACAACGTCACCGGGTAAGCCAGACCCCAGTCCAGGCTCTTGGTGATGTCCACGTTGCCGATGTCCTGCGCGTACTTCAGCTCACCTGCATAGAACGAACGCGGGCTGTTCACGCCCAGCGCATAGTTGATCGTGTTGCGGGTGTGGAAGTCGATGGTGTTCTCACCATGGTTGTAGCTCACATCCCAGGTCCAGCCGCTTTCGGTGCTGCCCTTCAGCCCGGCCACCACCGAACGGTCCTTGGAGTACTGGTTGATCTGAGGCACGAAGCCGTCCGGGTAGGTCTGCGCCAGCAGCGCGCCTTGCCCGCTGTTGTTGCGCGAACGGTAGAACGCGAACGAGGTGATGTCGCGGTTGCTCGCCAGCACGGTGGCGTAGGCCGACAGGTTGTCGCTGAACTGGAAGCTGGCATTGGCCGACGCCGCCGTGGCGTCCACCTGCGGGTCGCCGACCACGAAGGTGGTCTGGCCGATGTCCGGGAAGTTGCCCGTGTTCGGCGTGGTGCCCTGGTAAGGCCCGGCGCGGTTGCTTTCGTCCTGCTGCAGGATCTGCCCGGCCACATGCAGCTTGCCGCGGCCGTCGGCAAAGCCTACGCCAGCGTCGCCGGACAGCTGGTAGCGGTTGCCGTCGCCGGCCGAATACTGGCCGGCGTCCAGCGCCAGGCTGCCGCCGCTGTCCGAACCCTTCAGCACGATGTTGATCACCCCGGCGATGGCGTCCGAGCCGTACTGGGCCGACGCACCGTCACGCAGCACTTCCACCCGCTCGATGGCGGAAATCGGAATCGCATTGATGTCCACCGCCGACGAGCCACGGCCGATGCTGCCGTTGACGTTGATCTGCGCCGAGGTGTGTCGGCGCTTGCCGTTCACCAGCACCAGCACCTGGTCCGGGGACAGCCCGCGCAGCTGCGCCGGGCGGATGCCGCTGGTGCCGTCGGTCAGGGCCGGGCGCGGGAAGTTCAGCGAGGGCAGGGCACGGGCCAGCGCAGTGGCCAGTTCGGTGGTGCCGGTGGCCTGCAGGGCTTCCGGGGTGACGATGTCGATGGGCGACTGCGACTCGGCCACCGTACGGTCGGCGACGCGGGTACCGGTGACGATCACCGTGTCCAAGGTGCTGGGGGAGGCGGCCGGCGCGGTCTGGGCGCTGGCGGAGAGGGCGGAAGCGCCGAGCACGACGGCAACGGCGGCGGCGAGCGTGGTCTTGCGGTTCATTGAATACGGGCCATTAACGTAGCTGAACAGGTTCCCGGTGCGGGCGCGGACGGTTCCGTGGGAGAGAACGACACCGCCGCGCGCAGACCGGGGCGCGTCAAGTATTCGTTAACGCTAGAATTGCGTCGCAGGAAAGGTGCTTACCAGCACATTCCATTCCGTTATATGGACCCCCTTGATGATCTCCCTTCGTAACTTCGCCTTGCGCCGCGGCGAGCGGCTGCTGTTGTCCAACGTCGACCTGACCCTGCATGCGGGCTACCGCGTGGGCGTGGTGGGCCGCAACGGGGCCGGCAAGTCCAGCCTGTTCGCGGCCGTGCAGGGCGAGCTGGAAGCCGACAAGGGCGACGTCGACCTGCCCGGCAAGATCCGCATCGCCAGCGTGGCCCAGGAAACCCCGGCGCTGCCCGACCCGGCGCTGTCGTTCGTGCTGGAAGGCGACACCGAAGTGGCTGCGGTGCTGCGCGAGGAAGCCGAGGCGACCGCACGCGAAGACTGGGAGGCGGTGGCCAACGCGCACCAGAAGATGGCCGAAGTGGGCGCGTACGATGCCGAAGCCCGCGCCGGCAAGCTGCTGCATGGCCTGGGCTTCCCGTCCGACACCCACACCCGCGCCGTCGGCGAGTTCTCCGGTGGCTGGCGGGCGCGCCTGAACCTGGCGCGCGCGCTGATGATGCCCAGCGACCTGCTGCTGCTCGACGAACCGACCAACCACCTGGATCTGGACGCGGTGTTCTGGCTGGAGCAGTGGCTGCTGAAGTACCCGGGCACGCTGCTGCTGATCTCGCATGACCGCGAGTTCCTCGACAACGTGGCCACCCACACCCTGCACCTGCACGGCGGCAGCGCCAAGCTGTACACCGGCGGCTATACCGACTTCGAGCGCCAGCGTGCCGAGCAGCTGCGGCAGCAGCAGATCGCGCATGAGAAGGAACAGGCCGAACGAGCCCACCTGCAGAGCTTCATCGACCGCTTCAAGGCGCTGGCCAGCAAGGCCACCCAGGCACAGAGCCGGATGAAGCGCCTGGCCAAGCTGACCGGCACCGAAGCGGTGCGCATGGAGCGCGAATTCCGCATTGAATTCGCGCCGCCGACCAAGCTGCCGTTCTCGCTGATCCGTCTGAATGACGTGGAAGCGGGGTACGGCAAGGACGCGGTGATCCTGCACAACGTCGGCTTCGGCCTCGAGGCCGGCCAGCGCATCGGTCTGCTGGGCCCGAACGGTGCCGGTAAGACCACCCTGGTCAAGACCCTGGTCGGCGAGCTGGCCCCGGTGGCCGGCGAACGCGCCGCGCACCCGGACCTGCGCATCGGTTACTTCGCCCAGCACACGGTGGAGTCGCTGCACGAAGGGCAGTCGCCGATGGACCACTTCCGCGAGATCTCGCCGGACGGCAACAACCAGTCGTTCCGCGACTTCCTTGGCAAGTGGAACTTCGCCGGTGACCGCGCGTTTGAATCCGTGGACGGCTTCTCCGGCGGCGAGCGCGCGCGACTGGCGCTGGCGATGATTGCCTGGCAGCAGCCCAACGTGCTGCTGCTCGACGAACCGACCAACCATCTGGATCTGGAAATGCGCGAGGCGCTGGCCGAAGCGCTGTCCACGTTCGAGGGCGCGATCGTGATGGTCTCGCATGACCGTCATCTGATCGGCCTGGTCTGCGACACGTTCTGGCGTGTGGCGGATGGCGTGGTGGAGCCGTTCGACGGCGATCTGGACGAATACGCGGCGTGGCTGCGTTCGCGTCCGGCCGCGCAGGGCACCAAGCAGAAGATGGCCGCAGCCGCGCCCGATCCGGTGCCGCCGACCCCGCCGATGCCCGCGCGCAAGGCCGGCAACCCGGTCAAGCTGGCGGCAGCCGAAGCCAAGGTCAATGAGCTGGAGAGCAAGCTGGCCGAGCTGGATCGTCAGCTGGCCGAGCCGGCCAACTACGCCGACGCCACCCGCATGGCGGTGCTCGGCCGCGACCGCGAAGCCACCGCGCAGCAGCTGGAAAAGGCCGAGGCGGCGTGGATGGAACTGATGGCCTGATCCAGATCGTCCGTAGAGCCACGCCCTGCGTGGCTGCGCGGTGCCCAAGGCGCACGTAGAGCCACGCCCTGCGTGGCTGCGCGGTGCTAAACAGGGTCGAAGCCACGCAGGGCGTGGCTCTACGTTACCAACCACTCCCGGAACCGCCGCGCCGCCTCGCTCTCCGCCCGCGACCGCAACCGCGTCAACCAATACCGCCCCAATTCCACGGTCTGCCCGAACGGCTGCACCAGACGCCCCTCGGCCAGATCCTGCTCGAACATCCGCAACGGCAGCAGCGCGACCCCGGCACCACCTGCCGCCGCCGCGGCCAGCGTCAGCGATGAATCAAACACCGGTCCGCGCGCCTCCACCGCCGCTGCGCCGGCGGCCTGCAGCCAACGCGGCCATTCGTCCGCGCGGTAGGAACGCAGCAACGACACCTGCACCAGATCACGCACATCGCGCAGTTCCCGCGCCAACGCGGGCGCGCACACCGGCGCGAACGGTGCATCCAGCACCGGCGTGCACACCTGCCCCTGCCAGTCGCCGTCGCCGAAACGGATGGCCAGATCCAGCCCTTCGCCGGCCAGATCAATCCGGTTGTTGTGGGTCTGCAGCCGCAGTTCGATATCCGGGTGGCGCGCGTTGAAATCGGCCAGCCGCGGCAGCAGCCAGCCGGTGGCGAAGGTGCCGACCACGCCCACGCTCAACACCTCGCGGTAGCGCCCGCCGGCAACGCCGCCAAGTCCGCTGCTGATGCGGTCGAACGCCTCGTTCAGCACCGGGTACAACCGCGCCCCTTCCTCGGTCAGCGCCACGCCACGGGGCAGGCGGTGGAACAGCACCACGCCCAGGCGATCTTCCAGCCCCCGGATCTGATGGCTGAGCGCAGCCTGGCTGACGCACAGTTCCAGCGCCGCGCGGGTGAAGTTCAGGTGGCGGGCCGCGGCTTCGAAGGCGCGCAGGGCGTTGAGCGGAAGCTGAGGGCGGAGCATGGGGAGGCGTGAGTCGGGTTGATGGCAGATGGTAACTTCTGCCGATGATGCATCAATAAATCTAATGGCTCTTCTTCAAAATTCGCGCTGGTTGCCAAGGGACCGATTGGGGATAGTGCGTTGCCAACCAGGTAGTGCCGGCCGCTGGCCGGCAACCCGACCCCGCCAAGGAGACCCCGCATGCTCGCCCGCCGCCAGTTCCTGCAGTTCACCGCCGCCGCATTGGCCTCTACGGTCGCCAGCCAGGCGCTGGCCAAGACGCCGCCGATGCCCGCAGGCGCGAAAGCCCAGGCGGCCGACTTCGCCGCCCTGGAAAAAGCCAGCGGCGGCCGCCTCGGCGTCACCCTGCTCAATACCGCCACCGGCAAGCGGCTGGGCCATCGCCAGGACGAACGCTTCCCGATGTGCAGCACCTTCAAGTTCGTGTTGGCCGCCACCGTGCTGCACCACGCCGACCGCGGCGCGCTGTCGCTGGACCGCCGCCTGCCGGTGCGCGCGCAGGACATGCTGTCGCACGCGCCGGTGACCAAGCGCCACGTGGGCAAGGACCTGACCGTGCGCGACCTGTGCCGCGCCACCATGGTGACCAGTGACAATCCGGCCGCCAACCTGCTGCTGGGCACGGTGGGCGGGCCGGCCGGCGTGACCGCGTTCCTGCGTGCCAACGGTGATGCGGTGACCCGCAACGACCGGCTGGAGCCGGAGATGAACGAGTTCGCGCCCGGCGACCCGCGCGATACCACCAGCCCGGCGGCGATGGCCGCCAGCCTGCAGCGCTTCGTGCTGGGGGAAGTGTTGAAGCCCGCCTCGCGGCTGCAACTGGCCGATTGGCTGATCGACAACGAAACCGGCGATGCGCGGTTGCGCGCCGGTCTGTCGAAGGCGTGGCGGGTGGGTGACAAGACCGGCAGCAATGGCGAAGACACCACCAATGACATCGCGATCCTGTGGCCACTGGCCGGCGGCACGCCGTGGGTGCTGACCACCTACCTGCAGGGCGCGACCGTGGACGACGCCGGCCGCAACGATGTGCTGCGGCAGGCGGCCGTCATCGCCGAACGCTTGATCGGCGCGTAGAGCCACGCCCTGCGTGGCTGCGACCCTGTTTGACACCGCGAAGCCACGCAGGGCGTGGCTCTACGGCTGTCCATCAATCAGGTTGCGTCCGTCCCCCGCACAGCGTCCAAAAACTCACGCCCCCAACGGTCCACATCGTAATACTCCACGCTGCCAAACAACTGGCGCATGCGACCGCCAGCCTCTTCCTCCGGCATCGACAACGCCTGCAGCAGACCCGCTTTCAGATCCGCCGGATCATGCGGATTGGTCAGCACCGCACCCTTCAGCTCAGCCGCCGCACCCGCGAACTCGCTCAGCACCAGCACGCCGTTGCTGCCTTCAATGCCGTGCGTGGCCACGAACTCCTTGGCCACCAGATTCAACCCATCGCGCAGCGGGGTGATCCACATCACCTGCGCCGCCGCGTAGTGCGCAACGACCTCTTCAAACGGCAATGCCTGGGCAAAGAAGCGCACCGGCGTCCAGTCCAGTCGTGAGAAGCGCCCGTTGATGCGCCCGACCGCCTGTTCGATCTGGTTCTGCAGGGTGCGGTACACGGTCATCTCACGCGCGGCCGGCACGCACACCATCAGCAGGGTCACCTTGCCCTGGCGGTCCGGATGCTGCTCCAGCAGACGCTCGAACGCTTCAAGCTTGGCCAGCGTGCCCTTGGTGTAGTCCAGCCGCTCCACCGACAACACCAGCTTGCGTGCGCCGATCTCGCGGCGCAGCTTGAAGATGTCATTGCGCACCGAAGGTTTGGCCAGCACGTTGTGGATGCGGCGCAGGTCCGTACCCACCGGGTGCGCGCCCAGCGCCACCTCACGGTCACCCACGCGCAGGCGCGTGGTCATGGTGTCCAGGCCCACCGCGCAGCCGTAGGTGAGGAAGCGCGGTGCGCAGCTTTCCCAGGCCAGGCGTTCGGCGGGCATCGCGCCGCGGACCACGTCGACGAAGTTCTCCACCTGGCGCGGAATGTGGAAGCCGATGTAATCGCAGCTCAGCAGGCTGCCGATGATCTCGCGCCGCCACGGCACCACGTTGAACACGTCGGCGGACGGGAAGTAGGTGTGGTGGAAGAAGGCGATCTTCAGGTCCGGGCGCAGTTCGCGCAGTGTGGCCGGCACCATCCACAGGTTGTAGTCGTGAATCCACACGGTGGCCCCGTGTGCGGCCTCAGCGGCGGTAGCCTCGGCGAAACGCCGATTCACCTTCAGGAACACCTGCCAGTCGTCTTCGCGAAACCGCGCGCGCTCCCAGAACACATGCAGCATCGGCCAGAACGCTTCCTTGGAAAAACGCTTGTAGAAGATGTCCACTTCCTGGCGGGTCAGCGGCACGCGTGCGGCGGTGAGCGTGGGGTAGCGTTCCGCATCGACGGTGACGTGGGTCTGGAACGGCCCGCGCTTGGGATCGTCGATGCCCCAGGCCACCCAGGAGCCCTTCTGGCCGCCTTCGAAGAAGCTCAGCAGCGATGGGATGATGCCGTTGGGCGAGCGCGGTGGGCGCTGCACCAGGGTGTCGCCCTCCATGACCTCGTCGAACGGCATGCGGTGGTAGACCATCACCAGGTCCGAGCCCTCGGCACGCGCGGTGGCCGGCGGCTTGAGGAAGGCATCGTCGGCGGCCAACAATCCGAAATGTTCGATCGCTTCCAGGATGCCGCCGCAACCCGGCGCAGTGGCGTGGTAAGTGTTGTCCAGCGCCGCAGTGGCCTCGGTCAGCGCCGGCTCGGATTCGCCCACGCACACGCCGCGGAAGCCGGAGGTGTACATCGACAGGTCATTGAGGGTGTCACCGGCCACCAGAATGCGCTCGCGCGGCAGGTCCAGAAGGCGCGCCAGCGCGGCCAGGGTGCGGCCCTTGTCGGTGTCCGGCGGCAGGATGTCCAGGTAACGATCAGCGGAATACAGCACGTCGCAGCCCAGCGCCTGCGCGGCGGCCTGGATCTGGCTGCGTAACGGGGCCAGCGTGGCCGGGTCGCAGAAATACGAACAGCGCCGCTCCTGCGGTACGTCCTGGCGCTGCAGCGCGGTGAACGGGCGCATCGCGGCGGCCACGACCTGTTCGCCGGGCCAGTGCGCGTCGATCATCGACTGCAGGGGCTGCAGCGGTTGCAGGGTGCGGCCATCGACCACGGTTGCGCCAACGTCGCAGACCACGTAATCGGGGCGGGGAATGGCGGGGTCGGAGAGCAGCGGCATCACCGCTTCCAGGCCGCGGCCGGTGATGAAGATCAGCGCGATATCAGGGTGCTGGTCCACCAGCCGGTACAGGCGGTGGCGCGCGGCGGCATCGCCAGCGAGAAAGGTGCCATCCAGATCGGTGGCCAGAATCAGTTGCGGGGCCGAAGCGGCCGGGGTGTTGCGGGTTAATGAGGGATTGGCGGGTGTGGATACAGTCAATGCACTTCCTTATTGGAGTTGAAAGAAGAAGGGGTGTCAGGCGCGGGCTGGGCGTCGGTTTCCGGCATCAGTTCCAGCGCCGCCGGTGTGGTGCGCAGCATCGGGCGGAACAGCACCGGGTGCGTGCGCAGGCGCGAGAAGCTGAGCAGGCGCGCGGTGGCGAACAACGCCAGCAGCATCAGCGCCACCGCGAAATACAGCGGCAGTGCGGCCGGTCCGAACCGCTGCATCGCCACGCCGGCGATGGCCGGGCCCAGCGCGGCACCGACCCCGTGCACAAGCAGCAGGCTGGAGCAGCCCGACAGCAGCTCCTCGCGCGGCAGGTAGTCAAGCATGTGTGCCACCGCGAATGGATACAGCGAAAACGCCAGCCCGCCGTACACGAAGATCAGGCCGAACAGCAGGTGGGTCTGCAACTGGATCATCGGCAGCGACATCACCAGCGCCAGCCCAGCGGCCACCAGGCTCAGTGCGACCAGCCCGGTGCGGCGATCATGGCCGTCGCTGATCCGGCCCAGCGGCCATTGCAGCAATGCACCGCCGGCAATCGCGGTCAGCATGAAGCGGGCCACGCCGTCCTCGTCCAGCCCGACCTGGCCGGCATACACCGGCAGCAGGCCCCAGAATGCACCCATGGCCAGCCCCGAGAGTGCGGCGGCAACGCTGGCCACCGGGGCCATGGCATACAGGCGGCTGAGTTTGAGGCGCGGCACCGACGGTACTTCCGGTTGCCGCAGCCGCGTCGCAGTGACCGGCAGCATGGCTGCACAGACCAGCATCGCAATCAGCATGAACATCGGCGTGGCTGCGGCATTGCCGAGCATCAGCAGGATCTGGCCCAATGCCAGCGCCGACAGGTTCACCACCATGTACAGCGAGAACGCACGGCCGCGTTGTTGCGGGTCGGGCTCGGCGTTGAGCCAGCTTTCGATCACCGTGTACAGGCCCACCAGGGCGATGCCGGTGATGACGCGCAGCACGCCCCATGCCCAGGCATTCACCCACAGCGGGTGCAACAGCACCGCAATGGCGGCGAGGGCGGCGAAGAAGGCGAACGCGCGGATATGGCCAATGCGGCCGATGAGCGAGGGAGCGAAAAAAGTGCCCATGAAGAATCCGGCGAAATAGCCGGACATCACCAGACCCAGCGTGCCGGCACCAAAGCCAGCCTGCGCTCCGCTCACCGCCAGCAGGGTGCCCAGAAGCCCGCTGCCCGTAAGGAGCAACGCTACGCCTGTGAGCAGGGCAGTCAGCCGCAACACGCGTGCGACCTTCGTGGGGAAGGCGAACCGGTCACGACAACGACCATAACACAGCGGGGATGAAGCCCCGGTTGCAGCGCGCTGACATGGGCGACCCTGCATTTGCGCTGCACGGCGCTGCGGGCTAGGGTGATGGCATGAATGTCATCAAACTTCTTCCGTTGACGGGCGCGCTGCTGCTCGCGGCGTGCAACGGCCAGCGTGACAACGTTGCACACGATGTGTCGCAGGCACCGGCCGACGCGTTCATGGCGGCCGTAGCAGCGCATTGCGGTGAGGCCTTTGAAGGCCACATTGCGGTGAATGAGCCGAAGACCGACGCGCCCGATCCGTTCGATGGCAAGCGCCTGGTCATGCATGTGCGCGGTTGTGAGAATTCGGCGCACGAGCTGCGCATTCCGTTCCATGTGGGCGACGACCACTCGCGCACGTGGGTGCTGATCCGCACCGAAAACGGGCTGCGGCTGAAGCACGATCACCGGCATGAAGATGGCAGCCCGGACGCGGTGACGATGTATGGCGGCGACAGCAAGCCACCGGGCACGGCGCAGCGGCAGTCGTTCCCGGTGGATGCCGATTCGGTGGCGATGTTCCGCAAGGACAACATGGCGGTGTCCACCACCAACACCTGGGCAATGGAGATCGAGCCGGACCAGCGGTTCGTCTATGAGCTGACCCGTCCGGATGGCCGCCGCTTCCAGGTGGTGTTCGACCTCAGCAAGCCGGTGGCCTTGCCGCCGGCTCCCTGGGGCGGTTGACCGTCAGCGCACCCCGAAGCGCGCCCGGCAACCGTTGCTGACCCAGATGCTGCTGCCGCGATAGCCCCAGCTGCGGCCCTGCACGCAGGGGCTGCCGGACAACTGCTCGATCAGCACCGGGCGGCCCTGGCGTCCGTCCCAGGCGCAGGTCTGGGTGCGGTTGCCGGTGCTGCTGCAGGTGACGCTGTAGTTGCTGCCACCACCACCACCCCAGCCGCCGCGGCCCTGCACGAATTCGGCGCGGCAGCCCCCGCTGACCCACACCGAACCATTGCGTGAGCCCCAGTTGCGGCCCTCGATGCAGCGGGTGTTGGAGAGTTGGCGTGACAGCCGGGCGCTGGACCAGCCGGTGGGGCAGCTGCGCTGGCGGTTGTCGTTGCTTTCGCAGCGGATCACGCTGGTATGTCCCGGGTTGGTGCCGGGCCAGCCGCCACCGCCGCCGTTCCAGCCGCCGTTGCCGCGCAGCGAGGTGGCGATGTCCTGCTTGATGCGGGAAAAGCCCCAGTTGGAGCGGTTCACCTGGTCCAGATAGAAGCGCATCTGGTCGTCCGGGATGCGGCGGCCGCCGGACTGTTCGGCGTATTCCTGGGAAATGACCCGCTGCTGGTCGTTGACGGACAGGGTTCGCAGGTTCTCGGGCGCATAGGCCCGGGTATTGACCTGGGCCTGCAGGGCCGGCGCGGCGCAGGCCAGCAGGACGGTAAGACAGACCACGAGACAACGTTTCATGACGCTTTCCCCTTGCGGTCAGTGGTGCGCGGACTATGGTCCGGCCCCTATTAAGGGGGCGTGTAAGCCGGTTCACTGTTCAGGATTTGCCCCGGCCGGGGCGCTGGCCGCAGAATAACGGGCTGACCGGTGCCAACAGGCCCGGCAATCTCCTGTGGAGCTTTTACCCCCATGCGTACCCACTTCTGCGGCCTGGTCGACGAGACCCTGATTGGCCAGACTGTCACCCTCGCCGGCTGGACCGACGTTGCCCGCAATCTGGGCGGCGTGTGCTTCATCGATCTGCGCGATCATGAAGGCATCGTGCAGGTGACCGTGGAGCCTGAGAACGCAGAAGTGTTCAAGGTCGCGGCCAGCCTGGGCTACGAAGACGTGCTGCAGGTGGAAGGCGTGGTGCGCAAGCGTCATGCCGTAAACGACAAGATCCGCAGCGGCCAGGTGGAAATCGTCGCCACCCGCATCACCGTGCTGAACAAGGCCGAGCCGCTGCCGTTCCACGCGCATGAAAACCCGGGCGAGGAAACCCGCCTGAAGTACCGCTACCTGGACCTGCGCCGCCCGGAAATGCAGCGCATGCAGCGCACCCGCATCAAGCTGGTGCAGGCGCTGCGCCGCCATCTGGACGAGAAGGGCTTCCAGGACATCGAAACCCCGATCCTGACCAAGGCCACCCCGGAAGGCGCGCGCGACTTCCTGGTGCCGGCACGCATGCACCCGGGCGAGTTCTATGCCCTGCCGCAGAGCCCGCAGCTGTTCAAGCAGATCCTGATGGTGGCCGGCTTCGACCGCTACTACCAGATCGCGCGCTGCTTCCGCGACGAGGCGCTGCGCGCCGACCGCCAGCTGGAATTCACCCAGCTGGACATGGAGTTCGCCTTCGTGCGCGAGCGCGACGTGCAGGACTTCGTGGAAAACATGATCCGCGCCATCTTCAAGGAAGTGGTGGACGTGGAGCTGGCCGCCAGCTTCCCGCGCATGACCTGGGCCGAGGCCATGCGCCGTTACGGCTCGGACAAGCCGGACCTGCGCATCGCGCTGGAACTGGTGGACGTGGCTGAGCTGGTCAAGGGCAGCGAGTTCCCGGTGTTCACCGCCGCGGCCGCCGATCCGGACGGCCGCGTGGCCGCGCTGCGCATCCCGGGCGGTGCCAGCCTGTCGCGCAAGCAGATCGACGAGTACGCCGCCCACGCCGCCAAGTACGGTGCCAAGGGCCTGGCCTACATCAAGATCGCCGACAACGGCGAAGTCAGCTCGCCGATCGCCAAGTTCTTCAGCGAAGAAGCGTTCGCTGCGCTGGTGGCCCACCTCGGTGCCGGCAATGGCGACATCGTGTTCTTCGGTGCCGGCGGCTACAACAAGGTGTCCGACTTCATGGGCGCGCTGCGCCTGAAGGCTGGCAAGGACTTCAATCTGGTGGCCGCAGGCTGGGCTCCGCTGTGGGTCACCGACTTCCCGATGTTCGAGTTCGACGACGAAGCCCAGCGCTACGTCGCCCTGCATCACCCCTTCACCGCGCCGGCCGTGGACGACATCGCCGACCTGCGCGCCAACGCCAAGACCGCCGTCTCGCGCGGCTACGACATGGTGCTCAACGGCAACGAGATCGGCGGTGGTTCGATCCGTATCCACCGTCCGGACATGCAGAGCGCCGTGTTTGAGCTGCTGGGCATCGGCGCGGAAGAGGCCGAAGCCAAGTTCGGCTTCCTGCTGGATGCGCTGCGCTACGGCGCACCGCCGCACGGTGGCATCGCCTTCGGCATCGACCGCATTGCCGCGCTGATGGCCGGCACCGAATCGATCCGCGACGTCATCCCGTTCCCGAAGACCACCAGCGCCCAGTGCCTGATGACCGGTGCCCCGTCGCCGATCCCGGACGAGCAGCTGGCCGAAGTGCACATCCAGGTCCGCCCCCGCAAGGCCTGACCGCCCACTGGCGGTTACCCGCGAACACCGTTCCCGCGGCGGCCTGCGCGGCAATCCGGGAACACCATTTCGTAGAGCCGGGCTTGCCCGGCTGAACCATCCAACACCCTCAGGAGACTCAGCAATGACCGAAGCATCCTTCAATCTGGAATGGGAAAAGCTGGGCAACGTCGGTTCCGACGCCAACCTGGTCACCGAGCGCGCCCGCGTCTTCGGCGGCTGGCTGGTCCGCGTGGGCACCAGCCCCGCCGCGATGGCACTGACCTTCGTGGTCGACGGCGAAGGCCGCTGGGACGGTGAGGACTTCGGCGTCGAAGACTATGAGGACGAAGAAGAAGACGACCTCGACGAAGACGAAGAGGAAGACGAAGAAGAATACGAGGACGAAGAGGAAGAGGACGGCGAAGAAGAAGACGCCGCCACCGATGGAGCCAAGGCCTGAGGCCTGGCCTGATCGTCCCCGTGTACACCATCCGCCGCGCCGGCCCGGACGACGCACCGACCCTGTCGGTGCTGGCCGCGCGCACCTTCGTGGAAACCTTTGGCCACCTGTATCCGCCGCAGGATCTGCAGGATTTTCTGGACGAAGCGTACGCGGAGGACCGCCAGCGGGTGATCCTCTCGCACCCGGACTACGCGGTCTGGTTGCTGGAAAAGGACGGTGTGGCCGTCGGCCACGCCGCCGCCGGCCCGTGCGGCCTGCCGCATGACGATGTGAAACCCGGCGACGGCGAGCTCAAGCGGCTGTACCTGATCAAGGACGAGCAAAGCTGCGGCTGGGGCAGCCGCCTGCTGGAAACCGCGCTGGCCTGGCTGGAGCGCGACGGTCCGCGCACCCTGTGGCTGGGGGTGTGGTCGGAGAACTTCGGCGCGCAGCGCTTCTACGCCCGCTACGGATTCAGCCAGGTGGGCACCTACGAATTCCCGGTCGGGCAACAGCGCGACCTGGAGTTCATCCTGCGGCGCGTACGCTGATTCCATGACTCCCTCTGTGTTGCTGCTGCACGGCATCTGGAATGCCCGCGCCTGGGTTGGGCCGTTGGCCTGGCGGCTGCGCGCGCGCGGCTTCCGCGTGGATACGTTTGGCTATTCCAGCGTGTTCGGCGGACCGGAGGTGGCGGTGCCGCAATTGCTCAAGCGCCTGCAGGGCAGTGAGCCGATATCGCTGGTGGGGCACAGCCTGGGCGGCCTGGTCGCCCTGGAAGCCCTGCGCCAGCAGCCCGACCTGCCGGTTTCGCGTGTGGTCTGCCTGGGCTCGCCGCTGCGCGGCTCAGGCACGGCCCGTTCGCTGGCCGATCACGGCTGGGCGATGGCGCTGGGCCGCAGTGGCGAGCTGCTGCTGGATGGTCTGCCGGCCTGGGAGGGCAGGGCGCAGGTGGGGTTGATTGCCGGCTCGGTGCCGCACGGCCTGGGCAGCCTGCTGGGCGCGATTGGCGAGGCATCGGACGGTACGGTGGCACTGGATGAAACCCGTCTGCCCGGCCTGGCCGACCACTGCGTGGTGGCCGCCAGCCACAGCGGGCTGGTGTTTTCTCCGGAGGCCGCCCGGCAGACTGCGGCCTTCCTGCGCGACGGCCGCTTCCGCCACGATCCGGCCGCCCACGCGGCCTGAACAACGCCAGCTAACACGTTCGCAGCGCCCGATCGGGTAGAATCCGCGCCCTGTTCCTGACTTCATGCACGGAAACACCCATGGGTAGAGGCCCCTCCATCGAAGCCCGCAAAAATGCGTCTGACGCAAAGCGCGGCAAGATTTTCACCAAGATCATCCGCGAGATCGGCGTGGCCGCGCGCGGCGGTGGAGGCGACCCCAACAACAACCCGCGCCTGCGCGTGGCGATGGACAAGGGCCTGGCCGCGAACATGTCCAAGGACGTGATCGAGCGCGCCATCAAGAAGGCCACCGGCGAACTGGAAGGCGTGGTGTACGAGGAAGTGCGCTACGAAGGCTACGCCCCGGGTGGCGTGGCAGTCATCGTGGACTGCCTGACCGACAACCGCGTGCGCACCGTGGCCGATGTCCGCCATGCGTTCAGCAAGTGCGGCGGCAACATGGGCACCGACGGCTCGGTGGCCTTCATGTTCAAGCGCCTGGGCGTGCTCAGCTTCGCCCCGGGTGCGAACGAAGAAGCCATCACCGAAGCGGCCATCGAGGCCGGTGCGGACGACATCGTGGTGTATCCCGATGACGGCTCGATCGACGTGGTCACCGCGCCGGATCAGTTCCAGGCCGTGAAGGACGCCATGGAGGCTGCCGGTCTGGCCGCCGACCACGCCGAAGTGACCTTCCGCGCCGACAACGACATCAAGGTCGAGGGCGACACAGCCCTGCAGGTCAAGAAGATGCTGGACATGCTGGAAGACCTGGACGACGTCCAGGACGTCTACTCCAATGCCGATCTCGGCGCGGACGCCTACGCCTGACGGCGTAGTTCCCCATGGTCCGGATCCTCGGCATCGACCCCGGTTCGCAGCGGACCGGGGTGGGCATCATTGATGTCGACCCCACCGGAAAGGTGGTGCATGTGCACCACCTGCCGCTGGTACTGCTGGGAGCCGATGACTTCCCCCAGCGCATGAAGCTGCTGGTGCAGGGGCTGTCGGCGCTGGTCGACGAGTACCGTCCGCACGAGGTGGCCATCGAAAAGGTGTTCATGGCCCGCAACCCCGACTCGGCGCTGAAGCTGGGCCAGGCCCGTGGCGCGGCGATTTCGGCGGTGGTCATGCGCGACCTGCCGGTGCACGAGTACGCGGCCAGCGAGATCAAGCTGGCGGTGGTCGGGCGGGGCGGGGCGGAAAAGCAACAGGTCCAACACATGGTCGGGCTTATGCTGAACCTGAAAACCAAGCTGCAGGCCGACGCCGCCGACGCGTTGGCGGTGGCCATCACCCATGCCCACGTAAGGGCGACGGCGCAGCGCCTGGGGGTCAATGCCCGCCAGGCCTGGAGCCGGAAATGAGGACAACTGCATGATTGGTCGTCTGCGCGGGATCCTGGCCTACAAGGCACCGCCGTGGCTGCTGCTGGACGTCAATGGCGTCGGCTATGAGCTGGAAGCGCCGATGAGCACCTTCTACGACTTGCCCGACCTGGGCCGGGAAGTGGTGCTGTTCACCCATTACGCGCAGAAGGAAGACAGCGTGTCGCTGTATGGCTTCCTGCGCGAGGGCGAGCGCCGGCTGTTCCGCGACGTGCAGAAGGTCAGCGGCATCGGGGCCAAGATCGCACTGGCGGTGCTGTCGGCAGTGAGCGTGGACGAATTCGCGCGCATGGTGCAGGCCGGCGATGTCACCGCATTGACCCGCATCCCCGGCATCGGCAAGAAGACCGCCGAGCGCATGGTGCTGGAACTGCGCGACCGCGCGGCCAATTTCGGCGGCGGCGGGGCACCGGTGTCCGGTGCGATCGGGCCCGACCCGGTGTCCGAAGCCACCGTGGCGCTGCAGCAACTGGGGTACAAACCGACCGAGGCGGCGCGCATGGCGCGCGATGCCAAGGCCGACGGCGACGATGTCGCCACTGTGATCCGCAAGGCCCTGCAGGCCGCGCTGCGCTGAGGCGCGGCTCTCCTTTTCCAGAAAAGACGCCAGACCGGAGTCCCATGTCCAGCACTTCCCATCAGCACGACAGCGGTCACGCGACCCACGGGCATGCCCCGCCGGGCAGCGGCATGGCGCTGATGATCGGTGCCATCGGCGTGGTGTTCGGCGACATTGGTACCAGTCCGCTGTACACCCTGAAGGAAGCCTTCTCCGAGCACTACGGCCTGGTCGGCAACCATGACACCGTGCTCGGCGTGCTGTCGCTGGCGTTCTGGGCGCTGATGCTGGTGGTGACGCTGAAGTACGTGACCATCATCATGCGCGCCGACAACGACGGCGAAGGCGGAATCATGGCCTTGATGGCGCTGACCCAGCGCACCATGCGCAACGGCTCGCGCTCGGCCTATGTGGTCGGCATCCTCGGCATCTTCGGGGCCTCGCTGTTCTTTGGCGACGGCGTCATCACCCCCGCCATTTCGGTGCTGGGTGCGGTGGAAGGCCTGGAGGTGGCCGCACCGGGCCTGCATGCGTTCATCGTGCCGATCACCGTGGTGGTGCTGTTGATGGTGTTTGCCGCGCAGCGCTTCGGCACCGAAAAAATCGGCAAGGCGTTCGGGCCGATCACCTCGGTGTGGTTCATCTCGCTGGCGGCGATCGGCCTGTACAACATCGTCGACGCACCGGAAGTGCTCAAGGCCTTCAATCCGTACTGGGCGGTGCGCTTCTTCATGGACCACAGCTGGCACGGCATCTTCATCCTCGGCGCGGTGGTGCTGGCGGTGACCGGTGGCGAGGCGCTGTACGCCGACATGGGCCACTTCGGGGCCAAGCCCATCCGTCACGCGTGGTATTTCTTCGTGCTGCCGTGCCTGGTGCTGAACTACCTGGGGCAGGGCGCGCTGGTGCTGAACCACCCCGAGGCGGTGAAGAACCCGTTCTTCGAGGCAGTGCCGGACTGGGCGCTGTACCCGATGATCATCCTGGCCACCATGGCCGCGGTGATCGCCTCGCAGTCGGTGATCACCGGCGCGTTCTCGGTCTCGCGCCAGGCCATGCAGCTGGGCTACATCCCGCGCATGCGCATCACCCATACCTCGCACGACACCATCGGCCAGATTTACATTCCCGGCATCAACTGGGGCATTGCGGTGATGGTGATCGGGCTGGTGCTGGCCTTCCGCAGCTCGTCCAACCTGGCCGTGGCCTACGGCATCTCGGTGTCGGCCACCATGCTGATCGACACCCTGCTGCTGGCGCTGGTGGCGCGCGCGCTGTGGCCGCGCACCCGCTACTGGATCATCCCGCTGTGCGTGGTGTTCTTCATCATCGACCTGGGCTTTGTCATCGCCAACGGGGCCAAGCTGCTGCAGGGTGCGTGGTTCCCGGTGGTGCTGGGCATCGTGCTATTTACCATGATGCGCACCTGGCGGCGCGGCCGCGAGCTGCTGCGCGACGAGATCCGCAAGGACGGCATTCGTCTGGACACCTTCCTGCCCGGGCTGATGCTGGCCCCGCCGGTGCGGGTGCCGGGCACGGCGGTGTTCCTGACCGCCGACCCGAGCGTGGCCCCGCATGCGCTGATGCATAACCTCAAGCACAACAAGGTGCTGCACGAGCGCAACGTGTTCCTGCACGTGGAAACCCTGCCGATTCCGTATGCCATGGAAGGGCAGCGGCTGAAGATCGAGTCGGTGGGCGATGAGTTCTACCGGGTATTCGTGCGCTTCGGCTTCATGGAGACCCCGGACGTGCCGCTGGCGCTGATGCGCTCGTGCGACCACGGCGGCATCTACTTCGACCCGATGGACACCACCTTCTTCGCCAGCCGCGAGACCATCGTGGCCACCGCCAACCGTGGCATGCCGATCTGGCGCGACAAGCTGTTTGCGCTGATGCACCGCAATGCCGCCCCGGCCACCGGGTTCTTCCGGATTCCGGGGAACCGGCTCGTGGAGCTCGGGGCTCAGGTGGAGATCTGACGGATCGCGGGGTGCCGGCCAACGGCCGGCGCTACCGATGCTGCAGCGATCCGGTAGTGCCGGCCGCTGGCCGGCAACCCGACACCCCCGAATCACGCGATATTGCCGCATAATCGCGGGATGACTGACGACCGCATCATCGGTGCCGGCGCGACCCGCGAGGACGACAGCACCGACGCCAGCATCCGCCCCAAGCGCATGGCCGATTACCTCGGCCAGGCCCCCGTGCGCGAGCAGCTGTCGATCTACATCGAGGCCGCCAAGGCGCGCAGCGAAGCGCTGGACCATGTGCTGATCTTCGGCCCGCCCGGGCTGGGTAAAACCACCCTGAGCCACGTGATCGCCAACGAGCTGGGGGTGGCCCTGCGGGTGACCTCGGGCCCGGTGATCGAGAAGGCCGGTGACCTGGCCGCGCTGCTGACCAACCTGCAGCCGCACGACGTGCTGTTCGTGGACGAAATCCATCGTCTGTCGCCGGTGGTCGAGGAAGTGCTGTACCCGGCGATGGAAGATTTCCAGATCGACATCATGATCGGTGAGGGCCCCGCCGCCCGTTCGATCAAGATCGACCTGCCGCCGTTCACCCTGATCGGGGCCACCACCCGCGCCGGCCTGCTGACCGCGCCGCTGCGCGACCGCTTCGGCATCGTGCACCGGCTGGAGTTCTACACGCCCGAGGAATTGACCCGGATCGTGCGCCGCTCGGCCACCATCCTGGGCATCGACTGCACCCCGGAAGGGGCGGCCGAGATCGCGCGGCGCTCGCGCGGCACCCCGCGTATCGCCAACCGGCTGCTGCGGCGCGTGCGCGACTACGCGCAGGTCAAGGCCGGCGGGCATATTGATCAAGAGGTTGCGCAGGCCGCCATGCAGATGCTCAAGGTCGACCCGGAAGGGTTCGATGACCTCGACCGGCGCATGCTCAAGACCCTGATCGACTACTTCGACGGCGGCCCGGTGGGCGTGGAATCCATGGCCGCCGCCCTGTCGGAAGAGCGGGGCACGCTGGAAGACGTGGTTGAACCCTATCTGATCCAGCAGGGCTTCCTGGTGCGCACCGCGCGCGGCCGCATGGCCACGCACAAGGCCTACCGGCACATGGGCCTGAAGCCGAAGAACCCGCCGGCCGACCTGTTCGCCGAGGTGCCCGATGGTGGTTGATCCCCGGTTCAGTTGGCCGACACGCATTTATTGGGAAGATACCGACGCAGGTGGCGTGGTCTACCACGCCCGCTACGTGGCCTTCATGGAGCGGGCACGGACCGAATGGATGCGCGCGCTGGGCTTCGGCCAGGAACGCACCCGCATCGAACACGGGCTGGTGTTTGCCGTACGTTCGATGAGCATGGATTTCCTGAAGCCGGCGCGGCTGGACGACGCGCTGGCGGTAAGTGCCCGGCTGGTGCAGTGCAAGCGCGCCAGCATGGTGTTCAGCCAGGCGGTGTGTCGCGGCGATGAGACGCTGCTGACCGCGCAGGTGAAGATCGCGGCATTGGATGCCTCCACATTCAAACCACGCGGCATGGATGATGTTCTGCATGCCGCGTTGAAACCCTACGAATTTCCAGAATCCGCATACTGAGGAACACCGGATGATCGCAATGCTCCTGGCCCTGCAGGCCACCGTGGTCGAGGCACTGCCGCAGGAAGTAACCAGCGCTGCGTCGCAGGCTGTCGCGCAGAACGCGCACGGCGGCATCAACTATTTCGAGCTGATGACCAAGGCCAGCTACCCGGTGATCTTCATCGTGCTGCTGCTGCTGGCCGGCTCGTTCATCAGCTGGATCATCATCTTCCGCAAGGCCCGTGTGTTCAGCGCGGCCAACCGCCAGGCCGACGAATTCGAAGGCCGCTTCTGGTCCGGTGCCGATCTGGGCAAGCTGTACACCGCCGCCACCGACCGCAACCGCAAGGTCGGCGGGCTGGAAGCCATTTTCGAATCCGGCTTCCGTGAGTTCACCCGTCTGCGCGAAGGCCGCCGGCTGGATGCCCGCGCGCAGCTGGAAGGGGCGCAGCGCGCCATGCGCACCACCTACACCCGCGAAGTGGACCAGCTGGAACGCAATCTGGAACTGCTGGCCAACATCGGTTCGACCGCGCCCTACGTCGGCCTGGTCGGCACCGTGTTCGGCATCATGGTGACCATGCACGACATGATCAACAGCGGCGAGCAGGCCGGTATCGCCTCGGTCGCCCCGGGCATCTCCGAAGCGCTGTTCGCCACCGCGATCGGTCTGTTCGTGGCAATTCCGGCGGTGTGGGCCTACAACCGCTTCACCACCCGGGTCGAGCGCCTGTCGGTGCGGTTTGAAACCTTCGCCGATGAGTTCAGCTCGATCCTGCAGCGCCAGACCTCGAACGACGCCTGAGCGCGGCAGACAGGAGCTCCGATATGACCGCTGCCATCGGCCGCCGCAAGCGCCGCAAGCTCAAATCTGAAATCAACGTCGTGCCCTACATCGACGTCATGCTGGTGCTGCTGATCATTTTCATGGTCACCGCGCCGCTGCTCACCCTCAGCTTCGATGTAGACCTGCCCAGCTCGCAGGCCAAGGCGCTGGAAAGCAAGCAGGACCCGGTGGTGGTCTCGGTACGCCTGGACGGGCAGCTCAGCCTCAAGCTGCCAGACGCGAAGCAGCCGGAGCCGGTGGATGCCACCCAGCTGCAGGCACAGCTCGGCGCGCTCATCAGCCAGGACAAGAACCTGCGCGTGATCGTGGCGGCCGACAAGGCCGTGGCCTATGAAAAAGTCGTGGACGCGATGAACGTGATCAAGCGCGCCAACGTGGAGAAGGTGGGTCTGGCGACCGATGCAAACTAACGTTCTGCCGCCGCCGCGTTCCCCGGAAGACGACTGGGCGTTGCCGGTCGTCCTGGCGGTTGCCGTGCACCTGCTGGTGGCGCTGGTGCTGATTGCCGGCTGGTTGTGGTCGCCGGACCGCAACACCGAGGCCGCAGTGGGCGATCCCGCGCTGGAAGCCAGCATGACCCTGACCGCGTCGGAAGCCGCCGCGGCCCGTCAGGCGCTGCGCGCGTCGGAAAAACTGCCCGACCTGCCCGAACCGGTGGAACAGCCTACCCCGGTGGAAGAGGACACCGTGCCGCCGCCGCAGCCGCTGCCGGAACCGCGTCCCCAGGATGCGCTGAGCCCGCAGCAGCAACAGGCCCAGGAGCGCATCGCGCAGCCGGACAAGGTCGACCAGGCCGCGGTCAACGCGATGGCGATTTCGGCGGAGAAGGAAAAGCAGGAGCAGGAAGCCAAGCGCCGCCAGGAACAGATCGACCTGACCGAGCGCGAGCGCCAGAAAGAAGCCGAGCAGAAGGCACGGCTGGCCAAGCAGCAGGAAGCCGAGCAGAAGAAGCTGGCGGAGCAGGCGCAGCAGGCCAACGATGCCAAGGCGGAAGCCGATCGGCAGAAGAAGATTGCCGAGATCCGCAGCCGTCGCGAGGCCGCCGAGAAGGAAGCCAAGCTGGCCGAGCAGAAGCTGCGCCAGGTCACCGCCGCACGTGCGGCGTCCGGTGCCTCTACCAGCGGGTCCGCTGGTGCTGCGCAGCCGTCCGCGGGCGCAGGTGGTACCAGCGACGACCTATTGGCCAAGTACGCCGCCGCGATCCAGCAGAAGGTGCTGGCGCAGTGGCAGCGACCGGATTCGGTGCCGCTGGGGCAGAAGTGCCAGATTGCGATCACCCAGCTTCCGGGCGGCAACGTGCTCCAGGCCAAGGTCAGCCCCAGTTGTCCGTTCGATGAGGCCGGCAAGCGCTCGATCGAGGCCGCGGTGCTCAATGCCCAGCCGCTGCCGTACCGCGGCTTTGAGCCGGTGTATACCCGTACGATCAACTTTACCTTTACCGCCCAGGATCGTTGATATCCGATGACCTCGATTGGCAAATGGATGCTGGCGGGCCTGATCGCCGGATTCACTCCAGCTTCCCTGGCCTCTACGGACCTGGAAGCGGAGTATGTGGCGGCGATCCACTCGCGCGTGCTGGCGAACTGGACCCTCCCGGCGACGCTGAAACCCGGGTCGCGCTGCGAGGTCAAGGTTGTGCAACTGCCTGGCGGGACGATCGCCAGCGCGACCGCCACGGCGGACTGCGAGTTCGACGAGGCGGGGAAAGCGTCCATCGAAGCAGCCGTGCTGCGTGCGCAGCCGCTCCCGTACCGCGGGTTTGAGTCCGTTTTCCAGCGTTGGATGATGCTGAAGTTCCAAGCACCGTTGCGCTGACGATTCAGACCTGGACGCCTGTTTCTGTTAACGGCATGTGATCAAATCGCCGCTGACCACTCGGATTTCACACCCGGTTGGTTCATGATTGCGAAACTGTTCACCGCACTGCTGTTATCCCTCGTAATTGGTTTTCTCTTACTGAGCGCTCAATGAAGAAGATGCCTCGCTGGTTTGCCGTGTTTGCGGCTCTACTGCTGCCCTTCGCCGCCGTCGCGCAACAGCGCGGTCTGGATATCGACATCATCGGCGGCAACGCCTCGGCCACGCCGATCACCGTGGTCCCGATGCCCTACCAGGGGTCGGCTGCCGCCCCGGAAACCGACGTCGCCGCCGTGGTCCGCGCCGACCTGGAGCGTTCCGGCCAGTTCCGCAACCTGCCGGTCGAGCAGATCCTGGAAAAGCCGACCCGTGGCGGCGAGATCAATTTCGCCACCTGGCGCGCGCTGAAACAGAACTACATCGTGGTCGGCCGCGTGCTCGACGCCGGTGCCGGTGCCTACCGCGTGGAGTACGAACTGTACGACGTGCCCAAGGGTGAGCGCCTGCTCGGCCTGGCCATGACCGCGCGCAGCACCGCCATGCGCGACGTGGCCCACCAGATGGCCGACGACATCTATGAAAAGATCACCGGTGTGCGCGGGGCGTTCTGGACCCGTATCGCCTACGTGACCGCCAGCGGCAAGGGCGCGGCCATGCGCTATGCGCTGATGGTGGCTGACTCGGACGGCTACAACCCGCAGACCATCGTGCGTTCGGCCGAGCCGCTGCTGTCGCCGTCGTGGAGCCCGGATGGCAACCGCCTGGCCTATGTGAGCTTCGAGCGTGGCAATTCGGCCATCTACATCCAGAACATCACCACCGGTGCCCGTGAGCTGGTGACCAGCTTCCGCGGCATCAACAGCGCCCCGTCGTTCTCGCCGGATGGCCGTCGCCTGGCCCTGTCGCTGTCGCGCAGCGGCAACCCGGAAATCTACGTCATGGACCTGGCCAGCAAGCAGCTGACCCAGCTCACCAACCACTTCGCCATCGACACCGAGCCGACCTGGAGCGCCGACGGCAGCAGCATCTACTTCACCTCCGACCGGGGCGGCCGCCCGCAGATCTACCAGGTCGCCTCCAGCGGTGGCAGCGCCTCGCGCGTGACCTTCCAGGGCAACTACAACGCCACCCCGGGCGTGTCCTATGACGGCAAGAAGATCGTCATGGCCCAGGGCAGCGGCAACACCTACAAGATCGCGATGATGGACAGCAGCCTGGGCTCCCCGCGCTGGAGCACCCTGTCCGTCGGGTCGCTCGACGAATCGCCCAGCTTCGCTCCCAACGCAAGCATGGTGTTGTACGCCGCCCGCGAGGGTGGACGTGGGGTTTTGTATGCAGTTTCGGCTGACGGGCGTGTGCGCCAGCGGCTGGTACTGGCGGATGGCGATGTTCGTGAGCCTTCTTGGTCGCCATACCGTACAAAGCGCTAACAGAGTGTTAAGATTCGCCCGTATTCATCCCCTCATCCGGCTTTAGCCCTCAAAGGTATTCTATGAACAAGTCCACCCGCGTTCTGCTTGTCTCCCTGCTGTCTGTGGCCGTCCTGGCCGGCTGCTCCAAGAAGGTGAAGGAAGAGGCTCCGGCCCCGGTCGACACCGGTTCCACCACCCAGCCGACCGGTCCGTCGACCTCCGGACTGTACGGCCCGGGCGACCTGGACACCGACGCCTGCCTGCGCCAGCGCGTGGTGTACTTCGACCTGGACAAGGAAGAAGTGAAGTCGGAATTCCAGGCCATCATGGCTTGCCACGCCAAGTACCTGCGTGACCGTCCGTCCTCGCGCATCACCCTGCAGGGTCACACCGACGAACGCGGTTCGCGCGCTTACAACCAGGCTCTGGGTGAGCGTCGTAGCGCCGCCGTGAACTCGGCTCTGCAGGCCAATGGTGGTTCGGCTCCGCAGCTGACCGACGTGTCCTACGGTGAAGAGCGTCCGGTCTGCACCGAGTCGAACGAGTCCTGCTGGTCGCAGAACCGTCGCGTCGAAATCGTCTACACCGCGCAGTAAGTCATGCGCATCGGCATCAAACTGATGCTGGTCGTTGCGGCAGCCCTCGTGGCTGCCGCACCGGCGCAGGCCCAGCGGCAGAGCCTGGCCGACCGCGTTGGCGCGCTCGAGCAGCAGATGTACAACAACAGCTCCAACCAGGACCTGTTGAACCAGATCAATGCCCTGCGCCAGCAGGTGCAGCAGCTGCAGAGCACGGTTGAACAGCTCCAGCACGACAACGCCCAGCAGAAACAATCCGCCCAGGATCAGTACCTGGACCTCGACGGTCGTCTGAACCGTCTGGAAGGCGGCGCTGCGCCGGCACTTCCGGCCGTCCCGGCCGCGAACGGCCCGGCCGCTGCCAAGCCCGCTGCGCCGAAACCGCCTGTGGTCGCCACCGAGCGACCCCCGTCCGTGCACGGCGATGCCGGTGCCCTTGCCGCCAGTGGCGACGAGCGCACCATGTACAACGTGGCCTTTGACTCGCTCAAGGCCGGCAAGTACGACGAATCGGCGCAGATGTTCCTGAGCTTCCTGGAGCTCTACCCGAACGGCGTCTACACCCCCAATGCGCTGTACTGGCTGGGTGAAAGCTACTACGCCATCCGCAATTTCCCGCAGGCGGAGGCGCAGTTCCGCGACCTCATCGCCCGCTATCCGACCCACGACAAAGCGTCGGGCGGTCTGCTCAAGATCGGCCTGTCGCAGTATGGCGAAGGCAAGGTCGACGAGGCCCAGGCAACCCTGGAGCAGGTGGTCAGCACCTACCCGGGCTCGGACGCTGCCCGCACCGCGCAGGACCGCCTGCAGTCGATCCGTCTGGGCCAGCAGATCCGCTGACGCCCCCACCGGCCCAGGCCGGTATAATTGGCCGGATAGCATGCATTTCCCGTAGAGCCAGGCCCTGCCTGGCTGCGCTCGTTTCCGAAGCAGTACCGCAGAACACCCTCATGAACGCCACCTCGTCCGCCGCCGCCGCCGCGCTTCCCAGCGACATCGTGCAGTCGCCCCTGCCCAGGCTGAAGATCACCGAGATCTTCACCTCCCTGCAGGGCGAAGCCGATGCGGCCGGCTGGCCGAGCGTGTTCGTGCGCCTGACCGGCTGCCCGCTGCGCTGCACCTACTGCGACACCGCCTACGCCTTCCACGGCGGCACCTGGTGGGATATCGACGATATCGTCGCCGAGGTGTTGGCCCAGGGTGTCCAGCACGTCTGCGTGACCGGCGGTGAGCCGCTGGCGCAGAAGCGCTGCCTGATCCTGCTGGAGAAGCTCTGCGATGCCGGCCTGGATGTCTCGCTGGAGACCTCCGGCGCACTGGACGTCAGCGGGGTGGACCCGCGGGTGTCGCGGGTAGTGGACCTGAAGACCCCGGATTCCGGCGAAATGGCCCGCAACCGGCTGGAAAACCTGCCGCTGCTGACCCGCCGTGACCAGATCAAGTTCGTGCTGTGCAGCCGGGAAGACTACGAATGGGCGCGCGGCATGGTCCGCGAGCACGCGCTGAATGAGCGCAGCATGGTGCTGTTCTCGCCCAGCAAGGGTCAGGTGACGCCGCGCCAGTTGGCCGACTGGATCGTGGAGGATCGCCTGCCGGTCCGCTTCCAGATGCAACTGCACAAAATATTGTGGGATGACGAGCCGGGCCGCTGAGCCCGCTCGTGGTCCCTTGATGTACCCCCGGCGCGGGACAGCGTGCTGGTCCCCACAACCCACCGGATGTATTCCATGAAGAACGCAGTCGTGCTTCTTTCCGGCGGCATGGATTCCGCCGCCGTCATCGCCATCGCCCGTGAGCAGGGCTTCGCCGTGCACGCCCTGAGCGTGCGCTATGGCCAGCGCCACACCTCGGAGCTGGACGCCGCCGCCAATGTGGCCAAGGCCCTGGGCGTGGTCGCTCACAAGACCGTCAATGTGGACCTGCGCAGCATCGGCGGTTCCGCCCTGACCGATGACATCGACGTGCCCGAAGCGGGCGGCGAGGGCATCCCGGTCACCTACGTGCCGGCCCGCAACACCATCATGCTGTCGGTGGCGCTGGGCTGGGCCGAGGTTCTCGGTGCCAGCGACATCTTCTGCGGGGTCAATGCGGTGGACTATTCCGGCTATCCGGACTGCCGCCCGGAGTTCATCCAGGCCTTCCAGACCCTGGCGAACCTGGCCACCAAGGCCGGCGTGGAAGGGGCGGGCATCCAGGTGCACGCGCCACTGCAGTTCCTGAGCAAGGCCGACATCGTGCGCGAGGGCGTGCGTCTGGGCGTGGATTTCGGCCTGACCGTGTCCTGCTACAACGCCGACGAACAGGGCCGTGCCTGTGGTCACTGCGACGCCTGCCGCCTGCGCGCGCAGGGCTTTGCCGACGCCGGCGTGGCCGACCCCACCCGCTACGTCTGAGCCCGGATTCACGCGGCGGGTGTGACAGGCCGCCAAAGTGGGTTAGAATGCGCACCCCCGGCGCAATGCCAGGGGCAGCAATGGGCCGTTAGCTCAGTCGGTAGAGCAGAAGACTTTTAATCTTTTGGTCGAAGGTTCGAATCCTTCACGGCCCACCAGTTGCTTCAATGATTCAAGGCGCTCATGGAGCGCCTTTTTCATGCCTGGTCATCGTGCCGCATCCGAAGCGCGACCTGCCGCAGGGCACGGTTACCAGCATTTTCCGGCAAGCCGGTTGGAGGAAGTGATGCTCTATCCCGTGTACGTCCATAAGGACGAAGACAGCGCCTATGGCGCGATCGTGCCGGACATGCTTGGTGTACACAGCGCGGCAGACAACCTTGAGGACTTGCCGGCTGCCGTGCAGGAAGCGGTCGAGCTGATGTACGAAGGCGAGGCGCTGATGCCGCCGCGACCGAATCTTGTGGACAAATATCGTCGCCAGCGCGAGTTCAAAAGCGGATTCTGGATGCTGGTCGATATCGACCTCTCCAAGATCAACACCCGCGCGGTAAGGCTCAACATCAGCTTGCCGGAAAATCTGGTTGGAAAGATCGACGCGGCCGCTGCCAGCCGGCACATGAGCCGCTCCGCCTTCCTGGCCCTCGCGGCCGAGCATGAGCTGGGCGGTCGCGGTCGAAAGGCTCCGGTCAGGTAACCCCCCCGGAGGCTGGCTTCAGTAGGTACATAAGCCGGTGCAGCTCGTGATTTCAAACGCTTCCGCCATACGTCCCAGCCCATCGCGAGCACCCGGCTCGGCCTTCTCCGCCATTTCGCGAATCCGCGCTGCAATGGAATGGCGCTTGGCCAGGTCGAGCGCCGGGGCATAGCTCGATGCAGTCTCTTCCAGTGCTGTCGCAATGGATTGCCTGAGTTGTTCTCCGGCAGCCGCACTCCCCAGGACAACCAGCCCGCTCTCATAGGCATGGGACAGCTCCGCGCGGGCCTTGAGGAGGGCGTCCCTGCGTTCGCTGATCTCTTCTTCGGAGGGCTGGGTCGAGACCTGGTTCTGGAGCGTCTTTACCGCCGGTACCTTGCAACGTAGCGCAAGTGGCATCAGCTCTGCCATCTGCGCGTCGAAGCGACCGATGTTGGCGGCCATTCCCTGCTGGGTGCGCCGCAGGAAATCGGGACTCTTCAGATCTTCCGCGCTGCTTGGTGCATTGCCATACATCATCAATGCACGCACGATGGTGGCGGCGGTCTCGCATGAACCCAGCAGATGGGTGATTTCGGCGTCGGTGTAGGTGGATTCGTCCAGCAGTTGCTTCATGCCGCCCACGGTTTTGATGCGCGCGAGGTTCTCCTCGCTGCCCAGCGACTTTGCGCCCTCCGGGCCGCTTGCCATGACAAGCTGCAAAGTGAATTCCATCGCAGCCTGGTCGGGGGCCTTCAGCCGCTCGGTCAAGGTCTCTGCGCCGGCAGCAGGGGCGACGATGGCGGCCGCAAGGATGAGTGCAGTGGCCGCCCGTCGGGATCCAGCATGTCGGGTTGAGCGGTGTGACGCCGGGCGAATCAACGGGGAAAGCATAGTGTGCAACGTCCTTGTTTCATGGTGATGGGCGAGGGTAGTGGGGATGCCGTGCACACTGCAAGTGTTGTGCCGGGTGAGGATTCTGGACGGGGCGTCGCATCGCAAGCGTGACCGCTTTCGCAGCTTGCAGCAGGGTCGCATCTGGCCCAGCCACGCAGGGCGTGGCTCTACTACAATCGCGCCATCCCGGTAGGTCCCGGGCGCTGATAAGTGCTCCACAGTGAAGATTCTTCTGACAGGAAGTTCAGGCCGGGTCGGGCGCGCCATCTTTGGTGCACTGGCCGCGCGCCACGAGGTGGTCGGCATCGACCGCACCCCCTTTGCGACCACCCGCCACGTTGGCGATGTCACCGATCCCCACGTGCTGGCGACTGCGCTGGAAGGCGTAGATGCGGTCATCCACGCGGCCGCGCTGCATGCCCCGCATGTACCGCTGCACAGCGAGAGTGAGTTCAAGCGCATCAACGTGGATGGCACGCTGGCCCTTGCCCGGTTGTCACGCGAGGCGGGCGTGCGGCGATTGGTGTTTACCAGCACGACGGCGTTGTATGGACATGCCATCACGTCGGGTCAGTGCACCTGGGTGGACGAGCAGACCGTGCCGCAACCCCGCACCGTGTATCACCGCTCCAAGCTGGCCGCTGAGCAGGGGCTGGAAGAGATTGCGGGCGAGGACTTCCAGGTGCGGGTGATCCGCATGTCGCGCTGCTTCCCGGAAACGCCCGATCGCATGTTGCTGTATCGCCTGCATCGCGGTGTGGACGTGCGTGATGTGGCCGATGCGCATGTGGCGGCGCTGGGCAATGGCGGTCCAGCGTTCCAGCGGTATATCGCCAGCGGCAGCACCCCGTTCCAGCGTGGGGATTGCGATGCGTTGGTCACCCACCCGCGTGAGGTGCTGGCCATGCGCTGCCCGCAGTGGCTGGCCGAGTATGACCGGCGCGGTTGGGCGCTGCCGGTGATTGACCGCATTCATGATGCGTCGGCGGCGCGGGAAGGGTTAGGCTGGGTCAGTCGGCGTGGGCCCGAGGCGGTGCTGGAACAGTTGGCCGTGGGCAGTATTGAAGTGCTGCCGGAGAGACACCGCGCCGATTGCGGCGTGTGACGGGGGCTGTCGTAGAGCCGGGCTTGCCCGGCTGAAGGTCTCCGTGCGTTCGCAGCCAGGCAAGCCCGGCTCTACGTGGTCTGGACGTGAGGTGAGGCAGACTGGGGCCCTCGTCAGGGTGTTGGAGCTCTCATGAAACGTCCTTTTCTGCTCGGTCTGGCTGCACTGGCGTTGGCGGCGTGCTCCAAGCCCGAACCCACGCCGGCGGAATCGCCGGCGCAGCCACCCGTAGCCGCGGAACCGACGGCCCCACCCGCGCCTGCCTCCGCCCCTGCCCCCGCCCCCGCGCAAGGTCCCTCCTTCGACTGTAATCAGGCCAGTTCCGACGCAGAAACCCAGGTCTGCAACGACGCGGAACTGTCAGCGCTGGATCGACGGCTGGGTGAGCTTTACAAGGCCGCGCAGACCAGCCCGGACGAGTTGGATATCGCCGCCGAGCAGCGCGGCTGGATCAAGGGACGCGATGCGTGTTGGCAGGCCGTCGATGCGCGCCGGTGTCTGGTGGAGGCCTACCAGACGCGCATCGTGGAACTGCAGATCGCGACCACGCCTGGCCCGGCACCCGCAGCAGTGAACTTCGTCTGCGAGGGTAGCGACAAGCCGTTGGCGGTGACCTACTACAATGAGATCGAGCCAAAGGCCGCGCTGATAAGGCTGGGGCAGGACCAGGCGATTGCGTTTCTCGCGCCCGCTGCGAGTGGCGCGCGTTACACCCGTGAGGGTGTGGAATTCTGGGAGCACCAGGGCGAGGTCACGCTGGCGTTCTATGGCACCCGGTTGAGCTGCCGCAAGCCGGCATAACGTCACGCCCGGATTCACGCCGCCAGCGGCGGCTGCAGGGTGTCCCGGATGGCGTCCAGCAGCTCGGTCATGGTGTAGGGCTTGGGCAGGAAACGCATGCTGGCGGTCAGTCGCGGCAGGACCTCCGCAGGCTGCAGTCCGGAGGTCACCAGCACCGGCAACCCCGGCTGGTATTCCTGGATGAGGTGGGCCGCCTCCAATCCACTCACGCCGCCCAGGCAGACATCGGTGAACACCAGGTCGTAGCGCTCGCCGGCGCGCAGCAGCCCCAGCGCGGCCTCGGCGGTGCTGACCGCTGCCACCTCGCAGGCCTGGCTTTCCAGGGTGATGCGGCTCAGTTCGCGGGTGTCCTCGCTGTCTTCAACCAGCAGGATACGGGGGACGGGGTGGTGCTTGGACAGCAACATGGAACGGGTTTCCTGCGGGCCGGTGGTCAAAAGGCGCGCAAGTATCGCCGCTGCGCCGGTGAGGAAATCGTGCAGGCGGAAGTATTGCATTCAGGTTACAGCCGCGCCCGGTGTTGTGCGGCGCTCAGCTGCGCGCAGGTAGAGTCAAACTTTGAATCCAGGAGTCACCTGAATGCAATGTCCCGTGTGTACCACCCAGGCGCTGGTGATGTCCGAACGCCAGGGCATCGAAATCGATTACTGCCCGCAGTGCCGCGGGGTCTGGCTGGACCGCGGTGAACTGGACAAGATCATCGAGCGGTCTGCCGCGGCAACTGCGCCGGCTCCCGTGCGCGCTGCTCCGCCGCCGCCGCCGCCGGAGGTCCGCCACCGCGATACCCGCCATCTGGGGCAGCAGCACTACGGCGACCAGCACGGTGGGTACCGGAAGAAAAAGAAAGAGAGCTTCTTGTCCGATATTTTCGATTTCTAAGGGTAGTGCCGGCCGCTGGCCGGCACCCCATCATTCCTAGAACCACACCCGCACACCGGCCACCCAGCGTGTATCACGCAGGTGTTCGCCGGCCGCGCGGTGGTAGTCGGCGGTGTCGCCAAACACGCGCTCATGGCTGATGCCGATATACGGTGCGAAACGCCGATTGAACTCGTAGCGCAGGCGCAGGCCGGCCTCCACTTTGTTCAAGCCGCTGCCAATGCCGCGCTCCGGCTCGTCCTTGGCGGCGACAGTCGCCTCCACCAACGGCTGCAGGATCAGCCGGTTGGTCAGCAGCAGTTCGTACTCAACTTCAGCCGTGGCCATCACCTGGCCGCCTTCGCCCACATAGGCTGTTGCCGAGGTCTCGAACTTGTACGGGGCCAGTCCCTGTACACCGAACGCGGCCCATGTGCGTGAATCGGCTGGGCGGAAGTCCTGCTTCACCCCGACCAGTACGTCCCACCACGGCGACACGCTGCGTCCGTACAGCACCTCCAGGTCGGCGGCGTCGGTGCGACCACCGCTGCGCTCGCCCTCGCTGCGCAGCCACAGGCGGTTGACGTTGCTGCCGACCCAGCCGCTGGCTTCCCAGGCCTGGCCGGTGCCGTGCTTCCCGTCCCAACCTTCCAGGCGGTTGATCAGCAGCAGGCTGTGGATGTCCGGCGCGTGTTCCATCGCGCCGTGATCAATCGGCGGAAAGGCCGCGGCACGGTCCGCATCGGTGACCTCGGGGATCGGTTCGCGTGGCAGATCGGTCGTGGGGGTGCCGTGGCCCATCGCGGCATGATCCATGCCTGCATGGTCCATCGTCGCGTGATCCATCTTCGAATGGTCCATGCTCGAATGGTCCATCTTCGAATGGTCCATCTTCGAATGGTCCATACCCGCATGTGACTGCGCCCATGCGGGCGCGACGATCATCAGCAGGGCTGCGCTGAGGCTGCAACGAGTGAGAATCCGGCTCATTCTTCGATCCTCACTTCGCGCATCATGCCCGCTTCCATGTGGTACAGCAGGTGGCAGTGGTACGCCCAGCGGCCGAGCGCGTCCGCGCGCACACGGTAACTGCGGCGGGTGCCGGGCGGCATGTCGATGGTGTGCTTGCGCAGCTGGAAATCGCCGTTGGCATTTTCCAGGTCGCTCCACACGCCATGCAGGTGGATCGGGTGCTGCATCATGGTGTCGTTGACCAGCACGATGCGCATGCGCTCGCCGTAGTTCAGGCGCAGGGGTTCGGCACTGGCAAAGGGAATGCCATCGAACGACCAGCTGAACTTCTCCATGTGCCCGGTCAGGTGCAGCTCGACCTCGCGGCCAGGTTCGCGTCCATCGGGATCCTCGAACAGGCTGTGCATCGCGCCGTAGGTGAGCACGGTGCGACCGTTGTCGCGCAGGCCGATGCCCGGATCGTCCAGCTTCGGATCGGTGGCGTTGCTGCGCATGTCGATCAGCGGATTGTTGTCCTCGCTGGGGGCATGACGCGGGGCCTTGGTGTCCGCGCCGCCGTGCCCAGCGTGCCCCATGTGCGCGCCGCAGCCGCCTTCCATGCCCTTCATCGCATGTCCGCCGTGGTCCATGCCGGGGCTCATGTCATGTCCCATGTCACTCATGGTCAGCAGCGGTCGTGGATCACGCGCAGGAATGGGAGCCTGAAGGCCGTGGCGCACCGCCAGCGTGCCGGCGGCGTAGCCGGTGCGGCCCATGTCCTGGCAGAACACGGTGTAGGCATCCTGGCCACTGGGCTCGACGATCACATCGAAGGTTTCCGCAGGTGCGATGCGGAACGCATCCACACTGACCGGGTGGATGTACTGCCCGTCGGCGGCGACCACGGTCATCTTCAGACCGGGGATGCGCACGTCGAAGTAGGTCATCGAGCCGCCATTGATGAAACGCAGCAACACCTTCTCACCACTGCGGAACAGGCCGGTCCAGTTGCCGGCCGGGGCCGTGCCGTTGAGCAGGTAGGTATAGGTGTGGGCGTTGATGTCGGAGATGTCAGTGGGGGTCATGCGCATGCGCCCCCACATGCCGCGGTCTGCGGTGGCCGCCGCCCAGCCATCACGACGTACATCGCGCAGGAAGTCGGGCAGGGTGCGCTTGTAGTAGTTGTCGTACTCGGCGAGCTTCTTCATGCGCCGGAACAGCGCGCCCGGATCCATGTCGGTCCAGTCCGAGAGCAGCATCACATGCTCGCGGTCATACCGGTAGGGAGCCGGCTGCAGCGGGTCGACGATCAGCGCGCCGTACAGGCCGGCCTGTTCCTGGAACATGGAATGGCTGTGGTACCAGTAGGTGCCGGACTGCTTGAGGGTGAAGCGGTAGTCGTAGGCTTCGCCGGGGGCGATGCCGTTGAAGCTCAGGCCCGGCACACCGTCCATGTTGGCCGGCAGCAGAATGCCGTGCCAGTGAATCGAGGTGGGATGCGCCTGCAGCGCATTGGCTACGCGGACGTGCACTGTGTCGCCCTCGCGCCAGCGCAGAATGGGCGCGGGCAGGCTGCCATTGACGGTAATGGCCGGACGGGTGCGGCCGGTGAAATTGGCCAGCGATTCGCCGATGTTCAGCTGAAACGCGGTGCCGGTGAGCACCTGGGGGGCAGTGACCGCGGCAGGGGTGGCCGCCAGCACGCGGTTGGGCAGCACGGCCGACAGGCCGCCGACCACGCCACCTGCGGCCAGTCCTTGAACGAACAGACGACGCGAAGGCAGTGCCGGCGTGCCGGCACCGGTGGAAAAGGGAGAACGCATGGAAACTCCAGATCGGTTCTGAATGGCACGCGCAGGTGCCACAACAACGCACGCACAAGGCGGCGTCCAGTCACGCAGAAGAAGACTGCGGCAGGGCGATCAGGCGATAGGGGGCCGGGTGATGCGGTCCAGCGGCGGCGGCGGCAATGCGGCACCGGCCGCGCGCAGCGGAGCCTGCGCCAGCGGCATGGGCGTGGGCAGCCACAGCACCTGGGCGGTCAGGCTGGGCTGCTGGGCGCAGTTGCGCAGGCAGTCCTTGAGCCGGCAGTGGTCGCCGTCATGGGGTGTCTGCGTGTCAGGGCCGGGCGTGTGCGAAAGGGCCGGCTCTGCACCATGTCCACCATGCGCCGTGGGTGCCTCGCTGTGACAAGGCGGCTCACTGGGCGCGCTCGCTACGGTTGGCAGCAGGGCCAGCGCCATGGGCGCGGCCATGCCGACGTTCAGCCCGTTGAACAACAGGCTGAGCATCAAAACCACGCGCAGGAGCAGGCCACCGGGCGACATGAACGGCATCTTGGCAGCAAATCCGGACCGGCGCACCTGCGCCTGAACGTGGGATTCAACTCTGGACCTGTGTCCGACAGGTGCCATCAGCCTTCCTCGCGCACGATCTCGATCAGCCGGTTGCCGTAGCGGGCGAGCTTGCTGCCGCCGATGCCGCCGACCCGTCCCAGCGCATCGATGCTGGTTGGCCGCTGTTCGGCAATGTTGCGCAGGGTGCTGTCGTGGAAAATCACGAACGCGGGGACGTTCTGTTCGCGTGCCAGCTCGGCACGCAGGCCGCGCAGGGCGTTGAACAGGGCGAGGTCCTGCGGCAGCACCGACAGGCCGGTGCGCTGGCCGCTGCGGTCGCGCTCACGGCTGGGAGCCTGGTCGCGGCGCATCATCACCTTGCGGCGGCCGGTCAGCACGTCGCGGCTGGCATCGGTGAGGCGCAGACCACCGTAGGCTTCGCTGTCCACTTCCAGCAGGCTGGCGGCGACCAGCTGGCGGAACACGCTGCGCCAGGTGCGGGCGTCGAGGTCGTTGCCGATGCCGTAGGTGCTGAGCTGGTTGTGGCCGAACTGGCGGATTTTTTCGTTGTCGCCACCGCGCAGGATGTCGATCAGGTGACCGACGCCGAAGCGCTGGCCACTGCGGTAGACGCAGCTGAGGGCCTTCTGTGCGGCAATGGTGGCGTCCCAGGCATCAGGCGGCTGCAGGCAGTTGTCGCAGTTGCCGCACGGCTTGGGATAGGTTTCGCCAAATCCGGCCAGCAGGACCTGGCGGCGGCACTGCATGGATTCGCAGTAGCCCAGCAGGTGGTCGAGCTTGGCGCGTTCCAGGTTCTTGCGCTCTTCGCCGGCCTCGGACTGCTCGATCATCTGCTTGAGCAGCACGACATCGCCCAGGCCGTAGCACAGCCAGGCATTGGCGGCCTCGCCGTCACGGCCGGCACGACCGGTTTCCTGGTAGTAGCCTTCCATCGACTTGGGCAGGTCAGTATGGGCGACAAACCGCACGTCGGGCTTGTCGATGCCCATACCGAAGGCGATGGTCGCGCACATGATGATGCCGTCTTCGCGCAGGAAGCGGCGCTGGTTCTCCGCGCGCACTTCGGCGGGCAGGCCGGCATGGTAGGGCAGGGCGTTCATGCCCTGGGCGCACAGGAACTCGGCGGTTTCCTCGACCTTGCGCCGCGACATGCAATAGACAATGCCGGCTTCATCGCGGTGCCCGCGCAGGAAATCGAGCAGCTGGCGCTTCGCGTTGTCCTTCTGGACGACGGTGTAGCGGATGTTGGGCCGGTCGAACGAGCTGACGAAGTGCTGGGCACCGGTCAGGTCCAGCCGTTCAGCGATTTCGCGCTGGGTGGGCGGATCTGCGGTGGCGGTGAGCGCGATCCGCGGCACTTCCGGCCAGCGCTCGTGCAGCACGGTGAGCTGGCGGTACTCCGGCCGGAAATCATGGCCCCACTGCGAGACGCAATGGGCTTCGTCGATGGCAAACAGCGCAATCCGGCTGCGGGCGAGCAGGGCCAGGAAGCGGCCAGTGAGCAGGCGCTCCGGAGCCACGTACAGCAGTTCCAGCTCGCCGGACAGCAGCTCGCGCTCGACCCGGGCGGCGGTTTCGCCATCCAGCGTGGAATTCAGGTACTCGGCCCGCACACCCAGCTGGCGCAGGGCCTCGACCTGGTCCTGCATGAGCGCGATGAGCGGCGAAATGACGATTCCGGTACCGTCACGCAGCAGCGAAGGCACCTGGTAGCACAGCGACTTGCCGCCACCGGTGGGCATGAGTACCAGCGCATCATTACCAGCCGCGACATGTTCAACGATCGCCTGCTGCGGACCGCGGAAATCGTCGTAGCCAAAGACGCGGTTGAGCAGGTCGTGCGCGGGGCGGGAGGACATCCGGCTAGTTTACCGGTTCCTTGGCTCTCTTCCCTGTCCGCCTTTGCCCCATGTCCCCGTCGGTGACATGCTCTACGTAGAGCCGGGCTTGCCCGGCTGCAGTTGGCTCTTGGCGAACAGCCGGTGTTCACGGCATCCCTGGCTTGGCGGATCGGGGCGGGCGTTCCGGGGGACGCTGCAAGTACGTCCATGTAAGCTCGATCGCCGCATCCATGCGGCTCACGCCCCCTCCAGCCCATCCAGACCCGCCATCGACAGTGGGTCGGTGGCCATCGGAAATCAAAAGCATGTGGCTGTGGCATTTCCCATGGCCACCGGCCAACTGTCTGGGGCGTGCCGGGGTGGGTTTGCGGGACCGTAGAAAACATGGATGTTTTCTACGAGCCCCCATG